>DAOMPL010000004.1:721-128190 GCA_035444785.1 Edaphocola sp. | reverse complement strand
GCTAATGATTATAAGCTTTACAGAGAATTTGAGCCTAAAAAATGTCTATTAAGCCCAAATTTTTATATTTTTTCTCCAGAATTCTGGATTAACCATTACAACTAATGATCAAAATATTGATTTTTATAGTAGAATTGCTTTTCATAACTTTGCAATCTTTTATTTGTAAAATATTACAAGTTTAACCATTCTAATAAATAAGATGAAATACGATTTTAATGCCATAGAACAAAAATGGAATACATATTGGAAAGAAAACAATACTTATAAAGTAGAAAACACTTTTGAAAAACCAAAATATTATGTCTTGGATATGTTTCCTTATCCAAGTGGTGCCGGATTGCATGTAGGGCATCCTTTAGGATATATTGCCACCGATATTTATTCCAGATACAAAAGAATGAAAGGCTTTAATGTATTACATCCTATGGGTTTTGATGCTTTTGGTCTCCCGGCAGAACAATATGCCTTAGAGACCGGTCAGCATCCGGCTGTAACAACAGAGATTAATATAAAAAGATATAAAGAACAACTGGATAATATCGGATTTAACTACGACTGGAGTAGAGAAGTGCGTACTTGTGACCCTAAATATTATAAATGGACACAATGGATTTTTTCCAAATTGTTTCATAGCTGGCTTAATCCCGATTCTAACAAAGCTGTGCCAATTGCCACTTTAATTGCAATCTTTGAAAAGCAAGGAAATGCTGCCTTATTAAAGGATAAAGTATCCCCTTTTAGTGCAACAGAATGGAAGAGTTTTGACGAGGCTCATCAAAGAAATATACTCATGCAATACCGTCTTGCCTATTTGGACGAGGCAGAAGTATGGTGGTGTGAGGCATTAAATACCGTTTTGGCAAATGACGAAGTAGTTAATGGCGTATCAGAAAGAGGTGGCTTCCCAGTAGAGAAAAAGAAACTAAGTCAATGGTTTTTAAGAATTACAGACTATGCCGATAGACTTTTAGAATCTTTAAATGACTTAGATTGGACAGATGCCATGAAAGAGATGCAACGCAACTGGATAGGCAGAAGCGAAGGGGCATCCGTATCTTTTCAATTAAAAGACTCTGACAGAAAGATTGAAGTTTTCACCACCCGGCCAGATACTATTTTCGGTGTGGACTTTATGGTATTGGCTCCAGAATTGGATTATATCGAATCTATCTGTAGTCAGGAGCAATTAGCAGAAGTCCAAAAATACATACAATATGTAAAGAGTAGATCAGAAAGGGAAAGAATGGCAGAAAAGAAAATATCAGGTTGCTTTACCGGTGCTTTTGCCATCCATCCATTTTCAGGAAAGCAAATACCTGTATGGATTTCAGAATATGTACTTTCAGGTTATGGAACAGGAGCCATAATGGCGGTTCCATCAGGAGATGATAGAGATTTTGCTTTTGCTAAACATTTCAATATTGAAATCACCAATATTTTTGGCAATCAATTTAATGGGGAGTCGGCCTATTCTTCAAAAGATGGCATTATTGAAAATAGTGAGTTTATCACCGGTAAGTCCATTAAAGAGGCTACCTCATTAATGTTAAAGGCCATTGAAGAAAAAGGAATAGGCAAGGCTAAGATTAATTATAAATTTAGAGATGCAGGATTTAGTCGTCAGAGATATTGGGGCGAGCCTTTCCCTATCGTTTACAAAAACAATATCCCCTACACTCTTGATGAAAAACAAATTAATTTAAAAGAATCAGACCAAAGTCTCCCTGTCCTTTTGCCTCATGTGGAACATTACGGTCCCGGTCCTAATGGTCAAGGTCCATTGGCCAATATTGCAGATTTTGTAAATATTCAAAATGCAGATGGAGAAATATTATTAAGAGAAACCAATACCATGCCGGGTTATGCCGGTTCTTCTTGGTACTTTTTAAGGTATATGAGTCCAGAAGATAACGAGCATTTTGTAGCAGAAGAAGCCTGTAAATATTGGCAGGCTGTAGATTTGTATGTTGGTGGCACAGAGCATGCCGTAGGTCATTTGCTCTATAGCCGTTTTTGGACTAAGGTGCTGTTTGATCTTGGATACCTCTACTTTCAAGAGCCTTTTAAACGCTTATTAAATCAAGGTATGATTCAAGGGAGCTCCCGATTTGTATATAGGAAAAAAGAAAACCGTAACGAATTTGTATCTGCCGGATTAATTAATCAATTTGAAACAGACGCAATTCATGTAGATGTCAATTTAGTGGATGGAACAGTATTAAATATAGAAGCATTTAGAAAGTGGAGACCAGAATTTGAAAAAGCTAACTTTACTTTAGAGGAAGGCAAATTTATTTGTGGTGTTGAGACAGAAAAGATGTCAAAATCCAAATACAATGTCGTAAACCCGGACATCATCGTCAAAGAATATGGAGCAGATACCTTTAGAATGTATGAAATGTTCTTAGGTCCTATTGAGATGAGCAAACCTTGGGATACCAAAGGCATTGAGGGTGTACATAGATTTTTGAAAAAACTTTGGCGTTTATTCTTCGATGAAATTACTGAACAATCTTTGATTACAAATGAAGAACCCACAAAAGCAGAATTAAAAATTTTACATCAGTCCATCAAGAAAATCACAGAAGATATTGAAAAGTTTTCTTTCAATACCTCTGTGGCCCAATTTATGATATTAACTAATGAGCTGACAAATTTGAAATGCCATAAACATTCTATCTTATCTCAGGTGGTTCAACTTATCAATCCTTTTGCACCACATATTGCAGAAGAACTATGGCATCAATTAGGAAATAGCGACTCCATTAACGATTCGGTATTCCCTATTTTTGAAGAGCAATATATTGGTGAAACAGAAAAGGTTTATCCTGTTGCCATCAATGGAAAACACCGAACCAATATTACTTTTTCTCTAACTGCCGAAGCTGCTGAAATAGAACCTGTAGTTTTGGAAAATGAGATTGTTCAAAAATGGTTGGAGGGTAAAACTCCAAAGAAAATTATCTTTGTAAAAGGGAAAATGATAAATGTAATTCTTTAATATTAACAAAAATCAATAGTTCAGTTTAAGTATCGGGTTGTTTTTTTTTTTAAAAATAAAATAATCCGATAATTTATTCAAAAGAAAGCCGACAAAAAATCAAATTAAAATTGTACTTTCGCAGGCTGTGCACAATTCATTCAAGAATTGTGTACTCCATTGACTTGAATCGATTCTTCAATTAGAATCCATTTTGACCCAGTTTTTTTAAATTAATGATAGAGAAATTAGAAGCCATTCAGGCAAAATTTAATGACTTAGGCGTTGCCCTTACCAATCCAGAAGTGGTGAGTGACAATAAAAAATTTATGCAATTATCTAAAGAATACAAGAAATTGGAACCTTTGGTAAACACCTATAAATCATATAGAAAGGTGTTAGATGGCATAGATTTCGGCAAGGAAGTATTAGAGACAGAAAACGATCCGGAACTGAAAGAAATGGCAAAAGAAGAATTATTAATTCAAGAGGAAGAAAAAGATCGTTTAGAAGAAGAAATTCGCCAATTATTAATACCTAAAGACCCTATTGATGAAAAAAATGCAGTATTGGAAATTCGTGCCGGTACCGGTGGTGATGAAGCCAGTATATTTGCAGGCGACTTATTAAGAATGTACCTTAAATTTTTCGAAAAGAAAGGCTGGAAAACCAATTTGGTTTATGAAGCTGAAGGTACAGTTGGTGGCTATAAGGATATTGAATTAGAAGTAATTGGTGATGATGTATATGGAACTCTAAAATTTGAAAGTGGTGTACACCGTGTTCAAAGGGTACCGGCAACAGAAGCTAGCGGAAGGGTTCACACATCGGCAGCTACTGTTCAAGTGATGCCTGAAGCTGAAGAAATAGATTTTGAACTCCGAGATGCAGATGTGAAAATGGAAACATCCAGAAGTGGTGGTGCCGGTGGTCAGAATGTAAACAAGGTAGAAACCAAGGTAATGCTTACTCACATCCCGACCGGAACTGTAGTTATTTGCCAAACTGAAAGAACCCAGTTAGGAAACCGTGAAAAGGCAATGCAAATGATGCGAACCAAATTGTATGAGGAGGAAGTACGCAAGCACGAAGAGGAAATTGCATCACGAAGAAAGAGTATTGTAACAACCGGAGACCGCTCTGCCAAAATAAGAACCTATAACTACCCTCAAGGTAGGATTACCGATCATAGAATCAACATGACCATTTACAGTTTAGACGAATTTATGAATGGAGACGTTGAAGATATGCTTACAGCCTTGCAGACTGCCGAGAATGCTGAAAAAATGAAGGCCGGAGAAAGTATTTAAATCCAACCAAGAATTTGCAAATATTAACAAAAAATCACAAAATGGAAAACTTTAGTTTTGATCTATTTGATATCCTGAAAGTTTTAAAACAAAAACGAAAGACTATTGTCATTTTCACTTTATTGGGATTGATAGCAGCTGTCATTTTTGTATTTATCAGACCTAAGCAATACACTTCTGACACAAAAATAATCTTGAAAAGTTCCATGTATTTTGACCGCACTCAAATACAGGAAGATAATAATTATTATTCTAAAGAGGTATTTGCAAGAGAAAATGAAATAGATAAAGCTTTAACCGTATTGGGAAACAGTGATGTTGTGGGCTTTATCGCTGAAGAAACTAATTATGCGAAGGTAAAAAACATTAGTGAAGACAAAGTTTTTAAGTCCATCCAAAGCAGTTTAAAAATAAAACGTACTGACAATTCAGATATAGAGGTTAAATTTACTGATGAAAATCCGGAGTTAGCCTTTAAGGCCATCTCTGCCGGACTGTACAAAGCAGAAGAGATGTACACCAATTATTTCAATGACTTCAATAAAGATGCCATAAATCAAATCAATTTTCAAATCAAAAACAACCAGGATTCCATTGCACAAATCAATGAAAAGATAGCTCAAACCCGCAAAGATTTCCAGTTGTACAACGTATTGACACCAACAAGAGGTACCACAGTTGTAAATCAAAATATTGCCTTGTCCGAATCCAATGCGAATGGAGTGGAGCAATTGAAAACTTTAGTTACCATTAAAGACCGTTTAGATCAAGAGCAGGCTTCCTTAGAAAGTTTAAAAAACCAATACAATAACTACTTAAACAAAGAAAAAATTCATGCTTTTTACAAAGTTGGCGGACCTTATCTACCTACTTTACCATCAAACCTTGCTGCTTGGATAGTTATCCTCGCTTCTGGAGTAACAGCATTTATATTTGGTTGTTTTTGGGTTATCATCGGGAGAGCTTGGAAGAAGCTTGATGATTAATTTTGTGCTATAAAGAAAATAAAATTGCAACAATATATACAGCATAACGGTTTACTTAAAGGCTATTGGAATTGGATAGCCTTAATCGTTTTATTAAGTTCAATAGCTGTTTTTGTATATACTGATATATTTTTGGTATTATTGGCCCCATTTGCTTTTATTTTTATTTTTTGGTTAATCGTTAATTTCAAATCCTATTATTGGCTTTTTGTTTTGGCCATCCCTTTTACAGCAGTTGCAAATATTGGTTCAGGTTATTATTATTTGCCACTGATGCCATTAAGTATTGTTTCTTGTTTATTGGCATTGGCATTAATCCTTTATAACCGAAAATTAATTTATGAAAATTTTTACAGCCACCCTATTACATTAATTTTATTTCTTCAGTTTTTTTGGCTGGTTATATCGGTTGTTTTTTCTGAAATTCCTTTCCTTTCCTTTAAATATTTAGTGGTAAATATTATTCAGTTAGGTGCTTTTTTATTGTTTCCAATGATTGTTTTAAAAAAGAAAAAAGATTGGATAATCATTGCAAAAATTCTGCTTATTTCCTTTGTAATATTATCCATTTATGTTTTTATCAGAAACTATTTAAAAGGATTTAATTTTTCTTATACTAATATTTCAGTAAAACCTTTTTTCTATAACCATGTGGATCATGGTACGGTTTTGGCAATGCTTACGCCCATACCTTATATCATTTGGAGGCAAGTTTCCAAAGAAAAGAAATGGCTGAGGATGACATTAATTTTAGTTTTCATTTTCTTTTTAATTTCAACTTATCTCACATTTGCAAGAGCTGCCATTCTAGCGGTTATTTTTTCTTTTGTAATTTTAATTACCATAAAATATAGATTGGTAAATTTATTAATGGTAGCTTTTTTTGCTGTTTCAATAAGTATATCTACCTATCTTATCCAAAATGATACCTACAAGAAATTTAGACCAAATTTTGAACAAACCTATACCAGGCACACTTTTGACGATTTGATAAAAGCAACTTTTGCAGGAGGAGACATGTCTTCAGCTGAACGCTTTTACAGATGGATAGCTGCAGTAAGAATGAGTAAAGAAAGACCATTTACGGGTGTTGGGCCTAATAATTTTTATTATTACTACAAACCCAATGCGGTACAAATGTTTAGAACTTATGTTAGCCGCAACGAAGAGAAGTCCACTACACATAACTATTTTCTTTTTATGCTGGTAGAACAAGGATGGCCGGCAATGATATTATATGGCATATTTATTTGGGCATTATTTAATTATGCCCAACGCCTCTACCATAGCAAAAAAGATATTTTTAATAAAAGAATGGTTTTAATAGCTGCTATGGTGATAGCCGCATTCTTTATCAATAATCTTTTCTCCGAGTTACTGCAAACTTATAAAATAGGTGCATTATTCTATCTGGCTGTAATCCTCTTATTTTGGGTAGAAAATCAAGAAAAACCTATTACAAAGAATCTTTCGGACAGCAATACGAGCAAGGATTTACCTTAGATTAAAATGTTGCTTTCGCTTAAATGCTTCTTTATATAAAAACAAGGAAAAATCCCATGTTTTGATGGTGCAATTAAAATTTGGATTTTCATAAAAAGGCTCTAAGAAATAGGAATTTTTATTACTAATATGCAGCACCAAAAACGATATCTTTTTCAACTCAGTATCAGAAAACATATTGAGGTAAGTTTCTATACCTTGGACATCTACCAAGATAAGACCTTCTTGTGAAATAGAACCCATAGGTGAGATAGTTGAGGATGGACCAAGTTCCCGTAGCCACCCATACTTACTTGCTATATGCTCATCCAAATATAAGCTTCCTGCATCTAAATATTGGATAAGCCTGAAAAAAGTTTTACCTAACCTTCTTTCTTCTATTAAATTATTAATACTATCAGGATATTTAATACCGGTAGGTTCTCTTAGCACTTGCTCAATGAAACCATAAGCAAAAGGAGAATGAGTGCCATGCCTCCCTTTAGATTTGAAAAGACGGTTTAAGATTTTCATCGTTTTAGTTTTTTTTCATCCAGTGCTCAAAGGTAAAAGGGTATTGGTGTTTTTCATCTTGGTCATGTTTTTGTGTAGCGACTAATTCCCAAACATCTTTAGAAAATTCGGGAAAGAACACCGTTCCTTTCTCTATAAAACAATGGACTCTGGTTAATAATATTTCCTGTATAATACCCATTGTGGCATCAAAAATTTTCCCTCCTCCAATTATAAAAGCTTTTTCTAATTCGGGAAAATTAATTTTCAAAGATACAAAACATTCTTCTAAAGTATTGTATTTTTTTACATATTCTGTTTCTTCAATTTTCAAACTGGAGCTGATAATAATATTTAAACGTTTAGGTAAGGGCTTGCTACCTATTGACAACCAAGTGTTTTTACCCATAATAATTGGATAACCGATAGTTGTTTTTTTAAAAAATTTAAAATCATCCGGAAGGTGCCAAGGCATTTGATTGTCAACACCAATTACATTATTCTCACTCGCAGCAACAAGGGCTATTAACTTCATAGATGTATCATTATTTTGAATGAGGAAACAATAAGTCTTTTAATTTTATTTCGTCTTCATATTTTAGCTTACCGGCTAGCAATAATCTTAATTGCCGACGTCTGTAAGCATCTTCAAACATTATCTTTTCTTCCTCTGTTTCCGGTATAATATCGGGAGCTTGGCTTGGCTTGCCTAAACTATCTAATGCTACAAAATTAAAAAAAGCCTCATTGGAAAGATATTTTTCATTTTGAATTGGATTTTCTGCATATACAGAAAGGTATATTTCCAATGAAGAATTGAAGGTACGGGTAACCTTACCTTCAATGGTAACAATATTGCCTAATTGAATAGGATTATGAAAATGTACATGATCCACAGATACTGTAACACAAGGCTTATTGCAGTGCTTTTGGGCCACTATGGCAGCGGTAATATCCATCCAATGCATCAGTTTTCCTCCCATTAAGTTTTGTAGCGTATTGGTATCATTTGGTAAAACGATTTCGCTCATCACTGTAAAAGATTCTGATACTTTTTTTGATTTAATATTATTCATTTTCATTAAATTCGATTTTTAGGAGTAGTGGTGTATGCACTTTTTAGATAAAAAGGGTTACTATAGGCAATATCATCAAATTGCTTTGCTTTAAGCCTTTCTTGAGCTTGTTGGTTCCAAGATGTAGCCTCTAAAATATGTGATTCCAAAGCTTTAATATTTAGGTCTTGGTCTGATAAGCTTTCATCATCGGTTAGTATTGGGATGTTATGGTAGGACATCCAATCAAAATTATCATAAAAAATATGTTGTGCTTCCATAATATTTTCATCATATTGTTTAACAATTGCAAAACCTTCCCCATTACGAGCTTTTAACACTAATAAAATCTGCTGATAAGGATAAGCCAATAATTCTAATTTATTGAAAAGCATTATTGGAATATCTAAGCTAAAACAAATTCCTTTGGCAACGCCCAACCCTACTCTTAACCCGGTATAGCTTCCGGGACCGGCATCAACAGCGATTGCATTGATATCCTTTAAAGTCAAATTTGAATTATTTAAGCAATCTTGAATTAAGGTATTTAGTGTTAAGGATTGTTCATTTGTATTTTCATTAATTAATTGACTCAGTACGCCTTTTTCATTAGCAATGAAAACTTGGGTATGTGCAAAAGCTGTGTCTATAAATAAGATATTATTCATTTTCTCTTTAAAAATACAAAAGTAAAGTAAAATATATTGAGCTTGCTGTTAAAATAATGGCAAGCAAAGGATACATTTTTATACACTTAAAAACCTTTGAAACGGATTTTTGACTAAAGATATTCTGTGGAAAATACTCACCAAAACAATAATAAGTTAAACTATATTATCAAATAACAAAAACAGAAAATCATAATTTTTTTATTTTATCTAAAAAACTTCTTTTGCTACCTTACAGATAGTCTCGCTTTTGCCCATTGAATAAAAATGTAATAATGGAACTCCAGAAGCTTTCAATTCTTTGCATTGCTGTATTGCCCATTCTATACCTATTTGGCGTACATTCTGATTGGTATCGGCTTTGCTCACTTCTTTAACTAAAGATTCAGGTAGGTCAATTTTAAACGTTTTTGGCAGCATGCTTAAATGCTTCATAGTAGTCAAAGGTTTAATGCCCGGAATTATAGGAACATCAATTCCAATGGCTCTTGCGTCCTCCACAAATTTGAAAAATTTTTGGTTGTCAAAAAACATTTGGGTTACAATATAGTGAGCACCGGCATCCACTTTTCTTTTCAACTTTTGCAAATCATATTGCATGGATGGCGCTTCAATATGTTTTTCAGGATAACCGGCAACACCAATGCAGAACCTATTTTCATAAGGTTTTGTAACTTCTCCACTTAGATATTTCCCATCGCATAAATCATTTATATGCTGGACTAAATCGTTAGCATAAACATGACCTCCCTGAGTCGCCTGAAAATGATGCTGACCTTTCATTGCATCACCACGCAATGCCATAACATTATCTATCCCCAAGTACAGACAATCAATCAATAAATATTCCGTTTCTTCTTTAGTAAATCCACCACAAAGCACATGAGGAACCGTGTCTGTATTGTATTTCAGCTGAATAGCAGCACAAATCCCCAAGGTTCCCGGACGCATTCTTGTGATTTTTCTTTCTACCAAATTATTACCCCTGTCGATAAAAACAAATTCTTCTCTGGAAGTAGTAACGTCGATAAATGCCGGTTTAAATTCCATTAATGGATTAATATTTTTATACAAATCCTCTATTCCTGTGCCTTTTGTAGGCGGAACAATCTCAACGGAAAAAACTGTTTTTCCTTTTGCTTGCTCAATATGTTCTGTTACTTTCATCTTTACTATTTTTATTCAGCTATAATTGCATTAAACCATTTTTTGATTTCTATCACCGATTTCCCTCTTCGTTCACAATAATCTAAAAGTTGATCTTCCTTTATTTTTCCCAAACCAAAATATTTAGCTTTTGGATGGGCAAAGTAGTAGCCGCTTACACTTGCAGCTGGCCACATTGCTAAACCTTCAGTCAACTCTACGCCAATTCTTTCCTTTACTTGTAGCAAGTCCCAAATAGTTATTTTATCCAAATGATCCGGACAAGCCGGATAGCCGGGAGCCGGACGGATACCTTGATAACTTTCTTTAATTAAGTCTTCGTTAGTTAGATGTTCGTCGGCTGCATAGCCCCAATAATTTGTTCTCACTTGATGGTGCAAATACTCTGCAAATGCTTCTGCAAAGCGGTCTGCCAAAGCTTGTGTCATTATTGCATTATAGTCATCATGTTGTTGTCTGTAATGTGCTGCAAGCTCTTCTGTGCCAAAGCCGGCACTTACACAAAAGCAACCCATATAGTCTTTGATACCCGAACTTTCCGGAGCAATAAAATCAGCCAAAGCAAGATAAGGATTACCTTTAGCTCTTTTTTGTTGTTGCCGTAAGGTGATAAATTTTGCCAGTTTATTCCCTTGTTCATCTTTCACAAACAAATCATCATTTACCGAATTGGCAGCAAACAAACCAAAAATTGCTTTTGCAGTAAATCGCTTATTTTCTATAATATCTTTTAAAAGTAATTGAGCATCTTGATACAGCTCATTGGCTTGCTTGCCTACAATTTCATCTTCCAAAATTTCCGGAAATTTACCATGCAAATCCCAACTTCTGAAAAATGGCGACCAGTCAAAAAAGCTTAGCAATTTTTCTAAATCTTGGTTTTCAATTACTGTAACGCCCAATTTTTTAGGTGAACAAATTTTGTCTTGTTGAAAGTCAATCTTCAATTTATTTTCTCTTGCCAATTCTAAAGAAATATATTCTTTTACTCCTCTTCGATTCAAAAACTGCTGTCTAAAAGTCTCATTATCTTTTTTTATTTCCGCTTTATAGGCTTTCGATTTTTCAGGATTAATCAAATTAGAAACCACACCAACAGCACGAGATGCATCGTTAACATGAACCACCGTTTTGGAATATACCGGATCTATTTTTACGGTGGTATGGGCTTTTGAAGTGGTAGCTCCACCAATTAAAAGCGGAATACTTAAATTTAATCTTTCCAATTCGGCAGCCAAATATACCATTTCATCCAAACTTGGTGTAATCAATCCACTTAACCCAATAGCATCAGCTTTTTCATCTATTGCTGTTTGGATAATTTTTTCGGAGGGTACCATGACACCCAAATCAACAATTTCATAATTGTTACATGCCAAAACAACCGAAACAATATTTTTGCCTATATCATGCACATCACCTTTTACGGTTGCCATAACAATCTTTCCTGCCGCCGGTTTTGACTCGTCTTTTTCCTCTTCAATAAAGGGTTGCAGATATGCCACTGCCTTTTTCATTACCCTAGCCGATTTCACCACTTGAGGTAAAAACATTTTTCCGCTACCAAACAAATCGCCTACCACACTCATTCCATTCATCAAATAAATTTCAATCACATCCAAAGGCCTTGTGGACAACAATCTTGCTTCTTCCACATCTTCTACTATAAACTTATCGATACCTTTTACCAGAGCATGAGTAATTTTACTTTGTACATCTTCTGCACGCCAAGCTAAGTCTTCAATCTTTTCTTTTTTGACCGATTTTACATTTTCAGAATATTCTAATAGCCTTTCAGTAGCATCATCTCTTAAATCTAACATCACATCCTCTACCAATTCCAATAAATTTTTTGGAATGTCATCATAAACAGTAAGCAAAGATGGATTTACTATGCCCATATTCATACCGGCTTTGATGGCATGATATAGAAAAACAGAATGCATGGCTTCTCTCACTGTGTCATTTCCCCTAAAAGAAAATGAAACATTGGACACTCCCCCACTTATGGAAACATAAGGCAAATTTTCTCGTACCCATTTTGTTGCTTGAATAAAATCCAAAGCATTTTTTCTATGTTCTTCTAATCCGGTAGCTACCGGAAAAATATTTAAATCAAAAATAATATCCTCAGGTGGAAAATTTACTTTATTGACCAACAGGTCATAAGAACGCTTACATATCTCTAATCTCCTTGGATAATTATCAGCCTGTCCAACTTCATCAAAAGCCATCACAATTACAGCTGCACCATATCTTTTGATAAGTTTTGCTTCTTCTAAAAACCTTTCGGCTCCTTCTTTTAACGAAATAGAATTGACAATACATTTCCCTTGCACCACTTGTAAACCTGCTTCTAAAATTTCCCATTTAGAAGAATCAATCATGATTGGAATCTTAGCAATATCGGGCTCGGAAGCTATCAAATTTAAGAAAGTAGTCATTGCTTTTTTGCCATCCAAAAGTCCGTCATCCATATTGACATCCAGCACTTGTGCACCTCCTTCCACTTGGTCTCTTGCAATGTCTAAAGCTTCACTAAACTTTTCTTCTTTAATGAGTCGGAGAAATTTTTTAGACCCGGCAACATTTGTACGTTCTCCAACATTAATAAAATTAGAGATTGAAGAAATAACTAATGGTTCTAATCCTGATAACTTAAGTGGCCTCTCCCCTGAAACCTTATCCTGTTGTGGATTTCGAGGTGTGTATTTTGTCGAATCCACAAAATCGGCAAAGGCTTTAATATGTTCAGGTGTAGTGCCACAACATCCTCCTAAAATATTGATTAAATCTTTATCGATAAATTCTTTTACTTGTCCCAACATGATTTCCGGCGTTTCATCATACTGTCCAAAAGCATTAGGCAGTCCTGCATTAGGATATGCAGAAGTAAAGAATGGAGTGTTATGAGCAATAGCTTCTAAATGAGGAATCAATTGTTTGGCACCTAATGCACAGTTAAAACCAACGCTTAAAATATCCAAATGTGATACTGAAATCAAAAATGCTTCTGCGGTTTGCCCTGAAAGAGTCCTTCCGGATGCATCTGTAATAGTGCCACTTACCATTATTGGTATTTCAATGTTTCGTTCTTGTTGAATTTCATCAATTGCAAATAAGGCTGCCTTGGCATTCAAGGTGTCAAAAATAGTTTCTACCAATAAAATATCAGATCCTCCATCCAACAAAGCTTCCGCTTGTTGTTTGTATGCTTTCTTTAAATCTTCAAAGGTGATGGCCCTAAAACCAGGATCATTTACATCTGGCGAAAGGGATGCCGTTTTATTGGTTGGGCCAATAGCACCTGCTACAAACCTTGGTTTATTCGGATTTCTTAAAGTATATTCATCACAAACCTTACGGGCAATTTTTGCAGATTGAAAATTCAATTCATACACAAAATCTTCCATGTGATAATCTGCCATGGCGATAGTAGTACCTGAAAAAGTATTGGTTTCAATAATATCAGAACCTGCCTCCAAATATTTTGTGTGAATCTCTTGGATAATTTGAGGTTGTGTGATGGATAATAAATCATTGTTGCCTTTCAGGAGATGAGGCCATTCTTTAAATCGTTCTCCTCTATAATCCTCTTCCGTAAGCTTATACCTTTGAATCATGGTACCCATGGCACCATCTAAAATTAATATCCGCTGTTGTAGTAGTTGTTTTAATTGTTTTTTAGTATTCATTCCGATATAAAGTTTATAGAAAATTAAAAAGAATCGTAAAAGAAAAACTTTTGATGGTCATTTTTTTTCTAAGCACAAGGAGCAAAAAGTAACATCTTTCCAAAATTAAGAGTTTTCTAAGATTTTACGCTTGAAGTATTGAATTAAATATTGATGAGTTCCTTTTCAATATTTTTGTTGGTTTCTACAATATTTTCCGCAACCGTATTGTCAAAATTTACTGGGTCAAAAAGGATAACAGAAGTTTCTGCTCCAGAGTCTTCTAAAATTGATTTTAAACTTTCCAAAGAGATAATACCAACAATATATCCGGAATTTTGGTTAGAATAAGACTCCTCAATATGTTCAAAGTATTTTTTGAAGTTTGCTCCATGTTCTACCCTATAACGTAATAACAGTTTTAGATAGATTTCCTTTTCTTGAGCCAATTCATCTTTATGATTCAGCTTTTTATACTCATATCGGTAATCGTAACTTAACGCAGAAATATCAGATAGCACTGCCGAAGCCGTAGGGTAAGCCCCTGCCCCTTTGCCTACAAAAAATTGAGTATCGCTAAAATAAGATTTTATCTTTACACCATTATACACATCATCTACTGAATAAAGTTTATCCGTATTCGGTATAAATTTTGGAAGAACAAATGCCTTTATTTTTCCCTCATTTGTTTTTTCGGCATAAGCCACCAACTTAATTTTTAGTCCTTTTTCTCGGGCATAGTTTAACTCCAACTCGCTCAATCTGTCTATACCAACATTGGTAATATCTTCGGGTTTGACAATAATGCCAAAAGCGTGGGCAATCAAAATTAGCAATTTATATTTAGCATCAAAGCCACCCGTGTCCAATAGAGGATTAGTTTCTGCATAACCCTTTTCCTGTGCATCTTTCAGTGCTTGATTGTAAGTGAAGTTTTCCAATGCTGTTTTGGTCAAAATATAATTAGTGCTGCCATTCACAATGCCTTCAATAGATTCCAATAAATCATTGTCATAGTATTCTTCCAAATTTCTAATGATAGGAATACTTGCACAGCAAGCTGCTTCGTACAACAAAGGCACATTATATTCTTTTTGCAACTGCAATAACTCTTCAAAATGCTCTGCAATCATTTTCTTGTTTGCGGTTACTACTGCCTTTCCTTTTTTCAAGGCAGTGGTAACAATTTCATAAGCGGCAGCAGCATCATCGATTAATTCAACAACGGTATTGATTTCATCATCATTCAGAATATCATCTCTGTCAAAGGTGAAATGTTCCGAAGGAAGCTGTCTTTTTTTGTTTTTATCCTTGACACAAATTCTTTTGATATTTGCTTTCAGTGCGGGTGTTTTTTGAAACACTTCATGCAAGCCATAACCTACACAACCAAAGCCAAATAATCCTATAGTTATATTTTTTCTACTCATTTAATATTTTTTTTAAACGGTTAATGAAAGTTTGTCTGAAACAGCTTGAAACACTTCTTTTAAATCGATAATCAAATCCTCAACATCTTCCAAGCCTACTGAAATTCGGATTAAGCTGTCTGTAACGCCAGACTGATAACGCTTTTCGGCAGGAATAGATTTATGAGTCATTTCACAGGGTTGACAAATCAAACTTTTTGCACCACCTAAACTTTCTGCCAATTTGAAATATTTAGTTTGTGTAACGATTTGGGTTGCTAATTCTTTATCATCTATTTTTAAATCAAAAGTTACAATACCTCCAAAATGTTTTTGTTGCTTTTTCGCTATTTCATGATTTTTATGCTGAGGTAATCCTGGGTAATAAACGTTTTTAACGATGTCTTGAGTCAATAGGAACTCGGCAATTTTTTGTGCATTTTCAGAATGTTGTTTTGCACGAAGCGGAAGCGTTTCTATGCCACGAATCACCAACCAACTGTCAAGCGGAGCAAGAATCCCTCCGGAAGCATTTTGAATAAATTTTATCTTTTCACCCAATTCTTCACTATTCGTAACTACCAAACCGGCTATCAAATCACTATGTCCGCCTAAATATTTTGTAGCAGAATGAATAACAATATCAGCACCCAAATCAATAGGTTTTTGCAATGCCGGCGAAGCAAAAGTATTGTCCACGCAAAGCAGGATTTTATTGTCATTGGCGATTTTGGAAATGGCGGCAATATCCGAAATTTTCAAAGTAGGATTTGTTGGGGTTTCAATCCAAATCAATTTAGTGTTGGCGGTAACAGCAGCTGCTATATTAGTTGCTTCTGTGGCATCAACATACTTAATTTGGATACCAAACTTTTGATAAATGTGGGTGAAAAGGCGGAAAGCACCTCCATAAATATCATCTACTGCAATTATCTCATCGCCTGTTTGCAATAGTTTTACAACCGCATCAATAGCAGCCAAACCGCTTGAAAAAGCATAACCATTTTTGCCATTTTCTAAAGTGGCGATTAAATTTTCCAACACTTTTCTGGTTGGATTGTTGCTACGTGCATAATCAAAACCTTTGTGAACTCCCGGAGCTTCTTGAACAAAAGTGCTGGTTTGATAAATAGGGGTTGAAATAGATCCTGTTAATGGGTCAACCGGAATGCTGTGCAAAATTTTTGTTTTTTCTCTCATTTTTCTTTTTGATTTTTTTGGTTAAATAATATTTTGAGGTTCTGTTCAAATTAATTTTTATCCAAATTGGTCAAAAAGATTCGACTTGCGAAAGAGCTAAAAATAAAAAAGCTCTTCCGACAAGTCAGAAGAGCTAATAATATTTCTATCCCAATAAATGGGCATATTAAATGCTTTTTTTCTAACTTATCTTTCTCCGATAAATCGGAGTTGAATTTGGCACCTTCCCACTTTCGTGGAGGTTGTCAAGACTTCATCGGGTCAATTCCCTCTGTCTTTCTGGATAAGAATATATATTTTTAAAGAACTGAGTGCAAAATTATATCTCTTTTTTTAATTACCAATTTTTTTTTAATTTTTTTTTATGTTGGCTTGATATATAAATTTCACTTCTAAAAGTTCAACAAATATGATTCCTAATATTTTTGTGATTAAAAAAATTATTGAATCCAAGTTATGGTTTGCATTTTTTATCTAATCAATAAACCCTCCACTACTGCAATGGCATTATTTGTTTAATTCAAAATTATTTAGTATCTTAGAAGGATTAAATTAAAAAATTATGAACAATCAAGAAAACAAGAAAAAACTATCGTCCGTATCCGGTCGTCCGATTGCAGAAAATCAAAACGTAAAAACCGCTGGGCAAAGAGGTCCTATGCTTTTAGAGGATTTTTGGTTTTTAGAAAAATTAGCTCACTTCGATCGTGAAGTAATTCCTGAAAGAAGAATGCACGCTAAAGGCTCGGGTGCTTTTGGAACTTTTACCGTTACCCACGACATAACAAAATACACCAAGGCAAAAATCTTTTCGGAGATTGGTAAAAAAACCGATGTCTTTGTTCGCTTTTCAACCGTTGCGGGAGAAAGAGGTGCTGCCGATGCTGAAAGGGATATTCGTGGTTTTGCTATGAAGTTTTATACCGAAGAAGGCAACTGGGATTTGACAGGAAATAATACCCCCGTATTTTTCCTTCGTGACCCTTATCGTTTTCCGGATTTGAATAAAGCCGTAAAGAGAGATCCAAAAACCAATTTGCGTAGTGCCAATCACAACTGGGATTTTTGGACTTTATTACCCGAAGCTTTACATCAAATTACTATTACGATGAGTGAAAGAGGGATACCTAAATCGTACAGAAATATGCACGGTTTTGGTAGCCATACTTTTAGTTTGATAGATAAAGACAACAAAAGAGTATGGGTGAAATTCCATTTTAAAACACAACAAGGTATAGAAAATTTGAGCAATGCCGAAGCAGGAGCCATCATTGCCAAAGACCGTGAAAGTCATCAAAGGGATTTATTCAACGCCATTGAAAAAGGCGATTTTCCAAAATGGAATATGAAAATACAGGTGATGACCGAAGAACAAGCAAACAACTGTAAATTCAATCCGTTTGATTTGACCAAAGTTTGGCCACACGGTGATTATCCATTGATTGATGTAGGTGTAATGGAACTCAACAGAAACCCTGAAAACTATTTTGCTGATGTAGAACAAGCAGCTTTTAATCCGGCTAATGTGGTTCCGGGTATTGGCTTTTCGCCTGATAAAATGTTACAAGCAAGATTATTTTCTTATGGTGATGCACAACGCTATCGTTTGGGTGTTAACCATTATCAAATTCCAGTAAACAAGCCACAATGTCCTTTCCACAATTCGTCCAGAGATGGAGCAATGCGTGTCGATGGAAATGAAGGCGGCACTTTGCATTATTTCCCCAATAGCTATGGACAATGGGAAGAGCAAAAACAACACGCAGAACCCGGTTTACCCATTGAAGGAATGGCTCACCACTACGATTTCCGTGAAGATGATGATGATTACTTCACACAACCCGGCAATTTATTCCGTTTGATGAATGACGAGCAAAAGCAAGTGCTGTTTAATAATACTGCTGCCGAAGTAGGCGGAGCCGAAGTTTTTATTCAGGAAAGACATATACAAAACTGCTACAAAGCAGATCCTGTTTATGGTACAGGTGTTGCCAAGGCTTTGGGGTTGAATATTGATGAAGTTTTAAGAAAATAAAAAATGAACAGCTTTAGCTTAATATCCTTTCTCAACTCCAACTTGAATGTGGGTGAAAATGAACTGGCATCTATTATTGAAAATTGTGAAACAAAAGTTTTCAAAAAAGACCAATTCTTGTTGCGTGAAGGAGAAAAATGCAGGCATACTTTTTATGTAGAGAGAGGTTTGTTACGACAGTATTCCATTGACGAAAAAGGGAAAGAACATATCCTGAATTTCGGTCCTGAAAATTGGTTTATTACGGATAGAGCAAGCGTTTTCTTTGATGAAAGCTCTGATTATTTTATTCAGGCGGTGGAAGATACCAAAGTGGTGTTAATCAATGAAGAAACTATTGGTTTGCTTACCCAAAAAATTTCATCTTTTGCAGATTTTAATACCCGTTTGTTGCATAATCATATCCGACAATTACAAAAAAGGGTCAATCAGTTGTTGAGTGTTGAAGCCGAAGAAAGGTATTTGGACTTTGTAAAAATGTATCCCGATATTCTATTAAGAGTGCCACAAACTATGGTGGCCTCTTATTTAGGTATCACACCCGAAAGTTTGAGTAGAGTTCGTAAAGGATTGGCAGACAGTAATTTCAAAAAGTGATTTCTTATCATACATCAATGTGTAGGGGTAAAATGAGAAGTATCTTTGCAGTATAAAAATTAATTATTATGAGTAAAAAAAATGTAGAATTAGTTGCAAGCCCGAGAGAACCACATTTTGTAGGCGATGGCTTTAGAGTGCATAACTTCATTCCTTATGGACATAGAATGGATATGCAAAGAATGGATCCTTTTATTATGTTGGATTACAATTCCAAGTTTCATTTCGCTCCTTCCGAGCATCCAAGAGGTGTAGGCGTGCATCCGCACAAAGGATTTGAAACCGTAACCATTGCTTATAAAGGCAAGGTAGCTCATCACGACAGTAGCGGAGGTGGTGGTGTAATTGGCGAGGGTGATGTACAATGGATGACGGCAGCCAGCGGTATTTTGCACAAAGAATATCACGAAGAAGAATGGAGTAAAGAAGGTGGCGATTTCCAAATGGTGCAGCTATGGGTAAACTTACCTGCAAAGGACAAGAAGAGCGACCCTAAATACCAAGCTATCCAATATGCCGATATTCATCGTTTTGAGTTGGAAGACAACAAAGGCACGGTTGAAGTGATTGCGGGTGAATACAAGGGCATCAAAGGTTCTGCCTCAACCTTTACACCTATGCATTTGTTTAATGCCAAGTTGAAGAAAGATGCCAAAGCAACATTTGAATTTCCGGCAAATTACAATACCGCATTGCTTGTTCTTGAAGGGAGTGCTGTTGTAAATGGAACAGAAAAAGTGCCTTTAGACCATTTGGCATTGATGGCTAACGATGGCGAAACTTTTGAAATTCAAGCTACCGAAGATGCTGTGATTTTAATATTGAGTGGCGAGCCTATCAATGAGCCTATCGCAGCACACGGACCTTTTGTGATGAATACTAAAGAGGAACTGATAGAAGCTTTCAATGATTTCAACAACGGAAAATTTGGTTATTTAGAAGAGTAATTAAAAAATTTTTATTATGGAAGACATCTTTAAAATAGAACAAGAAAACAATGAGCATAATGGTCGGTTTGTTATCAAATCCAATAATGCCATTACCGGTGAAATGTCCTATTCCTGGGCAGGTACAGATAAATTTATCATTGACCATACAGAAGTGGGAACAGCATTTGGCGGTAAAGGTTTTGGTAGAAAACTACTGATGGAAGCAGTGGCATTTGCACGAAAACAAAATGTTAAGATAATCCCTTTATGCCCTTATGCCAAAAGTGTCTTTGATAAAGATGAGAGCATTCGAGATGTATTGTTTCATTAAAGCTGGAAGCGAAATTTAATATAAAACCTTAGGGGACTTCTAATTATCCGTAACTCATCACTACTTCAAATTATTAAAAACAATTAGAAGTTCCCATTAAAAATTAATCATTATGAACACAATAAAAAATTTCTTATTCAAAGACAGTAAAACCACCAACGATTTTGGATTGTTGATTTTTAGATTAACCTTAGGTCTGGTTTTGCTTTACGGACACGGAGCCCAAAAATTGGGTGTAATATTTAGTGGACAAGAAATCCAGTTTATGGATCCAATAGGCATAGGTGCTACCCTATCGTTTTATATGGCAGCATTTGCGGAAGGTATCTGTGCTATTCTGTTGATTTTAGGATTATTTTCTCGCTTTGCATCCTTAGTGCTAACAGTAAACTTCATCGTGATATTCATTTTCCACGCATTCATCATTAAAGATGGATTTGAGGTATTGGAACTTCGTTTCTTGTACTTACTACCCTTTATCGCTTTGACTTTTACCGGAGCGGGGAAATATTCTTTAGACAAATTATTATTTAAAAAATAGAAATTATGAGTACACAAACAATGAAAGCTGCCAGATGGCACGCTGCCAAAGATATAAGAGTGGAGGAAACAGCTATTCCTACACCCAACGATAATCAAGTAAAAATTGAAGTAAAGTTTACCGGAATTTGTGGTTCTGATTTACACGAGTACAATCACGGTCCACAACTTATTCCTTATGACAAACCCTATTTATTGAATGGGCATCAAGGTACAACCACTTTAGGTCACGAGTTTTCGGGGATTATTGATGAGGTTGGTAAAAATATAAAACACTTCAAAAAAGGTGATAGAGTTGTTGTAGAGCCTATTTTCAGAAATCCTGAAAGTCCTTTTATTGCCAAAGGAGAATACAACCTTTCAGAGCCTTTAGGTTTTGTGGGGTTGACTTCTAACGGTGGATTTGCAAAATACGTGGTGGTAGAAGATTATATGGTACATAAAATACCGGATGATTTCACTTATGAGCAAGGAGCATTGGTAGAGCCGGCAGCAGTTGCGGTTTATGCCGTACAGCAAAGTGGATTGTCGGCCGGAGATACTGTTTTAGTTTCTGGTGCAGGTCCAATTGGTTTGCTATGTGTACAAGCGGCATTGGCTTTTGGTGCTACAAAGGTTTTTGTAACCGATATGTCGGAAGCCCGATTAGCTATGGCAAAAAAAGTAGGTGCTACTCAAGTTTTCAAAGCTTCGGATAAAGATATTCCGCAACAAATAAAGAAAGCAACAGGATTAGGAGCAGATATTTTTATTGATGCCGCAGGTGTTCAGGCCTCTTTTTCTACCGGAATAGCGTCTTTGCGAAATGGCGGTACGGCTATGTTGGTTGCACTTTTTGGGAAGCCTGTAACACACGATGCTTTAGACCAAGCCTTACGAGAATTAACCATTAAAGCCATCATCGGTTATAGAAATGTATTCCCTATTACCATTGATTTAATTCACACGGGTAAGATGAAAGCAGAACAATTAATAACTAAAAAAATAGCCTTAGATGATATCGTAAAAGAAGGTTTTGAGGCATTGGTAAACGACCCTTCTGAAGTGAAGATATTAGTTGAAATTTAAATTACTATTCAAAAAAAGTAAGCAAATATGACAAAATTAAATTCAATTGGTTTGGATGTGGAAATATCCAAAAACCTGGCAGAAAAACTCAATGAGCTATTAGCAGATTATTCAATCCTCTATCAAAATGTAAGAGGATATCATTGGAACATTAAAGGTGATAAATTTTTCGAGTTACACGACAAATTTCAGGAACTCTATGAAAACTTATTCATCAAAATAGATGAAGTTGCAGAAAGAATAAGAACATTGGGGCACACACCCAACCATAAGTTCTCGGATTATCAAAAGTTGGCAAAAATCAAAGAAAGTGATGAAATGTCCGATGGTGTAAATGATGTGAAAGACATTTTATCTTCACTCAAAACAATTATTATATTACAAAGAGAAATCCTTGATTTATCCGACAAATCTAATGATGAAGGAACAAATGCCTTGATGAGCGATTATATCAGAGAACAGGAAAAGTTAGTGTGGATGTATGCCGCCTATTTAAAATAGATTTTCAGTAAAAATTTAAAAATAATTATTATGCAATACTCAGAAAAATTAACAGGAATTACCTTGAACATTCAAGCAGTGGACATTGAAATTAATGAAGAAGTCAAAGACACCATCCGCAAAAGTATTAGCCGATTGGCTCGTCATTTCGAAAAGATAGAATATGCCAATGTACATTTGGAAGATAAAAAAGAAAAATCAACCGAGCAAAAACAAGTGAGTATCCGCTTGGGCATTCCTGGAAATGATCCTTTCGCTTCAGAATATGGCGATAATTTTCACGCATTGATTACAAGTGTGGAAGAAAAATTGAGAAGACAATTAGAAAAAAGGTAAGAACTATGCCACAATTAATTATAGATGCCCGATCCGCTGCACTCAGCACTGGACTGAATGTAAGAAGAATATTACCTTTTCGTAGAAAGCGAATGGTAGGGCCTTTCATATTTTTAGACCATGCCGGTCCCGTAGGTGTGGCAGCTGCAAACCTTTCAGAAATGGACGTGTTACCGCATCCGCATATCGGGCTTTCCACTGTAACTTATTTATTAGACGGTCAAGTTACTCATCGTGATAGTTTGGGGGTAGAGCAAATCATTCGACCAGGCGAAGTGAATTGGATGACCGCCGGAAAAGGAATTTCCCATTCAGAGCGGTTTGAAAACCCAGATTTATTGGCAAAAGCACATTTAGAAATGTTGCAGACCTGGGTGGCACTTCCTGAAAAAGATGAAGAAACCGACCCTTCCTTCATCAATTTTAGTCCTGATGAATTGCCGGGATTTAACGATACCGGAATATGGATGCGATTGATTGCAGGTGATGCTTATGGCTTGAAGAATAATGTCAAAACGCATTCTCCGCTATTTTATATCCATCAAGAGTTAGCACTCAATGCTAAAACTACATTGCCTACTGGCTATACCGAACGAGCGATTTATATCATCAAAGGGAGTATTGAAATAGAACATCAAATTTACAATGCCGGGCAAATGTTGGTGTTTGACAAAAATGAAGAGCCTACCATCCTTGCTAAAGAAAAAACAACTTTGATGCTTTTGGGAGGAGAGCCATTAGGAGACCGTTACATCTGGTGGAATTTTGTTTCGTCAAGAAAAGAACGGATAGAACAAGCCAAAAACGATTGGCTAAATGGTAAAATTATTTTGCCACCTAATGATGACAAAGAGTTTGTACCTCTGCCTAAGGATAATTCCAGACCATCAGAACCACCAGAGGCAAATATTTTATCGTAAAAAACCGTTGTAGGGACGAACCTATGTGTTCGTCCAATTAAAAATAAGTGTTCGTCCCAATAGAGGAGGAATATCTATTTTCGCCCCAATTAAAAATACAGTTGTCAGTAATAAAATGAAATAAAAATGAAATACAACCCACAAATCCACCACCGACGTTCTATCCGATTAAAAGGATATGAATATTCGCGGGCAGGATTGTATTTTATTACGATTTGTTGTCAGGATAGAGCACATTTATTCGGAAATATCAAAAACGGAGAAATGATATTGAATGATGCTGGAATGATGATTGAAAAATGGTATTATGAATTGGAAAATAAATTTAACGATATTAAATGCCATGAAATGGTTGTAATGCCCAACCATTTTCATTGTATTATTGAAATTGTTGGTACGGTTACAGTAGGGGCAGACCTATGTGTCTGCCCTGATAACAACAAATCGGACAATACCGATAACGACAAATCGGACAATACCGATGATGGGCAATCACGCAGGATTGCCCCTATGGGCGAACACAACCCCATTTTGGGCGAACACATAGGTTCGCCCCTACATCGCGTTATTCAATGGTTTAAAACCATGACAACAAACCATTACATTCGTGGGGTAAAACAAAATGATTGGCAACCGTTCAACGGCAAATTATGGCAACGAAATTATTGGGAACACATCATACGTTCTGAAAATGATTATCATCGTATTGCACAATATATTATGAATAATCCTAAAAACTGGGATAACGATAAATTACAGTAAGGACAGCCCTTAGTGTCTGACAGATCATAGATAAAACTAGAAATGGTAAATGGTGAATTAGAAAATTGTC
Organism: Edaphocola sp.; assembly: GCA_035444785.1. GTDB lineage: Bacteria > Bacteroidota > Bacteroidia > Chitinophagales > Chitinophagaceae > Edaphocola. Next base: position 103,654 of record DAOMPL010000004.1, on the reverse strand, counting down.
ATTCAACAACCAAGTATATTGTTTACCTTCGCACCATGGGTTTTCGTTCCGAAGATCTTGTATTTTAATTTTGACATTTGAAATTTACTGATTTAAACCTCATAGAACCTATTCTTAAAGCCATTGAAGAACAAGGTTACACCACGCCGACACCGATACAGGAGCAGGCAATTCCCGAAGTATTAAAAGGCAAAGATTTGATTGGCTGTGCACAAACAGGCACAGGAAAAACAGCGGCTTTTGCTATTCCAATGCTCCAAAACCTTATGGAGAAATCACAACGTAATAGGCATATTAAAGCCTTGATACTGACACCAACACGCGAATTGGCAATACAAATAGAGGACAATATAAAAGCGTATAGCAAATACTTGCATTTAAAACATGTGGTTGTATTTGGTGGCGTAAAACAAGGTGCTCAAGAAGATGCCTTGCGAAAAGGTGTAGATATTCTGGTCGCTACTCCGGGCAGATTGTTAGATTTTATCGCTCAAGGAATCATCAGTCTTAAACATATAGAAATCTTTGTGTTGGACGAAGCCGATAGAATGTTGGATATGGGCTTTGTACATGATGTAAAACGAATTCTAAAGCTATTGCCACCACAGCGACAAACCCTACTTTTTTCGGCTACTATGCCAGATGAAATTCAGAAATTGGCAAATACTATGTTGAATCAACCTATTATGGTGGAGGTGACACCTGTATCTTCTACAGCAGATACCATTCAACAATCTGTTTATTTTGTTGAAAAAAACGATAAATTAGATTTATTGATTCATATTTTGAAAAACAATATTTCTGATTCGGTACTCGTATTTTCAAGGGTTAAACACGGTGCTGATAAAATTGTGCGTAAGTTGCAAAATGCAAAAATTTCCGCAGAAGCTATCCATGGTAATAAATCTCAAAATGCACGTCAAAAGGCATTAAACAATTTTAAATCGGGAGAAACAAGAGTACTTGTAGCCACTGATATTGCAGCAAGAGGAATTGATATAGACGACCTCAGCTTTGTGATTAACTTTGAATTATCAGATGTATCAGAGACTTATGTCCACCGTATCGGCAGAACAGGTAGGGCTGGGGCCTCAGGAAAAGCACTTTCTTTTGTTGATGGCTTTGATCTTTTGAATTTAAAAAACACTGAAAAACTAATCGGAAAAAAAATTCCCGTAGTTACCAATCATCCTTTTCATACAAATGATTTGACTGTCCAGAAACGAGATTCTAATAACAGAGCAGTGCAAAATAACAATAAACCAACTGATAAAAAATCAAATGATGTTAAAAGGTATAATTCAGAATCTTCGAAGAAATCAGGAAATGGAAATTCAAGAAATTCAGGTAGGAATTTTAGAGGTAAACGATAAATAAATTCCTGGATTGTTGAACTTAGCTTCTTATTTAACCTTGTTGCATACTAATTCTTAGGGTGGTTTAAAAACCTTTTTTAAATACCAAATATTGATGGGAGTTATCAAGAATAGAATTTGATTTTTTTTATACCAAACAAAATAATAAATTAGCAAACAAATATTCAGTCTAATACCGATATGAAAATAGTTTAGTACAATACAATTTTGAAATTTTATAACGTTAATCGGTATTAAATTAAAAATAATAATTACAATATGACCAATTTAAAAATAATCACTTCCACCACCCGCCCCGGAAGATCAGGCGTAGCCGTAGAAAAATGGTTTACAGCATTAGCTAAAACTAAACCCGAATTTAATGTAGAACTATTAGATTTGTCGGTAATTAACTTGCCATTTATGGATGAACCTAATCATCCTCGATTACAAAAATACCAGCATGATCACACCAAACAATGGAGTGCGAAAATCAACGAAGCCGATGCTTTCATTATTGTTTTAGGAGAATATAATTTCTCTTTCCCAGCTCCCATCAAAAATGCTTTAGATTTTCTTTTTAACGAATGGATGCACAAACCGGTGGGTTTTGTTAGCTATGGCGGTGTTTCAGGAGGTTTGCGTTCCACTCAAATGCTGAAACAAGTGGTTACTACTATGAGTATGGTACCCCTAACGGCACAAGTGAACATTCCTTTTTTTGCTAAATTGATAGATGAAAACGGTGAATTTCAGGCTAATGATGTTATAATCAAATCGGCAGAACATACATTATTAGAGCTTGAAAAGTGGAGCGAAGCATTAAAACCTATGAGGATTAAATAATTAGGAATTACTGTTAAATTGACAGCAAGTTCTACTTCTATAAAAAGTAAAAGATTAATCAAGAAGAAAGGCTATCCAAGGTTTGGATAGCCTCTTTTCATAAATTCTTATTTTAGTTTTTCAAAATATTTTCTCTATTCTTTTTCAATTGCTACTAAATGGGCCACCAATTGTATTTGTTGCTCAGGATGTGCATTAGTGTCTATTTGTTGAATTCGAACTTCAATATTGGGAATACCTACCCTAAGCAATTTGTAAAAAATTTCATTTGACGCCTTTGGAATATACCCTAAGTGAAAATCACCATACCAAAGCATTACCGCTTTAGGATCATATCGGTTATCTTCCTCTAATTCGAGTTCTAATAAATTTCCAACCTCTAAATTTTTTATTGCTTCCGGCCCATCATAATAGGTAAATCCTGCCAAATTAAAGGTGGATAAAAATTCTTTAATACGTCTTCTTTCTCTTTTCGTTCTCATAATACTTACATTTTTTAAGATGATAAAATGGATAAAAAATAATAATACTATTAATCATTTGCATTATCATTAGCAAAATTAATTTCAAAGACTGCCAATTAGTGTCATCATAAAAAAATTTTAAAAAAATAAAAAAAAATAAGGTCATCTGTTTGGATGACCTTATTCTTTTTAAAATGAAATATTATTTGATAATACTTAATTTTTGAAAGTATTGTTTACCGTTATACTTATAAGAAATATTATAAATTCCTGAACTCCATTCATTGATTACAATGGTATTATCACCGTTTTCAACAAACATTCTTTTCATTTCTTTACCCATATTATTATAGATAACTACTTCTATTTTTTGATCGGCATTGGAACGAATGCTGAATTGGTTTCCTGTAGAAGGATTTGGATAAACATTTATAATCTTATTTTCATTATCAATATTTTTAATTGTAGTTGGACCGCCTTCTCCCAAACCTACAGCATACCAAGCGTTTTTAACTGCAGTATATTCTGCTGAGGTGGTATCGTTACCATAAAGGTCTAAACAAGCCTGAAGACTACCTGTATAAGCATTTTGGAATGTAGCTTGATAAGTTAAATATTGACTCATTGTTCTATAAGCTATTTGTTCCGCTTTTGCCATACCTATACCTGTAACGCTGTATTGATAGCCATTATCATTAGTTCCTGTTCCTCCTTCTGTTATCAAATAGTACCATTTATTAGGCACACCACTATTATAATGCACTCCACCATTATCTGTATTAGAGCTAGTATTTACCCAATATTGACCTTTATAAGTATCCGGGTTTTGAACTAATTTTGGATTAGGCATAGATCTTAAATAACCAGCACCATTAAAAACATCTGTTCCAATTAACCAATTCGCAGTGGTAGGAGTAGCATAAAATTCTATGCTCTTTCCAAACATATCTGCAAAGGATTCATTCAATGCACCGGATTCTCCTTTGTATCTTAATCCGCCATTTCCATTATTGGCGATAACCATATGTGTATATTCATGACCGGTTACATCCAAAGCTACAAATGGTTTCATATTCAAACCATCCCCTAAACCATAAACCATAGCATTATAGGGAGCAGGTAAGGCAGCAGCATTAGTTTGAGTAAAAGATACAGGGAACACGCCGTTTACATAATTTCTAATAATACTTCCATTTCCATCATAACTCTTTAGATTAAATTTATCTACATAATAATCATGGGTTTCTATGATGCCCCAATGTGCATCAATAGCAGGATTGGCCACTGTATCAATCTTATATATACCGGAATTTCCAGAAGTATCTGACCAAGAGAAATTACCTAAAGAATCTGTAACAATTGGGAAAATAATAGTATCAGAAACATTTTCATTGGTGAGGTTATATTTACCAAAAACGCCATAATAATCCACACCAGGTTTTACAAAATGATAAAAGCCTCTACCTCTTAAAGGTGTTGAAGTGGAATTTGTAAACACTACCGGCCAAGATGAAATATCAATATTAGTATCTACACTATTATCAGCCACAGCGGAAATAGGGAAAGTCATAGTATTCCAACCGGTACCATTAAGAATGTTTGAAGTAGTAGTATTTAAAATTACATTCATGATGGCTGTATCTACACCCCAATTATCTGTATTGCTATAATATTCCTTAGCATCCGGGAATGCCAAACCTGAGCCCCAATTATTGTATTCTGCATTGGTAGCATCTAGTGTATGAATGTTTCTGGTAGAATCAAATAAACGGTATTTACTACCATCAAAATCTGCACTTATTGTTTTATCTCCATGAAACAAAGTTCTTCCGGAAATATTCACCTCTGCATTTGCTATCAACTCTTCAATATCCAAAACGCTTCCATCCATAGCAGAAATAATGGCTTTTTTCATTATAAAACTGCCATCCTGTGCCTTTCCATCCATTCTAACTACATATCCTAAAACCGGGCTTCCATTATGATTAATAATAGATTTAATAGGAGCATAATTTCTCAAAACGCTTACAATTCCTAATGCAGTCTGGCTAAGCGTTGTAGCTCTATAATCATCTAATACAGCATTAGTATTGACATAAGAAATATCATAAATTTTTCCATTAATACTTAACAGTTCGTTTCCTTTTGAATGCACCATAATATTGGCTCCATCCACTTCAATATTTTTATAATATTGTTGGTAAAGAGCATGACTGATTCCTAAATGATCAATATTGGTTCTCACCAATCTTAATTCATTTTCATTTTGAAGCCCTAACCATTGGCTTAAAACTTTACCATCAATTTGAGTATTGACTTTTTGGTTTCTAAAACTAACAAAAACACTGCCATCTTCCTGATGGGCAATTTTATAATTGTCCTGTGCATTAGAAACATTGTAAGCACCTATGGCTAACAAAAACAAAGGAATGAACTTTAATTTCATTATAATATTTTAAAAAATTTTCCGAAATTAATTTAATTTTTTCAATAAAATATGTAATTAAGAAATTCTTAAACAATAAACAAAAACATTTAACAATTACTTAGGAATTGCTTTTGACATTGAAAAGTCTTTTGGTAATTTATTGGATATTGAGTTTCAATTATTTAAAATACAACAAAATACAATAAAATTTATTTTAAATATTTTTCCAGAATAGAAGGGGTACTTTCGGCATTTCTGGCCTCTATTTCAAACCGGTTGTTTTGATATCCATTTCTTATTGAATCTAGCAAATAAAGGGTCAAGAAACTTGCCAAACCTAAACGCAAAGTTTGCTCCACATGTTTAAGTTCATGCCGTAACCAAGTAGGGTTATCCAATAAATCTTTACGGGTAGCACCAAAAAGATGAATAGTATTTCCAATGACGATAGCAGCATCTTTAGAGCCCATTTTCCTTGCTGCTATTTTTGCAAGTAAACTGTTTTCCTTAATTTTGATGTTCATCATTTCTAAATTTAAAAAAAGAATTTTAATCTTAATATGCAAATATCAGAAATAATAAATGAAATTGAACTTTTTGCTCCCAAAATCTACCAAGAATCTTATGATAATAGCGGGGTTCAATTGGGCGACATTCACCAAGAATGCACAGGAGCACTAATCACTTTAGATATTACAGAAGCAGTCATAGAAGAAGCACTAGCCAAAAATTGCAATTTGATTATAGCACATCATCCTTTAATTTTTTCTGGCATCAAAAGTATAACCGGGAAAAATTATGTAGAAAGAAGTGTGATAAAGGCAATAAAAAATGATATGGTTCTTTTTGCTGCCCATACCAATTTGGATAATGTTTCCAATGGTGTTAGTGCCAAAATCTGTGAAAAATTAGGATTGGAAAACTGCACTGTATTAAGTCCAATGACAGATAAATTATACAAACTATTTACCTACGTTCCTTTAGACCATATTGAGCAAGTAAAACAATCCCTTTTTGCAGCCGGAGCAGGTCATATAGGTAATTATTCCGAATGCAGTTTTGAGGTTGAAGGTGTCGGAAACTTTAAAGGCAATGCCCAATCCAATCCATTCATTGGTGAAGCAGGAGGGAAAAGAGAAAACGTAAAAGAAGTTAAATTAGAAGTGCTAATCCCGGAACACCTAAAGTATTCCATCATCAAAACATTGAAAGATAACCATCCTTATGAAGAAGTAGCTTTTGAACTAATTGCTTTAGAAAACCAAAACCCTCGAATAGGATCAGGAATGATAGGATATTTACCGCAAGAAATGGAAGTAGAGTCAGTTTTATCCCTGATAAAAAAACAATTTAATGCGGATTGCATTCGTCATACATCCAAAACCAAAAAAAATATTAAAAAAATTGCCGTTTGTGGAGGAAGTGGTAGTTTTCTATTAAAAGAAGCCATCAGGCAAGGAGCCGACCTGTTCTTAACGGCAGACTTTAAATATCATCAATTTTTTGATTCTGACAATCAAATAGTTATAGCAGATATTGGGCATTTTGAATCTGAACAGTTTACAAAAGAAATTTTTATGGAAATAATAACTAAAAAATATAGTAACTTTGCTGTTTATTTGTCAGAAATAAATACCAACCCAATAAATTATTATTTTTAATATGGCTCCATCAGTAAAAGAATTTTCAATTGAAGAAAAATTAGTTGCCGTTTTATCTTTGCAAAAGATTGATTCAAAGATAGATGAATTACAAACCCTAAGAGGTGAACTTCCTATGGAAGTAAAAGACCTTGAAGATAATGTTGCTGGTTTACAAACCAGAATCAATAATATCGAAGAAGAGATTAGTAGTATTAACGATTATATCAACAGCCGTAAAGAAGCCAAGAAACAGAGTGAAGCTCTAATTGAAAAATACGAAAAGCAAGAAGACAATGTAAAGAACAGTAGAGAGTTTGAAGCATTGGAGAAAGAAATCGAAATGCAAAAATTAGAAATGAGACTTTGCGATAAAAACATCAAAGACTCTTTAGTTGATTTGCAAGAAAGAGAAAACAAAAAAGTTCAAAATCAAAGTTTAATTGAAGCCAAACAAGAAATGCTTCAGCAAAAACAAACCGAACTTGAAAAAATTATCAGTGAAACAGACGCTGAAGAAAAAGTACTTTCTCAAGCATCGGACACTGCAAAAGTAAAAGTAGATGCCCGTTTGTTAGAAGCTTATGAGCGTATCCGTACTAGTTATAAGAATGGTTTAGCAGTAGTACCCGTATTGAGAGATAGTTGTGGGGGATGCTTTAATGCAATTCCTCCTCAACGCCAAACAGAAATTTCACAGCATAAGAAAATTATTGCTTGTGAACATTGTGGCCGTATCTTGGTGGATTCTGACTTAAACGATACTGTTAAAATATAATTTTTTACAATCAAAAATAAAGCTTCAATCCGCCTAAAGATTGAAGCTTTAATTTTTTTTCAACGCTTTGAAAATTGAAACGGAATGCTTTATTTCAATTTTTTTATTATAAAACTACTTAATATTATTTTTTAAAACATTTTGAAAAGCAAGCCCAATAATATTTACAGAAAACTATTTTTTAGAATACTATCTTTTGCCCAACCTTATAAAAATAAGTTATGGATAAGTATCATTTTTAGTTTTGTATTAGCTTTTCTTGCCCCTATCCGCCCATATTTGATACAATATACCGTTGATCATTATATAGCAGATAAGTTTCTCAAAGGATTAATTTATATCAGCATCATCCAATTGGGAGTTTTGGCAATAGAATCGGTGGTACGCTTTTCTTTTATGTTTATGGCAAACTGGTTGGGACAAACTGTGGTCAATGATATTCGTAAATTAGTACATGAAAAAATTATTCATCAAGAACTTTCCTATTTTGACCAAACTGCAATTGGAACACTTACCACCAGAACCATCAACGATTTGGAGGCTATCAATGAATCTTTTGCCAATGGATTTATTGCAATAATAGCAGATATACTGACCATTGTTGCCATTATGGGTTTGATGTTTTATACCGACTGGAAACTCACTTTGGTAAGCCTCTCAGTATTTCCTCTACTTATTTTAGCTACTTATTGGTTTAAAGAAGCCATAAAAAAATCTTTTAATAGGGTGCGAAATGCAGTTGCTGCTTTAAATGCATTTGTACAAGAGCATATTAGTGGTATGTATATTGTTCAGGTCTTTGGAGCAGAAAAAAGAGAGCATTTGAAATTTGATACTATTAACAAAGAGCACCGAGATGCCAACATACAATCCATAGTAGCTTATTCCATATTCTTTCCTATTGTAGAAATTATTTTAGCATTCTCCACAGGATTGCTCGTATGGTATGGTGCCACTAAAATGTTAAACTATGAAATCACACCTGGCGTTATCATTGCTTTCAATATGTATCTAGCCTTGCTTTTCAGACCTCTTAGAATGTTAGCAGATAAATTCAATACGCTTCAAATGGGCTTGATAGCCGCAAATAGAGTCATGCAGTTATTGGACAGTGAAGAATATTTGCATCAAAACGGCACTAAAATAGCCAACTCTATAAATGGAGCAATAAGTTTTGATGATGTTTATTTCAGTTATAAGCCCGGAGTGCCGGTATTAAATGGCATTTCATTTGAAGTGAAAACAGGGGAGACACTTGCTTTAGTAGGACATACCGGAGCAGGAAAGAGTTCTATCATCTCTATATTGACCCGACTTTACCCTATTCAATCAGGGAAAATAAAGATTGATAATATAGACCTTGAAGAGTATGATATTTATAGCTTGAGAAAGCATATTGGAATTGTTTTACAGGACGTATATTTATTTTCAGGTACTATTTTAGAGAACCTTACTTTAGGTGACAATTCTATTTCTGAACAAAAAGTGATGGAGATATGTCAATCTTTGGGCATTCATCATTTTATACAACAATTACCCGGAGGATATAAGCACCAAGTTTTAGAAAGAGGTAACAATCTTTCTCAAGGACAAAGGCAGCTTTTGTCATTTGCAAGAGCCTTATTGTTTAACCCTTCTGTTCTAATATTGGACGAAGCTACTTCCTCGATTGACAGTGAATCTGAAATTTTAATTCAAGCAGCCATTGACAAAATGATACAAGGCAGAACAGCCATAGTCATAGCCCACAGACTATCAACTATACGTAAAGCTGATAAAATTATTGTTTTAGATAAAGGTGAAATAAAAGAAGAAGGAGACCACGAAGGGTTATTAAAAATTCCAAATGGTATTTATGCTCAAATGTATGAGGCTGCTTTAATAAGTGAAGCATAAAACAGGTTAATAAAATTTATTATTTTACAACCTCTGTCAAGGCTACCTTTTAGAACCTAAAAATTCTATTATTGTTCTAAGTACCCATATGCCGCCCAAGCCATCATAGCGGCTCCATATACCAATGCCTCCTCATTAATATCAAACCGGGAATTATGAACCGGATTAATAAATTCTTTATGGTCTTTATTAGTTCCTAATCTGAAAAAACAACCGGGTATTTCTTGGGTATAATAGCTAAAATCTTCTGCTGTCATTCTCATTGGAATTGGAACAACACTACCCTCTCCTACTAATTGCTTTGCCAATAGCTCAATTTTTGAACTGAGTTTTTCATCATTAGATAAGAATGGGTATCCCGGTGGAATATCCACTTCGGCCGTTGCCCCCCAAATAGCGGCATTTTCTTTTACAATGTTCTTTATTAATATTTTGGCTTCCTTTCTCCAAGCTTCATCAAATGTGCGTAAGGTACCCTTTAAGGTAACTATTTCCGGAATTACATTAGTGGTGTGACCACCATTGATGTGTCCAAAGGATAATACAGTAGGCGTTAAAGGATGACATCGGCGTGAGACTAATTGTTGTAACTGGACAATAATATTTGCAGCAATTACTATGGGATCTACAGTGTTTTGAGGTAATGCAGCATGGCCACCTTTACCTTTTATTGTAATATGGATTTCGTCGGCACTTGCCATATATTGACCACTTCTAAACCCAAAACTTCCTGCCGGTAAATCTGGAAAAACGTGCAGACCAATAATAGCATCGGGTTTGGGGTTTTCAAGTACACCGGCCTGTATCATCAAACTTGCCCCTCCCGGATTCATTTCCTCTCCAGGTTGAAAAATTAACTTAACGGCTCCTTTTATTTTTTCTTTTTGCTCCCAGAGAATTTTAGCAGCACCCAAAAGGCAGGTGGTGTGCACATCATGACCACAAGCATGCATTACCCCGACATTCTGACTTTTGTATTCAACCTCATTTTCTTCAACAATAGGCAAGGCATCCATATCAGCCCTAAGTGCAATGCAATTCCCGTTTTCATCTCCTAGTATTAAGGCAACAATTCCAGTACCGGCAACATTTTTTTCAAAAGGAATTCCAATCTCAGAAAGACGTTCCATCACAAATTCCATTGTTTTCAACTCTTGAAATGATAATTCAGGAAATTGATGCAAATGATGCCGAATCTCTATTAATTCATCTTTTATTTGTATTGCTGCATTTAGAAAACTTTGCTGCATATTATTTTCAATAATTAGTTGAGTCTATGGTGTACTTGTTGTTTTGCTGTCTGAATCAGCGTTACTGGAATGATGTACTGGCTCCGGCTTAGGTTCAGGATAAGGTACTTTATCATTTATTAAGCAGGAGACAATTGTTGCTGAATATGTTTTGTTTAAATATCGGTAAAATTCTCCAGCCTCTTTTTTTGTTTTAAAGTCTCCGACCTTAATTTTATAATGCGGCACTTCGTAATTAATATAAGATCTAATAGAAGGGAAACGTTTCATAAAGTCCACCTTTATTTTCTTTGCATTATCTCTATTTGGACCACTATAAATTTGAATTCTGTAGCCTCTGGATACATTAGAGACCATTTTTCGCACTTTTACAGTTTCATACAATGCACTGTTATAACTTTCATTATTTGCAGCAACTGAAGTATCTTGTTTTGAAACAGAATCTACACTCTGTGCGTTAATATCGGTACAGAAAACCCAAGAAAACAATATTACAATTATTGAAAAAATGTAAAATTTATATTGTAAATATCTATTCATAGTATTTATTTATGATAAAATTAATTATAAAGGTAATAAATCTATATTAATTTTGATTCTTTAATAATATTAATACCGGAAGAGGTTCCTATTCTGGACACGCCTAAATCAATATATTTTTGAGCATCTTCATAAGTCCGAATACCTCCAGAAGCCTTTATTTTAATGGTTTCTGGAATGTTTTCTTTTATGATTTTTATATGTCTTAAATCGGCACCTTTCTCGGCATAGCCTGTAGAAGTCTTTATGAAATCTACTTTCTGCCTAGCGTAAACTTTACAAGATTTTATTATTTCATCATCAGTCAGCACACCACTTTCGATAATAATTTTAATAGTTTTCTTGCTCTTATTAATGGGTTTCATGCATTGTATTATTTCTTTTTCTAGATAATCCCAATCAGCATTTTTAACAGCAGCTACATTCTGCACCCAGTCTAATTCATCGACTCCATCCTGAATAGCTTTTAACACTTCGGCTATCTTACTTTCAGTACAACTATAGCCCATTGGAAACCCAATAACCGTAGCCACCAAAACATTTGATTTCTTTAAAAAACCTTTTGCTACTTTCACATAAAACGGTGGTACACATACCGCTTTAAAACTATATTGGATAGCTTCTAAACACAGTTGCTCAATTTGCTCCAAAGTAGCTGTAGATTTTAACAAAGTATGATCTATATATTGCTCCATAGACTTTATTTTAATCTTTAATAAAAACTTTATTATAAGAAGAACCATAACCCGTCCAAACGCCTAAAGCTCCATTAGAAATATTGGAAGGCACTTTAATGGGCGTACTGAAAGGGTTTCCGGTGGTACCAACAGAAAACTCTAATGTTTCCCAAAAATTATAGCTCTCTTTATCAATAGCCGATAGCTTAATAACTACCGAGTCTCCCGGCAAAAAAGCAAATTTTTCCAAATTAGAACTGGTATCCATAGGGCTAGTAACATTATAAAAATTCATGGTAACATGTGTTCCATTTATAATATCGTCATTAATTGTAGAAAAAGTAGAAGCATTAAAAGGTCCATTATTTACGCTAATAAAATATCGGTACCTGTTTCCAGGTGTCACAGGGTCCGTATAAGAAGCACTAACCCTTCTAAATTCAGGATGATCCGGAATAGGAGTAGGGAAAGGTTCTGACCAAAGGCTGTCAAAGCTTACAGGTTGTGGAATAGTGGTAGATGCCTCATAAGTCTTATTGTTATAAACAATTTTTAAATGATAGGCCGTTCCTACTTGACCTATAAAACTAAGGTCAGCAGGCTTAGAAGTATCTATTGTATAAAAATTGAATTTATTACCTAAAGTGTCAATACTGTATTCTTTAAGCTGAACATTTCTGCTCCCATCAGAAACAAAAATTTCGGCTCCACTTAAAAATGAGTTTTGAAGAGAAGATAAATCCAATTTAGAAAAAAAACCAAAGCTCTTAGTCAATAAGACAAAAGGTGGTTGATTGAGCTCTATACTACCCTCAACTACCACTTTTTCGGCAATATCCTTAGGTAAATCAAAACTTACTTCCTTTTCACAAGAAGTAAAAAACACAACTGCCAAACCTAACAATCCATATTTTATTAAATAGCTCATCTTAGACTTTTCTTATTTTTTTCTTTTCAAAAAAGTTTCATAAAACAAAATTCCTGAAGCCACAGAAACATTCAGAGAATCAAACTTTTCAGACATTGGAATTTTAACCAAAAAATCTGCTGTTTTTAAAACATAAGGACTTACCCCTTTATCTTCAGATCCCATAACTATTGTGATAGGTTCTTCATAAGGTAGCTTATCAATGGTTGCGTTGGCGTCCAATGAAGACGCCACAACCTTAATACCATTTAATTTTAAAACATCTATTGCCTGCTGGATGGAGCTTACCCTACATACAGAAATTCTTTCTAAGGCTCCGGCTGACGCTTTTATGCCTTCCTCGGTAATTGCAGCATTATTAGAACTTGGTATGATGAGCGCTTGAGCCTCAAAAGCGAAGGCAGATCGAGCAATAGCTCCTAAATTTCTGGTATCGGTAATACCATCTAACAGTACAAAAAATGGAACTTCTCCTTTGTCCACCACTTGATCAATAATGTCCTGTAAAGATTGAAAATTAACTAATGATGCTATGGCAACCACGCCCTGATGGTTGGCTTGTGTAAACCCATTGAGCTTCTCTACAGGCACATAACTAATAGCAATGTCTAAATTCTTGGCAAGGCTTTTAATTACACCCAACTCTTCCCCACTTGCCGACTTTAGCATAAATATTTTTTCAATATCCTTGGCTTCCCGTAAGGCTTCAATTAAGGGTTTACGACCAATAATCAATCGGTTTTTGGGAACATTCGGTTTGCTTCTTCTAAAATTATTATTTTGTTGGTAGCTCAATTTTTATCTTTTTTAATTATTATCAATATTCACCCATTGGGTTAAGAATTCAGTTAATTTTTCTGTACTGTAACTATTACCTTTTTCTAAATCTCCAGTATTTTGGGTATGTAAAACAGTTCCTTTTGAATTTACTATGAGTATTACCGGAAAGCCCAACTTTTGTGGGTTACCCAGTGAATTTAAAAGCATCTCATTTTTATTTTCTTTGCTATAATTAATATGCAAAACTTCATAATTATTTAATAATCCCTTCAGTTTAGCATCTTGGTTTAAAAACAAATTTAATCTTTTGCACCAGATACACCAATTTCCCCCTACCACAATAAAAATATTTTTACTGTCTTTCAATGCCTGTCTTTTTACATTTTCAAAATCTTTCTTTGCATCCGCATTTGGATTATAAATCAAACCTTTCGGCACTTTCTCCACATTTTGAGCTATTGATTTTGAAGCAATATTTAACGCAAATAAAAGTATTATAGAACTTAAAAATAATTTATTAGTTAATTTCATTTTGCAAAACTACATGATTTTAAGATTTAGGAATCAAAATATTATACACTTTCCCCGGTCTTACATTTAGACTTTTGCCTCTAAGCCATTGGTTGGCCAATTTTATTTGCTGATAAGTACTATTATTTTGTTTTGCCCAAGCGGCTAAATCGGATATGCTGTTACTTACAGCAACCACATTTCCCTCAATAGGACTATAACTATCGCTTTTATCTAAAAAGAAACCATATTTTTCAGGTTGGGAAACAATAAGCTTTAATGCTAAGATTCTATACATATATCTATTTGTTTCTTCTGGTAACAATAAATTATAATAGTTGGTTTCGTATTGTTGAGCACTATAATTGGAATAGCCTGCCATGCCCATATTGTAAGATGCGGCGGCAGCTGTCCAATTGCCAAACTTATTGTAGGCCTGACGTAGATACCTACAAGCTGCTTGTGTGGAAGCTTCTAAATCATAACGCATATCTACTTCATCAGTGATTTCTAAACCAAATTGCAGCCCCGAAGATTTCATAAACTGCCAATACCCTACCGCACCTGCCTTTGAAACCTGGTTAAATAAAGCACTCTCTGCAACGCATAAATACTTAAAATCTTCCGGAATACCATTTTCTTTCAATATCCTTTCGATAGTAGGGAAAGTCCTATTTACAAATTTTAAAATATACAAAGTTGACCCATGCATATAAGTATTAATGAGCAATTCACGATCTAACCTTTCCTTTACATCCCATCTTTTCAACGGAGTAGTCTCTCCCGCAAAACTAATAGCAAAGGGCAATTTAGGAGCTATATGTCTTTCCGTGATTCCAGAGGCTGGGACAGATTTAACAATAGGCTCATTATCAAAAATAGCATTTTCAACCGGAGCAGCAACAGTTTTTATTTTATGCTTCTTTTCTGCATGAGTAGCAGTAGAAAAACCTAAAATCAATATTAAAGTATTTTCAAAAATCTTTCTCATCACAATATTATTTAATCTAAATCTGGTGCAAGATAATAAACAATATAGAAAACGAGATGTTAATGAATTTTTGAAAGCATCGAACTGACAGCTTACAAAATCTATTCTTAAGCTATTTTGGGTGATAAAGGCAATTCCTCTCTCTCAATTCTTTAATATATTTTTTTCATCATTAAAAAGATAAAAAGAAAAATCAATTAAAACAGCTAATAAATTAAGGTAGGTTTCACAGTAGTTATTTCTTTCATTTAAAAAAATGAGGCTGGATGGAAAAGATCTTCTTTAAAACTAGGCTTTCTTTAAATGAGTAATGAAAAGAAAAATCAAAAAGAATTAATAATTTACAATTTCTGATGTACCTTTACCTGAATTTTTCAATTATTACAATAATTTAAGTATTAAGATATGGCAGAAATAGCTTTTCGTCAAGCCTTACGTGAGGCAATGCAGGAAGAAATGCGCAGAGATGAACGTGTTTTTTTAATGGGTGAAGAAGTAGCACAATATAATGGTGCCTATAAAGTGAGCCAAGGAATGTTGGATGAGTTTGGTCCCAAAAGAGTAATTGATACCCCAATTACCGAATTAGGTTTTGCCGCAATCGGTGTAGGTGCTGCTATGAACGATTTAAGACCAATTATTGAATTTATGACTTGGAATTTCGCATTATTGGCTATTGACCAAATCATTAACCATTCAGCCAAGATGCACTCCATGTCAGGAGGTCAGTTTACCAACTCTATAGTTTTTAGAGGTCCTAATGGTTCTGCAGGTCAGTTGGGGGCACAGCACTCTCAAGCTTTTGAAAACTTTTTCGCTAACGTTCCCGGCTTAAAAGTAATCTCTGTTTCCAATCCTTATGATGCTAAAGGCTTATTAAAATCTGCCATCAGAGATGATGACCCAGTTGTATTTATGGAATCGGAAGTAATGTATGGAGATTTAGGAGAAGTGCCTACAGAAGAGTATTTAATCCCAATAGGCAAAGCCAGAATTGCACGTCCGGGTAAGGATGTTACCATTATTTCGTTCAACAAAATGATGAAAGTGGCATTGGCGGCATCAGAAGAACTGGCTAAAGAGGGTATTGATGCCGAAGTGATAGACCTTAGAACTATCCGACCTTTAGATCACGAAACCATAATTAATTCCATCAAAAAAACAAATAGATTAGTAATTGTAGAAGAACAATGGCCTTTTGCATCTATTTCATCTGAAATTGCTTATCGTGTTCAAAAAGATGCCTTCGACTACTTGGATGCTCCTATTGTAAGGGTAAACTCCGCTGATTCCAATATGCACTATGCTCCAAACTTAGTAGCAGCATACTTACCGGATGTTCCTAAAACAGTAAAAGCAGTGAAAGAGGTCATGTATATCAAAAAATAAATTATTTCAAAATAATTTTAAATAAAAACAGGATTCCAATATTGGAATCCTGTTTGTTTATGGGGTTTTTAAAATCAATAAAAAAATTTAGTTTTAATACCGATTGGATATTCGTTAATAGTCCAATTAGATCTCATAAACGACTATCACATTCCCTAATTTTTCAGGGCATGTTTGCATTATACAATTTATTTTTGGATTATTTTATAAATCAAATTAGTATTTCAGAGTTCAAAAATTTTAAGTTCAGAAAGAAGCTAAGGACTAACCACAAATTTTGAACGGTACTTTAATTTGTTATCTAATTCAAGATTCAAAAAATAAATACCTGCTGGTAAATCTTGAAAACTAATTTCAGGGAATTGGTTTTTAGTGGATATTTCTTTTATTCTCCTTCCACTCCAATCAATAATTGTAATATTTGCTGTAGAAAAAGCATGTTTGCATTCAATACTAATCTTATTATTTGCAGGTATAGGATAAATTTTCATTAAATCATTATCAGCATTATTACCAACAATACCAGTACTAAAGTTTTGATTACAAGTATCGGAATAATTACCGCCGGTCCATTTAATAAAACGGTACTTACTCATATCGTTGTTTACAAATATATTGCCTACTGCAAACAATTCGTCTTTCCAGCGACCAAAGTTATTTATTGCTCCCGTTGATCTGGAGCCCATGGTACACCATTGACTGCCATCCCATTTGGCTACATTGCCATAATTAGTGGCAACAAACCGACCATTAATGATGTAAAACATACCCCCTCTACCCATAACTCGTTATTGTAAATGGTCATAGCACTTATTGCTCCTCCACCTGTACTGTTTGATCGCACTCCCTGCTGCAGGCGATGCCATTGTGCACCGTCCCAAGCAGCAATACTGTTACTCGGTATAATAGGTGATTCTAAAAACATACCGGCAACATACAGGGTGTCTCGCCATACCAGAAATTTATGGACCCCTCCCATTCCATCACCTCCAAAATAGCCTACCGGCTTCCAAGATATGCCGTCATGCACCATTAAATCATGTAATTCGGGTCGGGATGGGTTAAACCAATTGCCTCCAACATATACCTTTCCTTTATAGAATTCAATATCTGTCACAAGTCCACCCCAATTTCCAAACACAGTATCTATTCCGAGTAAATCCGTCCATACCGTATCATTCCACATTATTACAGCTGATATGGGGAGATTTACCCGATTGTTATTCTGCCAACCCATAACATACAACTTATTGCCATGTGTTTCAATATTAAAAAAAGTGCTAATTGAATCAATCCAGGTCCAAGTATTGCCATCCCAAGATGCCAATCCCCCAAATCCAGCAACAAATATTTTGGACTTGTAACTGATAATAGATCTTATACTATGAATTGGAGCTTTAGGCATGGCTGTAAAATTATTACCGTCATAAACCATAATATTGACAGAATCACCATTTACTATTTGAAAATTTCCTGCAAGATAGCTTTTTTCGGTTACAGAATCAAAATACATGCACATGGGGTCTTGATTGAATGTCAGACCCATACCTTGCCAATAGCTTTGCCCATGAGATTGAAAGCAGAAAAATAGTAGAAGAAAAAAAAATGTTGCCTTCTTCATGATGCTTAGTTTTTGATTAATTTAATGTCTCCGGAATAGTCATTGGCAGATAAATGTAAATAATATACACCTGTTGGCATTTGACTCAGATCTAATTGAAAGGAATTAGGTCCATCCAAAATCTTTAATTTGTCTTTTGCCAATACTTGACCTGTTTGATTGATTATTTGAATAGAGAGGTTGATACCTATATTTAATGCTTCTGAGTTAACAAAATTAATAGTAAAAACACCATTAACCGATGGATTTGGGAATGCAGATATTCCTGCTAAGCTCGGTTTGTTTTTATTCTTTATTCCTACTACTGGCATACTGCTCACATCAAATCTTGATATAAAGGCATCAAGACCATAATTATATGTTTGGTCACAATAGGAATTAGGATAAGGGCATTGATTATAAGGCGATCCGGGACAAGCGGTCATTCCCGTAACGTAAATATATTTATCCTGACTAACAATTCCTTGTGCAATATCAAAGGAACCAAAACTATTACCAACTCCACCAAAAAAAGTTGCCCATTTAAGCTGGTCGTTATTATCAAAGCCATAAATAAAATTATCAAAAACCGAACCTACGGCAGTATTGATTCCGGTGGCAGAATTGGTAGGTTGCCAATAAGCCCCACCTATATTTACAGTAAAGGTATTATTAGAAACGGTATCCAGTGATGTAAAGATAAATAATCTATCCTTTTCATCTACGGTTAAGCCGGATCTGTAATTTGTCGGTTCATGCCAAGTAAAGCCAAAAGAGTGTAATGAATGTAGTTTTGTCCCCCATGTTAAATTAAAGTCCTTGTCAAATTTTAAAACTGCTCCTCGTTGGTGGTTAGAAGATATAGTTTCATAATACCCGATACCATTATCATAAGTTGGAACCAAGCCATTGGAATTGCCTACATTTGATGATGATGCAAAATGACCGGGATTAATCCCGATGGCAAGGACATACAGATTATTTTTAGAATCAAAATCTAAGCCGCTAATACCCAATCCTTGACCTAATAGGGTACTCCATACCAATTCTTTATTTTCATTAAAAGCAGTAATGAAATTATTCATTTGGTATGCACTTACGGTACTGTTTTGGAAAAAAGCTCCCGCCATCTCTGCTAAAGGAAATTGGTCAATACTATGAGAAGTTGTAGGTGAAGGAAATTCATCAAAATTGTGCGAATTAGTAAGTCCTCCTAAAAGCAGTTTTCCTTCATGGGGTAGGATATAGGTGATTTCTTCGTGATCTTCCCCACCAAATAATGTAGCCCAAAGCAATTCCATATTCTTCATTCGAAATTGGGCTATAAACCCATCTGAGGCATTAGGCATATTTTTAGAATCTTTAAAATATTGACCCATACCAGAGCATAATGGAAAATCTCCGTTAGTTTGTGCAGCACAATTATTGACAAAGGCAGAGGCAGTTCCATAGGTTGTTCCGGCAATGTAAAGCATTTGATTTTCCTCATCAATTCCAATTCTGCTGATGTATTCATCTGCCTTGGAACCATAATAAGTATTATACTTTAACTCCCCATTACCTTTATCAAAGGATGCCAAAAGCCCATCTCTTTGTGTGCCTCCATTGCCGGCATTGAAACCTTGTTTAAAACAACCAAAAGGGATTATGGGTCCATCAATCACATTGTTAGAAGTGGTGTAACCAGAAACCCAAATACCGCCAATGTGCTCGGCACCGGAGTTACTAAATGTTTTAATATCGGTGAGATTGTCTCTATGCGTCCCTCCATAATAGGTTGACCACTTTCTTTCAGTATTAGTAAATTTGGATATACACCAATCGCCGAGATTGGGTAGTAAATCAATATTATTATATTGTCCATTGTACGCATAAAAACTCAAAGCTAACTGAGTCATTCCATGGTAGATGGAGGAGTCGTCTGCTGCTATTCGGGAGTCTCTTTGCTCCCCATCATCACCATAATACACCGACCAGTCTAAATTTTGAATAGCAAGTGGCGTGCCGGGAGTGTCTCCAATACCAATAACTAATGTTTTTGAAGTATCGTAGGTATTAGTAAGTATGGTAACGTTTCCGGCTCCGGAATGATTCCAAACCGGTAACCAAGAAAGCAAATTTGTATTATTGGCAATATCTATTTCGTAGGCATAGGCTTGTGGTAAAGTCATTTCCCAAGCCTCTAAATACATTGCTAATCCGTTATTGGTAACTGCGATACTGTCTTGTCCGGTAAACAGTAATTGTATGTCGGCAGGATTGCCACCCGGATTAATTTCAAACAATATTTTCGGACCCTTTGAATTACTGTACATATGGACATTTATATTATCAAATACATCTTCATATACAATACGGGCATACCCTTTTACGTTCGTAATGCCGTTCGCCCCACAATGAGGTAAAAAATAATTGAGATGGTCAGATGACTCTTGATATTGCTTTAATACGCCACAAGTGGGTAGCATATTTTGACTGTTTCTATCACCTTCTTTGTTATTGCAATTAAATTCCATATCAATTCTTCTCTAGGTATCTAATGCACCTGCAATTGAAGTGTCTCGAATTGATAAATCACAAAAAGCAACCTTTCCTTCCATCAAATACATAGATGGATAGGTTCGTTCAGTATAATATTTTACATCATTTCTAATATTACCTAAATGATCGATAATCTGACCTGAATTTTTATAATAAAAGTTTGAATTAGAGGGTGGGCTTTGGAAAGGGTCAGATAGGATAATACTTTGTCCAAAAGCATTTAGATTCCATGCAACTAAAATAAGGAAAACAATCTTTTTCATGCTAAAAACAATATATTATTGTTAATGAATATTTAAATAACAGTTCAAATGTAATAGAAATAAATTGATTAAGCAATATTAAAATGTTAAAGAAAAGATAATGATTATTTTTTTTGAAAATATTTTGAAAATTCAGGATTAGCATACTTGATGTTTGTTTTATTTTAACAACAAACCCAAATTAGCTTATTTACTCAATAAAAATCAACCCATATAAACTCAATATCGCATAACAAAAAAGATTATCTTTCTTTTATTCAAATAATCCTTGTAATTTTACATAATAAACTTTTCCTTTGTAGAGGATTACATTATTTCAATATTTTCAAAATATCAAATTTATGCGTACTAAATTTGTTGTCATTTCTACAGCTTTACTTTTAGGCACCTTAGCACTTGCCATTTTTTTAAACCCCAACTGGTTTGTTTTATTAGCAATATTCCTGATATTGACATTTATGGGTTATCAGGATATGTACCAGAGTAAGCATGCCGTCAAAAGAATCTATCCACTAGTCGGGAGATTGAGATATGTTTTGGAAGAGCTAAGACCTAAGATGTATCAGTATTTTATCGAATCTGATATTGACGGAAGACCGGTTCCAAGAATTGACCGCTCTACAATTTACCAGAGAGCTAAAAAAGAATTAGAAACAGTACCATTTGGCACACAGCTCGATGTCTATGCTGAAGGCTATGAGTGGATGTGCCACTCTATTGCTCCAAAACAATTTAGCACCATGAACCATAACCCAAGAGTAATGTTTGGCAACAAAGACTGTAAACAACCTTATTCCATGAGCATTTTAAATGTTTCTGCAATGAGTTATGGCTCTTTAAGTTCAGAAGCGGTAGAGGCTTTAAATGCTGGAGCTCAAATAGGAGGCTTTGCTCATAATACAGGTGAAGGTGGTTTGAGTGATTACCACTTGAAACATGGAGGAGATTTAATCTGGCAAATAGGAACAGGCTATTTTGGCTGTAGGGACGAACATGGAAACTTCAATCCGGAATTATTTGCCGAAAAGTCTAAAGTTCCTAATGTAAAAATGATAGAATTGAAGATCTCTCAAGGAGCCAAACCGGGACATGGTGGTATTTTACCGGCTTCTAAAAACTCTGAAGAAATAGCAAGAATACGCCACGTAAAACCTCATACTATTATTGCCTCTCCACCCTACCACACAGCTTTTGACACCCCATTAGAGATGATTCAATTTATACAAAAGTTAAGGGAATTGTCAGGAGGTAAACCTGTAGGCTTCAAACTATGTATCGGACACAAGAGTGAATTTATTTCTATTTGTAAGGCAATGATAGCATTGGATATCTATCCGGATTTTATTACTGTAGATGGGGGTGAAGGTGGTACAGGAGCAGCACCTCAAGAATTTACCAATTATTTAGGGGCTCCAATGTTGGACGGCTTAGATTTTGTTCACAACATTTTAAGAGGATTAGATATCAGGAAACACATTAAAATTATTGCTTCCGGAAAAATAAGTTCTGCATTCCACATTGCCCGTGCTATGGCATTGGGTGCCGATACCTGTAATGCCGCCAGAGCAATGATGATGGCATTGGGATGTATTCAAGCATTATTATGCAATACCAACAGATGCCCTACAGGTATTACCACTCAAGATCCAAAATTAAGAGTGGGATTAGTAGTAGAAGATAAAAAAGTTCGTGTAGCCAATTACCATAAAGGTACAGTGGAAGCTTTCGTTGAGATGATAGCAGCTTCCGGATTAGAAGAAATGAAAAACATCACCCGTGCTCACATCTACCGTCGTATCTCTTTAAACGAAATGTTGACCTATGAAGAAATTTTCCCTTCTATAAAATTAGGTTCCATGTTAAAAGAAGAAACGATTCCGGAAAAGTACAAATCGGATTTTAAAAATTCAAATATGCACAAATGGGGTATTCCACTTATGGAAGAAATAAATTAGGAGCAACAAAGAATATAGCCAAAAAAGTTATCTGTAATCCAGATAACTTTTTTTATTGAAACTGACATTTTGTATATTCAAAAGATAAACTATTTGCATTTTATTACTTTTGTTTAATAGTAATACAATTTTGACTTATCCATAAAATCAATTTTTGAAAAAATGTCTTAATAAAAGATCAAAAAAGACTATTTGGCATTTATATATTTTTAGCATAAAAATTGTGATACATAAATTAATATAATTAACTTCGCAGGCGTTTTTGTTAACCAAAATATTTTTTGGGATACTAAAGCCTATTTAATACAATCAAATTAAAAAAAAATGTTAGGATTTCTATCGAAACTATTAGGAGGAAATAAGTCAGATAAAGACGTAAAAAAAATCGAACCTATTGTAAAAAAGACAAATGAGTTTTTTGAACAATTTCATTCATTAAATAATGATGAACTTAGAAACAAAACGCATGAATTTAAAAACCGTATCCAAGACCATATTAAAGGTATTGAACAACAAATTGCAGACAAAAAGGCGGAAGCAGAAAAAATAGAAGATTTGCATGCCAGAGATGCAGTATTAAACGAAGTTGATAAACTAATTAAGACAAAAGATGAGCAAATAGAAGAAGCCCTTGAACAAATTCTTCCTGAAGCTTTTGCAATAATTAAAGAAACGTCAAAAAGATTTTCTGAAAATGAAGAAATGGTTGCTACAGCTACCGATTTTGACAGAAACTTAGCCGAATTAGGTAGAAGTAATTTCACTATTGAAAATGACCAAGTAAAATATAAAACTACTTGGTTGGCAGCCGGAGTAGAAGTTACTTGGAACATGGTTCATTATGATGTGCAGTTGATTGGTGGTACCGTTTTACATGAAGGTAAAATTGCCGAAATGGCAACTGGTGAAGGTAAAACTTTGGTATCTACCCTACCCGTTTACTTAAATGCTCTTGCCGGATTAGGAGTTCATGTGGTTACAGTAAATGACTATTTGGCACGTAGAGACTCTGAATGGAATGGTCCACTT
The DNA here is from genome assembly GCA_035444785.1 of Edaphocola sp. Lineage (GTDB taxonomy): Bacteria > Bacteroidota > Bacteroidia > Chitinophagales > Chitinophagaceae > Edaphocola. The sequence goes on along the minus strand of DAOMPL010000004.1, from coordinate 79,794 downwards.
TATGAATTCTTAGGACTAAGAGTGGATTGTATTGACAAACACCAACCCAATACCGATACCCGCAGAAATGCTTATAATGCCGATATTACTTATGGTACCAATAACGAATTTGGTTTCGATTATCTAAGAGACAATATGGTGCACCGCCCCGAAGAAATGGTACAACGTAAACACCATTTTGCAATTGTGGATGAGGTGGACTCCGTATTGATTGACGATGCCAGAACACCATTAATTATTTCGGGCCCTGTGCCTAGAGGTGAAGACCAACAATTCCATTTCTTAAAACCAAGAATTGAGAAATTAATCGAGGCTCAAAAAAAGGTAGTAAACAATGCCTTAAATGAAGCAAAACGTTTAATCAAAGAAGGCAATACGGATAAAGAAACCGGTGGAGGTTTACAATTATTCCGTGCCTTTAAAGGAATGCCAAAAAGTACTGCTATTATAAAGTTCTTGAGTGAAGAAGGTAATAGACAAATCATGCAAAAGGCAGAAAACTATTATATTGCAGAAAATCAAAAGCATATGCCTAAGGTATATGAAGAACTTTATTTTTATATTGACGAAAAACAAAAATCTGTTGACCTTACCGAAAAAGGTCTAGAATTGATTACCGGTGGAGGTGAAGACCCTAATTTCTTTATCCTTCCGGACATTAGTACAGAATTGGCAGCCATCGAAAACAACAAAGAAGTTTCCGAAGAAGAAAGAGCTAAACAAAAAGATGTTTTGTTGCAAGAATATGCTTCAAAAACCGATCGTATCCACTCCGTACAGCAATTGTTAAAAGCTTATTCTATGTTTGAAAAAGATGTAGAGTACGTAGTGATTGATGATAAGGTAAAAATCGTTGACGAGCAAACAGGCCGTATTATGGAAGGTCGTCGTTACTCTGACGGTTTACACCAAGCAATTGAAGCAAAAGAAAATGTACATATCGAAGCTGCCACACAAACCTTTGCTACTGTTACTTTGCAGAACTATTTCCGTATGTACCACAAGCTTGCGGGGATGACCGGTACTGCTGAAACAGAAGCCGGTGAGTTTTGGGAAATCTACAAATTAGATGTAGTCAGCATTCCAACTAACAGACCTATATCCAGAAAAGACCAGCAAGATTTAGTTTATAAAACTAAGCGTGAAAAATATAAGGCTGTTATCGACGAAGTGGAAGCCATGCGTGAGATTGGTCGTCCTATATTGGTAGGTACCACTTCAGTAGAGGTTTCAGAGCTATTGGGACGTATGATGCAACAAAGAAAAATCCCACACAACGTTTTAAACGCTAAACAACATGCTAAAGAAGCACAAGTTGTAGCAGAAGCTGGTATCGCAGGTGCTGTTACTATTGCTACCAATATGGCAGGTCGTGGTACCGACATTAAGCTGGGTGAAGGTGTTAAAGAAGCAGGAGGATTGGCTATTATAGGTACAGAAAGACACGAATCTCGTCGTGTGGACAGACAGTTAAGAGGTCGTGCCGGTCGTCAAGGTGACCCTGGTAGCTCCCAGTTTTTTGTTTCCTTAGAAGATGAATTGATGCGTCTATTTGGTTCTGAAAAAATTGCTTCTATTATGGACAAAATGGGCCACAAAGAAGGAGAAGTGTTACAACACAGCATGATTACAAAATCTATCGAAAGAGCACAGAAAAAAGTAGAGGAAAACAACTTTGGTATCCGTAAGCGACTATTGGAATATGATGATGTGATGAATGCCCAAAGAAACCAAGTATATAAACGTCGTAGAAATGCACTTTACGGAGACCGTATCGCCATCGATATCGATAATGCAATGTATGATGTTGCCGATAGCTACATTGGAAAAATTGAAAGTGGAGAATTTAAGTTTGAAGAATTTAAATTGGAGGTGATGAAGCATTTGGCTTTTGAACCTAAAATTACAGAAGCCGAAGCCAAAGACAATAATGGTGTAGATCAATTTTACCAAGAAATCAAGGCTGTTTATTCTGAAAAAATGAATGGTATGAGAACGGCTATGTTACCTCAATTTATTGATATCAAACAACAATCTGAAGGAAAAATCCAGTATATCATGATTCCGTTTACCGATGGGGTAAAAGGTATTCAGGTTCAAGTGGGATTAGATGAAGCTATCGAAAAAGAAATCAAACCTGTACCATTGGCATTAGAAAAATCAATTACTTTGGCCTTAATAGACGAGTCTTGGAAAGAACACCTAAGAGCAATGGATGATTTGAGAACTTCTGTTCAGATGGCATCTTACGAACAAAAAGACCCTTTATTGATTTATAAATTTGAAGCGTTTGAGCTGTTTAAAAGTATGTTGATTGAAACAAATACTAGTATCGTTTCTTTCTTGTTACGTGCCGGAATTCCTATGCAGGAAGCTCCTACAGAACCTATTCAACAAATACCACAAGAATATACCGACTTTGAAGAATTGCAAACTAATAGTGGGGCTATAGAATCAAGAGGAGAAGCTTATGGTGCTAATGAGGATGATTATTATGATGAGAACCATGTGGTAGATGCTCAAAGACCAGCCATCAAACAAAAACCTGTTAGTGTTGAACCCAAGATAGGCAGAAATGATCTTTGTCCTTGTGGAAGTGGTAAGAAGTTTAAAAATTGCCACGGGCAATAAAGAATAAAATATCAATTAAAAAAAGATTGGAAATTTTCCGGTCTTTTTTTTCTGCAATTATTCGAAAATTTTGAATATTATTTGAGTGCTATCGATATACTTTTTGAAACATTGAGGCCTTTAGATATTTACAAAATGATTTTCAACAAATATTTTCAAAATAAAGCATTAAAAAAAATTCTTTACAAATCTTTTCCATTAAAACTTTTTAAAAAGATTTTATAAAAGCACTAACCCAAATTTCTTCCTACTGTTCTTCAGAATAAATTAATAAAATCGCATTACCTTTGCAACCAATAAAAAAGGAAATAAGCAAGGTGTTAATACTCAACATTACTTCAAAAGTGCTACATCATATAGCAAAAGAATGGCAAAAATGGACTCAAGACAATTGGATTCCGATGATGATGAAAACAGGTTTATTCAGTTCATACAGATTTTGTAAACTAAGAGACAATGATGATGATGAAGGTCAGATGTTTGTAGTGCAATTCCATTGTGATTCTGAGGAGGACTATCATAGTTTTATTAATGAGTATGATGAAACCATTAGAAATGAAGCTTACAAACAATTTGGCAATAATTTTATATCCTTTAGAACTTTAATGGAAGTAATAGACTAATTTTCTATGAAATATCAACATCTTTTTTTCGATCTAGACCACACTCTTTGGGATTTTGAATCCAACTCTAAAGCTGTTTTAGAAAAAATCTATTCAGATTTTGAATTGCAAGAAAAAGGCATTCCCCATTTTGAAATTTTTTATGAAATCTATAAGGGGCATAACAACCGACTTTGGCAAAGATACCGCAACGGTTACATTAAAAGAGAAGAGCTTAAATGGAAAAGAATGTGGCTGACTTTATTAGATTTTAAAATAGCCAATGAAAATTTAAGTAGGGAAATGGCAGCCGTATTTATGCAACTGTTGCCACTTCAAAACAAATTATTTCCATATACTTTTGACATCTTAGATTATTGCCAATCCAAAGGCTATGGACTACACCTTATCACCAATGGATTTAGGGATACACAAGAAAAAAAATTAAAATCTTCCGGTTTAGAGTCCTATTTTACACATGTTATTACTTCCGAGGAAAGCCAAACCATGAAACCTTATCCAGAAATATTTTATTATTCTTTAAATATAGCTAAGGCAAGTGCAGCACAATCATTAATGATAGGAGACAATTTAGAAGTGGACATTTTAGGTGCTAAAAACATTGGAATGGAACAGGTTTATTTCAATCCAAATAAAATTAAACATCAAGAACAACCAACTTTTGAAATTTCTAATCTTAAAGAATTAGAACTTATATTGTAAGCCTATAACCCGATTATTGGTCTTTTATTTTTTTTATCATTCCTGTTGTAGAAAAGCCTTCTACTATAGGAATAATTACTGTAGTTCCCCCATAGCTCTTCACAAAATCACTACCCACAACGGTCTCTGGTTGATAATCTCCTCCCTTAACCAAAACATCTGGTCGACAAGCCATAATTAATTCTAAAGGAGTGTCTTCTTCAAAAATACAGACTGCATCCACAAATTGTAATGCTGCCAAAAGCAATGCCCGGCTGTATTCATTATTCATTGGTCTATCAGCTCCTTTTAACCGCTTTACCGAAGCATCAGAATTAATACCAATGATTAATTTCTGGCCCTCTTCTGCAGCTTTCAAAATCCCGGTAATATGCCCTTGATGTACGATGTCAAAAACGCCATTGGTAAAAACGATATTCTGACTATTTAATCTCCATGCAGCACACAGTCTTTTCAAAGCAGTTTGAGAAACAATTTTACTATTAATGAAAGACAATTTATCCATAACTATTGTTTATTCATAAAATTACACAAAAAAATGATTTCAAAAAACATAAAAATGGAATAATTCGTAAAAAACAAATTATTCCATAAATAATAATTTCAAACCGGATGTATTAAAAGTCCATCAGCTTTTGAACAGCTGCATCCAATCTTGATTTAGCCATATAATTTTGTTCCAATTCAATGGCGAATGGTATGGGGGTATCCAAACTAGCACATCGAACCACTGGAGCATCCAGATAAGTGAAACAATGCTCTGCAATCCAAGCGGCTATTTCGCCACCTATACCGCCAAAAAGATTGTCTTCATGTAAAAGCAACACCCTTCCGGTACGCATTACACAGGCTTCAATAGCCTCATAATCTAATGGAGAAAGCGTTCTTAAATCCAGAATATCAATTGAAATTTCCGGATGTTTTTTTGCATAATCTATTGCCCAATGCACCCCAGAGCCATAAGTAATGATAGCCATATCACTACCTTTTTGAACTATTTTGGCTTTTCCTATTTCGATAGTATAATATTCATCTGGCACCATGCCAGAAATAGAACGGTATAATGCCTTATGCTCAAAGAACATTACGGGATTAGGGTCTTCAAAAGCAGCTATCAGTAATCCCTTTGCATCTTCAGGAGTTGATGGATATACTACTTTTAATCCTGGAGTATGGGTAAACCAAGCTTCATTACTTTGAGAATGAAAAGGTCCGGCACCCACTCCACCACCCGTAGGCATCCTTACTACCACATCCGCATTTTGCCCCCAGCGGTAATTAATTTTGGCAAGATTATTAATTATTTGATTAAAACCTACAGTAACAAAATCTGCAAATTGCATTTCCATCATAGATTTCATACCTTTAAGAGATAGACCCAAAGCTGCACCAACAATGGCACTTTCACACAAAGGTGTATTTCTCACTCTTTCTTTTCCAAAAATATCAACAAATCCTTGAGTGACTTTAAAGGCACCACCATATTCGGCAATATCCTGACCCATCAAAACCAATTCGGGATGCTTTTCCATTGACATTTTCATTCCTTCACTGATAGCCTGAATAAATTTCTTTTCAGTTTTAGGCATATTTTCAGTGTTGGTGTTTTCTGCCTTATAAGGTACAAAAACATCAGCATATTCTTTTTCAGTATTCGGGATAATATCTGGGGCAGCAAATCCTATTTCTAAGCCTTCATCAATTTCTTTATGAATATCGATACTTATTTGCTCTTTTAGGGCTTCCGTTAATATTTTTTCTTTTAAAAGATAGTCTTCAAAATTTTTAATAGGATCTTTAACAGCCCATTCTTCAAAAAGCTCTTTAGGCACATACTTCACACCGCTAGCTTCTTCATGCCCTCTCATTCTAAAGGTCATAGCTTCTATCAAAATTGGTTTTTGTTCTTTGATACAATAAGCCTTTGCCTCTTTAATAGTACGGTAAACTTCCAATATATTATTACCATCAATGGTAAGAGCCTTCATACCATAACCAATACCTTTATCTGATAATTTATTGCAGACAAACTGTTCAGAAGTAGGTGTGCTTAATCCATAACCATTATTTTCAATCAAAAAAATTACTGGCAAACCCCATACAGCAGCGGTGTTCAAGGCTTCATGAAACTCACCTTCACTGGTTCCGCCTTCACCGGTAAAAGCAAGGGAAACCTTATTTTCTTTTCTTAATTTATGAGCCAACGCTATACCGTCGGCTATGGCTAATTGGGGACCTAAATGTGAAATCATGCCACAAATATGGTGGTCTTTACTGCCAAAATGAAAAGAACGCTCCCGCCCTTTACTAAAACCCTCTTCTTTGCCTTGCCATTGCAAAAATAATTTTGAAAAAGTCATATTCCGGGAAGTAAAAACACCCAGATTTCTATGCATAGGCATAATGTACTCATCTGCATCCAATGCCATGGTAGCACCTACAGAAATAGCCTCTTGCCCAATACCGCTGAACCATTTGCTCACCCTGCCCTGACGCAATAAAATAAGCATTTTTTCTTCTATCATTCTAGGCTTAACTAAGCCTTTATACAATTCTAATAAATGGGCTTTGTCAAAGCCTTTAGCATCAAATTTCATTTCGATTTGAAAAATTTTTGCAAAGGTAATGTTTAAATTGTTTTTGGACATGTAAATTAATTTTGATGATATCCTTTTACATTACTATTATTTGAAGGAGCTTCTGTCGCTCCAGCTTACTACCAAGATTAAATTTTTTTAAAACTCGAAAATTTGATTTTTATTAACATTATTATTAAAAAATGAATTAAATTACTTATATTCGTAGCATAATATTATAACACTAAACATTTAAAAAATTAATATCATGAATGCAGAAAGAAAATACATTGCATTGATAACAGGTGCCACTGGGGGTTTAGGAACCCACATCAGCAAGCGTTTGAGTGATGATGGCTTTGTCGTTTGTGCTAATTATCGTTCCGAAGGTAAGGCTAAGGAATGGCAGGATAAAATGAAATCGGAAGGCTATGATTTTCATTTATATAAGGCTGATGTATGTGATTATGATGAAGTAGAACAAATGGTTAAGGCAATTGAGAAAGACCACGGTACCATAGATGTATTGGTGAATAATGCCGGAATAACAAGAGATGGAATTTTCAAAAAAATGTCAAAAAACAATTGGGATGATGTTATTGCTACCAATTTAACCAGCGTATTCAACTGTTGTAGGCATGTAATCAATCCCATGTTAGAGCAACAATATGGACGAATTATCAACATCTCTTCCGTAAATGGACAAAGAGCACAGTTTGGTCAAGTGAATTATGCTGCAGCCAAAGCCGGTATGCACGGTATTACAAAAACTCTAGCCATAGAAGTTGCCAATAAAGGTATTACCGTAAATACCATTTCACCGGGCTATGTGGCTACTGATATGGTGATGGCTGTTCCCGAAGAAGTTAGGAATAAAATAATTTCGGGTATCCCGGTAGGTCGTTTGGGTGGCACAGGAGAGATTGCCCACTTGGTGTCTTTTTTAGCTTCTCCGGACACCGCCTTTATTACGGGGGCCAACTATGCTATTAATGGAGGGCAACACGTTTATTAGGTAATATTATTTTCAATCCTATTGTTTGAAACTATTACAATAAATTCATTAAAAAAAACCGAGACTTACATCTCGGTTTTTTTATTATTAGGTTTAAAACTTAAAAGTCAAATTAACAAAGTAGTTTGCTCCAAAACCATAAAAATACTTAGGAGGAAACCTATTCACATTCTTAGTGGCATAATCAAAACGTAATTGCTCAAAACCACCAGTAATAATATCTTTATTGTTTAATAGGTTATTCACTCCTACATTCAAATACAAATACATATCATTGGAAGCAGACTTTAAATATTTTCTTAACTTTATTGATGTCCCTGCAAATATATCAACTGTATAATAGGAAGGCAACTTTTTCTGACCTACAATTTCATCCCATTGAGGTGATGTTCTATCTACAAATTCTACAGCATCAGAAGTTAATCTAGAAGGATTGACATCAAGGTAAGTACGATCAAAATAATTAAAATTAATATTGGCATACCAATATTTTGGTGATCTATAATTCAATCCGACTGTGTAAGCAGACTGTGGTCCGGCATTAGCATAGTAATCTTTAATATATATCGTTGAAGTGGTAACTTTGGTGCTGGTATCATTGTCCAAATACACTGATGCAGTAGGACGACTGGTATAAAATACTTGTGTCCAAGCCGCTACTCCATTTACAGATAAGGTAGGACTAATTTTAGCACTTAATGCAAACTCTGCACCTAGGTTTCTCAAGTTTACCCCTTGCATTAGATAGTTAACAAAAGTCCTGTAATCTTCATGATAAAAACGCTTAATATCAGTAGTGTTTTTAAATTCGGAAACGAATCCACTTAAACGGCCATTAAACATAGGCGAACGCAATAAGTAGGCAGCTTCTATAGAAGAGGCTTGCTCTAACTGCACTTGGGCAACGGTCTTGTTCCTAGTTCTTGGAGAAATAAAAGTATTGTCAAAACTTGGTGCATTGGTAGCATAAGAGCCATTTACATAAATATAATTTCTTCCATTGATTTTATAGGTAGCTCCTCCTTTTAGGCCATAAGTTACAAAACTAAAAGGTGCTGATTTGCCTTCGGAATCATCAGCAAACAAACCATTTTTAAAAATTCCGTTTCTTTGAAAATTTTCAAGACCTACTTTTCCTGCCAAGAAAAAATCAACTCTGTTATAGGTAAATTCATTTTGAATCCAGATGTTGGATTTAAAGAAATTAGACTTATAATAGTAACCATACTTATCTCCTTGATAAATAATCCCATCAGGATTGTTCAAATCGTTTTGATTATAAGAATTATTACCAATATAAGTTCGCTCTGCAAATTGATTAAGGTTTACATAATAATCTCCACCCAATAAATCTGAGGCTTTTTTATAACTTTCCATTTGCTGATATACCCCATTGATTCCCATTGTCAGTTTGGAGTGATTACTCACAACTTTTTGATAGGTAGAACTGAAAAGATATTTATTAATATCGTCTCTATCTTCACCGATTAAATAAACAGAACGCTTCCCGGTAACACCATTCACAGTTTGTACATTCATCCTATTGGCATCATACATTCTTTGCCAGTTTATTTGCAATGCTTCAGGATGGTTTAATAAATATTGTCTTTGATCCTCTGCTGCAACTTCATCTGCACCCTTAGGGTCATACAAGTAAAAGCTTGGGAGATTTCTGTAATAATCAGGACGTGGATCCATGGCATTATACCAATCTAAAGAAGTTCTACCATTATAACCTGTTTGAAACCCTAATGCAGAAACCCATCTGGTATTCACATCTGGCTCATGTTTAAAACTTAAAATAGCAGTAGGTTGAAAATTTTTACCAACTCTTGCATTTTTCTTTTCACCATTGATATAACCCCAGTTTGGATTATAATAAGGGCTACCAGCCAAATCCATAGCTTCCTGAGTTGCCGGCATCGCTTTTCCTCTTTCTGTTGGCGAACCAAAGACGGTTAAATGAACAGAATTGGAAGCATTTATTTTTTTACTTACTGCACCATAAAAACCATATCCATCATAAAAAGTTCCGGGAATATATCCTTCGTTGCCCCATCTTCTAGAGCCTGCAAATGAATATGCCCAACCCTTTTTATTTATTCCGGAGCTGTGCGTAAGCATTAACCTATTTCGGTAAGTTCTATTGGAAATAGCATAAGAGACGCGGGTTTGCTTCCTTTGATCTTCGGCAGTAGCTTCTATTTGAGTGGTACCTATCAATCCACCAAAACCTACTTCAGAAGGATTCAAACCAAATGTAATAGTTTGATTTCTGAAAGCATCATTCAAACCGCCCCACTGGCTAAAGAAAGCTGCATCAGACTCTGCATCATTCATTAAAAGACCATTCATATAGACTTCTAACTGTTCTCTTTTATAGCCACGAATCTGATACCGCATAGCACCAAAAGTGAAAGAGGCTGCATTCAAATAGGGGTCTCTGGAAGCTGTAAGTATGCCTGATACATTTTGATTTCCTGAACCATCCTCATCATTTTCCAAGACATTGTCATCTAAGCTAATGGTGGCTAATTGATTGTTTTTTGAAATTCCTAAATCATACTTAATATCAAACTTAAAAACTCCTAATTCTACATTGGAAGAATTTACATTAATAAGAACTGTATCCTTTTGCAATGATGAAAGGTTGACCACCATCTTGTAAGTACCATAAGGTACCTGACTGAAAGAAAATCTACCTGTGGCATCAGTTACCTGTAATATTTTCAGTTCTGGTAATAAAACATCAATATCAGCAATACCTAAGTTATTATCACTATTTTGAATATACCCGCTCACTAATGCATGCTGAGCACTAACAGAAAAAGAACAGGCTGAAACAAAAGCTAAAAGTATTATGTGCTTCATACTAAGAATAATATTTTGATAATTATTTATTTGCAAAAATAATAAGCTTTGACAAAAGTTTAAAAAATAATAAATTATTGTAAAGAGAACAAGGTATCTACAAATTCGTATTTGTTAAATACTTGCAAGTCTTCCAACTGCTCACCTACACCTATATATTTTACAGGTATTTTAAATTGATTTGCAATAGCCAAAACAACACCACCTTTAGCTGTACCATCCAATTTTGTTATTGCCAAAGAATTTACATCTGTAGCTGCAGTAAAATGTTTTGCTTGCTCTAAGGCATTTTGTCCGGTGCTGCCATCCAGTACCAGCATCACTTCATGAGGAGCATCTTCCAAATTTTTAGCTATAGAACGCTTTATTTTACTTAACTCTTCCATTAAATGGGCTTTGTTATGCAATCTTCCCGCAGTATCTATTAAAATTACATCTACATCTTTGGCTATTCCACTTACTATGGTATCATAAGCCACAGAGCTTGGATCGCTACCCATTTCTTTTTTTACTATAGGTACGCCTACCCTATCACTCCAAATGGTCAATTGATCTACGGCAGCCGCCCTAAAAGTATCCGCTGCTCCTAACAGTACCGACTTCCCGTTTTTCTTAAAATTATAGGCTAGTTTCCCGATGGTAGTCGTTTTACCCACACCATTAACACCAACAACCATAATCACATAAGGTTTTTTATCTAAGGGGGTATTATAAGTTTTAAAAGAACTATCTGACGGGTCTGTCAATATTTTTGAGATTTCTTCTTGTAAAATAGAATTTAATTCTGAAGTACCTATATATTTATCTTTGGCTACTCTTTGCTCAATATTATTAATGATGGCAACAGTAGTATCTAAGCCCACATCAGCAGTCATCAAGGCTTCTTCCAAATTATCTAATACTTCTTCATCTACCTCATTTTTTCCTGCAATTGCCTTAGTGATTTTTGAAAAAAAGTTCTGTTTTGTCTCTTTCAAACCTTCCTCCAAAACCTCTTTTTGAGCTTCCTGCTCCTTATTACGTTTAAATAGCTTGTCGAAAAATCCCATAATAATTTATTAATTGTGCAAAATTAACCTTTTATGTACGGATTATAAACTTTAATTTTACAATATCAATTTTCTAAAATATTATGAGTGATACTATTCCAATAACTATATGGTTGGCAGAAAGAAGCTATCGCATCCGAATTAAGGCAGAAGACGAACAAACAGTACGACATGCCATTAAATTAGCGGATCAACAATTGGCTACCCTTAGGATGAAAATGCAAGGAAAGGACGAGCAAGATTTTTTGGCGATGTGCTTATTGATGTATGCCGCAGACCAAGCCATACAAAATAAAGAATTGACAAATGTTCAAAAAGACACCGTAACCCAAATGATTGCTAAGATTGATGCTATTTTAGAAGAATAGCCATTTATTTTAAATTAATTTCATTTAATCAATAGTTTAATGCTTGCCAATATTACAATTAATAATTATTTACATTGAGCCTTATTTCAAAATTTTTCAAGAAAAATGAAGTTTTATTAAATCCGGAATTTAGAAACTATTTTATTATCCGTTTTGGTATCATCTTTGCTTTGAGCTTACAATTTACCATTATTTCCTATTGGATATACCAAATTACCGGATATAGCAAAATGGCTTTGGCATTTGTAGGATTGGCAGAAGTGGTTCCTGTAATTGGTTGCTCCTTTTTCTCCGGTTATTTTGTCGATTTGAGTGAAAAGAGAAATATGATGGTCAAAATAATTATTGCATATTGTTTTTTGGCCTTAGGCTTGTTTTACCTTTCTACATCATTTGCTTTAGGGCATTTAGGGCATGATACCCGTATCGGATTAATATATACTGTAATATTTTTGGGTGGCACTATCCGTTCTTTCGTTGGCCCAACTGCTTTTTCATTGATAGGGCTTTTAGTTCCCAAGCGACTTTATCCCAATGCTGTGAGCTGGTCGAGTATGGCCTGGCAGCTTGGAGCCGTTGCCGGACCTATTATTTCAGGAGTTATTATTACTAAATATGGAGCCGAAACAGGAATGGGAATTGTTGTACTTTTAGAGCTATTATTACTGATTCCCACTTTAAGAATAGGCAAAAAACCTATTCTAAAAAAAGAAAAAGAACCTATCTTGAAAAGTGTGAGCGAAGGTCTGAAGTTTGTTTTTAAAACGCCTGTATTATTAGGTGCTCAACTCTTAGATATGTTTGCTGTACTCTTCGGCGGTGCCATAGCCTTGCTGCCGGCTGTAGTGCAGGAACGCTTCCCATTAGATACCACAAATTACTTTTCCGGCCCTGTAGCTTTTGGATATTTACGCTCTGCTATGGGCATAGGAGCTTTACTGACATTGATAATTTTAGCTATTTTGCCTTTGTCAAAAAATCCAGGAAAGAAACTCTTTTTATGTACCACAGGATTTGCTTTAGGAATTATTTGTTTTGGTTTATCCCATCATTTTTGGCTGTCTATGGGTTTATTGGTACTTACTGGAATGTTTGATGCGGTAAGTGTAGTGGTAAGGGGAACAATTTTGCAGTTAGTCACCCCCGATGAAATGCGTGGAAGAGTAGCATCAGTCAATAGTATGTTCATCAGCTCTTCCAATGAATTAGGTGATTTTGAATCAGGAGTGATGGCAAGTTGGCTGGGTACATTTCCTGCTATTGTTACCGGAGGTTGCATTACATTAATTGTGGTAGCCATTACCTTTATTAAAACTCCACAGTTAAAAAACTTTAGTTTTAAAGATTATCAGCATTAAAGGGTCTTTTATATTTTGACTGAAAAAATCAAAAATTTACCAGAACTTTCGTTTTGTATTTTTTACTATTACAAAAGCAAGATTGCTATTCTAAGAGGTTTTGATTGTTATCCAATTTATTGTTGATGAAATTAATATTTATCGAGTGATCGAGTAATCGAGTAATCGAGTGATCGAGTGATTGAGTGATTGAGTGATTGAGTGATTGGGTGATTGTGAGATTATTTAGGGTTGTTGTTATGCGTGAGCCATCCCATATTCACGTGGAGCATTTGGCTTTGGAGTACATTTTTTATTTTTTTAGCAAAGCAAATAAGAAACAAAAAACATTTTGGAATTGCTCCATTGATAAAGGAAACTTATTGTAGAGCACACCTTGCTTGTAGTTTATCAATAAGAAGCCCTAAATAAAAAAAGGAACCTAAGTTCCTTTTTTTTTAATCATCTAATTTAAGAACAGCTAAAAATGCCTCCTGAGGTACTTCTACATTCCCAATCTGACGCATACGTTTTTTACCCTCCTTTTGTTTTTCCAATAATTTTCGCTTACGAGAAATATCACCACCATAACATTTAGCAGTAACATCTTTTCTCATTGCAGAAATAGTTTCTCTAGCTACAATCTTAGCACCTAATGCCGCCTGAATGGCAATCATAAATTGCTGGCGAGGTAATAATTCTTTTAATTTGGTACATAACTTTCTACCAAAATCTTGGGCTCTGCTTCGGTGAATCAATGCACTTAAAGCATCTACTTTGTCACCATTTAAAAGGATATCCATTTTGGCGATATCACTTTCTCTATAATCTAATGGTTGATAGTCAAAAGAAGCATATCCACGTGTTCCTGATTTTAATTTGTCATAAAAATCAAATACAATTTCTGCCAATGGCATATCAAAAATAAGCTCAACGCGAGTTGGTGTCAAATAGTTTTGATTAACCAAAAAACCTCGTTTACCCAAACATAAAGACATAATATTTCCAATATAATCAGGGGAGGTAATTATCTGAGCTCTGATAAACGGTTCTTCTACCCTATCTAAGCTGCTTGGATCGGGCATTTCAGAAGGATTGTTCACTATTTTTTTCACCTCAGGCTCTCTGGTAGTATATGCATAAAAACTAACGTTGGGAACAGTTGTAATAACAGACTGATTAAACTCACGCTCTAACCTCTCCTGGATAATCTCCATGTGCAACATTCCTAAGAATCCACAACGGAATCCAAACCCTAAAGCCTGTGAAGTCTCCGGTTCAAAGGTTAATGAGGCATCGTTCAATTGCAATTTCTCCATACAATCTCTCAACTCTTCAAAATCCTCGGTAACTACAGGGAAAATACCCGCAAAAACCATAGGCTTCACATCCTCAAAACCAAGTATCGATTCTTTACTTGGATTGGCTACTGAAGTGATTGTATCCCCTACTTTTACCTCTTTTGCCACCTTGATACCTGTAATAATATAACCAACATCTCCGGTTTTAATTTCTTTTTTTGGTATCAATCCAAGCCCCAAAGTTCCTACCTCGTCAGCTTCATAATCCTTACCTGAATTAATAAACCTTACTTTTTCCCCTTTTTTAATAGAGCCATTTAAAACTCTAAAATAAACAATAATACCACGGAAAGAGTTAAATACCGAATCAAAGATTAATGCCTGCAAAGGTGCATCAGGGCTACCTTTGGGAGCCGGTATCCGTTCCACTACGGCAGTAAGAATTTCTTCTATCCCAATTCCACTTTTACCACTGGCATGTATAATATCTTCAGGTTTACAACCAATTAAATCAACTATTTGATCTGTAACCTCAGGAATCATAGCACCTTCCATGTCCACTTTATTGATCACCGGAATAATTTCCAAATCATTTTCAATTGCCAAATACAAATTGGAGATGGTTTGTGCCTGGATGCCTTGAGAAGCATCTACCAACAATAAAGCACCCTCACAAGCAGCTAAAGCTCTAGAAACCTCATAGGAGAAGTCCACGTGTCCGGGAGTATCAATTAAGTTCAAGGTGTAATCTACTCCATCTTTATTGTATTGAATCTGGATAGCCTTACTTTTAATAGTAATACCTTTTTCTCTTTCTAAATCCATATCATCCAAAACCTGACTCTTCATTTCTCTATCGGAGACCGTTTGGGTGTGTTCTAAAAGTCTATCTGCCAAGGTAGATTTACCATGGTCAATATGTGCAATAATGCAAAAATTACGAATATTCTTCATTTATATACAAAAACCCCCAAAATTACTTCAATTTATTCGAAAAATTTCTTTTTCTTCATAATAAATTCCTGTGTTTCCAAAATATTTTTAAAAATTTTGAGAAACAAAAATTAGCATTTAGAAAAATAAAATCTCCAAAACAATGAACCCCATTCGATATCAAAAAATAATCCTTAAAAAACATTACATAAAGATAAAATAAATACATCTAAATTCAGCTTCATTTACTTAGAATACCTTGACAGCACCTACTCTTTCCCTGTCAGAATCATTTTCATTTTTGACAGGAATAGAAAAATAAATGTTAATTTTCTGTAACTTAGGTAACATTAGAGGTTCTTTTGGCATTAATAGTAATAATGGAATAGTTTTTGAGCATTGATAACCTAGTGTTTAAGAAGTTTAATAATTTTTTTTAAAAATGCTTTGATTTCAAAAAAAAGCATTATATTTTTACATTATATTTTAAAACTATCAAAACACTACAACACAATAAGAAAAATAGATATATAATATATGAGACAACTGAAAATTGCAACCCAGATTACCAATAGAGACTCGCAGGCAGTAGAGAAATACCTACAAGAAATTAGTAGAATTTCTATGATTACGCCTGAAGAAGAGACTATATTGGCACAAAAGATTCACATGGGCGATCAGATAGCATTGGAAAAATTAGTGAAAGCAAACTTACGTTTCGTGGTTTCCGTTGCTAAACAATACCAACACCAAGGGCTTTCTTTAAGTGATTTAATTAATGAAGGCAACTTAGGACTTATTAAGGCAGCTCAAAGATTTGATGAAACAAAAGGTTTTAAATTCATTTCTTATGCAGTTTGGTGGATTCGTCAAAGTATATTGCAAGCCTTAGCAGAGCAAGGTCGTTTGGTACGTTTACCTCAAAATAAAATTGGCACTTATAACAAGGCAAATAAAGCTTATATTGCTTTTGAGCAAGAAAACGAAAGAGAGCCAAGTACCGAAGAACTAGCCTCTATTTTAGAAATGAGCGAAACTGAAATTGCAAATATTTTCAGCAGCAATACGCGCCACACTTCATTAGACGCACCTGTTCATGAGGCCGAAGATGTCGCTATGGGTGACTTATTAGAAGGCAGCAGCGATACAGATGACGATGTCATGAAAGATTCTTTAAAAGATGAAATTCAAAGAATCTTAAAATCATTAAGCATCAGAGAAGCTGAAATTATTTCTTCTTATTTTGGTTTGGAAGGAGACAATGGCCCAACCATAGAAGAAATTGGGAAAAAATATGATTTAACTAAAGAACGTATTCGCCAAATTAAAGAAAGAGCCATCAAACGCCTACAGAAGGCAAGATACAGCAATTCTCTAAAATCATATTTAGGATAATTTTTTTACATTACTAATCTTTACAAATTGCCAAAGTTTTTAAACTTTGGCAATTTTATTTTTCAGAACATTACTAAAGTGCAAAACTTTAGCAAAGTTATAATGAAACTTTGACAAACTTTAAATATCTTCGCAATCTTGTAAATTTTTAAAAACTGTTATTTATGAGTACTAATCAGTATCCTCATGTACCTTATGGTAAAACTGTTCACGGTCAAGAAGAAATAGATGCTGTAGTAGAAGTATTGAAAACTTCCACCCAAATGGGTAAGAATGTAAGAGCCTTAGAAGAACAAATTGCCGGTTTATATGCCAAAAATCATGGTTTAGGTGTAAACTCGGGTTCTTCAGCATTGTATTTAGCCGCCGATTTATTAAATTTCGAAGAAGGTGCAGAACTTATTACCCCTGCTCTTACCTTCTCTACCACTGTAGCTCCCTTAGTAAAGAAAAACTGGATCCCGGCTTTTGTTGATGTAGATGAAGGCACCTACAATATTGATGTCAATAAGGTGGAAGAAATGATAACTCCAAAGACAAAAGCACTTTGGATTCCTAACTTGATAGGAAATCTGCCAGATTGGAAAATACTTAGAGAAATTGCCGACAAGCATAACTTATTTGTTCTAGAAGACAGTGCCGACACTTTAGGTGCCGAAATCAATGGGGCTTCAAGTGGTAGATATACCGATATCAGCACCACCAGCTTTTATGGTTCCCATATTGTAAACTGTGGTGGTAATGGAGGTATGATTTGTATGAACGATGATGCTCTTTATACCAGAGGAAAATTATTAAGAAGCTGGGGCCGTAGCTCTTCACTTTTTGTAGAATCGGAAGCTATTGAAAACCGCTTCAACGTTACTGTTGATGGTATTCCTTATGATGCAAAATTTGTTTTTGAAGAGCCTGGCTACAATATTGAACCTTCGGAAATGGGGTCTGCTTTTGGATTAGTTCAAGTAGGCAAACTAGCAGACAATATCAATAAAAGAACGGCAAATTACAATGAAATGCGTCAATTCTTTGAGCAATATGAAGAGTATTTCATCCTTCCAAATCAATTGGCTGATTCCAGAACAGGTTGGCTTGCATTTGCTGTAACTATTAAAGATAATGCACCTTTCAGCCGCAGAGATTTACAAATATTTTTAGAAAAAAGAAACATCCAAACCAGAACTATTTTTACCGGTAACATTCTCCGTCAACCAGGTTTTAAAAACATTGCCCACAAAGCTACTTCAAATGGTTATGCCCAAGCAGACCAAGTAATGAGGGGTGGAATGTTGATGGCTTGTCACCATGGATTGGATGCCACCCAAATTGCTCACATGAAAGAAAGTGTATCAGCATTTATGAATGAATATAAAAAATAAAATAACACCATTGGATTTATTTTTAATAATAATTACTGCTTATTTCTGGGGCAAAAAAGTAGATTTAAAAGGTTATAGCTCCTATAGATGGAGGGTGAGGCATGTGAGTGCATGTATTTTTACAGAAGCCCTAACAATGACCATTTCAATGTCTATTCAACCTAAAATTGAAATAGCCTTGTATTCCGGGTTTATTGCATTAGTAGGAATATTGGTTTATCGATATGAAAAATTAAAAAAACTACCCATAAACCAAGTTTAATATTATTTTTAAAAAGGTTACACCAGCAATGTTGTAACCTTTTATTTTTTCGCACACAACAGAATAAAAGAGTTGATAATTATCATTGAAAGTTTTGTAACTTTGGTCGATAATTTTTCAAAAAAATTTTAATGAGAAAAGACTTTTCAGATATATCTTTTAACAATATTCTTTCTGACAAAGAAACAATTTCAAAAGAAACATTTATTACTGCTGAAGGTATTAGCATAAAAAACAATTTTACGCTAAACGATATTCAAAATAAAAAACAATTAAATTTTGTAGCCGGTATTGCCCCATTTTTAAGAGGACCTTATAGCAGTATGTATGTTCAAAAACCATGGACTATACGTCAATATGCGGGTTTTAGCACAGCTGAGGAAAGTAATGCTTTTTACAGAAGAAATCTAGCTGCCGGGCAAAAAGGCTTATCGGTAGCTTTTGACTTGGCTACCCATAGAGGATATGACAGTGATCATGAAAGAGTGGTAGGCGATGTAGGAAAAGCTGGTGTAGCCATAGATTCGGTATTGGACATAAAAATTCTTTTTGACCAAATACCATTAGGAGAAATGAGTGTCTCCATGACTATGAATGGTGCAGTACTTCCTATTTTGGCATTTTATATTGTGGCAGCCGAAGAGCAAGGTGTTCCTCTGGAAAAACTGAGTGGGACTATTCAAAACGATATTTTGAAAGAATTTATGGTGCGCAACACCTATATCTATCCACCACAACCTTCCATGAAAATAATTGCAGATATTTTTGAATATACTGCAAAAAATATGCCTAAGTTTAACTCCATTTCTATCAGTGGCTATCATATGCAAGAAGCAGGTGCTACGGCAGACATAGAATTGGCTTATACTTTAGCTGATGGATTAGAATATATCCGCACCGGTATTCAGGCAGGGATGAAGATAGACGACTTTGCACCCCGGCTTTCTTTCTTTTGGGCAATAGGAATGAACCATTTTATGGAAATTGCCAAAATGCGTGCAGCCAGAATGCTTTGGGCAAAAATTGTTAAGCAGTTTAATCCTGAAAAAGAAAAGAGTATGGCTTTGCGTACCCACTGCCAGACAAGTGGTTGGAGCCTGACAGAGCAAGACCCTTTTAATAATGTTACAAGAACAACAATTGAAGCATTGGCAGCAGCAATGGGACATACACAAAGCCTGCACACCAACGCTTTAGATGAAGCCATTGCACTACCTACAGATTTTAGTGCAAGAATAGCTAGGAACACCCAGATTGTTTTACAAAGTGAAACTGACATTTGTGAAACCGTTGACCCTTGGGGTGGCTCTTTTTATGTTGAATACCTTACGGAACAAATAGCACAAAAGGCTTGGGCTTTAATTGAAGAAGTGGAATCTTTAGGTGGAATGGCAAAAGCAATTGAAACAGGCATTCCAAAGATGAGAATAGAAGAAGCTGCCGCCAAAAAGCAAGCTAGAATTGACGGTGGGCTTGACACTATTGTTGGTGTAAATAATTATATTACCAACGAAAAATCTAACTTGGAAATTTTAGAAGTGGATAATACTATCGTTAGAGAGCAACAACTCCAAAGATTGAAACAACTTAAAGCCAATAGAAATAATGCTGATGTACAAGAAGCAATTGAAAATTTAACTGCTGCTGCTCAATCAGGAAAAGGTAATCTATTGGAATTAGCAGTAGTGGCAGCAAGAAAAAGAGCAAGCCTCGGAGAAATTTCAACTGCTTTGGAAAAAGTCTTTGGACGTTATCAGGCTCGCATCAGAAGTATTTCAGGTGTATATTCAAAAGAAATAGCAATGAATGAAAACTTTATTAAAGCTAGAAATTTAGCAGACGAATTTGCAAAGGAAGAAGGAAGAAGACCCCGAATTATGATAGCCAAATTAGGACAAGATGGACACGATAGAGGTGCAAAGGTAATTGCTACCAGTTTTGCTGACCTTGGCTTTGATGTGGACATAGGCCCTTTATTTCAAACTCCAGAGGAAGCCGCAAAACAAGCCGTGGAAAACGATGTGCATATTTTAGGCATTTCAAGCTTAGCAGCAGGACATAAAACTTTAGTACCACAAGTATTAGCCGCATTAAAACAATATGGCAGATCCGATATTTTTGTAGTTGCAGGAGGTGTAATCCCTCAACAAGACTATGACTTTCTGTACCAAGCCGGCGTCAGCTTTGTTTTTGGTCCCGGAACTGTGGTCGCAACTTGTGCTATTGAAATTTTGGAAAAACTATTAAACACTCCTTAATTTTTTAAAAAACCAAAAACTAAATAAAATTAATTTTTCATAAATTAAGAAAATAAAAAATTGAAAAATTATTTATTATTTTTTTACTTTTGTTTCCCAATTATTTATTTAAAAAATAACAAGAATGACAGACAACGAATTATTAGCTTTAGCCCAACAATTTGGAACACCTTTATATGTTTATGACACTGAAAGTATAAAAAAACAATACTCCAAACTAAAAAAGGCTTTTAAGTCCAACACTCGTTTCTTTTATGCTTGTAAGGCTCTGTCTAATATCAATATTTTAAAATACATCCATAGCCTTGGTGCCGGGCTGGATTGCGTAAGCATCAATGAAGTTCAATTAGGACTGAAAGCAGGTTTCGAAGTAGATCAAATTCTTTTCACACCCAACTGTATTGATATTTCCGAATATGAAATGGCGATGCAATATGGAGTACATATCAATATCGATAATATTTCTATCTTGGAACAGTTCGGGAATAAATATGGTAATAAATATCCAATATTTATCCGGATAAACCCACATATATATGCAGGAGGAAACCATAAAATATCCACCGGTCATATAGATAGTAAATTTGGTATTTCCATCCACCAATTAAGGCATATTGAAAGAGTAATCCAAACTACAAAATTAAGAGTGGAAGGACTGCATATGCACACCGGTAGCGAAATTAAGGATGTGGATGTTTTTCTTCAAGGATTGGAAATCATGTTCGACTTAACGGCACACTTTCCAGATTTAAAATACTTGGATATGGGTTCAGGATTTAAAGTGGCTTATAACGAAGATGAAGAAGATACTGATGTAGGACTTCTGGGTAAAAAAGTGAATAAGGCATTTGAACTTTTTCAAAAGGAAAACAATAAAACCTTGGAACTATGGTTTGAACCGGGTAAATTTTTGGTAAGCGATTGTGGTCATTTTTTGGTAAGATCCAATGTCATCAAACAGACCACTGCAACTGTTTTCGTAGGGGTAAATTCAGGATTCAACCATTTGATCCGCCCAATGTTTTATGATGCTTATCATCGTATTGACAATATCAGCAATATCAAAAAAGACAAGGAAAGAATTTATACTGTAGTCGGCAATATTTGCGAAACAGATACTTTTGCCTGGGACAGAAAAATCAAAGAAGTGCATGAAGGCGATATTTTAGCTTTCAGAAATGCCGGTGCTTATGGTTTTGAAATGAGTTCTAATTTTAATAGCAGATTAAAACCTGCAGAAGTGATGATGCTCAAAGGCAAAGCCCATCTTATACGAAAAAGAGATACTTTTGAAGATTTATTAAAAAATCAAATAGAAGTAATATAAAGAATAAGGTAGCAAAAATAATTGCTACCTTATTCTTTATTCATCTGTGCAGAACGCACCCGGCTAAGGGTTTCACGAGTGACACCTAAATAGGATGCTATCATGTGCTGCGGTACTCTTTGAAAAAGATCTGGAAAGGTTTTGAAAAGTTTTAAATATTTTTCTTCTGCGGTTTCTTTAAAAGCACCCATTAATCTTCTTTGGGTATTGATTAAATTATTTTGCAATAACACTCTAAAGTAATGTTCCATTTTAGGAATTTCTAAAAACATTTCTTCCCATGAACTCTGTGAAATAATAAGGAGTTCACATTCTTCAATAGCCTCAATGTTATAGATAGAAGGTTCTTGTGTAAGAAAACTGTACAAATCGGCAGTCCACCAACCTTCTAAAGAAAATTGTAAAATATGCTCTGCTCCTTTCTCATCAATGGAATAGGTTCGCATTAGTCCTTTTTCTACAAATGCTGTATAATGACAAATATCACCCTCTTGTAGAAGAAATCTTTTTTTTCTTAACTTTTTTGGCTGAAAAAATGTTTTAACTACTTCAAATTCTTCTTCTGTTAAAGTAATAATTTCTGAAAGTTTCTTTTGCAATAACTCATACATATTAATTCAATCAATTTTGGTAAAGTTACAATAATGCATTGAAAACTTTTTGGTAAGAATTTACCTCCCTAAAGTTCTTGTTCATAATAAATTTTATAAAATTTTCGGCCATCATCGTCAGTTCCTTGTTCAATTAATTCTTTGTCGCCATGAATATAAATATGAAAATTTTTGTCCAACTTTAATACACTTTTAAAGACTCTAGATTGTTTTTTTACGGCTTGATCCGAGATGAAAAAACTGTCTGTAGGCTCCAGTTCATTTTCTGACCTATAGACTTGGTCAAATTTCCTAAAGGACTGAATTACTTCTTCATCTGCAAAAACAGCAGATTCAAATTCTTGCTTATCAAAACTTTCATGATTTTTAAAATAATCTACCGAACGATTGAGTAAATCTATTTTATCGGTTTTGCTTACTTCAAATTCTTCACCTATCTGCTTGCTGACAAATTCCTTAGCGATGGTTAGAAACTGGTTAGTTTGATGATAATCATTATTCAAAACAAACACCTTTAAAAAATCATCTTTCCAATATTGGGCTTCTTTGCTTTTATTGGTATTATCAATAATCGATAAAACATAACCCTCTTCTTTTTGAATATTAAAAACAAAACAACCCTTGTCCAATTTATTGATATTAATACCTTGTTTACTGGTCAATTCAAATCCTTCAAAATTTTGTTGTACATCTAAAAAAGTATCCCTATTCTCAGACTTAAATATCCCTATTGCATCTGTAGCTACACCATCCACCAAACATGCTGTAAAATAGCCAATATAAAGCTCTCCGGGCTTTATGTTGGGATGTTCGCTTTTTTCGTATAAATGCTTGGCTATATTTTCCGATTGCTCTTGAAGGCAAGAAACGTCTTCAAAAATTTTAGAGATACAACTAAATACCTCATTGAGGTTGATGTCAAATTCATGATGAAACTTATACCGCTCTTCATTTTTAAATGAGGAAAAAAAATAGGTATTTAATATTGCTATTAGTTCTTCATCCAAATCAGTTTTTGTATTTGTAAGTATTAAATTTTCATCCAAAGATTTGTTGCCTACTTTATGGATAATTAATTCTTGAAGATTTCCTGAAATCATATTTTCTATATTGCTAAAAAGAAAGCAAATATAAAATAAAAGCAACACACCTCCGCTCTTATTCTATTAATATTAAACAGATTTCTAATATTCTTTAAATTAAAAACATTTATTTGTTTTTTTGTTTTAACTTGGAATAAATTTTCTAATACCAGTTCCTTTATACTTTCGACTTCCTCCAATACATGACAGACCTCATTTTTATTAATTACTTCTATTAAACTTAAAATCTAAATTGGCAGAAGGCTCTAAGAGAAGGGTTATATAAACTATTAATATGAAAATCTCCAACACTAGATTTATTACCTATTTTTTCTGAATGATATCCCAATCCTAATATATTGGACTCGACACCAAAAACAAGGTTACGATAAACTTTTTTGATACCTATAGAATAATTCAAAAAAACAAAATGTCTATAATTGGGAACGCTTAAATCATAATTATCGGAAATATAATAATTATTAAAATTATTTGAATCCTGAATAATAGAATAAGTATTCCTTTTGCCCCAGCCATAAGTAGCACTCAAATCAAGTGAATGATAAAAATATATATTATTTATTAATTTCTTTTGCCATTCTAATCCGGCACTTAGTTTTATATAATTATTTTTAAAATTAGCATAACCCATTTCAATACTATCTTCTGAAATTATTTCCAAAATTCTTTTCTCTTCTAAACGTTCAAAGAGTCCATAGCCTGCCGAAAAACGTAAAGCAGTATTCGGTTTCAGCCAATATTTATATTGAATTCCGATTGCAGCCTCTTCGTCTGACCTCAAGGTATTGTTTAAAACCTCCCCATATATTCCAATTTCATTTTTCTTGTTCATTTGTTCAGAATGTGCAATAGGAATGTTGATGCTATCTTGAGCATTACCTTGCAATCCATAGCCTAAAAGAATAAATCCAAAAATAAATGATTTAATAAATCTCAAAATAAAAAATATTGTTTCAATTATAACGGACTAAAGGCTGAAAATATTATTTAATTTAGAAATAATATTTTTTTTGTTTACAACTCATTGAGGAAATTCTAATTTCCTTATTGTCTAAGAGCGGCATTCAGAATCATTTTTACATGGGGGATGTCATCTTCCAAATAAGGCTGACCCAAAGTTTTAAATTCTAAATTTCTATAAAAACCTTCAAGGTATAATTGTGCACTAATCACAATATCATATTTGGGCCATAAGGTTTGACAATATCGTATAGCTTGCTGCATCAAGGTTTTCCCTATTCCTTTACTTCTGTAAGAAGCCTTTGTTAAAACCCTTCCTATACTTGACTGTTCATAAGAAAGGCCGGGTGGTAATAAGCGGCAATAGGCAATAATATCATTCTCTGTTTTGTAAATAAGGTGTAATGCTTTTAAATCCTTATTATCAATATCTTGGTATGTACATTGCTGTTCAACAATAAAAACAGCGTTGCGGAGTTGTAAAATATTATACAAATCCAGAGTGGTCAATTCATTAAATGTATGAAGTTGCCAGTTCATAAAAAATTATTAAATCAACCCTTTATATTTTAAGACATCTTTAATACCTTGAAAAGTATTTTTTACATAATATGGCAAATCAGCAACGGGAACCCATTTTGCCTGTAAAATATTTTCCTCGGCTTGAGGAATTAAATCAGGTACATCATCCACAACCATATCAAACCAAGATGTTTTTTTTAAAACATCTTTTTTAATA
Organism: Edaphocola sp.; assembly: GCA_035444785.1. Lineage (GTDB taxonomy): Bacteria > Bacteroidota > Bacteroidia > Chitinophagales > Chitinophagaceae > Edaphocola. The sequence continues at coordinate 54,357 of DAOMPL010000004.1, read as the reverse complement.
CCAAAATCTTTTTCTCCGGAATAAATATGAAAAGTATCCATAATCTTTTTACCGAGATGCAAGCCTTCCACACCGGTTTCTTCTTGCACTTCTCTCAGGGCACATTTTTCAATATTTTCACCTTCATCTAGTTTCCCTTTGGGCAAATCCCATCGTCCTCTTCTTAGAATCAAAAGTATATCACCGTTTTTATTACGTACCACTCCCCCACCTGCTTGAATATTAAAAAAACTCCTGTCTAATTCTTGATTGATAAGATCAATATCTATATCTTCAATGATTACTCCTTGGACAAAGGGCCTTTCTAGGTATTTCTTAGCTAATCTAAAATTTCTTGAGAAAGCTCCAATAAACAATTCAAACCCTTTGGTGATATTATTTTCGCTTCTTAATGCCTGTGCAGAATTAGTAAGTATTAATGGCCTATTATTAATGTAAATTCTTTTTTCAAAATTCATAATACGAATATACGGATATTAATTGGATAAAAGAATTAAATAAAAATTTACACACAAAAAAAGCCACCGAAACCGGTGGCTTTTTATTCAAAAGATTAATATATTCTTATTCTTCTTCTACTTTACGTCCTTTAGCTTTAGCTACTACTTCTTCTTCGATATTACGAGGAGCTTGAGCATAGTGACTAAATTCCATAGTTGAAGAGGCACGACCAGAAGATAATGAACGTAATTGAGTTACATAACCGAACATTTCGCTCAAAGGAACTTTTGCTTTGATTACTTGTAAGTTATTACGAGTATCCATACCTTCTAACATGGCACGACGACGGTTTAAGTCACCAGAAACATCACCCATGTATTGATCAGGAGTCAATACTTCTACTTTCATAATTGGCTCTAGAACTATAGGTTTAGCCATTTTACCGGCAGTACGGAAACCTTGTTTAGCACACAATTCAAAAGACATGGAGTCAGAATCCACTTGGTGGAATGATCCATCATAGATACGTACTCTCATATGTTCTACAGGGAATCCTGCTAACACACCAGAACCCATACAAGATTCAAATCCTTTTTGAATGGCAGGTACAAATTCTTTAGGGATAGATCCTCCAAATAAATCATTGATAAATTGGTATGTACCTTTTCCTTCAGCTAAGAAAGCTTCGTCAGCAGGTCCGATTTCGAATTGGATATCGGCAAATTTACCACGACCACCAGATTGCTTTTTGAACACTTCACGATGGGAAATCTGAGCAGTGAAAGCTTCTTTGTAAGCCACCTGAGGAGCTCCTTGGTTTACTTCTACTTTAAACTCACGCTTCATACGGTCAAGGATAATCTCTAAGTGTAATTCACCCATACCAGACAATACAGTTTGGCCTGTATCTTCGTCAGTCTTAACACGTAAAGTAGGATCTTCTTCAACCAATTTAGCGATAGCCATACCCATTTTATCAACATCGGCTTGAGTTTTAGGCTCAATAGCAATGGAGATAACGGATTCAGGTATAAACATGTTTTCTAAAACAATAGGGTGTTTTTCATCACAAAGTGTATCACCTGTTTTAATATCTTTAAATCCAACAGCAGCACCAATATCACCGGCTTCGATAAAGTCGATTGGGTTTTGCTTGTTAGCATGCATCTGCATGATACGAGAGATACGCTCATTTTTACCGGAACGTACGTTTAACACATAAGAACCCGCATCTAAATGACCGGAATAGGCACGGAAGAACGCCAAACGACCTACGAATGGATCCGTCATGATTTTAAATGCCAATGCAGAGAAGGGTTCTTTTGCATCTGGTTTACGGTATAATACTTTTTCAGCATCATCAGGATCGTGACCTTCGATAGCTTCAACATCCATTGGTGAAGGCAAATAACGAACTACACAGTCCAACATTTTTTGAACACCTTTGTTTCTGTAAGAAGAACCACAAAGCATAGGGATAATGCTCAAATCGATGGTTGCTTTACGTACAGCTTCATGAATTTCATCTTCAGATATTGAGTTTGGATCTTCAAAGAATTTCTCCATTAAAGTATCATCATACTCAGCCACAGCTTCTACTAATTCAGCACGATATTGGTTAGCTTCTTCTAACATATCTGCAGGAATTTCACCTTCTGTATATTCCATACCTACTTGGTCTGTCCATACAATAGATTTCATAGAAATTAAATCTACTACTCCTTTGAAATCATCTTCGGCACCAATTGGTAATTGCAATGGAACAGCTTTAGCACCTAACATTTCACGTACTTGCTTTACAACATTTAAGAAGTCAGCACCAATACGATCCATTTTATTTACAAAACCAATTCTTGGTACTTTGTAGCGGTTAGCCTGACGCCAAACGGTTTCAGATTGAGGCTCCACACCATCTACAGCTGAAAACAAAGCTACAAGACCATCCAAAACACGCATAGAACGTTCTACCTCAACGGTAAAATCCACGTGACCCGGAGTATCAATGATATTAAATTTATATTTTTTAGCATCAGAAGTTGGTTTTCCTTGTAAAGTAGGAAAGTTCCAAAAACATGTTACCGCTGCTGAAGTGATTGTAATACCACGCTCTTTTTCTTGAGCCATCCAGTCGGTAGTAGCTCCACCTTCGTGAGTTTCACCTAACTTGTGGTTTACACCGGTGTAAAATAAAATACGTTCTGTAGTTGTTGTCTTACCGGCATCAATGTGAGCGGCAATACCAAAGTTGCGCTGTAAGCGTAAATCTGCCATAACTTTTAAGTTAAAATTAATTTTTAGGGTGCAAAGTTAAGTAATATTATTTAAAAAAATAGATATTTTATTTATTTTTATTCCAAATTTAGAAATACCCAATAAATAAGTTACAACTTATTAATTTTTATTACTTTTGCAGATTGATTAATAAATTCATTTGTAATGAAAAAGATAGCTATTCTTTTAACTTTTACTTTTATTGGTACTACTTTATTTATGAACTCCTGCATAAAAAAAGGAAATGATGTGCCTGCTGATGAATCTAGTTACGACCCCAATTTAAAGGTCACCCATACTATTTCAGAGTTATTGGCTATGCCATTAAACACTAAAATAACCGAAGATGTTACCATTTCCGGAGTAGTAGTAATGGATGACCGAAGTGGAAACTATTATAAAAAATTCGTCATTCAAGATACAACCGGAGGTATTGAAATTAATATTGACCAAAACAATATTTATAATGACTACCCTATTGGTCGCAAGGTTTATGTAAAATGCAAAGGCTTGACATTGGCTGCGTATGGAGGCATGAAACAATTAGGTTACGGTATTGATGAGCGTTCAAGCGTTGTGGCTATACCTTTTAATATGGCAGATGAATATATAATAAAGGCTAATTATCCAAATCCAATAATAGTGGATACTTTCACTTATGATCAATTGGCCAATGTGGTTGGTGCCGATAAATACTTAAACAAATTGGTGGCGATTAAAGATGTTCAATTTAAAGAAGGCTCCTATGGTGTTAGTTATGCCCAATCCAACACGACTACCAATAGATATTTAGAGGGTTGCAATGCCTCCTCTTCAAATATCGTTTTAAGAACAAGTAATTACTCAAAATTTCAAGCAGCTTTAACACCTACCGGTAGCGGTACAATAGTAGCACTATACACTAAATACAACACTACGCCTCAATTAATAATAAGAGACACTTCAGATGTTAATTTCAAACCGGAAAGATGTGGAGGTGCTCCACTCCCAGGCGTAACCATTTATTCTGAAGATTTTAATTCCGGCACTAAGAGTACTGATATAAATATTCCGGGATGGGTTAATTATTCAGAAGCAGGAACCAAAAAATTCTATTACGATGGTTCGCCAAATAATCCAAGTGATTTATATGCTAAAATATCGGCCTATGGTTCTGGTGAAAATGATGTCAAAACTTGGTTGGTTACGCCTACAATTTCTTTAAACAATTATAGTACATACAGCCTTCAAGTAAAAACTACTTATGCTTTCCCTGATGCAGCCACCTTGAAAGCTTATATCACCACTACATTTAATGGAGACCCAACGGCTTCCACTTGGACAGAACTAGACCCAATAACGGTTACAGGCCAATCCAATTGGGCTTGGAAACAAGTGGATGTGGCTATTCCTGCAAACTTTAACAACAAACAAGTTTATATTGCTTTCAAATATACCGGCTCTGAAACAGGTGCTACAAGTACTTTTGAATTAGATAACATTAAAGTATTGGGTAATAATTAAATTACCAAACAGGACTGTTCAGGCTCAAAGTCTGCCTCCTGTAATTTTTTCTGTTAAAATATATGTGGTAAAGTGGAAACGTCTGCGGTAAAACGTGGGCGTTCCTTTTTGCTTTGTAGTGTGGGTTTTGGACGAACCTCGAACACGAAGTAATAGGAATTAGTCCACGTTGTGTTTTTTTTATGTTGCAATGGCTAACACTAAAATAATAATTTATTTCAAAAAAAAATTAGACCTATTTAATTTTCAAATATTAACAACAAATCCAATAAATTATTTTTTAATATAAAAATATATTTTCAATTATGTTATACACAAATAAAAACAAAGACCCTCCAAAAAATTGTACCTTTAGCTTTTAATAAACCTTAATACATATTTTTATGAACAGAATTATCATTACCACAGCGATTATTGCCCTTTTAGCCTCTTGTGGCAAAAAAAATAAAAAACAATACTCCTACTGGAAAGTAAATGGAGTGGAATATAGCTCGAATAATGTAACAGCAATAGAAGGTTATATGAGGCCGATTAGTCGTATTAGTTGTCAGGATAAAATAAGATTTAGTATTGGTTTTAAATATTGGTGAATTTCCAAAAAACGGTGAATATCCTTTAGCTTATTTTTACACACAGAATCCTGATTTTGCAGGTTTAGGTATTTGTTTTGACACCGTTTGCTATTTAGTAACGAACAATAATACTGCAATGGTAAGAGCAAGCGAAATAAATGGAAAGGCTCAATTCAAAGTAGATTCAGTTCGTATGGTAAACCCTAACAATCCTTTGGATAGTATTTGGGTGGATGGTACTTTTAATGAACCTTAATTTAAAAATTTCAAAATAAACAAAATGAAAAAACAATATTACTTATTAATAGTATTATGGCTATTATTATACAAAACTACTCAGGCTCAATTGCCTACCTCCTGTAAATTAGCTTTTAATAAACCTTAATACATATTTTTATGAACAGAATTATCATTACCACAGCGATTATTGCCCTTTTAGCCTCTTGTGGCAAAAAAAATAAAAAACAATACTCCTACTGGAAAGTAAATGGTGTAGAATATAGCTCGAATAACGTGGATTTAAGTATTGGGAGATTCGTATATGTTTTGCAAGAAACTAATTCCAATAATTGGTTTATTTTGACTTTTTATGGTGGTGATTTTGATTTCCAAAACACAAATAAAATATTGTTAAACCGTAATAATCCAAACCAGACTCCTACAAAGGGTACATTGTCTTTTTATGTGAATAATAAATATTATGGAATTGACAACGATACAACTATTCTACATATTTCTACCCAAAATGGTAAAGCCAGATTCTCTTTAGCTCCAAGATGGTATTCTCATTATGAAAATGGAATTAAAGATAGCGTGTTAATAGAAGCAATATTAAATGAACCTTAATTTCTTAAAAATATAATAAAATGAAAAATTTAATAAATTTGTTATTAATAGCATTCTTATGTCTCTTATGCAGGACTGTTCTGGCTCAAAGCCTGCCTCCTGTAAATTTCCCGCAAAAAAATATATGTGATACCACATCTTTGAAATTGGTGCTGTATGATGATTTTGATGGCAATAAATATTCCACCCTTTTTGTTTGTAGAAACCAAAGAGAAGACGGATTTTTTCTCCAGATAAAGGGATAGAGTTTTTTAAAAGTGTTGCATTTATTACTTGAATGTAAACTTGAATGTAATTAAAATAAACAAAATCTAAGATACTATATAGAAAAAGCTTGTCCATTGAAAGACAAGCTTTTTTATCTTTGCAAAGTTTTTTTAACTTTCCTTACCTATTTATTATAAAACTTTTTAAATCATTTTTAAATGAAAATTGGAATAGTATGTTATCCTACCTTTGGAGGCAGTGGAGTTTTGGCCACTGAATTAGGAATCGCATTAGCCGATAAAGAACATGAAGTTCATTTTATCACCTACCAGCAACCCGTTAGGCTTATCAATAGCTTCAGACCAAATATATACTTCCACGAAGTGACAGTACCGGCCTATCCTCTTTTTGATTTTCCGCCTTATGAATCTGCTTTAATCAGTACGATAGTAAGTGTAGTTCAAAATTACGATTTGGATGTATTACATGTACATTATGCCATTCCACATGCCTCCTCTGCCTACTTTGCACAACAAATTTTGAAAGATTCGGGTAAGAACTTGCCTTATATCACCACATTGCATGGAACTGATATTACCTTGGTAGGCAAGGATAAAACTTATGAGCCAATTGTAACTTTTTCTTTAAATAAATCAACGGCTATCACCGCAGTATCCGAAAATCTAAGACTCGAAACTTTAGCCAATTTTAAAATTCAAAATGATGTAAATGTCATTTATAATTTTGTTGATGTACATCGATTCCAAAAAAAGGAAAGAGACCATTTCAAAAAAATGATTGCTCCAAATGGTGAAAGGATCATTACACACGTTTCTAATTTTAGAAAAGTAAAAAGAGTGGATGATGTTATTAAAACATTTAGATTAATCCATAAAGAAATCCCAAGCAAACTAATCATGATAGGTGATGGTCCGGAACGAGCAGAAATGGAAGATCAGGTAAAACATTGTTGTGATGTGCATGATGTTCGTTTCTTAGGAAAACAAGAACAAGTGGAAGATATCTTTAGCATCAGCGATTTATTCTTATTACCATCAGCTTATGAAAGTTTTGGTTTAGCTGCCTTGGAAGCTATGGCCTGCCAGGTTCCGGTGATTTCCAGCAATGCAGGAGGCTTACCGGAAATTAATATTGAAGGGGTCACCGGCTATTTAAGCGATGTGGGTAATGTAGAAGAAATGGCACAAAAAGCAATTTCAATTTTAAAGGATGATGTGATATTAGCACAGTTTAAAGAAAGAGCTTTTAAGCATGCACACACATTTACTATTGATAAAATAGTGCCTCAATATGAAAGTTTATACAAAAAAGTAATTGAAGAATTCAATCAAAATTAAAATGTCCCAAAATTACAGCCAACTTTCAGCATTAAAAGCTTTAACTAAGGCATCTATCCGTTCTATGCTGAAAAGCCCTTCAGCGGTAGTTTTCAGCATTGCCTTCCCATTAGTATTTATTTTTGCCTTTGGGTTTATTGGTGACCTTTCTCCTAAGGTAAAACTATCTATTAGCAGCAATTCGGATTTAGCAAATCCGGTCTTTACGGGTATTATGAGTAATCCCTCTTTTCAGGTAATGACCCACTTAGATAGCGTTACAGAAAGACAAGAACTACAAAAAAGTAGAATTCAAGCGATAGTCAATATCCAAAAAATGGCATCTAATAAATACAAGGTTAATATTATTACAGGTAGCCATAATCGTTCCGTAGCCAACCAAATTGAAACTGATATCAATGAAAACTTTTTGGTCCATGATAGCAATTTACACCAATCTCTACTTCAATTGGTGGATGTTAAAAAAGTTGAGGTGAAAGACAAAGAATATAAATTAATCGATTTTATTTTACCCGGACAACTTGGTTTTTCTTTATTGGCGGCTAGTGTTTTTGGAACCGCATTTGTATTTTTCGGATTCCGTCAAATGCTGGTATTAAAAAGGTTTTTTGCAACTCCTATAAAAAGGAGCATCATCTTACTAAGTGAAGCATTGGCAAGATTAATTTTCCAATTAACAGGTGGGCTATTAATAATATTAATAGGGAAATATTTTTTAGGATTTACCTTAATAAACGGTTGGATTACTGTTGTGAATATGCTGGTAGTTTCTGCAATGGCTTTATTAGTATTTATGAGTTTTGGATTTATTATTAGCGGAATTGCAAAAAGTGAATCTGTCATTCCTCCCATTTCAAATATAGTAACCCTTCCTCAATTTTTACTGGCAGGAACATTTTTCCCTATTGACAATTTACCCACCTATTTACAGTTTTTGGCAAAGATTATGCCCTTAACCTATTTTAATGAAGCCTTGAGGGCAATAGCCTTTGATGGGGCAAATTTATGGGATGTAAAGTTTGAAATACTTATTATAATTATTTGGGGAATAATAGGATACAGCATAGCCACCCGATTATTCAAATGGGAATAAAAGAATTTACTTACTTTTTTAATTTTATTATTGAATTTGTAAATAATATTCATTAACTTTGAAAGTTATATTTTAATCAACATATATTTTACATTTTATTTATGGGAGTTATCAAAGATAGATTTAAAGCAAAGGCGGATACAGTCGGAGCAGAGATCAAAGAAATTTTAAAAGAACACGGCAATACTAAATTAGGAGAAATTACCATCCAACAAGCTTATCAGGGGATGCGTGGTATGATAGGTTTAATTACAGAGACCTCTTTATTGGATGCTGAAGATGGAATTAGATTCAGAGGTTATTCTATACCTGAATTAAGAGAAAAACTTCCTAAGGCCGAAGGGGGTGTAGAACCATTACCCGAAGGGCTTTTTTATTTAATGTTAATAGGCGAAATGCCTTCAGAGCAAGATGTAGAGCATCTTTCTGCTACTTTTGCCAGAAGGTCGCATGTACCTAATTATGTGTTTGACGTAATTGAAAAATTACCGATAAACACCCACCCTATGACGCAATTTTCAATTGCAATTACTGCTTTACAAAGAGAATCTGAGTTTGCACAAAAATATGCTGAAGGCATGAGCAAGTCTGAATATTGGTCATATACTTATGAAGATTGTGTAAGCTTGATTGCAAAATTACCAAGAATAGCTGCTTATATTTACAGAAGAAAATACAAAGGAGGAGATCATATCCAACCTAATGGTATGTTAGACTGGGCGGCTAACTTTGCCCACATGCTGGGTTATGACTCTAAAGGATTTTATGCTTTAATGAGGTTGTATTTAACTATTCATGCCGACCATGAAGGTGGAAATGTTTCAGCTCATGCAACACATCTTGTAGGCTCTGCACTATCTGACCCATTTATTTCTTTCGCATCGGGCATGAATGGTCTTGCAGGCCCATTACACGGATTAGCCAACCAAGAGGTGGTAAACTGGATCATGGACATGAATAAAGAATTGGGTACAGATGCACCTTCTAAAGAGGAAATTGCAGAGTACATCAAAAAGACTTTGAGTGAAGGAAAAGTAGTTCCCGGATATGGTCATGCCGTATTGCGTAAGACAGACCCTAGATATATTGCACAAATGGATTTTGCCAAGGAACATTGCCCAGAAGATCCTATGGTTCAAACCGTTTGGAATATTTATGAAACTGCTCCAGAAATCTTAGGTGCAACGGGTAAAATCAAAAACCCTTGGCCTAATGTGGATGCACATAGCGGTGCTTTGTTAAGACATTTTGGCTTAGTGGAATCAGAATTTTACACGGTAATTTTTGGAGTGAGTCGTTCTTTAGGAGTGCTAGCAGGATTATGCTGGGACAGAGCTTTAGGGTTCCCAATTGAACGTCCTAAGTCTGTTGACACCCATTGGATCAAACAATTTATTAATGGAGAATTGAAAGACTAATTTTCTAAAATAATATAAAAGACGGTTAAGTTTTGCTCTTAACCGTCTTTCTTATTACCACTATTATTTATTCCTTTTTAATCTTGAGGTTGAGCATTATTATTTAAAGATTCCATAAAAGCATTGGTACGCAACACTTCTTGTAATTCTTCAGGTTGAGGTAGCTTATCAAACTCTTTTATCAAATTACCTTTTTTATCTATTAAGGCAAAGAATGGAACATATCTATAAGTAAACCAATTGTGCATTCCTCTGGTGGAATCTCTTAAATACAATAATCCGGGAATCCCTTTTAGTCCAAATTCCTTTGCAAATTGATTCATCTCTTTAAGCTCCACAAAAGAAATCATCCAAAAAGGGATATTGTATTGTGGAACGAAATCTCTTAATTTGGTTGCATCTATACGGCAGTGGCCACAATCTGGATTAAAATACATAATCAAAACAGGAGTGTCATTAGGAACACTATTAATATCCACCAAAGCATTGTTATTAAATACATCTTGAAATACCATTCCGGTATAAACTTTTCTCATTTGTGAAAGCAAAAGACTATCCTCTTTAGTATATTGATAATGCTCTTGGGCGTTTATATTTTGATGTATCGTCAATCCTAAAACACTTAAACTTATTATCTGTATTGCTTTTTTTATTACATTCATTTTTCGTTTTTTTTAAACTCCTTGCCAATTCATTGAAAATAGGAATAATTTTTATTTTAAAATAATTTTGTGGTTTTAAAGAATAATAGGAATTATACAAAAACAACTTTTATCCTATTCTTTTAAGCAAGTATTCTTCTGTTCTTTCTATCAACATAGCTGGTTCTAATGTTCTCCAGGATGAAAACTCTTGTTGGAAAAGATACTTAAAAATACCGGCATTATTAAATTCGGACTTCAAATGTTCCGGCAAATTCAACAAAACTACCCAACCATCTTTATCAGAAAGTTCTTCATTCCATTCTTCATAATAACTATCATCACTACTATGAAAATTCATTACATTTTCAACAATAAGAATATATTTAGTGATACCGGCATAAAGCATTTCATCAATGACATTACGTTTTAATAGCATAATATCGTTATGCAGTGCATCATTCCACTCACCAATAAATTCAATTATTGCAGTACCTTCCTCATAATCGACAAAAAGAACTTTTAAATACAAGGTAGGAGAACCGAAGGCATCCCATTGAGGGTGAATATAATAATTATACACCGTATCTTTAAACTCAAACTCACTATACTCTTTTCCATAAAAAGGAGAGGCAGGGTCTTCTTCTGCCATATAAAAGAGCCTCCAATTATAGTAAGGTTCTATATCTTGCATTATTTCAAATTAAAATTCCCTAATTCTTTTCTCCACTCCATTATGCCACCATCGAGGTTTATTACATTGGTAAATCCTGCTGCTTCAAGTAATTGTGCTGCTTGCATGCTTCGCTGCCCTCCTCTACAATGTAAAATAATTTCTTGATCTTTTAAGTCATCAATAGCCTCTGTTTCAAAATTTTTTATTTCACTTAAAGGTAATAGGAGTGCTCCTATATTATCTTCTTCAAATTCATTGGCTTCTCTCACATCTACTATATTTAAAGTTGCTCCACTATCTAATCTGGATTTAACTTCTAAAGGATTAGTATGTTTCATTTTTTTAAATTTTTTATTATTCAATTGCAAACCTAAATAATTTTGTCTTAATATCATGCAAAATTCATTGATAACTATATTTTATTAAGATATAGCAGATTTAAATTTTTTTTGTAAGACTTAAAAGGTCAAATTTGCAAGAACTCTGAAAACATGAAATCAGAATCAAAAATGGAGCATAATTTTTTTCAGAAATACAATAGGGTTATTTTTATTGGATTAGCGGCATTGTGTCTCAGCCCCTTTGTTTCTCCTCCATACGCTTTGTTAATGGGTATTTTATTTGCCCAATTTTTCCAACATCCCTTTCAAAAGCAAAACAAAAAAGCCATTAACTTTTTGCTTCAATCTTCCATTGTAGGTTTAGGTTTTGGAATGAATATAAATAGTGCTTTAGCAGCAGGAAAAGAAGGGATAATCTTTACCATTATTACCATTTTTGGAACTTTGATTTTGGGATATTTCTTAGGAAAATTATTAAAAGTAGAAAAAATAATTTCTGTCCTCATTTCTGGAGGTACTGCAATTTGTGGAGGGAGTGCCATAGCCGCTTTGTCGCCGGTAGTGCAGGCAGAGGAAAAGCAAATAAGTGCTGCACTTGGAGTGGTTTTTATTCTTAATTCAATTGCCCTTTTTATTTTTCCGGCTATTGGTCATTATCTAAATTTATCACAATCAGATTTTGGCTTATGGTGTGCTATCGCAATCCATGACACCAGTTCCGTGGTGGGAGCAGCTGCCAAATATGGTGATGAAGCTTTAAAAGTAGCCACAACCGTAAAATTAGCAAGGGCTTTATGGATTATTCCTATTGCTTTGGGCAGTACAATGATTTTTAAGAGTAAGGATGCTAAAATAAAAATACCTTATTTCATCGGCTTATTTATACTTGCGATTATTATTAGTAGCTATGTACCCTTCATTCAAACTATAGGTCCACAGATAGTAAAGTTTGCTAAAACGGGATTAACATTAACCCTATTTTTAATAGGAGCGGGACTGAATAGGCAATTATTAAAATCCATTGGTCTAAGACCTATTATTCAAGGCAGCATCCTTTGGATAGTGATTTCGGTAATGGCATTGGTGGGTATAATGTTTTGGTAATAATGTTGTATTTTTTTCATCATTAAAATACAAAATACATTTAGAATCTAATAAAGGGCTTGTCTTTAAATTTTAAAAGCAAATAAACAAGAATCTTAATCTAAAAAGCCATATTAGATTACACTTAAACTACTACTTGATATTAATGATTCTTATCTTCTTCCCCCACTCTTTTTATAGAATCTATACGGTATCTTAATTCTATCGCTTTGCGATATTCCAAATCTTTTTGGGACTGTATCAATAATTCTTTTTCTTTAGCTTTTACAAAGGAGTCAGAAATAATTTTAATCTCTTTTGCCGTATAAACTCTTTCATTGGTTTCTTTGCTGCAAGCCCCCAAAAAGCTAATTGCGACAACCAACAATACTACAATTTTTATTAATCCGTTATTCATAATATCTATAGGACTGCAAATTTAAGAAAAGGCTTAACAAGTTTACACTTACCTTTGTGAAAAAAATTATAAGAATGAAGGAATTGCTCAAACTGAATAAATATTTAATTAAATATAAATATCGTTTTGGACTGGGCATATTTTTTGTAACAGCTGCCAATATTTTTGCTGTTTTGCCTCCGGTCATCGTTCGTAATGTATTAGACGAAATGTATGCTGCCATTGACCGTTATAAATTAATTTCAGATACCGCTTTAAGCAATATATTTATACAACAGGTTATGCAGATAGTAATGATTAACGGTTTGCTACTTCTTGCTTTTGCCGTAATCAGAGGTATTTTGATGTTCTTCATGCGACAAACTATTATTGTGATGTCCCGTCATATAGAATATGATATGAAAAACGAAATTTACGAACATAGTCAAAAGTTGGACACTTCATTTTTTAAATCACACCCAACCGGAGACTTGATGAGCAAGATTTCCGAAGATGTATCCAGAGTAAGAAGTTATGTTGGTCCTGCAATTATGTACACACTTAACGTTGTGGTCTTGTCTGCTATGGCGATTTGGGGTATGTTAAGAGTAAATGTCGAATTGACAATTTATGCATTATTTTTTATTCCAATGCTAGCCTTTAGCATGATAAAAATTAACAATATCATCAATAAAAGAAGTGGCAAGATTCAAGCACAATTGGGCAGCCTTACCGCTATGGCACAAGAAACATTTTCCGGAATAAGAGTAATAAAAAGCTATGCACAAGAAGAAAATGCTCAAAGAAACTTTGAAAGATACTGTAAAGCATATCGGAAAAGTAATATCAACTTGGCAAAAACTGAAGCACTTTTTACTCCTTTGATGGGTATTTTTATTGGTTTAAGCCTTATTGTTACCGTTTATATAGGTGGCAAAATGGCAATAGAAGGTGTTATTACTGTGGGAAACATTGCTGAGTTTATCATTTATATTACAATGCTTACCTTTCCGGTATCAACTTTAGGATGGGTAAGCACTATGATACAAAGGGCGGCAGCATCGCAAAAAAGAATTAACGATTTTTTGAATGTCATACCGGTCATCCAAAACAATAATAAAGCGGTTGAAAAAGAATTAGAAGGAGGCATTAGCTTTGAAAATATTAGTTTTACTTACCCTCATACGGGCATCACAGCTTTGAAAAACTTCAGCTTAAAAATTAATCCTCAGGAAAGGATAGCCATAATAGGTAAAACAGGTTCAGGGAAATCTACTTTGGCACACCTCATCTTCAGAATGTATGACGTTGAAGATGGAGCCATTTTGATAGATAATATCAATATCAAAAACTGGAATATTCAATCCTTAAGAACACAAATGAGCTATGTGCCACAAGAAGTCTTCCTATTCTCGGACACCATAGCCTCCAATATTTCTTTTGGCACAAATGAAGATAGTATTGAAAACATTCAAAAAGCAGCCAAAACCGCACATATTCATAAAGAAATAGAACTCTTATCAGAGGGTTATAATACAATAGTTGGAGAGCGAGGTGTTATGCTTTCTGGTGGGCAAAAACAAAGGGTGAGTATTGCCAGAGCACTTGCCAAGGAACATAAATTAGTCATTTTAGATGATTGTATTTCAGCTGTGGACAATGATACAGAGCAGCATATTTTGGCCAATCTGGATAAAGCCTTAAAGCATCAAACACTAATTATCATTACCCATAGAATATTTAGAAATTGGAATTTTGATAAAATAATTGTTTTAGATGAAGGACAAATAATAGAAGAAGGCACCCATGAGGAGCTCATGCAATTAAAAGGATATTACCATGATATGTATCAATATCAAATTATGGAATAATATACGATAAAAATATTGAGATTTTTTCAACTGTGGTTGTTGTCCTTCAACCACCACTACTCTTCTGGATGTAGAAATACCAAACTTATGGAAGGAAATGCAAACGCTTAAGGTGATAGCTCGAATGCACTACGTTTAGCCAGAAATGACGGCTATTATAAGGAGATTGCTTGACTACAAGCATTTCGCCCGAAATGACAGCGAGAGAGAAGCCTGCTCGATAGCACTTCTTACTATAATATCATAGTTATCTTATAATAAAAGAAGAGCATTTTGAATTATTATCTTCAAAATGCCCTTTCTTCTAAAAGAATAAAAAAAAATACCTTTATACAATATCTAATCTCAAATTAAGAATTTTCATTATCAAAACATCAGACAATTGTTTGTGTATTGGTAACATTTTTTATTTCACAGCTTCAACAGTGTATCCAGCTTTTCTTAATAAGTTCAAAACGCCATTATCTCCCACTAAATGAGCTGCACCAACGGCGAAGAATACTTTATCTTTTTTCATCATTTCTTTCATTTTGGATATCCAGTTTTTGTTTCTGTTTACCAACAATACCTCCTTATCCATATAAGCTCCGGATTGCATCTCCAATGATTTGGTGATACCATTCAAGTCTTGGGCTTTATAGGCATTTATCATTTCTACAAATTGATGATTAATAGAATCATTAGCTTCAGGGTTGATAGTCATCATCTTTTTTATAGTCATCACCACAGAATCTTCATTCATGCTGGTCAAAAATCCTAGTTGTTCTTCTGCACTTTCTAAACCTAAAATTTCTTTGTCATCACCCTTTGCTTTTTCCATGATTTCTGTTTCATAAGATTTTGTATTTTCACAAGAAAACATATTGGTGGACATCAAAGTATAGACAAAAACGGGCTTCATCATGGGCAATGCAGAAACGGGAAGCATAGCCACTTTTTCTTTAAAATAATTTTCTAAATTTTTATATTCGCTCTCTGTAAAATATTCATTGAGCTTTTTCCCATTCATATTCATCAAGCCTCCTGCCACTTTCATTTGCAAACCGGGATCATCCATTTTCATTTCTAAACAAACTTTTTGGGCATCTTTTAAAGCAGCATCCATAACAGGCGTCCAAAAATAATCATCTTGGCAAATAATATGGATAGTGCCAAAAACATAGGAAGGTGCTTTTAAACCATTTCCACTTACTTTCCACAATAGAGATTTTTCATCTTGCCTTACTTCTTTTTTAACCTTAACTTTTTCCTTAGCATAAATACTAGAGATAGTTGCAAAAGAGAACAAGCCTAACATTAAAGGCACAATAATTTTTTTCTTCATGATAATTTTAATAATTATTAATAAAAAAGGCGGAAAAACTACCGCCTAAACTCTTAAAAGCTAAAGATATATCGATTAGTTATCCTAACCAAATTTATTTATTGTTTGCTCGTTAAAACTGCTTTAAAGCTTCAATAGTAGCCACCGGATTATCACTATTAAAGACGGTATTACCAGCTACCAAAACATCTGCTCCTGCAGCAATAATTTCAGAGGCATTTTCCAAGGTAACACCTCCGTCAATTTCGATGAGTGCATTGCTTCCTGTTTCTTGAATTAAATGTTTTAATTGTTTTATTTTTTTCAGCGTATGTGGAATAAATTTTTGACCACCAAAACCTGGATTTACACTCATCATGCAAACTATGTCAATATCTGCAATAATATCTTCTAACTGTGCGATAGGGGTATGAGGATTGATAGCCACTCCTGCTTTCATACCTTCCGATTGTATCATTTGAACCGTGCGATGTAAATGGGTAGAAGCTTCTATATGCACACTCAAATGATGTGCTCCTGCCTGAGCAAAAGCAGATACATACTTTTCCGGTTCTACTATCATTAAATGAACATCCAAAGGCTTTTTAGCTTCTTTTGCAATTGCCGCTATCACCGGAATACCGAAACTAATATTCGGCACAAAGCGACCATCCATTACATCTAAATGAAACCAATCAGCTTGAGACTGATTTATCATTTCGATATCTTTAGATAAGTTTAAAAAATCAGCCGATAACACTGAAGGAGCTATTAAAGCCATGATAATTATTATTTTTTTGCAAAGATAATTAATACAATAGGAATAAGACTGTTGAAAATTACAAAAAATTACAAAATAATATTTTGAAGTATCTGGCTTTTGTCCGGATAATCAGTAGTAAAATGCAATCCCCTACTCTCTTTTCTAAATTGGGCACTTTTTACTATCAGATAAGCTACGGTAATCAGGTTTCTCAATTCGCATAATTGGGGTGAGATAATAGTGGTGGCATATAATTTTTCTGTTTCTTCAAAAAGTAAATCTAACCTACGCATTGCCCTACCCAAGCGGACATCGTTTCTCACGATGCCTACATAATCGCTCATTACAGATTCTAATTCTTTCCGACTCTGGGTAATCAAAATCATTTCTTTTGGAGCCATAGTTCCGGATGCGTTCCAATCAGGGATATTGTCTTGCAAAATGCTAGATGGATAAATTTCGGCTGCTTTCTTTGCACTTCTATTTCCAAAAACTGCTCCTTCTAAAAGAGAATTACTCGCCAAACGGTTGGCTCCATGCAAACCGGTACTGCTACATTCTCCACAAGCAAATAAGTTTTGAATAGAGGTAGCTCCATCAGCATCTACCTTAATACCTCCACAACTATAATGGGCAGCAGGAGCTACCGGTATCAACTGAGTAAAAACATCTATTCCGATACTTTTACATTTTTCATAAATATTAGGGAAATGCTCTAAAAATTTTTCCCGATTCATGTGTCTGCAATCTAAATAAACATTAGAAGTTCCTGAAATTTTCATTTCGCTATCGATGGCACGTGCCACTATATCTCTGGGTGCCAAATCTTTTCTGGCATCATATTTTTCCATTAAAGGAATACCTTGTTGATTGCAAAGGATACCCCCATCACCCCTAATGGCTTCTGTAATTAAAAAAGATGGGCTTACGCCCACTTCATACAAAGCTGTAGGATGAAATTGAATAAATTCCATATTCTCTATCCTTCCTTTAGCTCTATAAACCATTGCTACACCGTCTCCTGTAGCAATCACCGGATTAGTGGTACTTCTATACACTTGACCTGCACCACCAGATGCCATCATGGTTACTTTTGACAATAAGGTTTCTATCTTATTGCTTTCCATGTTGAGGGCATACACACCATAGCACTGTATATCCGGCGTGGACTTTGTTACCAATTTTCCTAAATGGTGTTGGGTGATGATGTCCACTACAAAATACTCGTTATGAATTTTAATATTGGAATATTCTTTTACTTTTTTCAACAAAGCTCTCTCTATCTCCCAACCAGTAATATCTTGGAAATGCAAAATTCTAAATTCAGAATGCCCTCCTTCTTTCCCTCTAATATATTCACCTGCCGCATTCTTATCAAATCCAACACCCCAGTCTATCATTTCTTGAACGGCATAAGGCCCTTCTTCTACCACAATATTTACGATAGCTTCATTACACAATCCATCACCTGCAATTAAAGTGTCTTGAATATGTTTTTCAAAAGTATCGCCTTCTTTATTGACAACTGCAATACCACCTTGAGCATATTTGGTATTGGTTTCATCCTCATCTCTGGCTTTCGTTAAAATATTTATGATAGCATCCGGAAATTGCTGTGCCGTTTTCACTGCAAAAGTTAATCCTGCGATACCACTACCTATGATTAAAAAGTCTGAATTCATAATAACGCTACTTAATTCAATAATACCTCAAATAAAATATTATTTTTAAACAAACAAAGATATAAGTTTTAAACAATTAGGGAATCATTAAAAATAAAAAATAAATCTTTTTTACAATTTTATAAAACGACAATAATTTTTATTATGAAATTTATATTTTTACATATTCAAATTAATACAACAAATGAACTCAACTCGTTTAGAAGCCTTTAGTGATGGCGTAATTGCGGTTATTATTACCATTATGGTATTAGAACTACAAATCCCAGAGAGTACGGACTGGAACGCATTGGCAGCATTAACACCCAAATTCATCAGTTATATTTTAAGTTTTTTATATGTTGGGATATATTGGAACAACCATCATCACATGTTACATTACTGTTCGAAAATTAATGGAAGAATAATGTGGAGTAATCTGTTCTTTTTGTTTTGTTTATCATTATTACCCTTCGGTACAGGCTGGATGGGAGAACATAGTTTTGAAGGGAAAACTACTTTTCTTTATGGTATTTTATTGGCATTAGCTGCCACATCCTATACCATTTTATCTTATCAAATTCTTAATCAAGAGGGAAAAGATTCTGATTATGCAAAGGCAATAGGTAACAGTTGGAAAGAAAAGGTATCCATAGTCTTATATGCAATAGGCATTACCAGTTCGTTTTTTTATCCTTATTTATCCTTAGGTTTTTACTATACTGTTGCTCTTATTTGGATTATTCCGGACAAGAGATTGGAAAAATAAAAAAATGACTGGTATTTTTAAATATCAGTCATTTTTTTAATGAAATGAAACTAATTAAAATTCTTGGATTTCTTATGCTTCATATCATATTCAATTATTGGTATTATTGAACTTGAAGCCAACTTTTTACCTACTATTACTTTATCCTTATCTAAAACATAAATAACCGGAGTAGAATAGGCATCATATAAATGAAGATAATCTCTCTTGTTATGGGCATCTACTAAAGTAACCCAATCACTGGAAACTTTCCAATCATTATAGGCTTTTCTGATATCATCCCCACCATCAACAGTTACAGGAACAGAGATTACCTCAACCCCCATTTTCTTGAGTTCCTTATTATACATTTCTGAAATTTTTGGCATTTCTTCTTTACAATGACCACATTCAATAGACCAGAAAATGATTAAGGTATAAGGTGAATTAGTAGCTGTAGTTAATTCTACATCTTTTAAAGTATTCAAATCTTGCAAGGTCAATTTTGGAGCTTTATTGCCCAATACATTTGGAGCAATTTGGGCGGCTCTATCTTGATATTTGGCTATAGCAGCAGAATCCAACCAATAAGCCTTTCCTTTGCCATAATAGTTTTCTACTAAATATACAAAAGACCCATCTACACCCATCATCTTATTGTTTACAGTCCAGTTACCTAACCAATGCAAGATATATTTATAAATTTCTTTTGCAGGTTCTGCCTTTTTTAAAATATTATCCATCTCATAATTGACACTATCAGGAATAGGATAAACCATATTGGAGAAATAATCATTAAGTTTAGAATCCAACAAACCGGTTTTTACCAATCGGTTATCAGTAAAGTCAAATTTATCCCAATAATGTTCTTTATAATATCTTGCATTATATAGGGTATCCTCTTTGCCATTTTTTAAATAATGCTTCTTTTTAGGTATATCGGGGGCATCCATAGCATTAAAAATTAAGGAAAGTAAATTGCCCGGATGACTTGCCACATAAGCCCTTCTTAAATCTTTTTCGGCTTGTAATAAGCTCTGATATTGCTTTTCGGCTTTAGATTTTTCAGATTTAGATTTAGCATTATCATATTTCTTACGCCATTCATCTTTTTGTTTTTGAAGAACAATTAATTTATTTTCTTCTTCTTCAAAATCCTTATTAATTTGATTTTCGATAAAATGAGCTTTTCCAAATGTATCTGTTTCTACTTTTACAGAATAACCATTATCTAATAAAAAATGAAAAAATCTGGAATTGTTTTCAAACATAATGAGGTGTAAACCACCCAAAATACTGTCTTTCTTTTGAAAAACGGCTTTGGTTCCGTTTTGTACAGTTGCAGAATCTAATTTGTAAATAGTAGGTAAACCTTTACCAAAATAATGTGCCAAATATACTTTCTTGTCTTTAATAGGTTGTTTAAAAGTTACTTCTACTTGGTAGCCGTATTGCTTTTGGGCAAAACTGTTTAGGGCAAACATTCCCATTAATGTTCCCAATAATATTTGTTTCATATTGCTATATAAAAATAATTAATTATTAAAAAAGGTTCAAATCTAAGCATAATCTTTTTTTTACCAAACAAAAACCATAGTACCTTTGCAAAGGTTTAACGTAAAACAAAAAATAAAATTGGCTCGTAAAAGTAAAAAGACGACAGTTTCCGGCATAAGGTTGGAAAAATATGCTGCAGAAGGTAAAAGTATTGCTCATCTTGAAGATGGCAAAACATTGATGGTTGAAGGTGGAGTACCCGGAGATATAGCAGAAATATTTGTTTTTAAAAACAAAAAGAGTTTTGCCGAAGGAAAAGTTACAAAAATTGAAGTACCGGCAGAAGACCGAGTTATACCTTTCTGTCCGGACTTTGGTGTATGTGGCGGTTGCAAATGGCAAATGTTACCTTATGAAAAACAATTGGAATATAAGCAACAGCAAGTCTTTGACCAACTGACTAGGATTGGTCACATAAACTTACCAGAATTTGAACCCATCTCTGGTTCTGAACGTACTCAAAACTATAGAAACAAGTTAGAATTTACCTTTTCTAGCCGTCAATTTCTAACTAATGAAGAAATAGCACAAGCCAATGGTGAGCCTATCCCCGACCGTCCGGCTTTAGGTTTTCATGCACCCGGAAGATTTGACAAGGTGGTAAATATCAATCATTGTTATTTGCAGGAAGAACCTACCAATAAGATTAAAAATCTATTAAGAACACTTGCATTGGAACACAATTTACCCTTTTATGATTATAAAGAGCATCAAGGGTTTTTAAGAAATTTAATTATCAGAATCACTAAGGCTGGTCAGCTTATGGTTAACTTAATTGTCCACCATGAAAGACCGGAATTGTATATGCTTTTGGATAAAGTGGCAGAAAATTTCCCAGAAATCACCTCGTTAAACTATACCATCAATCCCAAGAAAAATGATACTATTTATGATTTAGAAGTTCATTGTTACAAAGGAATACCTTATATTGAAGAATATTTAGAACATTTTAAATTTAAAATCAGTCCTAAATCTTTCTTCCAAACCAATTCCAGACAAGCAGAGAAATTGTATCAAATCACCAGAGAATTTGCAGGTTTAACAGGCAATGAAGTCTTATACGATTTGTATTGTGGTACCGGAAGTATAGGTATTTTTCTTTCTGAGCAAGTAAAAAAAGTGGTAGGAATAGAAGTGGTAGAGGATGCTATTGCCGATGCCAAGATTAATGCAGCTTGGAATGGTTTGGACAACTGTGCTTTTTTTGCAGGAGATGTTGCCAATATCGTTACAGAAGATTTTTTCAAGGAACATGGTCGTCCGGATGTGATTATTACAGACCCTCCACGGGCTGGTATGCATGCCAAATTGGTACAACAACTCATTGATATCAAAGCACCAA
Organism: Edaphocola sp.; assembly: GCA_035444785.1. Lineage (GTDB taxonomy): Bacteria > Bacteroidota > Bacteroidia > Chitinophagales > Chitinophagaceae > Edaphocola. The sequence goes on along the minus strand of DAOMPL010000004.1, from coordinate 32,265 downwards.
AAATAGTTTATGTAAGTTGCAATCCAGCCACACAAGCAAGAGATTTGCAATTATTAGATGAGCATTATGAGGTAACAAGGGTTCGACCTGTAGATATGTTTCCACACACCCATCATATTGAGAATGTAGTGCAATTAACCCTTAGAGCAAAATAAAGATTTTAAAAAAAAATATGAATATTACAGCATCAAAAGTCGATACCGTCAATAATTTTAGTAGGATAACCCAATGGATTATTGCTGTTTTGATAGTGCTACAACTTATCACTTTTATTTGGGGTCAGTTTATCCCTCACCGGTTAAATGCGGTTTTGTTTTTTGGCAGCAGTTTTACTTTAGGTATTTGGGTGTTAAAGCATTATTATAAAAAACAAGTTGCTATTATCGAAATTAAAAACAATAAACATTCCCTTTTGAAAGTATTTGCTTTTTTGGGCTTGGTTTTGGCGGTTTCGTTTTTTGTTAATAACACCATCTTTTTAAAACATCCTATTATTGCAAAAGAGTCAGATGTGATTCCAACCATCATTGAACTTTGTCAAAGATTATTGGCAGGAAATTTTGTTTATGAACCTATTGAAAAGTTTGGCTACCACTTACCGGTAACTTATTTGCCTATGCAATGGTTGCCTTATGTTCCGGCAGAATATTTCCATTTTGATTATCGATGGATAGTTGTAGCTATTTGGCTTTTGGTGAGTTTTATTGTTTTTAAAGATGCACAAAAGTATAATAATGCCCAACAGATTCTGGGTTACGGTTCTTTATTTTTACTACCCTATTTTTTAAGTTCAGTAATGCCGGACAAGCCTATTGGCGGAATCGTTTTTATGACTGTTGAGTTTATGGTGGCTGCATATTATGTTTTATTAATGAAATGTATCCATTTTAAAAGCGCGATAGTTAGAGGATTAATTGTTGCCATTTGTCTATTATCCCGTTACAGTTTAGTGCTGTGGCTGCCCTTGGCATTAGTGGTTTTGTGGATGAATGAACCTAAGAAAAAGCTATTAATAACTTTGGCAACAATAATAATTTTCATTCTATGTATTTATGTAATACCCTTTCTAAGTCATGATTGGATGGCATTTTACAAAGGTTACAAATATTATGACAATGCCGCTTTTGGAGAATGGACTGTTAGTTATGACGGCTCCGGATTACCGCACCATCTTTTCCGAGGTTATGGATTTGCATCTTTTATTTATTCCTATTTTCCAAATTTGAGTATAGAAGCAAGAATATCTTTATTACAAAAACTCCATTTATTTGGTTCTTTAACCTCGGTAGGAACATTAATTTTGGTTTATCTTAAAATAAGAAATTCAATAGATTACCGTATTTTTCTTTTGGCATCATTTAAGATTTACATTGCCTTGTTTTTATTTCTTATTCAGGTGCCTTATCAATACTTAATGTTGGTAGATGTTTACATTTCCATCATGCTGATATGGGAAATTAGTAGATATAAAATTATAAACAATACAATTTAAAAAATTTGGCTTAATTGAAGATAAGTTTTATCTTCGTTGCTAATAGTAAATAAATATATAGGCTCATGAGTACAGATGCTTTAGAAATTGCTTTTCAAAAGAAAATTGACGACGAATTAAAAATAGAACCCAAAGACTGGATGCCTGAAAAGTACCGCCAGACTTTGATTCGTCAAATTTCACAACATGCACATAGCGAAATTGTGGGAATGTTACCCGAAGGAAATTGGATAACTAGAGCACCATCATTAAGAAGAAAATCGGTTTTATTAGCAAAAGTTCAAGACGAAGCCGGACACGGACTTTATCTTTATTCTGCTGCTGAAACTTTAGGGGTCACCCGTGACGAAATGCTAGGCCAACTGCATGATGGCACTGCTAAGTATTCCTCAATATTCAATTATCCTACAATAACCTGGGCAGACATGGGAGCCATTGGTTGGCTGGTAGATGGTGCTGCCATTATGAATCAAGTACCTTTGTGTCGATGTTCTTATGGTCCTTATAGCAGAGCTATGATTAGGGTATGTAAAGAAGAAAGCTTCCATCAACGCCAGGGGTTTGAAATTTTATTGACTATGGTGAATGGTTCTGCAGCTCAGAAAAAAATGGCACAAGATGCCCTAAATCGTTTCTGGTGGCCTGCCATCATGATGTTTGGTCCCAATGATGCTGACAGTCCTCATTCTAAGCAAAGCATGAATTGGAAAATCAAACGTTTCAGCAATGATGAATTAAGACAAAAATTTATCGATGTAACCGTGGAACAAGCTAAAGTTTTAGGCTTGACTATTCCAGATCCTGATTTAAAATGGAACGAGGAAAGAGGTCATTATGATTTTGGAGAGATAAACTGGGAAGAATTTTGGAATGTAGTAAAAGGAAACGGCCCTTGCAATAAAGAACGCCTAGAAGCCCGAAAAACCGCTTGGGATAAGGGTGCCTGGGTGAGAGAAGCCGCCATGGCTTATTCTCAAAAGAAAGCTGCAAAAGCTGAGGTAGTTTAAAAAAAATATAATTAAAATTTGGTAAAAATTAGTCAAATTGATTAACTATTTGTAGGTTTTTTGTGATTTTGAAAAAATAAAAAAGCACTCATTAATCCCCAACCTTAAAGTAATGGGAAACAATAAAAAGCAAAACAGATAAAAAAAATTTATCTGTTTTGTTTTTTTAGCTATTAGGGTTTGTTGTTAAAATTACAGCAAACATGAAGCTCCTCACAATAAGTTGCCCAAATCAATAAGAGCATGTTCAAGTTGTTTTTTTCATTTCTTTTTTGCTTAGGCAAAAAAAACAAAAAGCCACCCAAATCCTTTATCTGAACTTGTTTTTGGAGCGACTCGCCCTCCTCAAGAACAAATCAAAATAATCCCAATCTCTCATCCTCTCGATCAATTTTAGTTTCATAATTAATATAATATAACGAGAAAAAACCAATGAGATAAAATTAAATAAAACGTTTCAATATCTTGTGGCAAGCCTTTTATTCGGTTTTTTGCACTTGGGTCATTTTTACCTTGAAATACAACTTGTGTTTCCCTTGTAAGCATAAGGAAAAGAAATTAAGCCAGCTTATCGGCAAGCCCAATTTTACTTTTTTCATATTGAACATATTCAAACTTTTTACTCTTGCTTTATTAGCTTCAAGCATACTTCTTGATTATATTTATCCATAATTTTAAGTATGTAGATACCTTTATTGAAGCTCTTGGCATCAATCATATAATTACTATTGTCAAGAATAATATCTTTTGCCGCATACACCCTTTTACCTTCGACATTATTAACAGTAAAAGAAAATATATTATCAATATAACGGGGTATTTGAACCGTCCAATAGTCTGAAGTAGGATTGGGATAAACTTCTGCAAATAATGGAATAACCGCCGGTTTATTCAAAGAGAAAGTTACCGGACATGAGATACCGTTTGGAAGCAAAGGGATAAACATTTTATTGAAAATAGTTGTGCCGCATGTACTAACCACCTTACAATACACTACTTTGCCATCATCTGCCGGTACATTTAATAAAAATGTAGATTCAGGATGGTCACCTGATGAAATATAGTTGATGCCGTCTAAACTCCAATAATAGCTATTGCCGTCTATAGGTGCATTAAATTTAGGTTGAAATTGACAAGTGTTTGATAAATGAACTAATGCAATACCACCAGGAGGATTATTACCACTCCTAAAGTTAGCTTGTAATACAGTATTGCCAGCACACTGCTCTCCATTAGCATTGTGGGTAGTAATGGTGGCTTTTACAAAAGCAGTTGGATTGTCTGCAATTGATTTTATGGTAACAGCGTTACTGGTATTAGTAGGTGGGGAAGTAAAAACCACGTCATTACTTGCTTCCCATAAGACAGTAGCATTGGTTGATAATGGAGCATTTAAAGAAACAGTGGTTGTTTGATTAAAACATAAACGATCGCCAATACCATTTAATGCTGTGGCACAAATTGTTGGACATCCTATTTGTCCATATTCAATTTCTTCCATCACCCAATGAGCAGCTTTTTCTGAAAGATGAACATGCTCTTCATTGGTTGGAGCTGTAAAATAATTATCAAAAGGAATTTCATTATTACATACAAGATTATAATCATTAAATGAATTACTCCAATTGAAGTTGCTATTTTTAAATGCCAAACTACTTATGGAGGGGATAAAACAATGGCTGGGTTGTAGAACATTTAAGATTGTAGAAATATTCAATGAGTCAGTAGTTTTTTTTACCTGATTGTATAAGAATTCACTGGTGTTAAAAGTACCTCCTGGCATTATATCCATAGAACCACGGTTATTGTAATTGTATAGGTCTTGAGAATATGTTGCATAAATGGTTGTTAAAAAGTTACCAAATCCTTTCACCTTAAAAAGAGGTTTTACCTCATTTCCATAGTTAGGCATAGACGATGCTTTTATTTCAATTACCTTAATAAAATTTCCAGCATACATATTTAAAATTTCGGTGCCAGCAATTCCATTTTTAATTCCTCTTGCATTTCCATTTATCAAAGCTATTTTCCTAAGGTTTAAAGGCCAGCCATTGCTACCTTGAAGACCATTATTTATTAAATTGTTATTGTAATATTCCGTAAAAAATGAAGCTGTGCCATTAACACCATCTGTTTGTTCAATTAACATTTGCCGTGCAGCTTTAGAACGCAATTGAATGTCATAGGATTCTTTTGCATTTTTCTTATTAAGTTTATAACCTAAAGTGTAAATAGACTTTTGGAGTGATAGTGGAATATTAGCACCTAAATGTGGACTGTCAAAACTGACATACAATCTTGTATTATGATTCATATTAGCCACACCAAGGTTTTGCTGTTTTTCCATATAAGCTAAGGCATAACGGGCTATTTGTCCTCCCATACTAGGACCCACCAATACAATTTTCTCTGTACTGCCCGAAGCTTGCAAAGCTTGGTTTACAACTTGAATTAATCTTACCAGAACCATTGCATTACGCTCTATATAGTCGGCTCCGCCATCACGGTCTTGGTTGGTTTCTAAAGATTTGTATAGTGGAAAGTTAAGAATAATCACATCATAGCCTTTTTTACGCAATTCATCTCCTAAATGTTTATTGTCATTATTATATTTTAATAAATCCCAAATACCGGGTTTGTCATCAGAAAAAATTATTTTTCTTTCATCTCCCGGGTCAAATCCATCCACAATGATAACGGGCTTGCGTAAGTCATTGGCACAATTGGCCCAAGAGCCATTTATCTGGCGGTAAAAAATACGATAATTACCAAAACCTTGGGTAGCTTGTGTTTCATCATAACCCTGAAATTTTAAAGAATGACCAGACCATATTATAGAATCTTTTACACAATCATCCGAGTTAAAAGTAGAAGTGATTGGAATAAGATTACCATTATTAAAATTAAAATAAAATACTGCCGGTTCACCTTGGATAAAAGATATTTGCACTTTAATTTTAATCAGGCTATCCATAATATTATCTATTTTTAAAACACCCTCATTACCAGGCAGTAAAGTTACATCTCTGTTATGATTCTAAATATATTTTATCAACCTCTCGTCCGGTATTGGTCAGTTTAATATCAGGGTCGAAATAAAAATAAGCACTATCACCCGAAAGCCCTTCTGCACTAATTAATGGATAAGTGGCAGTTTGGGTTAGATAAGGAGTTCCACCTGCACCCCTATGCAGAATGCTGTCTTCGTCGTAATATAAACTGCCAGAGGCAAAAGCATTAGTGTCAATAGTATTAAAAGTATAGTCTATATAGCCTAAACTAATACCCTTGCCTGCTTCTGTATTTTGTTTTATCTTTGTGGATACAGAATCAATAGTCATTAAATTGGTAGAATTATAGGTAGCCAAGATTAATTCATACCATGCCTGTTGTATAAAAGAATATGAAATAATTTGAGAATCTTCAGGAGTGATATTTAAACCTGCCCAAGGATACACTCTGTCATAAAGTGCACCGGTAGCAATCTCTTTTTTGTCTAAAAACCTAAAAAGGCTGTCTTGCTGTTCTATATAGGATTGAGCTATGAGTTTTGAGGTTAAAAATATGAAAATTAAAATTAAATGTAAAATACGTTTCATAATATTTTTTTAAGTTTTATAAAAGTTAAATTAAAAATAAACTATTCATTATCTATTGAGCTGGAATTATTGAAAATTTACCGTTGGTGATATGAATAACCGAATCTACTGTACCTTGGGTAGGAGTGACAACTAATTTTACATCAAATTGAAAAGTTCCTGTTAATCTTTGGGTAGTTCTTTCTGTAAAAATTATACGTCCATTTTGAGGTGGAACTAATTTGTAATAGGCTTCCTGATTCAAAAATCTTTCTATTGTAGAACGATTATTCACTCCATCCAAAATAATAGTATCTTGGGTTGGAATATTATTTCCCGGAAAATTAAAAGTTATAGTGCCGGGTGCTGAGGGATCTTTCCAACAACTAGCTCCCATAAAATACCCCAATGAACCTGACGAAGCTCCTGCCCAAATAGATTTACTTTCCCCCAATAAACCTAACTTAGTTTTTAATGGATAATTATAATGCACCCCATTAGCATCAAAATAGAAATATTCTTTGTTGTTTTCTTTTTTATTACATGCCATCATAGTGGGTAGTAGTAAAAATAGTAATATTATGTTTTTCATCTTAAATTATTTTAGTGTTTAAAGATAATCATTTCGGGTTAAATCATGACAATCCATTAATCAAAAAAATCATGGTTCAAACATTTTTACATCTTCAATCCAAATTCGATACAACTATCCTAGAAATTTCTTGTTTCCTGTGAATCCTTAAAAAAAGACAATCTACTTTTTTTCAATTTCACTTTCATTAAAGGCAGTAACAATAAAAATAGTCCAATTGCCAATACACTTCCGGCAGCAAAAAACACATAAAACCAATACCTTAAGCGGAACATTATGGTACCATAAGGAATATCAGGCTCATTAAAAATCCAATAAGCTTTTAAGAATCCGGAAATAAATAATGCCAACAAAAATACAGCCAAAGCAATATTGGTTATCCAAGTTATCTTTTTTAGATAACGGTTAAAAGATACAGATTTAACACTTTCCGGATTTAATATATCATAAGCAAATGCAAGCAATAACATACTGTTGATTCCAATAGTGGTGCCCATAGTGTGTCCTACAATAACGTGAGTGCCATGCATATACACATTTAAAGCAGGAATAGACATTAATATTGCAAATCCTAAATTGAAAAACACCCAAAAATCAGCAGCAAAAAGGAATCTATAAGATTGGATATGCAAAAATTTTCTGGCTTCATCTAATGACTTATTCCAGTTCATTAATATTCTACCAAAAATGAGCAATTCGGTCATAGAAACAATATAAGCTATATGTTTTACATAAGGAGCAGTAGGCAAGGTATAAACATGATGTCCCCAATTAAACATCAAGTTGAATAAACTTAAACAATATAAAAGAAATCCAATTTTGGAATAACTGTATTTTGTATTTCCAGAAATTTTATCCATCAAATAAAATGAAGCTCCATAAACCAACATATTCCAAGAGCCCACCATAGACCCATAGGATTTCCATTGGATAGTCATGTCTTTGATTAAATTATTTCTAAAGCCCGGTAGTAGCCACAGGTTAGACTCTAAGTAGGTAAATAAAAAAAACAATCCTCCTGTAAACCACATCCAACTATAAACGGGTTGTTGCTTAATGGTCTTAACATAAGAGAAAATTTGAATGATAAACAAAATCCAAGCTAATACAATAGGTATAGAAAACCAAGGGTTAAACTCCCAGTATTCTCTTCCTCCAAAAATGCCAAAACAATAAGAAATCAAAATAGCAATAAACGAAAAAGTAAAAAGAAAGTATTGTCCTTTCATCATTCTTTTTTGAAGTGAAGATTGTACTTTACCATCAGACAGATAGGTAAGCACTGCACCTGTTGCAGTCATCAATATCCAAAAGACTGCGGAAGAAACATGAAGAGGCCGCAGTTTTTCAAATGAAAAAAGATCTCGTCCAATTCCCGGAATCAAGTATTGCAAGCCGGCTAATAAACCAAAAAAGAATGTGGATGTAAATAAATAAACACCCGTTTTAATGAAAAATTTTCCAAAATTTTTATTGTGAGATAGTTCCATCGATATGTTTTATATAACTTTTAGGGTCAGCAATACCGGTAGAATCGGTATATTTAAAAAATGCCATTAAGGCTTCTATTTCTGAATTACTTAATTGAAAATCAGGCATCACTACGGTACCACTCTTCAAGAAGGCTTTGATATATTCCGGTTCACGCTTAGAACTCACATTAGTTAAATCAGGTCCTAAGTGCCCTCCTAAACCATAAAATTGATGACAAGAAACACAGTTTTTTTGTTGCCATATCATTTTTCCTTGTTGTGCCAAGGGGCTTGCCGTACTTATGCCTTCACAAGAACTCTGATACAAATGAACACTATAATATAGAAAAGAAGACAATAAGCTAATGATTATTATCCATTTAGTTTTATCACTCATAATTTACACCATTATCAAATAGTGCAAATTTATAACCAAATAGAGAATATTTATATGACGAATATCATATTTTTTGTAAAAATTTGGTAGAATTAAAAATTGATTCTAAAATTCATTGCTGTCTAAGGCTGGTTTTCTTTTAAAAGTATATAAAGTGTTGAGTGCATAGTATATTTTAAAAAAAATTACCATTCCAAATCTTTATCCTTAGGCTTTTCGGAAGGATTATTCATTTTTGAATCTTGTTTTTCAATTTGTCGGTCTATTATCAATCCTGCAATTTTATAACCTATATTATCCCCTTCCGCTATAACCGCTTTTATCTTTTTTTCAAAAATATCTAATCGGTATAGTTTTGAAAAAAGCTCTTCCATTTGATATTTAAGCATATAGTCTATTTTCACAGAAAGTGCCTCTTGTAACATCTCCCGTGAAATAAAGTTTTTGTTTTGCAACTCAAACCCTAAAGCTATTTCTTCATTTATATCCATACTTCCATTGATTAATAGTTATTAATCTGTAAATGTATAGGTAACTCTTACACCAGCCCTTGTGCTACGCAATGGGAAAGAAGTCTCTACCCAAGGATTACTTTTTTTATAATCCACGTAAAGTTGCAATTGTAAGTTGTCATTAATGATATAATCCGCAGTTGGCATCAAGGTTAAAACTCTTTGACCCATAGTAGCTTTTTTCTCATTTTGTGCAATATAAGTGGTTGTAGTAAAATCATTTCTAAAACCAATATCACATCTAATATTCAAATCATTTTTCAATTCTCTTACCCCAAAAACACTAAATGGCAATAATAAGCCTCTCACTCTATAGCCTAAACCAAATTCAAAGGTAGAAGACTTTGTTTCACTTACCTGAAAATCTATTAAACTTAAACTAACGGTGCGTGATTTTAAGTAATTTACTTTAATTGAAAGGTCATTTTTAAATGCTGCATCAAAACCAACAATAGGTGCAAAGTTTTCTCTTATTGTCAAGTTAGGCACTTGGAAAAATGGAATATAATTATTTGAATTAGAATCAATAAAAGCCGGGAAACCCACACCTAAAGGATCCAAATAATACAAGGAATTGACAAATGAATTCATTGCCATAGCTCCATCATATTTATGATTTAAAGTGAAGCTGTTCATCACCGAAGCAAAAGGCTCTATATCTGACAATCCGGTATAGGTAATCTTCCAGTTAGGTTTAGGGAAGAAAAACTTAAAAGGATTGCTTCTCAAATTATTTCTATCATATTGAATCAATGGAATATCCTTTGCATTCTGACCGGTATATGCTGCAATAAATGAGGGTATTAACACATCTTGTGCATATCGGGTATAGCCTTTTGCATAGTTAGGGTCATTTGGATCTGCCGTACCATTGGTATAAGGATTCATATTACCTAATCTATTAGATACGATATTTCTATTGTTTAAAAACTGATTATAGATATCATCAATCTCCTTAGGATCCGAATTACCAAACATGGTTTTGATTCCTATATAGGTCACATCAAAAGTACCGGTATAATAAGGGTTCAGCTCTTCAAAAGCACCACTATTATTATTAAATTTATTAATAAATGATTGGTTTCTACTAAAGTTTTTCGACCAATTTAAATCAATTCTAAAGTTGGAAATGGGTTCTAATGCTGCTTTTATATCTAAGCGTTGATTAAAGTTTTGTTGCATCATCCCATTAAAGAGGCTATCTCTTGATAAATTAGCCCTTCTAATTTGATCCTGAATCCAATCATTACCCGGTTGGTAGCCCAAAGCGAAATCATAACCATTACCCCTGTTGCTCAAATTAGCACCAAAGTTTGAAGTACTATCCATAAACCCGGGCAAAATGGTGCCGGCAGTTTCAGAGTAATCTACATTTACGGTTTTTACCATGGTAGCCAACTGTAACAATGTTTTTGTAGCTCCATTCATTTCTGGTGCTATGGCATTTTTAGCTTTACGCCAAGCAATCATAGCATTTCTAAAACGTACTTTTTCAGCTTTTCTCATCGTCTTGAGCACCGTCCTTATTTCAGAACTTTTCATGGTATCACTACCTTTTACATCCTTTTCTGTAAAAGTTTTCTTTACAGGCTTCGCAGGTATTTTAGGTGTTTTCTTTTCTTCTTTTTTGTTTTTGTCTCCTAAACTTAATGCTTCGCCATTAGCCCCCTTAATATCTCCAATACTCTTAGATGCTCCTTTTTTCAATCCATCTAATGGATTATTATTATTCTTTTTAGGAACCGGCATATTAGCCTCTCTTAAAAATCTGTTCTTTTGATACAATTGTTTAAAATTAAGGCTTCCATTCAATTGCTTTAGTTGTGTATTGGTAATAATATTACCCTGCTCTATTGCCAATAGAGAAGCTGCTGTCCAATTGAAAGTAGCGTTATATTTTAGGTTAACCGTAGTCCAATCCAACAATGGAATTTTATTGGTAGGCAACTTATAACTGAGGTCTAGACTTTGGTTATAAAAAGTATTCCTACCAAAATTAGAAACTGCATCCCATAAAGAATCTCTTTTTGAAGCGGTATTTATTCTTCCGTAAGGCTCATCTATTCGTGAGGCATTATGAGCCATATAATTAATTGAAAGAGAGCGGGTCAAGTTCCAATTCAAATTATAATCTCTGTTCCACACAAAATTTTTATAGTAGTACGGAGGCATTTCATAGCCAGATTTATCAATATCTCTTAATATAGTTTCATTAAAATTTCTAACTAAACTGTTGTTAAAGCTAAAAGAGTTGGGTAAATAGGAGATATTAAAATCTTTAATCAACAATAACCATTTAGATTTAGATTTAATGCTCTTTTTAAATGGCTCAAAAGGTTTGGCAGCAATAGAATAAGTATAATTTACACTTAAATTCTGATTGGTTAAATCGTCACCTTCAATTAAAGGGTTTCTTGAAAATTGGCGTTGATAAGCATAGTTCAAGGCAAAGTTTTTAAGACTCCAAGGCATAGGCTTTTTACTTTGCTTATTGGGATTACCCAAAATCTTGAAGTTGTTGATATTGAAACTGGTTATGGATGTAAAATCTTGGGCAGCCCTTAAGAACTCTTCCCTATCTTGTCCATGACTTTGCTTTAAACGATCGCCCATCACCACATCAAGATCATAAGGATCATACTCCGGATTAGATACATTTTGAGCATATCCTACAAATACAGGTAATTGTATGCCCCAATTATTGGGTAACAATTTTCCTAAATTCAGATTGGCATTACCTTCATATCCAAAATAATCATCTCTTGCTCTTTCGTTTACACGGTCACTAATACTCCCATATCCTTTAGTGTGCATATTGCCACCAAGATGCACTGTTCCTAGGTCTGCTAATTGTGCATTGATTTGTGCTGTTGCTGCATATCCTGCCCTCTCATCACTGCCTACATTTCTCAATTCATTAAACCAAACTTCACCACATTTAGGCAAGCCGTCATCTTGAGGATTTTGGCTGCTTTTTTTCGGGTTAAGAATACCGACCATTACATTTTTTACCTCGGCAGTATTTGGGCTACCGATAACTTTTATAATATTCCCATTTCTATCCATCCCTTGAAAAGGTATGGCCGAGGAGGCGTTAGAAATATTACGATTATTTTTCAGGTTTACTAAATCTTCAAGGTTAATCACCATTTCATTAACTTCTGGCCAAACCTCTTCTCTAGAAATTCCACTTCTTGGAATGGAAACTTTTAATGGGATTTGGTATTCATAATAGTTTCTCACATAATCAGAACCTATACGAATAAAAGCAACCAAATCACCATCTCTTAGCTCTGGCTGGTCAACTACAGACTCGGCATGCAAATTCATTTTTAATTGCTTAAATTGTCTCATGCTGATGCCAAATTCTTTAATGGCTGCCCGGGCATCTCCATCTTTCAAATTACATACTTGCAAAGACAAAGACTGCTCATTATCTCTTAATATTTCACCAGTAGTAGATCTTTGCTCTTGACGGTCAACTCCCGGTGGAGACATATAAGGTATAGGGGTACGTTTACCATTTTCCTCAACATTTACAGATGTAAGTCCAAAGCTGGTACTTTCCTTTTCACTTTCCGGAATATGCTCACCCGGATTCACGAGAGAATAATCATAACGACGCCAAATGCTTCGGTCAAATTGTAGTTGGGCAAATCTTAATACTGTTTGTTCTTCAAAACCCGTTAAAAACATTCTGACAAAACGAATACTTCTGAAATCACTAATGCCTCCTACTGCATTTGAAAACTCTTTTACCGGAACTTTAAACTGATACCAAGTATTGGTACTGGTTTTTCTATCCGGCAAAGTAACTTGGGTCACTTGCTTATCTACAATATAGTTAGTACCTACAGCCATATTAGGTTCCAACTTTATTCTATATTGATAATAGGCTTCCGTTTCGTTTAAAGAGTTATCTTTATTTATATCTTCGGATTCCGGATAAATGGTACTAGAATTTGTTTGAGCATTATCACTCAATACAGGGGAATTACCCTGAGGATTATTGAAATCTCGATATCTCGTAATAACTCCTGCTTTTTCATCATTAAATTTCGGATCGAAGAAATGCATAAAATTATCAGAAGAAGGATCCTTCATCAACTTTTCATAAGCCGGTGAGCCTTGACCTAAAACGCCTGCAATTTGATTTAAGAAATCACCAAATTTTGTGGCTTCCTCGGCATCATCCATTTCATCATAACCCACATCCTGAGTGGCTCTTGCATTAGGGTCTTGATTGAATGCTCTTACTATTTGTTGCTGAAAACTTGGAACATATCCCCAAGGAGTTTCATCTAATTTGCTATAATCTTTAGGATAAGGAATACCATTTTCAAATGACATTCTTGAATCTTTTAAAACATCCTCTGAGACATCACCTAAATTAAAATACAAGTAACCTCCTTTACTATCAGGCTTATTAATAAATGGATCTAAAACCCAAAAATTAATGTACTCTACGTTATTTTGTTCAAAATCACTTTGATCTAAAGCTCTTTGAATACCTCCCCAGCGACCTGAAGGATTTAACAATTCACCTGTTGATGGGTCAATATTATTGGCATCAAAATTATAAGGTCCTCTAATTTTTGGATTGTAAGCCAAGTCTAAAGTGGTTAAAATAGACATTCCTGAAGAAACATCCCTATTAGGAAACACTTCTCTCACCAATACTTGACGCCAATAATCTTGCATACTGGTATCCTCTTTAACACTTTGTGGCGTATTGATTCCCATTTCATTTAACATAGGCTCAATATTATACCAGGATAATTTTGCCCTATTCATTCCGGTACGTAAATCATTAGTCAAGACGGATTCCGGAAACAGATTGTTATTATTGGGACCGATGGCTCCAAAAGGCACACTGGACAAACTCCAATTATTCACAGGGTAGCGAATATCATAAGCACTGCTCGCACCTTCAAAATCATCAACATAATTGGTTCCACCTTCATCTCCATTTCTATTAACAAATTTAGAGTGGCCCGGAAAAATTCCGGCTATCTCTGCACTTCCAGAAATTAAAGATGGAGCAGATGTGCTGTAAAAAGGCAACTTATCCACCAACTTGGTTAACCATTTAGATTCTGATTGATAATTAACATCACCAGCCAAAACGGTATTGCTTACTGGGTCATATCCACTTGAAATTTTTGTTGAATAAGGTCTTTCTGTAAGTCGCATATAGGTAGCTCCCAAAGAAAGTTTATCATTTACATAATAGTCTAAACGTGTACCGGTAAAGTTTTGGGTGTTTTGACCAAAAGTACCTTGGTCTTCATAGGAAACATTAATAGGCACACCTGATTGTAAAATCCCTTGATTTAATATCCTAACAGAGCCCATACTGTAATCCACCTGATAGTCTGTGCCTTCAACCAAGGTTTGTCCACCAGCAGAAACAATAACGGATCCTTGTGGAATATTAAAACCATTTAATCGAATCTCGCTACCCCCTCCGGAATATTGATATTCTCCTTTAATTAAGAATCTATTATTTTGCTGTTGTTGTAAGGCAACTGACTTGGTAGAGTCGTACATCACCTGATACAAATATTTTCTTTCCAAAGCAGGATTATTACCCAAGGCAGCTTTCAAAGTTTTGCCAAAAGGTTGTAAGGTTGGAAATATTATTTTTCCATTTTTTGAATCAATAGTAATACTATCAACAAAATCGAAAACACCATCAGGGTAAGGGTCATTATTAGCATTTAAACGGTCTAGATTTAATAATGAAAGTAGGTCTTGACCTGCAGAAGGGCCATCAGGCAAAAATCTTTTATTTCCACCACCCGGATCCTGATAAACCACATTTAAACGGAACTTATCTTTAGCAATATTCATTCCTCTAATGGAATAAATATTTTTCATCATCAGATTCCAAATAGGAAGATTTACACGACTTTTGGTACCTTTTAATAATTTCAAAAAAATTATTTTTTGAGAGGCACTATCGGGTGGAAGGTCTTCTGAAAATTCACCCACTTGAAAAACTTTTCCATTATAGGTATATCTATAGGCTACTGCAATAATATCATCTTGGTTTGGCGAGGTACTCAATAAAGAAATATAACCTAAACGTGGATCGAATCTATATTCATTTTCGTTTAATTTTCTCAGCATCACTTTATTAAACTGTTCTCCATCTTTTAGACCTAATGCAATAGCACCTTGCGAGGCTGTGGCTTGTTGTCTGGTTAAAGGGCTTTGGCTAAGTTCATCATATAGCGTATTGGCTCTATTATCCGGCAAGGCATTGGGGTCTCCCTTCTTAAAGCTTGTATTAAAAGGATCTGCCTCTCCTAAATCCATAAATGCCAAGGCATCTCTTATCCCTTGTGTGGCTCCTGTTCTATTCGTAATCCATACTTCCATTTTATTAATCATCACTTGAGAATTAATAATTGGAAATTCTTTTAATGCCTTATCATAATTATTGTAAAAATATTGCCCTATAAGAAAATGTCGGTTTTCTTCATAGTCATTGATAGGTATTTCAAATTTTTGAGTTAATTCTCCACCTTGAGTAGATATAGATTTTCTCTGTGATTTTTGTTGGGAAAGGACATTGGTCATCCATAGTTTTCCCCATTGGGATTGAACTTTAATACCAAAAAGTGAGGACACTCCGGGCGTTAAAGCACTTTTTAATGGGAAACTGGTATTACCTAATTCTATTTTTTTTATTATCTCATCTTCTTTTCCGGTATATTCCAATTTACGCATTTCATTCATCTCTCCGAATGAGGACAAAGTATTATTACTAATATTCATCTTCATCTTATCGCCAATCTTTGCCATCAGATTAACGTTCATCTGCATGTCAAAATCCGGATTGGTATATTTTTGATTGCGGATAGAAACACTCGGGTTCTTTAAATATTGACTATAAACTCCTGCATTCACCACTAAATTTCCTTGTGGTTTTATTTCTATCTTTTTACTACCAAACAGTCTATCGAAAACACCTTCTTTATAGAGTGCCGGCAATTCAGGTTTTTGATTGAACATACTCAATGCATTCAATCTTTCATGGAAATACTCGGCTTCGTCTTGTCTGGACTTATATTTATAATATTCTTCAAAGCTCATACTGGCAGGAGGTTTTACTCCATATCCTCCTATAGATTTCAGAAAGTTATAGCTATTAGAATCCGGATCATATTCCACAATAGTTTTTAGATTCTTAGGGTCTTTCAAATCAAAAGAATTACCTCCAGTAGTATCGCCACTACCAGGAGCAGAAGTTTTATTATCCTTAATAGGAAATTTTAAAGTATCCCCTTCATCGGAGATTTCATTTTTAGTAAAACTGATATTGGCATTTTCTTCTTGATTAGAATCGATTTTCCAGTAATCAAATTTATAAAAATGACCTAATGCAAAATGCGACAATAATGCAGTTATTCCAACTGCAAATATTGTAAAGATTGGTTTTATATATTTATTATTCTTGTCCAAAAAATTTCCCTTTTAATGAAAAAGTAATACGATTATGCAATACTACTAATTTTTATATATTTTTCAATGCTGTTTTTATTAATTCTTCTACAGAATCTGGATTTGTTACCATTGAAACAGAGAGCTTAATGGCTTTTTCTGCATTAGCTTTTGGAATACCCAAACCAAGCAATGCCCTGAGTGCATCTTCTTCTACCCCAACCTTTTTAATCATACCTTGGTTATTTTCTAAATCCGGAGTTTTCAATTCTAATTTTCCTTTTAATTCTAATATTATTCTTTGTGCAGTTTTTGCTCCTATTCCTTTTACTTTCTGTAGGGAAGCACTATCACCATGATTAATAATCTTTGCCAATTCTGCAGAGGAAATGGAAGACAATAAAATTCTGGAAGTTGCTGCACCTACACCGGATACACTTAATAATTTTTGAAAAGATTCTCTTTCTTCTTCAGTTGCAAAACCATAAAGCACCCAAGCATCTTCCCTCACCTGAAGATGGGTAAACAATAAGGCTTCCTCTTTATCTTTAATTTGTTCATAGGTATTTAATGTAATATTGACATCATACCCTAAACCATTAATATCAATATAAGTTTGGGATGGGTTCAATCCTACTATTTTACCTTTTATATATCCAATCATAATAATCCTTAAAAGTTACTGAGTTACAATATTAAACGAAAAAACGCTGTTTTTAGTACAGCGCTTTTCATTTTTTTATAAAATATTTTTACCACCAAGGTTTAGCACGTTTAAACAAATTCCAATAGAGGTTTACCGAAATTGTTGAATACATATCTTTAGTATTAGGATCTCCTCTCATTTCTCCGGGTGCATGTACTGTTCCCGGCAACAATTCTGCTGTTTTATCAGCCATTCTTCTAGCTTGAGAAGACTTTGGTCCTTCGTTCAAATAAGCAATATCAAACAATAAAGGATCAATATATTTACCACTGGCATCATCTAAATAATCGGTAAAAGCGTAACGCTGAACATATTCCATACCCACCGCAATAGTAGGGCTTAAATCCACCCTAAACCCAACACCGGCAGGAACGACAAGAGCATATCTGCTGTATAAAGCAGGCATTCCGTTTTTGTCAAAGTTTTGTCCTTCGGTGGCTAATGGTCTCAAATCTATCCATTGTCTTTGTTGGGTTTCAAAATCAACCAATTCTCCTCTTGGATTAAAATAAATTCCGCCAACTCCTGCTAATAAATAAGGCTGAAAACGTCTGTGGGCAGCCTTTCCAAATTCCCAATTGGAAAATAATTGGAATGGACTGATTTCAAACATGAAAGAACCTTCCCAGATATTAGTTTTTACATTTAAATTTCTATAATACCGTTGAACAGGATCATCATAAATGGATTTAGCATTATCTGCTTCAGATTTATTCCAAAGATCAGTTGCATATAAAGTACCATTACCAATTCCAATTCTCATTGCAAATCCGGGAGTATGTGTATATTTCACAAAGAAGCTCCCCATTCCTTTCATATTATTCCAATAATTACTATTGAGATAATGAGGTAAAATATCTTTAGTGCCTACATCTGCCCAAAGATCGGTCATTCCATAGGATGCACCTAATGCAAAAGTTCTTTTTTCTACATATTTAAGGTCTGGTTGCAACCATCTATGACGGGCTTTTTGCTTTTCTGTTTGAGCCTGACTATTGATAGAAAGTAAGCTCAATGTACCTAATAATCCAAAATTTAGTGCCTTACGTAATAAGTTCTGCATTGTTTATTTCAATTTGACGGTTGAAAGTAAGTCTTTTTATTAATATTTTAAAACATTTTCCTAAAAAATCTTTAAAAAAAGTAAAAATTCACTGAAAATATCCTGCAACTAATGAAAATTAGCGTCATTTTAGTCCTTGATGTTTAATATAGTGTTAGACCTTCCAATAATTTCATTTGATAATGCTGCATCATTTTTTAATGATTTTCCATAAGAAGGAATCATCGCTTTAATACCGGTATTCCAATCTTTACTTACTTTTTCGCCAAAGCAACGTTCTATTAAATGCAACATAATATGAACAGCTGTAGAAGCTCCCGGAGATGCTCCCAATAATGCAGATATAGTGCCATCGGCAGAAGTAACCACTTCTGTACCAAATTGCAAAATTCCACCTTTGTCTTTATCCTTCTTAATTATCTGAACCCTTTGTCCGGCAATTTCCAAAACCCAATCTTCAGATTTTGCATTTGGAAAATAATCCCTTAGAGCATTTAATCTATCTTCTTGAGATTGCTTTACTTGATTGATTAAATATTTGGTCAAGTCCATATTTGCCCATCCTGCTCGCACCATAGGATACATATTATTCATTTTAATAGAGCAAGGCAGGTCCCAGAACGAACCATGTTTTAAAAATTTTGTTGAAAACCCTGCATAAGGACCGAATAATAATTCACTTTTCCCATTGATATGTCTGGTATCCAAGTGTGGTACAGACATAGGAGGTGCTCCTACTGCAGCTTTACCATAAACTTTGGTATGATGTTGTTTTATGATTTCGGGATTGGTACAACGCAGCCATTGACCACTTACCGGGAATCCTCCAAAGCCTTTTCCTTCGGCAATACCAGACTTTTGAATTAAGGATAAAGCTCTACCACCCGCTCCCACAAATACAAATTTAGCTTTTATTAATTCTGAATTACCGGTTTTTGTATCTTTTACTTTTAATGTCCACGAACCATCTTGATTTTTATTCAAATCTTTAACATCATGGTTAAAGTTAAAATTTACATTATCTTGTTTTTTAATAAAATCAAATAAAAACGAAGTTAAGGCACCAAAATTCACATCAGTACCGGTCTCCATATAAGTAGCAGCAATCTTTTCTCCTTCTGGTCTTCCTTCTAATAATAAAGGAGCCCATTGTTTAATCTGAGTATAGTCTTCACTATACTTCATATCTTTAAAGAAATGATGCTGAATTAATAATTCATGTCTTTTTTTAAGGAAATCTACATCCTTCTCGCCTATCACAAAACTCATATGAGGGGTCTTAGTCAAGAACTGAGAGGCATCTTTTATCAAATTTTTCTCCACCAAATAAGCCCAGAATTGCTTAGACAATTCAAATTGTTCGTGGATACCGTATGCTTTTGTAGCATCAATGCTTCCATCAGCTTTTTCCGGAGTATAGTTTAATTCGCAATTAGCGGCATGACCGGTACCGGCATTATTCCATGCACTTGAACTTTCTATGGCCACTTCTTCTAATCTTTCATATACCGCAACCGACCAATCAGGTTGTAATATTTTCAACAGGGTTCCTAAAGTGGCACTCATAATACCGCCACCTATTAATACGACATCAAAAGACTTTTGTGGTTGAGACATGACTAATCAAAATTTTAATGTGTGCAAAGTTAAAGCCTACATACTAAAGAATCAAAAGGATTTTTAAATATAAAAACTTCAGGCAATAACTTTATTTTAATTTCACAATATATTAAAGCAAAACACCCGGAAATTAAATATTTTCAAGACGGATGTTTTTTTAAAAAAAATTATCTTGGTGCAATCCAGCTTGAAGGATTTACAGGATTAAAGGAGCCATTATCATTAACCTTCCACACTTCAAGATGTACAACGTTATCTCCATAATCATTCTTACCGGCAACTCCAATAATCTGTCTGGCAGCTAAGCGTGTACCTTCAGACACAGAGACGCTTGCCAATTTTGAATATAAAGTATAGTAGCTTCCATGATTTACCAAAACAGACATTCCCATTCCCGGGATACTAAATATTCTTGTTACTACACCGCCAAAGATAGCCTTTACAGGAGCGGCGGCTGTGGTGCCGATATCGATGCCTTTATTGTCCATGGTAACTCCTTTTTCAATAGGATGCCTATAGGTTCCAAATGGAGCAACAATTACACCTCTATCTACCGGCCAAGGTAGGCTGCCTCTATTAGATTCAAAATTATTAGAAAGGTTTTGGGCTTCTTGTGGCAACATATTTTTATAGGCAGCTCTTTCCTTTACAGGTTCAACAGTATTAGTAGCAGTAGCCGGGCTTGTAGATGAGGACACACTTCCCTGGTTAGGGTTCACAGTAACCACCATTCCACCGGATTTGTATTGTTGAACCTTTTGCTCAGCTAGTTCTTTTTCTTTCTCCAGTTTTTCGGCTAATTGCTTGTGTTTTGCCAATTCTTTTTGACGTATTTCTTCCTTCTTACGGTCTATTTCTTTGTTTCGCTCTTCATTTTTTCTTTTTTGCTCTTCTCTAAATTTTGAATCTGCAATACGTTTTTCTTCAGCTGCCGCTTCTTCTCTTCTTTGCCTAGCATCTTCTAGGTCTTTTTGTCTTTGCTTTTCTGCATCCTCTGCTGCTTTTTTTCTGGCTATTTCTGCTTGTCTGGAAAGCTCAGCAGCTTTTCTTTGTTCTTCTTCAATTGCTTTTTTCCTAGCTAATTCTTGTTGTTGCTCATTTGCTACTCTTTGTTTTTCAGCAGCTTCTGCTCTTATTCTTGCCTGCTCTGCAGCTTGTTGACGGGCTAACTCTGCTGCTCTTTTTTTAGCCTCCTCCTCGGCTTTCTTTTTAGCAAGTGCAATTTCTTTTTGAATCTGGATTCTGATTGCATTATCTAATTGTGCAGCAGCAGCTTTTGCTTTTGCTATTTGACCTGACAGGTCGCTCACTTGACCTTTAAGTTCCTGAGCAATTAATTCTTTTTCCTTAGCATCATTTTCGATAGCTGCTTTATGCTTTTCCTGATCAACTAGTAAGCCACTTCTTTGATTTTTACGCTTATCCAGATGGCTGATTTTTCCTAATAATTCATTTTGGGTTTTTTGAATCCGATTGGCTTGTAAAACTCTATATTGTCTGAATTTTTTCATGTATTGCATCCTCCTCATCATCTCGTTAAAGCTTTTGGCAGAGAATACAAATACCATTAAATTTTGAGACTCCTTATTCTTATAGGCATATCTAATAGAACGTGCATAGTCCATTTTATATTTTGCCAACTGTTGGTTTAAAACAGTAATACTTTTATTAGTTTGATTAATATCAACTGTAATATTATTCAAATCTTGGTTGATAGTACTAATAAGTTGTTGTCTCAACTGGAGCTTTCTGTTTAATGCTCCTAATTCTGTTAAAGTAATTTTTTGGCTGGCCTTAGCTTCGTTTAAAAGGATCTGAGCATTAGAAATTTCTTTCATCAAAGCCTCTCTTTTGCTTTGTAGTTCTGTTTGAGAACCAGTAATCACCTGAGTATTTTGCCTTGGCTTAGGTTTAGCCTTGCTTTTCGTTTGAGAAAATCCAACGAAGAGTGAAAAAAACAATAAAAATATAGTTCCAAGTGCTTTTTGAAGCATCAATGTTTGGTTTAATTAGGTTAATGTAAAAAATCGCTTTAGATTGTTTATTTATTTTCAATAAGAAAAGAAACTAACATGCAATTTGGTCAAATATACAAGTTTAGATTTAAAAATATTTTTAATTAAAGAAAAAATTTATTTTTTTCCTACCCAGACTACATATTTTTCTTCAAAACCTTCTCCGGGGAAAATATCATCTAAGTCCCAAAGTGATGGCCTGACATTGCTTTCAACAATCTCCTGATTCAAATCTCCACCTTTCAAGCAAATCAATCCGTTTGCCAAGTCGGTAGTTTTTCCTTTCTTAATAATTGGTTTTGCCCATTCCCATAAAGTTTTTAAGGGTGCAACAGCTCTTGAAACTGCAAAGTCAAAATCTTTTTGAGGTATGTCTTCCACTCTGGAATGAATTGCCTTTACATTTTTCAATCCAATAGCTTCGGCTACGCCCTGCACTACTTTAATTTTTTTTCCGATAGAATCTACCAATAAGAAATTAACTTCTGGATACATAATTGCCAATGGAATTCCGGGGAAACCACCGCCGGTGCCAATATCTACGACATTCATTCCCGGTAAAAATTCGCATACAGGAACTATTGCCAAAGAGTGCAAAATATGTTTATGGTATAAATGCTCTATATCTTTTCTTGATATTACATTTATCTTTTCATTCCATTCTTTATACAAGGGTGCCAAAGCCTCTAATTGCTCAATTTGCTGATTTGTAAAATCGCCAAAATATTTTAATACTACTTCCATTTCTTTTTATTTTTCCAAAATATAAAAGGAGAAACGACCAAATTATAAATGGCCCACAATATTTCTCCTAAAGGGTAAAAGCTATTAATGCCTTTTTCTTCAAGTCTTTTGGCCCAATGCACTCCATTTCCCCAAAATGCAACTACCCTAATTGTCAGCAAAAGTAAACTTATCTGTCCAATAAAATCGGGAATGCGAAATAAAAGTATTAAAGCAAGTAACCAAAACAAAAATGCAGTCATGGCATACATCGAAAGTCCAAACTTTACTAAGTAACTGTAATATTTACCTGAAGAAACATGTCTTGTTTTTTGTTGCCACCAAGCTGACCAACTTAAACTTGGTTTTGAAAGGGTATGAGCTAATGGCGTATCACAAACTATGGTATTTTCAATATTTGCAAGTTTTGAGATTATCAAATCATCATCACCAGAATTGGTAAGCACAAACTGTTCTTTAAAAGCTGCATCCTTTTCTAATAAATGCAACACCTGTTTTTTGTGATACATCAAATTTCTGCCTACTCCCATATAAGGGAATCCATTTTTTGCCCAGGAAGCATATTGAATAAAAGTATGTAAAGTTTCCCATCTGATAAAGTGATTAAGAAGACCGGGCTTGGTTTCATAAGCACCATAACCTAAAACAAAAACTTCTTGATTATCACTTTTCTCAGCTTTAGAAAGATAAGTCTTTGCCATTCCCAGAATCCAATAGCTGCTCTTTGGATAACAGTCTGCATCCGTTAGAAGTACAATATCGGAGCTTATGCTTTTCAATCCTTGATAAAGTGCATATTTTTTTCCGGGAAAAATCCTATCAGCATCCTGATCGATTTCTAAAATATTTAATTTTGGATAAACAGTCTTCAACTTGTTTAAAACCTGTGCAGTATCATCATTTGAAGCATCATTAACCACCAACACTTTCCAGATACCGGGATAATCTTGCTCTAATATTTTGGGCAAATGAGTGGCAATATTATTTGCTTCATTTTTGGCACAAATCAATACCGTAATTTCTGGATATAATTTATCATTATCAATGTAAAACTCTGGTTCATAGCCCCTATAACGATACATCCAAGCAAAAAACAATTGGATAATAAAGAGTATAAATAAGCCCCAAATCACACTAGCTGCATTTTATTATTCAAAAATTCCAAAATAGATTCAAAATGTTCCGGCGGAAACCAATGAAAATCTTTATCTTTTCTAAACCAAGTAAGCTGACGTTTGGCATAATTCCGACTGTGTTGTTTTACTTTTTCTACAGCAAGCATTACTTGTTCATTGGACAATGGAAAATCTCCTTGTTCATAAAACTCGGAATAACCAACTGTTTGCAGATTTTTTAAAGCTCTATAAGGATACAAAGCATTTATTTCTTCCATCAGACCTTGTTGCATCATTGCATCTACTCGCTGGTTGATTCTTTGATACAACAACGCTCTTGGAACATCAACAGCAATTTTTATTATTCGGAAAGGTCGTTGCTTTTTTTCACCTGATTTAAAATCCAAAATAGATTTTCCATGACATTCCCAAAAAGTTAATGCCCTTATTAATCTTACAGGATTCTCCTGCTCTGCCTGTTGAAAAAAGATAGGATCTTTTTCTTTTAATTCGTGTTGCAACCAAGCGATTCCATTATTTTCAAAAGACTGCCGGATTCTCTTTTCAACTCTTTCATCTACCTCCGGCATGACATCTATCCCATCACAAAGAGCCTTAATGTACAGCCCTGTACCTCCACAAAGGATGGCAACATCTTTTCTTGAAAAAACATCCTGTAAATAAGCTAAGGCTAAGGATTCGAAATCAGCAGCATTTAAATTTTCATGTATGGAATGACTATTTATAAAATAATGAGGAATAGTGTTCAGCACCTCCGGGCTAGGCTTAGCAGTACCTATACTCATTTCTCTATAACATTGTCGGGAGTCTGCAGAAACAATTTCAGTTTGGAAGTATTTAGCCAAACGAATACTTAAATCTGTCTTACCACTGGCTGTAGGCCCAGCAATAACTAGGAGCGTTTTTTCCATTTCTAAAACTGATCTTCTTCCTGACCATATTCTTTTTGTTCACTACTTTTATCTTCGTCGCCTTCACTGCCATAGCCTTCCTCCATTTCTTCTTTTCCTAAGTCGTATTTTTCTTCCAACTCCATCATACGGCTTGCAGCCAAAGGCATAGCTTGGGTAAGAACCGGAGAAATTCCTTCTTTAAAAAAGCAATATGGATAATCTTTTTGCTCATCAATTTCTTTCTCGATGCCAATAAGCTCTACAAAAAAGCCCCAATGCTTTACTGCATTATACTCATAAATAAATTTTTTGTCCGGGACATCCACCAATGCTGCAACCGTAGTTTTCAACATGGATAAAGCAGGAGCATCTTTTTTATTTACCAAAACTTCTGAAGATATAGCCCTACCCTTCATGTGTTTATCATTACTTTCAAAAAAAACGGCAGGAGACTCTTTCTTTTCAAATTCAAAAGCAGTCAATATCGATTGATGGAACTGAAGAAAAGACTGACCATTGGTTATGGCAATACTTCGGGTTATATTATCATCATCTAACCAGGAAATCTTAAACTTGAATACCGGCATAAGAAAAGTAGTAAAGAATTATTTTAAAAATTAAGTAAAGTACAAAGATACAAAATACAATGTTTATTGATAGATTTTTATCGAGGCTGCTCTATTATCTAAATCCAAAGCATTTAAAGCTCCATCCGGATAATTGACAGACTCTAAATACAAACCATTTCCGGTAACGCTAAAATCAGCTAATTTACAGTCTTTGGATTCAACAATCTTATGAAGTTCTTGAATTGGATTTTCTTTTTTCATCAACTTCAATTGCGTGCCCACTAAGGCTCTCACCATCCCCCTCAAAAAGCGATTGGCTTCTACCACATAATGCAACTCGCCATCCCTAAGCTCCCAAAAAGATTGAAAAATAGTGCATTTAAAGGTATAAGTTTGGGTATTTTTCTTAGAAAAACTCTCAAAATCGGTATAATGCTTTAATGCGGATGCAGTTTGATTTAATTTTTCTAATTGAATGGGATATGGATAAAACAAAGCTCTATCTTTTTTGAAAGGGTCTTTTTTTTGATAAATTTTATAGCGATAAGTTCTGCTTATGGCATCAAATCTTGAATTAAAATCATTATCCTTGGTTTGAAATAAAGCCACGACAGCGATTTGATGCGGTAATATTGCATTAAGTTTGTAACTAATTTGAGGATTTAGAATACCTTCAAAATCAAAATGATAAATATTACCTAAAGCATGCACTCCTTCGTCGGTACGGCTTGCTCCAAAAGTTTCTATAGGCAATTGCAATAAAGTGCTCAAAGCTTTATTTAAAGCCAATTGAACTGTTTTTTGTTCTCCTTGGATTTGCGAACCATGGAATGCAGTGCCATCATAAGCCACTTTTAAAAAATATCTTTTCATAAATAATTTAAATATAAAAGTAGGAATTTAAAGCATGAAGTAACTCCATAAAATAGATTTTCCTCCACACCTTTTTTAAGTATTGCTACTTAAAAGGTTAATGTGGAGGAAAATTTCTTTAAAGACCTTGCAAAAATAATGAAATAACTTGAAAAAAATTATTTTAAAATTACTAAACAAATAGTACCTTTATAAGATTTCTTTAATATCGGAAATTATCTTATTTGCTATATTTTGAGCAGTGGTTTCCGTGTTACTCTCACTATAAATTCTAATAATAGGTTCGGTATTTGAAGGCCTTAAATGCACCCAATCCTTATCAAACTCAATCTTGATACCATCTTCAGTATTAATAGGTTGTTTTTTGTATTTTTCTTGAATTTTTGCAAATATTGCTTTCAAATCGACACCTTCAGGAAGGTTCATTTTATTTTTTGAAATAAAATATTGAGGATAAGTGTTTCTCAAAGATTTAATACTTTTTCCATATTTTGCCAAATGGGTTAAGAATAGTGCGATGCCCACTAAAGCATCACGGCCATAATGCAATTCCGGATCGATAATTCCACCATTTCCTTCCCCTCCTATCACGGCATTAACTGCTTTCATTTTTGTAACCACATTCACCTCACCCACAGCACTCGGATAATAAGTACCACCATGCTGCTCCGTTACATCCCTCAAAGCACGGGTAGAAGACATATTGGACACGGTATTGCCTTTGTTATGCTGCAAAACATAATCGGCAACAGCTACTAAAGTATATTCTTCACCAAAAAGACTGCCGTCTTCACAAACAAAACACAATCTGTCCACATCAGGATCTACAGCAATACCCAAATCGGCATTAGTTTTTTCCACTCGGGAACAAAGCTCTATTAAGTTTTCAGGAAGAGGCTCCGGATTATGGGCAAACTGACCATTTACTTCCTCATTTATCACCTCTATTTGCTGCACACCTAAAGCTTCCAATAATGCAGGAACAAATATTGCCCCGGTAGAATTAATGGCATCTACAACAATTTTAAAATTGGCTCTTTTTACAGCCTCAGCATCCACCAAAGGATGAGCCAATATTGCTGCTATATGTTTTTGCATAAAAGAGTCATCTTCTACAACACTTCCTAGTTGATTGATTAAGGCAAAGCTATAACTATCGGTTTCCGCAATTTTTAACAATTGGGCGCCATCATCAGCACTGATAAACTCTCCCTTTTCATTTAATAGTTTTAATGCATTCCATTCTTTTGGGTTATGGCTGGCAGTAAGAATAATGCCTCCTGCAGCCTCTGCCATGGTCACCGCCATTTCAACAGTTGGCGTAGTGCTCAAACCCAGATCTACTACTTCAAAACCCATGGATTGTAATGAAGCTACCACCAAATTGTTCACAATTTTTCCGGAAATTCGTCCATCTCTTCCTATTACTATTTTTTGATTTTCAGGATGGTTCTTTTGTATCATGGAAGCAAAAGCTGCAGTATATTTTACAATATCAATTGGGGTAAGTCCAGTATCGGGAGCACCTCCAATAGTGCCTCTAATGCCCGAAATCGTTTTCATTAATGCCATGAATAGTTCAGATTTTAATTTTTTTTGAGTTTGCAAAATTAAGGCAAAAATTACAATCCTCAGACTAACATTTCTTGAAATCAGTAAAATTGGGTTTACCTTTGCAAAAATTTTACGTTTTTCTCAAAATGACAATTGCTCCACAAAAAAAAGAATGGTTTGAAAGCTGGTTTGAGTCTCCTTATCATGATTTATTATACAAGAAAAGAGACAATGAAGAGGCCGGCAGGTTCATTAAAAACTTATTCTTGTTTTTAAATCCTAACCCTTCATCTTCTATATTAGACATAGCCTGTGGCGATGGCCGTCATGCTGAAATAATGAGCGATTATGTTCAAGAGGTGGTAGGCATTGACCTTTCTGAAAGACGCATAAATACTGCAAAAGACCGTAAGCACAAGCATCTTGAATTTTATGTTCAAGACATGCGTAGTGTTTTTCGTTCCAATTACTTTGACATAGCCGTAAATTTATTTACCAGTTTTGGATATTTCAACCATTTCAGAGATAATATAAGTGCTGCCAATGCTTTTGCTAAAGGTTTAAAAAAAGGGGGCAAATTAATAATTGATTACCTCAATGCAGATTTGGTACAAAGAATTTTGATTCAAGAAGAAATTGTAGAAGTAGATGATATTCAGTTTCATATCAACAGAAAAATGGAAAATGGAAAAATAATCAAGCATATTGACTTCCAAATTGAAGAAAAGGAAATGCTTCATTTTGAAGAAAAAGTTTCGGCATTTACCTTAAAAGATTTTGAAATGATTTTTTGCAATTCCGGATTAAAGCTTTGCCAAACATTCGGAAATTATGACTTAGAACCTTTCAATGTTCAATCTTCTCCTAGGTTGATAATGATATTTGAAAAATAACTATAGATTACGTTTCCGCTTCCAACGTCTATGCGTCCAAAGCCAAGTTTCGGGCTGAGAGACTATGCTTTTTTCAATAGCTTGGGTATGCAATTCGCTAACTCCCCCTTCAATTTTATACGTATTGGGTGTATCTGTCAGCGTTTCCAAATGTAAGGAGTAATAGCCTCTTTTTTTCTTTTTAACACTGAAGAAAAGAACAGGATAATCAAATTTCTTTGAAAACCTTTCTATTCCCAAAAATACAGGAGTATCTTGATGCAGGAAATTAGTCCAATACATATTTTTACCTGAAGGTGTTTGGTCGGTAAGAAAAACCGTTGCATGAACAAAACCCTCTTTATTATGTTTCAACATCGCCCCAATGACCTCTTTGTCAGGTATCAATTCCAATCTGAATCTTTTTCTCAAATCGACAACAATCTTATCGAAACCTTTATTATGCAAAGGTCGGTAAATGCCAAATGTTTGATGCTGCTTTAAATAAATAGACAGAGCATTCACTGCCCATTCCCAATTACCTTGATGTGCCATGGCAAGAATTACAGACTGCCCTTTTTGTGCATAACCATTCATTAAATCTAAAGATATTTGATCAATGCTACATCGTGCTTTCAATTGTTTTTCACCAATAGAAACTCCCTTCAATACCTCTACTATCATTTCACAAAAATATTGGTAAAAATTATTAGCAATTGTTTCAATTTCTTGTTCAGACTTTTCCGGAAAAGAGTTTTTCAAATTTTGGACTACCACCTTTTTCCTATAACCTATAATATCAAAAACAAGCAATTTCAATAAGCCGGAAAATAAATACAGAACGCTTAAAGGCAAAAGCGAGAGAAGATAAAGGAAAGGATATGCAATATAATAGCTCAACAAAATATTAATGATAATTAATTTTCAGTGGACAAAGATAAAATCTTTTGAGAGAAAACTATGGTAAAGCTGTAAAAACTCAGGGCATACGCATTTATTTTTTTGCAATTGTGAAAGCAAAGCTTATATATCAAGAACTATTGATAATTATCCAAAACCTATACGCCTACTATGTGGTTTAAAGTTTTACCACATAGATTCATAGACAATTTTTGAGTAAAAAATGATTGAAAGAAGTCATAGAAAACAAAGCTCTTATTTAGTTTTTTTTAAATGCGAATACAGTAGTAAAAATTTCCTAAATATATCCATGTAGCATTTCTTCTTTTTTTCGAACCCTGATGGATGTCTTTTTAGATATCGTAAAAATCACATTCCAACTAACTTTGGTTGGATTAATGAAAAACTCATACCACTTCTCGACACAGAAGCACTTCTTATCAAAGACATTTTTTCATAGAAATATCTCCATAAAAAAAGCCTTTGATAGAAAAACATATTTCTTCTGACTGAAAAAATCTCTATGCTTCCAAATCCTTTTCCTCTTTTCACAGCACAAAATAACTCCTGTTGCAATAACAGCTCTTATTTTTTAAAAATCCTTTAATTTTCCAAATCCTCATTCAACCTTTTTTACGCTTTAACAAACTTAGAACTACCCAAAACTTCGCCTCGAAGGGTCATTCGAATAAAATAAAGTCCGGAAGGTAAGTTTTGTATATCAATTTCTATATTTTGACTATTATTATTTATTTTTTGAGAATAGACAAGCTTGCCGAAGCTATCAAAAATATAGAGTTGTGCTTGTTGATGAATTCCATTATCCATGGAAACCAACAATTTGTCTTGGGCAGGATTAGGATATAAATTCAAATTGTTTTTTGATTTAACATCGGCTATTGAAGTATATTTAGTATAATCGGGAAGTGTATCGCAACTTTTAGTACTTATATGAATATTTATATTACTATCTGTATAACAATTAATTAAATTAAAAATCCCA
Organism: Edaphocola sp.; assembly: GCA_035444785.1. Taxonomy (GTDB): domain Bacteria; phylum Bacteroidota; class Bacteroidia; order Chitinophagales; family Chitinophagaceae; genus Edaphocola. The sequence goes on along the minus strand of DAOMPL010000004.1, from coordinate 1,818 downwards.
TGTTCTTCTATTGCTACATTAAGTTCAGGAATAAAACGTCTAACTGGAAGCAAGCCACTTCCTATTCCTCCTAAAGTTCTGGCATAAGCGCCTGGATATAAAGTAATATAGAGACCATTAAGTAAGCTAATGTCAAAACGTGTTGACCAATTAAGATAAGGTTGAGTAGTAGTAGGATGCCAACCCACAGAAGAGGTATCTAAGGTGGCAAAATTAAACCCTGTGTAAAAAGTTTGCAAAGGTACACCATCATAATTCACCGTTCTTATTGAATCAATCACTAAGGTGAAGAAGGAATCATTTTGAGTAGGGGATGGATTGTATATAGTGTCGAAGATGGGTAAGGTAATTGTATCACCTTCTTGGGCATTAAAAATGTAAAGAGGTGTATATTTGTTAAATACTCTGTTATAAACAAAAACAGTATCATTTTGCTCATAAAAACTATCTACCCTACTGATAGTATCTCGTGATGTATAATTATATTGTTGATTGTAATAATTATAGACAATAAACTGCCTTTCTTTAAATTGTTCTACCACTTTGATTGTTTTTCCATTTTGTTGAACGGTATCTATACATTCATATTTGACTAAATTCTCTTCCGCAAAATTCACCTGAGGCGAAACATCAAGACCCCTGTAGCTCCATTTTGCACCTAAAGGAGCAAATTCAGTTGTTTGTGCCATTAAAGCTTGAGCACCGAATAAAATGGCAAGGATTAGGATTAAATCTTTCATGATAAACAATTTGTTTAAAGATAATAAAATATTTTTAATTTTTTTGTTTAATTCTTTGTTTTTTCAAACAACACACTCCGTCATTTCGAACGGAGAAAGTGATACGTAATGCAATGGAGCATCACTTTCGAAGTGGAGAAATCTCCCATCCATTGTTACTTATTTTGGAGATCTCTCCATGCGAAAATACTAATCTGATTGCATATCAATCAGGTATTTTCTTAGTCGAGAAGGCGGCGTTTTTTTGTTCTTTCGACCACTGGGAGAAATCTTAATATATTGTTTCACAATTCAAAATTCATAATTCAAAATTCATAATTCAAAATTCATAATTCAAAATTCATAATTCAAAATTCA
>DAOMPL010000004.1:0-621 GCA_035444785.1 Edaphocola sp. | reverse complement strand
TAATTCATAATTCATAATTCAAAATCCCAACTTACTCCCTCTTCGCATACTTAAAACTGTAATAACTAAAGTTATGATAGACCCGAATGATGTAATTATTAGCCGAATGCCCTCTTAAATCTATTTTCACTTGCGTTTGACCATCAATTGGCGTTTTATCTTGAACCATTTTACCCTGCATATCACTGATATAGTAATATGCCCCTGAGCTAAAGCCCGCTTTGTTTTCCAAGGTAGCCACATCTTTTCCCGGGTTGGGATAGAGGGTGATTTCTGTGATAGAGTCTATGGGAGGCTGAGGATTATTTAGGCTATCTTGATAATCTGCCAGCATTTCCGGGCAACCCGGGCCCATACAACCCATACTGTCTAACTTGACCACCCATCCGGCTTGCCTTTGGGCATAAATAGGTTTGCCATTCTCCCACCAAGTAGAGTCTTTTATTTGGGTGCTGCCACTGGCTATAAGACCTCCATCCGGTAATGCTACTGCATTATATAAATAATCATGTGCATGAGGAATGGCATTATGACCAAACACCCTGCTCCATTTAATATTACCGTCTAAATCTATCTTTAAAGCCCAACCATCAGGCTCCCGGGTATTGCCCACTTCATAAT
>DAOMPL010000003.1:0-129438 GCA_035444785.1 Edaphocola sp. | reverse complement strand
AAATAGAAAATTTCTTTTGTTTTTTTTGAAATTTATGAAAAATGCTCAACTTGGGCTAAAAAGAAGTTGTTCTAAAAAAAATGCGGTGTTTATAAGTAAACACCGCATTTTTGAAAAACCAATTTATTTAAATACTTCTATTCGGGTCAAATGCTTCCAATTCATTGGCAACAGCAGTCAAGAAACCTGCACCCAAAGAACCGTCAACGATTCTATGGTCATAGCTTAATGATAAGTACATCATTTGACGGATAGCAATCACATCACCTAATTCTGTTTCCATAACCATTGGTCGCTTTTTAATTGACCCTACGGCTAAGATGGCAACTTGTGGTTGGTTAATAATTGGTGTGCCCATTAAACTTCCAAAGGTACCCACATTGGTCAAAGTAAATGTTCCACCTTGAGTATCATCAGGTTTCAATTTATTGTTTCTGGCAGCATTTGCAAGGCTGTTTACTTCTTTGGTAATGCCCAATAAGTTTTTCACCTCTGCATTTTTTATTACCGGAACAATTAAGTTCCCTGATGGTAAGGCTGTAGCCATACCAAAATTGATATCTTTTTTCACAATAATTCTATCACCATCTACGCTGGCATTAATCATTGGATATTTCTTGATACAATTAACAATGGCTTCAATAAAGATAGGAGTGAAAGTGATTTTCTCACCATATTGTTTTAAATAAGCATTCTTATTTTTATTTCTCCAATTCACTAAATTAGTAACATCACATTCTGTAAAGCTGGTAACGTGTGGAGAGGTAGCCTTACTGCGTACCATATGGTCTGCAATAAGCTTACGCATACGATCCATCTCAATAATTTCCACATTTCCACTTGGATTGGAAACTACAGCAGGAGCGGTACTCACTTGAGCCTGTGGAGAAGGAGCTGCCACAGGAGCAGCTTGCGGAGCTGGTGCTACAGCAGGAGCAGAACCTCTATTGGCTACATAATTCAATATATCTTTTTTGGTAACACGACCTTCGCTACCAGTACCTGGAACATTTTCCAATTCAGCCATTCCGATACCTTCCTTAGCTGCAATATTCAATACTAAAGGAGAATAAAATCTTACACCACCCGTAACCCCAACAGGAGCAACTTGTGAAACAGCTACAGGAGCAACAGGAGCTGTGGCAGCCACTGGAGTAGTAGCTTCCGTTTTCGCAGGAGTGGCAGCAGGAGCATCTCCACCTCCGGTATCGATTCTAGCGATAACAGTACCTATTGGAACTACATCATTTTCTTTAAACAGAACCTCTACTACCGTACCGGCTGCTGTAGAAGGCACTTCGCTATCTACTTTATCGGTGGCAATATCTAAAACTGTTTCATCCAATTTAACAGTATCTCCCGGATTTTTATGCCATTTCAATACGGTTGCTTCCATAATACTTTCGCCCATCTTAGGCATTACTAAATCTACTACGGCCATATATATTTTGATTATATTATTACTTAACCTTGCAAAAGTAAGATTTTACCTTCGAGAAAAAAAATTTCTATTGATAAATAAAAAAGCCATTTATTTATTGTTTCCTGCATCCACACTATTAATTATTACAAAAGGCCTATTATTTCAAATTATTCAATTTCAGAAATTTAAAGAAATTTATCCTTATTGTCCTTCCTATTGTTACAATTCAATTAGAATAAAAATATTGGTAATTAGAATCTAAAGTTAATCACAAAAGATTCAAATTATTCACAAGAATGCTTGGGTAATTAGGGGTTTCCCTTTCCGAACCAATACGTTTATTGTTTTTCTTTTATTTGGAAAAGGCATAAAAAAAATATAATTTAGAAATACAAAAAAACATAAAGCCATTAAATCAACCTGTCCTTACCATCTAAATTTTGCTCCTCCAAAAAAATATTTTCTTAAAATGACTTAAAACAAACAGAGCATAAGCTTCTTATTCTCCTCTATTTTATATATTTTTGACCATCAAAAAATTATTATTATGTTTAAAAACATTCTGAAAAAGACTTTCTTATTCGGTATGCTGATGACCTTTTTAGCTTCTACTAATGGTATCGCACAAGATTTGAAAGCTAAATTACCAATAGACCCAAAAGTCACTACAGGTAAACTATCTAACGGCTTAACTTATTACATCCGCCCAAATGCCAAACCGGAAAACAAGGTAGAACTTAGATTGGTGGTCAATGCAGGTTCTATTTTAGAGGACGAAAATCAGCAAGGGCTGGCCCACTTTATGGAGCACATGAATTTTAACGGCACAAAAAATTTCCCTAAAAACAAATTGGTAGATTATTTGCAATCTATAGGAGTTGAATTTGGTGCTGACTTAAACGCTTATACTTCTTTTGATGAAACAGTATATATCTTGCCCATTCCAACGGATAAAGAAGGCAATCTTGAAAACGGATTTCAAGTAATTGAAGATTGGGCCCATCAAGCCTTATTAACCGATAAAGAAATTGATAGCGAAAGAGGTATCGTTTTAGAAGAAAGCAGATTAGGAAAAGGTGCAGAAGACCGTATGATGAAAAAATACCTAGGTGCGTATTTAAACAATTCACATTATGCTAAAAGACTACCTATCGGCAAGGACAACATTCTTAAAACATTCAAATATGATGTATTGCGTAAATTTTACAAAGATTGGTATCGTCCTAATTTAATGGCAGTAATAGTGGTAGGTGACATCAGTACTGCAAAGGCTGAAGAAATGATTAAAAAACATTTTGGAGCTATGAAAAACCCTACTAACGAAAGAATCCGTAAAAGTTTTGAAGTGAATCCTTATGCTAAACAAACAGCAATGGTTGTAACCGACAAAGAAGCAGCCAGTTACGAGTTTACTTTAAACTATCCGGCAGTAAAAGTTGAAAAACAAGTCACCATTGGTGATTACAGACAAGAAATGGTAAAAAATATTTTTATCTCCTTATTAAATAAAAGGCTTTCTGATTTAAGAGAAGGAGCAACTCCTCCTTTTACCTATGCTTATGCCTATGTAGGTGGTTTTGCTAGAGGCTATGAGAATTTTTCGGTAACAGCAATTCCAAATTCTGACATCAAGACCAGTATTGATGCCACTATTGCTGAACTATTAAAAGCTCAAAAATTTGGCTTTAATGCTTCCGAATTGGAACTGCAAAAGAAAGCAATGATGAACAGTATGGAGAAACTTCATAATGAGAAGGATAAACAAAAGTCTTCTAATTATGCAAGTGAATACATACGTGCTTTTCTTACGCATGAACCCATACCAGGTACAGACAATGAATTTGAATATTATAAAGAATTTATTCCAGGCATTACCTTAGAAGAAGTGAATAAAGAAGCAAAAACTTGGTTAGACAACAACAAAAATTACTTTACTTTAGTAACCGGAAACGGGAAAGACCTTAAAGTATCATCTCAAGAGGAATTACTAAAAACTGTCCAAGCATCTTTCCAACAAAAAGTTACAGCTAATGAAGTAAAAGAAATAGCTAGCCAACTTTTAGACAAAGAACCAATTGCCGGAAAAATAACTGGAGAAGTAAAAGATAAAGACTTAGGCAGTACCACTTATACATTGAGCAATGGATTAAAAGTAACCATTAAAAAAACAGACTTTAAAAACGATGAAATTTTATTTTCAGGAATTAAAAAAGGAGGAACTAATAGTTACGGAGCAGAAGATAAATCTAATACACAGCTAGGGCTTTCCTTTTTAGGCTCCATGGGATATGGCAATTTTACTCCAAACCAATTAAAAGATTTCTTGGCAGGTAAAACCGTAAACGTTAGTGCCAGCATGGGAGCAATATCTAATAATGTAAAAGGCAATTCTTCTATTAAAGATTTGGAAACCTTATTGCAATTAAACTATCTTAAATTGACAGAACCTAGAAAGGATGCAGATTTATTAAATGGGGTAATTAAATCAAGTAAAGCTCAATTGACTTTTATGGCAAATAATCCTCAAATGGCATTTATTAATGGTATGCTTAAAGATTTATATAACAATAGTCCATTAGCACCACTTGCAGTTCCAACAGAAGAAGACTTTGATAAAATTGACTTGGACAGAACATTAGCTATTTACAAAAAAGAATTTTCAGATGCTACCGGTTTTGAATTCTTTTTTGTTGGTAATATCGATGAAGCTACTATCAAACCATTAATCGAAAAATACATAGCCAGCCTTCCGGTTACAGCAGGCGAAGTCCCTAACTACAAAGACAATGGTTTACGTGCAAAAAAAGGAGTTAACCAATTTAAGTTTTACAAAGGTAGCGATGATAAAAGTCTAATACTTTCTAACTATTTCGGAACTATTCCTTACTCTGAAGATTTAGAGATGAAAGCCGACATGATGGCCGAAATTATCAATATAAAAATAACAGAAATTATCAGAGAAAAAATGAGTGCTATTTATGGTGGTGGCATGAGTGCAACTGTTATAGATAAACCATACAACCATTATCAAATAATGGCACAACTTCCATGTGGCTCTGAAAATGTAGATAAAGTATTAAAAGCAATGGACGATATCATCAAAGATATTAAAACCAAAGGGCCGGATGCTGCTGACTTAGAAAAAGTAAAAATGGCTAAGTATGAAAAGCACAAGGATGCAGTAAAAGAAAACAATTATTGGCTTGGTAAATTACAATCTCTTATATTTTGGGGTGACAGCAAGGATCGTTTCTTAAACTTTGACAAGAATGTTGAAAGTGTTAGTGCAAAAGACATTCAAGAAACAGCTCAAAAGCTATTTGATGGCAAAAATATTTATAACGCTATTATGTATCCTGAAAAAGTGAAAAAATAAAATTTAGAATAAAATTAAATTTCAACCAAACAATGGACATCAATTTTAATATCCACTGTTTGGTTTTTTTATTTGAAAATATTTCATTCTATACTATTTCCTGTCTTTTACCTACCTTAGAAACTAAATAATACAGTCCACTTTAATGCCAAATTACCTTTTAGAATGCCTTCAATTCTAAAGTAGAGTTCCCAACATAAACTTACTAGAATATCAAAAATTAGATTGATTATCTTAGCAATAAAATTATTGTGGATGATAAGTTTTAAAAAAAATAATAATCAATCTGTCCCTATTGGAAAATTTTTTGAAATTCCAATAAACAGCTCACAAAACGAAAAAAGCTCCAAAAAAATTTGGAGCTTTTTATATTTAAAAAAAATTATTTTATTTTTAGTAATTCCACATCAAAAACCAAAGTAGAACCAGGTTTAATATGAGGTGGACGGTCTTGATTGCCATAAGCTAAATCTGAAGGTATTAAGAAACGGTATTTAGCACCTTCTTTCATTAATTGCAAACCTTCTGTCCAACCTTTAATCACTTGAGATACGCCAAAAGTAACTGGTTCTCCTTTGCTTTCGTCAAAGGTTGAACCATCAATAAGGGTACCTTTATAGTTAACAGTAACTTCAGAAGTAGCTTTGGGCTGTGCTCCGGTACCTTCTTGTAACACTTCATATACCAATCCGCTTGCAGTCTTTTTCAATTTTGGATTAGCAGCCATTTGAGAATTTATATACTCCGCTCCCAATTTATTATTTTTTACTGCCAACTCATCAGCTTCTTTCATCATTCTTTCCTGAAGACCGGTTTGCCATTCCATTAAAGTGGTTTGCAATGCAGCAGAATCTAAATAACTTTTACCTGTTTTAAGGTAATTGTTTAGTGCAGAATACATTAATGCAGTATCTATCTGCTTGTCTCTTTCGGTAAGTCCTTGAGTATTTCTTTGTAAATCTTTAGCAATAGCAATACCCAATGCATAACTTGCTTTTTTATTTGGGTCTTTTAATACGCTTTTGTCAATTTGTTTATCTTGAGATTGACAAGAACCTAAGGTAATCATTGCAGCAGAAATCGCTAATAATGAATATTTCATTTTTCTTTTTGTTTTAATATTTTTGAGTTGCAAATATAAAGGCTTATTTCAATATGGCATATAAATTTATCTTAAATCTTTTCCGGGCTTGGAACCTTTATACAGTTCAAATTCTAACAGTCGGCATTCAATTTTTGCATTATAAAATGGTATTTTTCTTTCAGCTTTTAAATTAACTTTTCTGGCCAACTCTGAATTTCCGGTAAAAACATAACCGGTATAACCCCTACATTTTTGTTTAAAAAAATCACCAATTCCAGAATAAACTTCTTCTAATTCTTTTACCAATCCTAAACGGTCGCCATATTCAGGATTTAAGAACACTACACTACCCTTTTCTGGATTTGGAATAGTACTCCTTCTAAAATCACATACTTCAAAATGAATTAAATCTTTTACACCGGCGGCTATAGCATTTTTTTGGGCAGTAACCACAGCTTCTGGATCTAGGTCTGAAGCTATTATTTTCAATTCAGGCAAATCTAATATTTGTTCTTCTAATAATGAATCTTCCTTAAAATAAACTTGCTCATCATAGCCTTTAATATGCATAAAGGCATAATGGGTTCTAAACAATCCGGGTTTTCTATTCGTAGCTATAAGGCAAGCTTCAATGGCCAAAGTGCCTGAGCCACACATTGGATTTACAAAAGCAGATTTTTTATTCCATTTTGTAGATAATATTGTTGCTGCTGCCAAGGACTCTAACATAGGAGCCTTACCCGGAAATTTTCGATATCCATGCCTTCCTAAAGAATTTCCAGAGGTATCTAAATAAATAGCTGCATTTTCATTTTTCCAATGTAGATGTACCACCAAGCCTTTTAAGTCCGCACCGGTGTTAGGTCTTTTACCGGTTTTTGTTCTAAACTGATCTACAATAGCATCTTTAACCCTAAGATTGGCAAACATAGAATTGTTTATTCTGGGATGAAATACATTACTTTTTATTGAAAAATAATCCTCAGCATCCATTATTTTTGACCAGTCAATAGCAGCAACCTGTTCATATACTTCATCGGCAGAATTAGCAGTGAATGATTTTATTTTATAAAGAATCTGACTGGCACAATAAAGGTTTAAGTTAAGCTTGATACAGTCGTTTAAAGAACCTTTAAGGGTAAGCCCTGTTAAAAACTTTTCTTTTACTTGAAAGCCTAATGCTCTAACCTCCAAAGCTAATGCATCAGCAATATTTTTTTGACAAGTGATGGTGATATCACCTGTTTTATTAAAATCAATCATAAAGTTAAAATAATATTATTTATGGTATTCTACCAAGCCATCAATTGGTTTTTGGATAAAATTGCCAACTGTTAATCCATATTGATTTGCAATATTAAGAATAACATCTTGAAAAGTGTATGCTATAGAGCCAACAAATTGTAAAGGGTACTTCCAACTGCCGCGATATTTAAGGATATGGGTAGTAAAAAATTCAAGAAAAGCATCTTCAAGAATGTTTTCTACCATAAAATGTTTCCGGTTATCACTTAAAAAACTTGCAAATTCTGCAATAAAACGATTAGGAAAAGGTGCACTATAAATTCTTTCTAAAACGGCTGGCAAATCATCTCCAAATTTAGCATAAAACGCTTCTTTCAATTCATCATCAAAAGTATTATAAAAAAAATATTTTAAAACTTTCTTCCCTAAATGTGTTCCACTACCCTCATCCCCTACGATATAACCTAATGAAGCTTGTTGCTTAGTGATTTTTTCACCATCATAATAACAAGAATTGCTTCCAGTGCCTAATATAGAAACCACTCCTTTTCCCTGCAAGCAAGTAGCTCTAGCCGCACCCAACATGTCAGGATAAACAAAAACTTCACTATTTTTAAAGGTTTGATTAAGAATTTTTTCAATTAATTTCTTATTTTTAGGAGCTTTCACACCTGCACCATAAAAATGAACTTCTTGAATATCTTCAGGATTTATTTTTAGATTAAGTTCCTTATTAAGAATCTCCACTCCGGAAACCAAATCTACAAAATACGGATTGATGCCTTTTGTAGCATAATAATAATTTTTTTTATTATGAATCAGTACCCAGTCTGTTTTAGTAGAGCCACTATCAGCTATTAATTTTGTTGGCATAATTTTTTACTTATTTCATAAATTGAGTTAAAAACAAAAAACATCTCATGAGGAGACATCATTATCATAATAAAGTAATCATAAACTAAGGTAAACATAAAAATTTAAATACAAAAATTTTGTCCGATTATTTTTTATTATTAATCCACTTTTTTTATTTCTAGTTCTTTTATACCCTATTTTTTATTGATACTCCTACGATACAAATAACTATACACTAAAATATCAATATTAAATATTGATTAATAATTAATTTATTTTAACTTTGTAATAGAAAGCGATTTATCTCTTCTTTTAAAAAACCTAATATATAATTTAATTTAAAATTTTATTATCATGAAAAAGAATCCACTTTTATTGTTAATTCTTGCAATTAGCCTATCTACAAACTTTGAAAGTTTGTCACAAACATCTTATAGGGTTAACTCTTTTTATTATAAATCTTATGATGGCAGTCAGTTTGTCAAAGACGGCGACTCTAGCCGTCTCTATTTTCGAGGAGAACATTCTTATAAAGATGTTTTATTTGGCTATGATGTACCTGATTTTATTTTGTTATTTTCTGGTACCGATTATATTATTCAACAATTCCCAGAGCAACAATCTACATTACTTGGAATTGATTCTACCTTGTCATTTGAGCTTAACGGAGCTGGAACAGAATACTCAGATTTATTTTCTCGTTCAACTTCTAGTTTAAATGCCAATGGCAATATCGGTGAAATTATTTCAAGGAGTAAAACTGGCGGTACTTGGGAAAACGACCTTAAGGAAGTTTATGATTATGATGCTCAAGGGAAAATAATCAAAAAAACAAGTATAGATTGGATTTCGGGAGCTTGGGAAAATAAAAGTAAAGAAGTATCCCAATATGATGCTCAGGGTAATCTTACCGAATTTTCATCATACGATTGGGTGAGTGGAGCATGGAATAATGACAGAAAGTACATTTATGAGTATGATGCCAATAAAAATTGCACTTCTTCTATTTACCTCATAGGTTCTGGTTCTAATTGGGACAATTCAGAAAAAACCATCATTACCTATAACTCAAATAACAAAGCTACTAATCAACTCTTTTTGGATTGGAACAGTAGTACTTGGGAACCTGACCGTCAGATTGTTATTTCCTACAATGGCAATAATACAGTTCATTCTATCCTAACACAAGATTATACTGGAGGTAATTGGGAAGACAATGAAAAATTTACCTATACTTATAATGGAAATAAAAAGAAAGATCTTACTTATGAAGAATATGATGGAACAGTATGGAACAAGAACTATAAAATGAATTATTATTATACCAATAATAATATGGATACCTTAATAGGACAAGGATGGGATAACGGAGGTTCTTCCTGGAAAAATGACAAGCGATATATTTTGGAATACAATAGTAATAATTTAGCAACTACCCTAACTAATGATTTTTGGCAAGTAGGTGATTATTGGGACAAAACAACTTCAAGCAGTAAATACTATTTCTTCTATGAATCTTTCTCGGGAACAGGGATTAATCAAGTTCAATTGCTTTCTCGATTTAATATTTATCCAAACCCTGCCTCTGAATATTTAAATATTGAAATAGATTGGAAACAACCAAAAGGTAATGCCACATTGACTATTACCGATATCACAGGAAAAACACATCACAATCAAACCATAAAACAATCTTTACAATCAAAAGACAAAATTGATATTTCCAATTTGCCCTCTGGAATTTATAATCTTACAATTTCAACCAATGAGGCTAATATTTCTAAGCAATTTCAAATCATGAAATAAACTTAATCATCAATAAAAAAAGACCAAAAGAGCAGTTACAAATAAAGTAATTGCTCTTTTAGTCTTTTGTTCTTAGGTTTCTTTTTTGCAAGCAAACCTGAATGTGCTTTTTTAAGTTCAAACTACAATTCTTTAAAAACCTTACCTTTGTAATTCAATTAAATTACAATAATGATATATTTAACTAGAGTTGAACATTTTAATGCAGCACACAAACTTTCTAATCCGGAATGGGATGATGAAAAAAACTTAAAAGTATTTGGCAAATGTTCTAATCCTAATTGGCATGGTCATAACTATAAATTACATGTTACCGTAAAAGGGAATCCAAATCCGGAAACAGGCTTTGTTATTAATGCAAAAATTTTAAGTGATTTTATCGAGAAATACGTATTGGACAAGGTAGATCATAAAAATTTAAACCTTGAAGTGGACTTCATGAAAGGCAAACATACTACTTGTGAAAATTTAGCCATAGCCATCTGGAACGAATTGAAACCTCATGTTGAAAATGAAGGAGGACAAATGCATTGTGTTCAATTATTTGAAACAGAAAATATTTATGTAAATTATTATGGAGAAGAATAAAAACTCCAAAATTCATTAAAAAAATAACAATTAAAATGTCTTATAAAAAAATAGAACAATACGATACTGAGATTACCGAAAAGTTGGCAGATAACTATAAAGCTATAATTAGCAATTTGGGTGAAGATGCGAACAGAGAAGGATTATTGAAAACTCCTGAAAGAGTGGCAAAAGCCATGCAATACCTTACTCAAGGTTATCAGATTGATGCACATGAAATATTGACCAGTGCCATGTTTAAAGAAGATTATAATGAAATGGTTATCGTAAAAGACATTGAATTATATTCATTATGTGAGCATCATTTGCTGCCTTTTATTGGTAAAGCACATATCGCATATATTCCTAACGGCTATATTACAGGATTAAGCAAACTGGCAAGAGTAGTGGATTGTTATGCCAGAAGGTTACAAGTTCAAGAAAGACTTACCGACCAAATTTTGGCCGCTATTCAAGACACCCTTAAACCTCAGGGCGTAGCCGTAGTCATAGAAGCACAACACATGTGCATGATGATGAGAGGTGTTCAAAAACAAAATAGTCTGACTTCTACTTCCGCCTTTAGTGGACAATTTTTACAGCATGAAACCCGATCAGAATTTTTAAGATTAATTTCTAAAGAAATGTCTTAATTTTGACCCAATATTTATTAAATCAAACTTAACATTCAAAATATGCTAAAGAGAAAATTAATTATTTCTTGTGGATTAGTTTTATTAAGCACTTCCTTTGCTTTGGCACAAAAGGCTAAGGTGAAAGAAGCGAATAGGGCTTATAGCCAAGCCGCCGATCAAATAATTCTGGCTAGTACTCAGGGAGCAGCAACAGCTTACAATAGTGAAAAAATAACCGAACCCTTACTAAAAGCAAAAGCGGCAATTGATGAGGCCACTACCAACCCGGAAACAGCAGAAAATGCTGATGCTTGGGTAGCTAAAGGAATGATATATTCAGATTTAGCAAGAGTACCTAAATTTAACGACCAAAATTATTATAACGAAAGTATTAAAGCGTTTGAAAAAGCTTTGGCATTAAATCCAAAATCAATAAAAAAGCAAGATGTAGAAACATCAATTTTCAATATAGGACTTTTTGCATTTAATGGTGCTATTAGTGCTGTAAACTCTGGCAAATACGATGATGTAGTGCAGTCAATGACTACTGCCAAAAATGCACTTACTTTTAACAATAACAGTCTTTTCAAAGACCGTAAAGAAAAAGATACCATAGTTGCTGATGCGGAATACTATATTGGATATGGTTATTATTCTAAAAAAGATTATCCCAATACTATAAAAGCAACAGAAGCAGCTCTACAAAATCCCATAAACCAAAAGAATTTGGATGCATATAGAATTTTAGCTTTTGCTTATGGAGAAACTAAAAACTATTCAAAGCAAATTGCTATTATTGAGGCTGCAAAGGCAAAGTTTCCAACGAATAAAGATTTAGAAATTGACGAATTAAATTATTATATCAGCCAAGGTAAGGAAACTGAATTAGTAGGAAAATTTGAAGAGGCTGTCAAGAAGAATCCGGACAATCCTTTATACCTTAATAATCTTGCAATTTTATACAGAAATTTAGGTTCTGAAAAAGATGGCAAATTCCCTGAAGATGCTGAAAGCTGGCAAAATAAAGCTGATGCTAAATTTAACGAAGCTATTAAATTAGACCCTCAAAATCATGTGTTCCAATACAATTTAGGAAATCTCTTGGTAACTAAGGCAGATTTATTAGGAAATAAAATGAACAAATTAGGCACTAGCAAATTGGACAACCAAAAATATGACCAATTCTCTGCTATGCGTATCAATTATTTAAAACAAGCTGTTACTTATTTTGAAAAAGCAGCAAGCTTATTAGAGCCTAAATTTGACAGCAAAAAAATAGGCAACGACGAGCAAGAATACCTTTTTGAAACTTGGAAAACATTATCTCGATTGTATGGAGCCACAAATAACCCTACAAAAGCAAAAGAGATAAAAGATAAAATGGCAAAAAACAATGTCAATTAATACTTGTTATTAAGCAGCTATAAAAGTGGTTAACTTAAAAAGTTTAACCACTTTTTTTGAATATTTTGAATTGAAAAATTGATAAAAAACAAGTAGAGCATTGGTAGAAAATTTAAAATTTATTGTTTTATCATTTTTTTTACAATAAAGAGAATATCTTGCATTAATATTGTAATAATAAAATCAACTATTAAGACAGATTAGCAAATGGAATTAAATACCATGGATATAAATATTAGTGCACTGAACGAAAAAATAAAAGAAAAGAGTGCCTTCATTGAAATATTAAACTTGGAACTTAATAAGGTTATTGTAGGACAAAGACATATGGCCGACAGCCTTCTGATTGGTTTACTCACTAATGGACATATCCTTTTAGAAGGGGTGCCAGGACTGGCAAAAACTTTAGCAATAAAAAGTTTAGCATCAGCTATAAGTGCAAAATTTAGTAGAATACAATTTACACCTGACTTGTTACCTGCAGATGTAATTGGTACCCTTATTTACAACCCAAAAGAACATAGCTTTGAGGTAAGAAAAGGACCGGTATTTGCAAATTTTGTTTTGGCAGACGAAATTAACAGAGCCCCAGCAAAAGTACAATCTGCTTTGCTGGAAGCCATGCAGGAAAGACAAGTAACCATAGGTGCTCAAACATTTCCTTTGGAAGAACCGTTCTTGGTGATGGCTACCCAAAACCCTATTGAGCAAGAAGGCACCTATGCCCTACCCGAAGCTCAAGTAGATCGCTTTCTTTTAAAAGTAGTCATCAATTATCCTCAAAAAGAAGAAGAAAGATTAATCATCCGCCAAAATTTAAATCCGGAGGGAATGCCAAAAGTAAGACCGGTAGTTTCTGTTCAAGAAATTTTGGAAGCCAGGCATTTGGTCAGAGAAGTTTATATGGATGAAAAGATTGAACAATATATTTTAGATATAGTATTTGCTACTAGGGAACCCAAAAATCACAAATTGAATAAACTGGAACCTTATATCGCGTTTGGATGCTCGCCAAGAGCCAGCATCAGCTTGGCTATTGCAGCTAAAGCTTATGCTTTTATCAAACGTAGGGGCTATGTGATTCCAGAAGATATACGTGCCGTTTGCTATGATGTTTTGAGACATAGAATTGGATTAACTTATGAAGCCGAAGCCGAAAACATCAGTACAGAATCTATAATAAATGAAATATTGAATGTGGTAGAAGTTCCATAATAGTGCTTGAATTTATTTATTTTAATCATTGAGGAAATAATTTAAGTATGACCACATCAGATATTTTAAAAAGAGTCAGAAAAATAGAAATTAAGACTAAAGGCTTAAGTAGCCACATCTTTTCAGGAGAATATCATTCCGCATTTAAAGGAAGAGGTATTTCTTTTAGCGAGGTAAGAGAATACACTCCCGGAGATGATGTGCGAGCCATCGATTGGAATGTAACAGCAAGACTATCTACTCCTTTTATCAAGGTGTTTGAAGAAGAAAGAGAATTGACTTTAATGCTACTTATTGACATTAGCAGAAGCTCAATTTTTGGTTCTGCTCAGTTTAACAAGAGAGAATTAATTACAGAATTGGCGGCGGTACTCTCTTTCTCTGCAAATACTAATAATGACAAAGTTGGTGTTATTTTTTTTAGTGATAAGGTGGAGAAATATATTCCTCCCAAGAAAGGAAAAACGCATATTTTAAGAATCATTAGAGAACTAATTGCCTTGGAACCCAAAACTTCTACAGGCACAAATATTGCCATGGCATTGGAAAGCTTAAACAATGTATTAAAACAACGCAGTATAGCCTTTCTTTTAAGTGATATGGTAGCCCCTTCTTTTGATGATGCTTTAAGAATTGCTGCCAGAAAACATGATTTCATTGGCATCCAAATATTTGACCCCTTAGACGTTCAATTGCCCGATGTAGGCATTTTGGAAGTATTAGATGCCGAGACAGAACAAGGAAGGATTATCGACACCTCTGACCAAATAACAAGAATGCACTACTTTAAAGCATTTAAAGAGCATCAAGAATATTGTAAAAATATATTTTCAAAATCTGGTGCCCAATTACTGAAAGTACAAACTGATCAGGATTATATTAAAACTTTACAATCATTTTTTAGAAAT
Organism: Edaphocola sp.; assembly: GCA_035444785.1. Taxonomy (GTDB): domain Bacteria; phylum Bacteroidota; class Bacteroidia; order Chitinophagales; family Chitinophagaceae; genus Edaphocola. The sequence goes on along the minus strand of DAOMPL010000003.1, from coordinate 114,920 downwards.
AGAATTTAATAATCAATTGAAATTTTTAGAAAAATACCGCAATAGCTTTTTCTTTCTTGCAACTTTTTTTAGCTGCTTATCTACATGGGCTCAATTCAGTGTGTCTGCTAAGATAGATATACAAAAAATACAGATAGGAGACCAATTTCATTTGTTTTTAGAGGCAAAAGGTCCAGAAAAACAATTGCATATTCAATGGCCTACACTCCCTGAAATTAAAGGTGTAGAAGTGATGGACACCGGCTCATTAGACTCTGCATTAATTGGAAAGCAAATAATTTATAAACAGAAATACACATTAACAAGTTTCGATTCCGGCAATTTTTCTATTCCTCCAATAGAATTTATTAATGCTAAAACAGATAGTTTATTTACAGATAGTATTCCATTTCAAGTAACTACTTTGGCGGTAGATACTTCTGCTCCATTCAAACCGATTAAAGAAATTATAGAAGTTAAAAAAAACTGGTGGGCTTTTTGGCCTTATTATTTGGTGGGAACTATTTTACTTTTTTCAATTTCCTATTTGATATTCCGATTTATTAAACGAAGAAAGAATAAAAAACATTTACAGTCCCAAAACCCTGAATCACCTATGGATAAAGCTATCCGCTTGTTAGGAATGTTAAAAGAACAAGGTATTGAAGAAAGTATAGAAGGTCAAAAACATTATTATTCAGAATTGACACATATTTTGAGAGAATTTATTGAAAAAGTATTGCACGTTTCTGTTTCGGAAATGACTACTGAAGAGTTATTAAAAGCAGCAAAAAAGAATGTCAAACTAAAAGGTGTCAGACCAGAACTTAAACATATTTTTCAAACTGCCGATCTAGCAAAATTTGCAAAAGCACAACCGGTTACAACCGAAAGTGACCACTGTTGGAAAGAAGCTGTTTATATTATTAAAAAAATCAATAAAGAGCAACAGGAGGACTCATCCCAACAATAATGCCAATACCATTTACAACATATATTTTTGCATCTCCTTGGTTTTTACTCTTATTTTTGACGATACCTATTTTATATTTTTATTATAAAAAGAATAAATCAAAAAGAAAACTCACCTATACCCTTACCACAACTTTGGGCATACAACAACATACAAAAAACTGGAAAGTAAGATGGAAACCCTATTTACCCTACCTTAATATTATCGCTTTATCTTTGATGATTTTGGCTTTAGCAAGACCTCAAGACACCGCTCAAAGAGATGATCTTCAAGCAGAAGGAATAGACATCGTTTTATGTATAGATATTTCTCCCAGTATGGAAGCAGAAGATTTGCAGCCCAGCAGAATAGAAGCAGCCAAAGCTGTTGCAATAAACTTTGTAAAAGATAGACCCACAGATAAAATTGGGCTTGTAGTGTTTGCAGGTGAAAGCTTTACTCAGGTTCCGGTAACCATAGACCATAATTTACTAATAGAACAAATAAAGCATCTAAACAGTAACCTTTTAAGCCCAAGCACTGCCATTGGTATGGGGCTTGCCTCTTCGGTTAATAGTCTTAAAGATATTTCAGGAAAAAGCAAAGTCATCATTTTGTTAACAGATGGCGTAAATGAAAGTGGCACCATTAGCCCAGAAACAGCTTTGGAAATTGCAATGCTCTATAAAATAAAAGTCTATACCGTAGGTGTGGGCGGAAACGGAACCGTCTTTATGCCAATTAAAGATGAAGCTGGAAATGTCATTTCCCGTCAGAGACTACCCGTTTCTTTGGACGAACCTTTAATGAAGAAAATAGCAAATAATACCGGAGGAAAATATTTTAGGGCTACCGACAACAACTCCCTACAAGAAATATATAAAGAAATAAATCAATTAGAGAAAAGAAAAATTGAAGGGGAACGCTATGCTCAATACAAGGACTTATTTTTTAGTTTGCTCCTAATAGCAACTTTAATTCTTTTACTTCAATTAATATTAAAATATACAATTTTTCGTTCTATTACTTAGTAAAGTAGTAAATTTTTCAAGCAATTACAATTAAAACAACCTTTTTGCTATATTTGCAATAAAGCTCAACTCTAAATTTCATGGAAAAGATAAATCATTTAATAAAAAAAATCTCAGAGATAAATTCGCAAAATACCAATATCCATATTTTGGATATTGACATGATGATGGATTATACAAGAACTCTATATGCCACATTATTAGACAAAAGAGCACAATTATTAGCATCAGGTATTAATATTTCAACTTCAAAAAATCTATCTGAAAACAGTGATGAAAAATCTTCAACTAAAGAAAATTTAGATTCAAACACAATAGAAACATCAGATGCACCACCCCATTCAGAAACCGACTTGTCATCTACTACTTACAATATTGTACCCTTACCTCAAGGACAAGTATTACCTCTAGAGGAAATACCTTTGGGAAAAGACAGAGAAGAAGAAGAAATAGAAATTGAAAACCCCAAAATAATACCGGTAGAAGACATTTCTGATAAGAATGAAGAAGCCCCACAAGAAGCAATAATTCCATCAAAAACCGAAGTGATTGAAGAAATTCAAACTCCGGAAACAAAAGAGATTTTAAATTCAGTATTAGAAACAGAGGAAAGTCTTCAACCATCTGTAAACCAAACAGAAATCCAAACGATTGAAGCGGATACTCAATCTGAACCGGTAAATATTGACGAAGAGAAAAATATTCCTTTGACTGCTGAAAATGAAACTGCATCAACTGAGGAAAAACCTATCCATGAAACTAAAGTAGCACAAGAGGAGACTGCCTTAAACTTAAAAAATGAAATCAGTTTCGATCATCAAAATTTGGATTTTAAGGAAATCGAAATTGAAAAATCAGAACCTTCAGAACATAAAATAATTACAGAAATCAATTTGGAATTACCGGTAATAGAACCCAATAAAATCCCAAAAATTGAACCCAGTATTATTCTAAAAAAACTAAAAAGCAAAGACATACGGTCTTTCATTGGCATCAATGACAAATACCAATTCACCAATGAGCTTTTTGGAAACAATAAAGAAGCTTATGAAAAGACTTTAGACAAAATATCAGGATTTGATAATTTAATGAGTGCCCATAATTGGTTAAATGAAACTGCATGTAAAGCGTATAATTGGGATGTAAAAGATGAAACCTTTTTAGAATTATTGACTGTTACTCAAAAATATTTTGCTGATTAATATAATCCATAATTTTTGAAGTAGCTCCTTTACTTAATTCAATATATTGCTGGACAGATTGTTCGGCAATAATTCTTTGCTCCGGTGAAGCTTCAAAATTCTGAATGGCAGCAACTAATTGCCCTGCATTATCCACACTAGTTGCACCTCCTAAACGGATTAAATCTAAAGCTTCTTGATACCGTTCAAATTTTGGCCCCCAGACTAATGATTTATGATACACCGCTGCCTCTATGCTGTTATGGATACCGGTTTTATTAAATCCACCACCTATCCAACAAAGGTCCGCATAAAAATATAGTTTTGCTAATAGACCAATGACATCAATAATAAAAACCTTACTTTCAGGCTCAATTATCCCTTTACTCCACAAACTTGGATGCCAATCAGCAAATATTTTTTTTATTTCCATTATATGCTCCGAATGAATTTCATGAGGAGCAATAAGGAGTTTTATATTTTTATTTTTTAATTGTTTTAAAGTGGCTGCCAATAAGAGCTCATCAGCTGTCCAAGAGCTACCGGCAACTATCAAAAAACTATCTCCTTTAAATGCTTCTATGATTGAAATACTCTCTTTTTGATTGGCTATGGCTAAAGCTCGATCCACTCGAGTATCACCCACTACACTTAATTTATTAATATTTAATTTTCTTAGTAATTTGGCGGATGCTTCATTTTGTACAAAAAAATGAGTAATATAGCTCAACATTTTTCTATGTAAACTACCATACCATTTAAAAAATACCTGTCGTTCTTGGAACAATGCAGAAATCATCAATACCGGAATTCTAGATTGATGGAGGAATTTAAGATAATGATACCAATACTCATATTTTACAAAAATGACTAACTTGGGTTGAATGATTTGGATAAAGTTTTTGGCATTTCCTTTGCTATCAATGGGAAGATAATATACCCAATCTGCTCCTGAATAGTTTTTTCTTACCTCATATCCGGAAGGAGAGAAAAAGGTCAATAAAATTTTAATTTTTGGAAATTCGAGCTTTAAAGATTCTAAGACCGGTCTGCCCTGTTCAAATTCACCTAAACTGGAACAATGCATCCAAACAACATCTCCGTTTTCGCTTCTAAAATCAGCTGAAAGCCTTTGTTGCCAGTTATTTTGTCCTTCATTTATCAATTTTATTTTAGGATTAAAATTTGAAAATAACTTTATTCCTAAATTAAACAATCCAATGAAAATAGCATACAAAAACTCTAATATCAACATAAAAAATTACAATTGAAGACTTAATTGGTCGTAGGCCAAATGTACATTGGGAGGTAGCTTTTTCGAAATTTCCTGATGCAAGCCTGCCTGATGGCTCAGATGTACCAAAAATGTTTGCTCAGCACCTACCTCCTCTGCAATGGCTATGGCCTCATCAAAAGTAAAATGAGAAATATGAGGTTCAAAACGCAAAGCATTCAACACTAATATTTTTGAGTCTTTAATTTTTTCTTTTTCTTCAGCGGAAATATAATTAGCATCTGTAATATAGGTAAAATCGCCTATTCTAAAACCATACACTTCTAATTTATAATGCTTCACCTTTATCGTTTGGATATTTAATGAACCGATTTTAAAATCTTGCCCATGTAAATGATGTAAATTTAATTGTGGAATGCCAGGATAACTGACTCCTGAAAAAGCATAAGGAAATTCTCTTCTAATAACCTCCTCCGTATCCTTATTCAGAAATAAATCCATATCTTTTTGAGACCAATAATTAAAAGCTCTGATATCATCTAAGCCGGCAACATGATCCTTATGACCATGGGTGTACAATACTCCGTCTAAATGCTCCACTCCCGCTCTTAACATTTGATATCTAAAATCAGGACCCGTATCCACAACGATACTGGTATCATCATTTTTTATCCAAACAGAGCTTCTTAATCTTTTATCTTTTTTATCAGTTGATAAACATACCGGGCAATGACACCCTATCATGGGAACACCTTGAGAAGTGCCGGTACCTAAAAATGTAATTTGTAACAAGCGTTTAGTTTTTTTTGTAATATTATTATTTGGTATAAAATTTAATCTATTCCTCAATTTCGGCATTGGGTAAAGCAATATTTAACTCTAACAATAGGCTTAAAGAGTCTCCACTCAATTTGGAAGGAACAATATTGATACTTGGCAATATTTCGATGAGTGCATTGATTCTACCTTCTAAATTTAAAAATTTATTCACCACTACTACTTTTTTATGTTCTAATACACAGAAACCGGATGCAAATGTTCCTTTCTCATATCTGACGATATAACCAGCTTCGTCAAAAATATGTTCAATTTTTTTTAAGGAGTTAGGAGTATATTTGAATGCCATTATTTTTCTTATTTTTTGGGAAATTAATCCAGTCAGCTAAATTAAGAAAAAATCATCTATTCTATTATGCTTCAATTCAAAATTATTGTTATTTTTCGGAGAGCCCTCATCATACCAAATTAAATTATTAGTTTTGTCCCTTTAAAAATTACAAACAAAATATTTAAAATGAAAAAATTTGTTTTGGCAATCACTTGTCTTGCCGGCATCAGCCTTTCAGCATCAGCTCAATATGTAAGATTTGGCGTAAAAGGTGGAGTTACAGGAACTTTGGCAAATTTAGAGTCAACCCCGTTTTATAGAAACGACGGAAATGAATTAGGAGTAGGCGGTTATATCGGCGGTCAGGCAGAGGTATCTTTTAAAAAACGTACCGATAAATTTAAAATGCAATTAGAAGTATTGGCTAATTACAATACCCTTAGAAACGAAATTGAAACCTTAGGTTTTGTTGATGGAGATACAAGAATGAATATTCATTCCGTAGCTATACCTTTATTGGCAAAATATTTCTTCCAACCTAATTTTTCTTTATATGTTGGCCCTACTTTTAACATCAACTTCCTTTCAAGATATGCCACAAAAGTTGAACCTTCAACAAAATGGGCTTATTCAAATGAAGATAATGCAAAGAAAGCCTTAAACCCTTTCCAAGTTGGAGTAATGGCAGGAGCTAATTATTATATTCATAAAGGTCTTTATTTGGAAGCTCGTTATCAATTGATAGCTCCAAGTGTAACAGACAATACTACTTATGGTATTCCTAACTATGGCAATATCAATAATTTTTCAATAGGATTGGGCTACAAGTTTAAAAACAGAGCTAAATAAATCAGTTCATTTTAATTTCAAGTTAATGGTCATCAAATAATCTGATTTTTTCTTTATAGTTTTTAAATTGCAAAAGTTTTTAACCAAAAAATAAATAATTATGTCAGTATTAAAAGTGATTGAGGTAATGTCTAGCTCTGACAAAAGCTGGGAAGAAGCCACTCAAGTTGGAATTGCAAAAGCAAGTAAAACGCTAAAAGGAATAAAATCAGCTTGGGTAAAAGACCAAAGTGTATCTGTAAAAGACGGTAAAGTGGTTGCTTACAGAGTAACCTTAAAATTAAGCTTTGAAATTGAAGAATAATTATTCTTTCAAAAAAAAACGGTGTACATTTTTTTAGGTGTACACCGTTTTTTTTGACAATTAATTTTGGTTGATAGGTCAACTTAATTTAGTTTTGCATCTGAAACATTTTTTTTTAAATAATGGATAAAGAAGAGGTAAATTTACTAAAGGAGTTTACATTATCAGATCAGTTAAGAAAGATAATTATATTGGTTCATCAAATTAGTAGGCAAGAATTAAACAATAATAAAATCAAAATAGAACCTAACCAATTACCTATCTTAATGCTACCTCACCTATATCCGGGCATAACACAACAAGAAATAGCACAAAAGACTTCTCGAGATAAAGCGTCGGTAAATAGAACCATAAAAATATTAGAAGGTTTAGAATATTTAACTGTGACAGAAAACCCTAATGACAAACGACAAAAGAATATCAGGACAACATCTTATGGAAATGTAGAAGCAAAAAAAATTTTAAAAATAAGAAAACTCATGGAAGCTAAACTTAAAGTGGTTTATGGAGAACAAGAGTATCATTGTCTAAATACCTCATTAACATTACTCCTAGAGAAACTGACAGGATTTTTAGATACAAATACAGAACCTAAAAAATAAAATCAACATATTACTCAAAACAAAAAAATGGCAAAAAAAATCTTCAGCTCACTCCTCCTTTTAATTGGTATAAGTGCTTTGGCAAATGCTCAAAACCAATTCTCACTAAAGGAAACTATCGCTTTTGGTTTGAAAAACAATAGAACCACAAGTATTTATAAAAACAATGTCCTTACTGCGAAGCAAAGAGCCATACAGTCCGGTTCTGCTTTTTTACCTAATGTAAACCTGAATGCCGGTTTGGACGACAACCTAAAACTACCGGTTACTGTGATTCCGGAAGGTGCTTTTGCTCCGGGCTCTCCAGAACAGAGAGTAAGTTTCGGCTCAAAATTCAGTAGTTCTCAAGTAGTTCAATTGGATCAAACAATATTTGACATTGCAGCCTTTACCGGCCTTAAAGCCAGACAGCCAAATATAGACTATGCAGAATATCAAGAAATGGGAAACAACGAAAATATTGTTTACAATATTGCCATTGCTTATTATAAAATTATAGTAGCCCAAAAGCAATTGGACCTTTTACAGGATAATAAATCCAGAATGGAAAAAATCTATTCTGTTACGCTTTTAAGAGCCAACCAAGGTGTTGCCAAAAAAGTGGATGTAAAACAAGTAAATGTAAATATTGCAAACATCGATGCCCAAATTTCAATTATTAACAACAGCTTAGAATTGGCAAAGAACACATTGAAATTCAATATGGGCTATCCTTTAAACGAACCCATAATACTAACGGATACAGGTCGATGGTTAAATCCTGAAGGGGTAAACTTAAAAGAAAACTTTGAGTTTGACTACAGAAACACTTCCGACTATAAAATAAATTCTACACAAATCACTTTATTAGATGTTAACAGAAAAAACATTTATGACAGTCGCTACCCTACCCTTGGTTTTTATGCAAGATATGGCTTGAATGGTATAGGTCAAAAATTAGGAGACGCTTATGATAAAATGTATGATTTTAGTACTATTGGTCTAAAATTTAGCTGGAATATATTTGGAGGGTTTAGAAAACAATCTTCCTACAAAATTGCTAATTATGACTATGAAAATGCAAAACATAATATCCATTTGAAAGAAGACCAATTCAGATTAATGTTTCAAAATGCAGGCTTAGCCTTCAACAGGGCAGAGCGTACCATTTCCATCAATAATCAAAATATGGAATTAGCAAGGGAGGTGTATGATAATGTTAGCTTGCAAACTAAAGAAGGTTTAGCATCTTTAACAGATTTATTAAATGCAGAAAACGCTTACCAGCAAGCTCAAAGCAATTATATCCAATCATTATTGGACTATTATTTGGCAGAAATTGAAGTAAGAAAGGCTAATGGTAGCATTACTGAATTCTATAATAATCTATAAAAAATAATTTCAGAAAAACAATCAATAAAAATAATATATGAAAAGAAAATCCATAGTTCCAATAATAGTCGTATTAGCAGTGGCCGGATTAATAGGGTGGAGATTGAGTGCTAACAAACAAAAAATTGACGAAAAGAAAAAACCAAAAGCAGAAAAAATCGTTGACTTGCCGGTAACCGTTGCTACGATAAAAAAAGAAATGGTTAACGAAGATTTAATCAAGATTGGAACACTAATCCCCAACCGTCAAGCCGATATCACCGCTGTAACCCCCGGTAAGCTCATTGCCATAAACTTTAATTTAGGCAGCTATGTAAGCCAAGGAGCTACAGTAGCACAAGTGGACAATAGACAACAAAAAATAAGTCTTGAACAAGCCACTATTGCTAAAAACAAATACGATAAAGACTTTGTCCGTTTTAAAAACTTATTAGAAGGAGAAGCTGCAACAGAGTCAAACTTTCAAGATGTAAAACTTCAAAGAGATAATGCAGGTTATCAAATTGAACTGTTGAAAAAACAAATTGCCGATGCTTCCATAAAAGCTCCAATTAGTGGTCAAATTGTAAGCAAAATGAAAGAACCGGGAGAATACATTAATCCAGGAGCACCCATTGGTACAATCGTTGATATCTCTATCCTAAAAGCAAATGTAATGGTTAACGAAATAGATGCTTATGGTTTAAAATTAGGAGATAAAGTAACTTTAAGCACTTCTATTTATCCTGGTGTAGCCTTGTCCGGAACAATTTCTTTTATTAGTAATCAAGGTGATGCTACACATAATTATCCGGTAGAAATCACTTTACATAACAGCAAAAGCTATCCTTTAAAAGCAGGTACTACTGTAAACGTCAGCTTTAATAAGCGTTCTGGAGGCATGATGATGACTGTGCCAAGAGCTGCTTTTGTGGATGGCATAAAAAATCCAAAAGTGTATGTGGTAGAAAATGGTTTGGCAAAGCTGAGAACCATAGTTGTTGGTCAAGAAATCGGAAATTCTGTTCAGGTTATAGAAGGGCTTAATGATGGCGACCAAGTAATCACTAATGGTTTAATTAACCTTAGAGACGGCAGCAAGGTAAAAATAGTGCAAGACACTTTTAAATAATAATAATCTATTTTATTCATTTTTTTAATAAAATTACATGAAAAAATTAACCGAATTAGCCATAAATAGACCCTTATTTATTTTGGTTATTTTCACCACACTTCTACTCTTTGGAGCTATATCCTATAAAAGCTTAAATTATAATTTGCTTCCAAAATTTGATGCAAATGTAATTTCAGTTATTACAACTTATAGGGGTGCATCTGCAGATGAAATTGAAAATAATGTTACCAAACATATTGAGGAATCACTGTCTTCTCTGGAAGGTATTAAAAGATTAACTTCTTCAAGCCAAGAAGGAGCTTCTATAGTTACTATTGAGTTGATTGCCAGTGCAGATGTAAACAAGGCTCAAAATGATGCCCAACGCAAGGTGGATCAAATAGCTTCTTTACTTCCAAAAGATGTGGATCGGTCTATAGTGAACAAATTCTCTTCTGACAATATCCCAGTAATGAGAATGGGTGTCTCCGCACAAATGGATGACCGCTCTCTTTACGATATTGTTGATCAACAAATCAAACCCCAATTGGGTAGTATTCCCGGTGTTGGACAAATTAATTTAATAGGTGGATCTGAAAGACAGATAACCATTGCTGCCAATACCGAAAAACTAAAGGCTTACAAAATGTCTATTGCCCAATTGGCACAGATAGTAAATTTGGCAAGCCTTTCCACTCCGGCAGGACAAATCAAGACTGAGACCAACCAATTTTCTTTAAGATTTGATGCCAAGTTTAACGATTTGCAACAGCTAAAAAACATGATAATCCTAAGAGGTCAAGATGGAGGCGAGGTAAGATTAAGCGATGTGGCAGATGTGATGGACGGACAAGTGGAAACAACAAATCTCACAAGAGTAAACGGCATCCCCTCCATAGGAATTCAAGTGATGAAACAAACAGATGCCAATGCAGTTGAAGTAAGTAAATTGATAAAAGAAAAAATTGCAATCATCGAAAAAAGCTATGCTAACGAACACCTGAAATTCAATATTGCTTCAGATCAAAGCACTTATACATTAGAATCTGCAGATGCTGTAATGTTTGACTTAATGTTGGCAATTATTATAGTTTCCATAGTAATGTTGATGTTCCTGCATAGTTTAAGAAGTTCCTTATTTGTATTGGTAGCACTGCCTGCATCCATTATCCCCACCTTCTTATTCATGTATATTTTTGGAATGTCCTTAAACCTGATGACCTTAATGGCATTGTCCTTAGTAGTGGGTATCTTGGTGGATGATTCTATTGTTATTCTCGAAAATATAATGAGACACATGGAAATGGGTAAAAACAAAAGGCAAGCTACAATTGACGGCCGGTCTGAAATAGGTTTTACAGCAATGGCAATTACCATGGTGGATGTTGTGGTTTTTTTACCTATGGCTCTAACTTCCGGTATGATAGGTAATATCCTTAGAGAGTTTGCATTAGTGGTAGTGGCCTCTACCTTAATGAGCTTATTTGTTTGTTTCACCTTAACGCCTTTATTAGCCTCAAGATTTGCCAGAATCGTTCATTTAGACAAAAATACTTTATGGGGCAGAATGAACCTTTGGTTTGAAAAGCAAATTGAAAATATGAGAGATGCTTATTCCAATATATTGAAATGGGCATTGAACAAAAAACGCTACGTCTTTATTGTTACCATATTATTGTTAATTGGTTCCTTTATGTTAGTTGGCAAGGGTTTCATTGGTTTTAACTTTATCAGTAAATCTGATATGGGCGAATTAGTGGTTAAAATTGAGATGGATCCAAATGCATCTCTTTATCAAACTAATATGGCTGCACAAGATGTAGAAGCTATTTTAATGAGACAGCCAGAAGTTAAGAATCTTTTTGCTAATGTCGGATTTTCAAGCAATGGCATTATCGGAGTTTCCAACAATAACAATATTTCAGAAATCAATGTTAAACTCTTACCTGCTAAAGAGCGTTCCCGTTCAACCGCAGATTTTACCGATGACATGATTGATTCCTTACATGGAATAGCAGGAGCCAAAATCACTATAGGGCAAATAGACATCATGGGTAATACTGCTCAAAGTGAAATTCAGGTGGTGGTTAAAGGTCCGGATAGGGATAAAGTAAAAAAAGTAGCAACAGACATTCAAAAGATAGTAGCAGAAACACCTGGAACACAATATGTCGAATTCAGCACTAAAAAACCTAAACCTCAAATTGAAATACAACTAGATCGCCAAAAAATGGCACTTTATGGTATCAATCCTAGTGAAGTAGCAGGAGCCATTGCCAGCTCTTTTAGAGGGAATGATAATGCAAAATTTACTTACAAAGGGAATGAGTATGATATCATGGTTCAAAATGATGAAAGTGACAGAAGTAATATTGAAGATGTTAAAAATTTGAATTTTGTAAACAACCAAGGATTAAGTTTTAACCTTTCTCAGTTTGCTTCAGTAAAAGAAGTCATGGGCGAAACCGTTTTACAAAGAACAGACAGGCTACCCTCTATTATTATCAATGCTGCTGCTCACGGAAGAGCTGCCGGTACCATAGGTAATGAATTAAAAGTAAAATTGGATGATTATTTTGCAAAACTTAAAGATAAATCAGGCGTTTCCTGGGAGTTTTTAGGAAACTTAGCCAATACCAAAGATTCCTTCTCTAGTTTATTATTAGCTTTAGGAATCGGTATCCTTTTGGTGTATTTGGTAATGGTGGCTTTATATGAAAATGCTATATATCCTTTTGTAGTATTATTTGCCTTGCCATTAGCTATGATTGGAGCATTCTTGGCATTAGCACTTACCATGAAAGAGCTCACCATCTTTGCTATGATTGGATTGATAATGTTGATGGGATTGGTAGCTAAAAACGGTATTCTCCTGGTGGATTTTACTAACCAACGAAAAGCTGAAGGTGCCGGATTGGTAGAGGCACTAATTGATGCTGGCAGAGAGCGTTTCCGACCTATTCTAATGACCACAATTGCAATGATAGTTGGAATGTTGCCTATTGCATTAGCTACCGGTAGTGGTGCAGAGGTAAAAAACGGAATGGCATGGGTTATCATAGGAGGGCTCACCAGTTCCTTATTATTAACATTAGTCGTGGTGCCTTGTGTATATTATATTGTGGACAAATTAATGGGAAGATTTAAAGGAAGAAAGAGAAAAAAAATGAGAAAACAAATCTTAGAGAAACAATCCAACATTAATCTAATTCAAAATTAATGAGAAAGAAATCATTAGTTGTTTTAAGTGGTGCCGGAATAAGTGCAGAGAGTGGCTTACAGACTTTCAGAGATAGTGATGGTCTATGGGAAAACCATCGAATTGAAGATGTAGCCACTCCTGAAGCTTTTAATAGAAATCCAAAATTAGTTTTGGATTTCTATAATTTCAGAAGAAAAAATATTGCTGCTGCCCAAGCCAATACTGCACATATAGGCTTAGCAGCATTGGAGCAAGACTTTAATGTTCAAATCATCACCCAAAATATTGACGACCTTCATGAAAGAGCCGGTTCAAAAGAGGTTTACCACCTACATGGAGAAATTTTCAAAATGAGGAGTGTTAAAAATCCGACAAATATTTTTCCGGTCAAAAGTGATATTAAGCTTGGCGATAATGCCCCTGATGGACATCAATTAAGACCTCATATTGTTTGGTTTGGCGAAGCAGTACCCATGATAGAAACTGTAATTCCTATAGTGGAACAAGCAGATATTTTTGTGGTAATTGGCACTTCATTGCAGGTGTATCCTGCAGCTGGTTTATTGGAATATACTAATCCCCAAATTCCTATTTTTATTTTGGATAAAAACATTCCGAAGTTTTCAAAAAAAGGCAATATTAAATCAATAGAAGCCCCGGCAACATTAGGTATCGAAATATTGAAAAAAGAATTAGAATTATTAAAATAATTGAGTTTTGTTTTAGTGTTCCAAAAAGGTGTATAAAGATTTGAAAATATGATACAAAAAAAGCTGTTAGTATAAAATACCAACAGCTTTTTAATTTTGTAAACAAATACAAATAAATTTTATTGCATCAAATTTTCTGTTTGGCTATAAATTTGTTTTTGTTTTTGTAAAAATAATTCAACTTTGCTTTTTGGCAATACCAGTTGAATATCCTTAATTTCTCCGTTATTAAAAGCTTCTAAGTCGATAAAATATTTAAAATTCATTTTACCAATCTTTTTCCTGTCTTCTTCAAGCACATTAGCTAAAACTTCCAAATCCAAAGGTTTTTTAATTTTCAAAATAGCCATTTCTTTAATCTCATCCTCTGTAAACCTTAATAAGAAAGGATTCTTAGGTTTCTTATCTTCAGGAGCAACTCCATTACTATTACTATTGGCAGGTTTAATGTTTAACCATTTCCAATCAAAATTATTAGGAACAGGGGAACCTATATAGTTCTCCATACGCTCCATTACTGTAGCTGTGGCAATAAATGCCATTACATGATTTTGAGTTTCGGCAGGAAGATACTTCTTTATAACAAAAAAATCATTACTTCCTGTTTTGTCTATAGCTCTAAGCACCGGCCTCGGACCACTATTATAAGAAGCTACAACCAAAAGCCAATCTCCAAAAATATTGTATAGGTAATTAACATATTTGGCGGCAGCATTTGTCGATTTATTCCAATCTCTACGTTCATCTACTTTTTCGTTAACAACTAATCCCATTAATTGACCAGTAGCAGGCATAAACTGCCAAGGTCCCAAGGCTCCTACCGGAGATAATGCCGTATTAGTTAATGCAGATTCAATCACACTTAGATATTTCATCTCCAAGGGTACATCCCTTCTAGCAAATGACTTATCTATTAATTTAAAGTAACGATTGCCTCTGGTGCGTATAGTAGAAAAATGTTTGAAATGTCTTTGGTAGTAATTTTTTGTATAGGTTAATACTAAATCATTGTTTTTTCCAAAATAATCAATTTCTCCAGCAATTGGAATATATTGATCTCCGGACATTTTTCTACTTCTCTCTGTTAGTCTGTTTGGCGATTGTAATAATAAATTTTGTTGTTCTTGATTCTGATTTTTAACATCCTTATCAACATCCAACAATACAGAACCATTCCTAATTATTTTATTATTGGTAGGAACTGCATTAACTTCTGCTATCAGATTTTTATTGTGTACAGCCTTGTCTTGTGCTTGCAACACAACACTTCCAAAACACAAAGCCAAAGCACCTATTACTATCTTAAAAGGCATATTCAATATTAACAAAAAATAATTAATAAACTTAGGAAAAAAATCTCCACAAAAAAAATACTATCCATTTGCTTCTTTAATTAGCAAATAGAAAAATAAAAAATAAGGTAGTATCTTATTTATTCTCCTTAGAATCTGATTTCTCGTTTATTCCGCTTTCTATCTCACGTTTAACGCCATCTTTTGCATCATTAAACTCACGGATACCACGACCAATTCCTTTTGCTAATTCAGGAATCTTTCTTCCTCCAAAAAGAATTACCACTACCAAAACTATCCATAACCATTCCATACCACTTGGCATACTTAATAAAAAAGAAGGTTGAAAACTCATTATTGTCATTATTATAAAATTATTTAAATTGATTCTTCGCAACAAAGATATATTATTTTAAAACAAAACAACGACTATTTAACAAAAAAGTATCATGTTTGTTTTAAAAAAACAAGTCAACTTATCTTTTAAAAAAATATTTTGATGTCATTGGCAATAATTAATAATTTATATAAAACTATTGTATTTCCACAGATTGATCTACCCTTTCTATTGTACCTTGGTCAGTCATCTTATACAAAGTATCAGTATCCCAATCTTTGAAGTTAACGGAAACTAACCATCCCGGGCCATATAAAAACTTCCATATTTTAGAATATGTAGGAGGGATATTTTTCATCCTAAACACCCTACCCTTAGGTACAAATAAAACAGCAGTATTGAGTTGTCCTCTAAAAAGTGTTCCCTTTTTTAGGTT
The DNA here is from genome assembly GCA_035444785.1 of Edaphocola sp. GTDB lineage: Bacteria > Bacteroidota > Bacteroidia > Chitinophagales > Chitinophagaceae > Edaphocola. The sequence continues at coordinate 99,239 of DAOMPL010000003.1, read as the reverse complement.
TACAAACTTAGGTAATATTAAGCTGTTACTATCGGTTTGGTAAGTATAGACAGTATTTTCTGCAAATGATTTTGCCTGAATCATATCTTTACCATAAGACATTCTGTTTAATTCCAAATAAAAACTATCGTTTTCACTTGGTTGCACATCTAAACTTACCAATGGCAAATCAAAAGACCCATCAGGATTTCTTGTTAATTGAAATCTATCCTCCATGGTGTCCAAGAATCCCATTTGATTATTAGTAAATTCTAAATTTAAGGTATCCTTTGGTTGTACCAAGGTCATTGGGGTAATAGATTGAAACTTGCTATTGAATGTATTTTTCAATCCACTCAAAATATAAATTGTGCAAAATAAAGCAGCAATAAAAAATACACTAAAACTGTAATAGCTTTTTTTATTACCCGGCTGTTTGTTAATTCTATTCCTCAACCATCTAATTATTGTCATTAAGGGTATTATTAACAAAACCAGTAAAGAACCCAGTAAAACATAGGCTTCAGAAGGAGAACTAAAAATCAAATCACTAAAAGAGAGCAAAGAGAAGCCGACAGCCGTAAAACCAAAAAGAATTGCAATTAGGGCAAAAATCAGCGATACTAAAACTACTCCAACTATTAACAATACAAAGCCCAAAACAATATAGGCAAAAATTCTAAAAATAATTACCAATGGGTTTTCCGATCTTACGGTTTGGCTTTCTTCCTGAATATTTTGTTCTCTTAGGGCAAAGTTGATTCCTTGAACATTTAAAGGTTCGCCTTTTAATTCCATTTTTTGAGTAAGTGTGTTTGCCATTGGTAAGGCTATCCAAAGTAAAATATAAGTTACAGTTAAGGTGGGAAAAGCAGCAATACAAAACTCCATTAAATCATGCTCGTTTATTATTGCAAAAAATATAATCCCTATTAATGGAAACATAAAAATCAACCTTAACCAATGCACTTTAATATTTAATGGATAGGCAAGTCCAGCACATACACCCCCTACAATCTTTCCTACTGAAGACCGATACCATTTCTTATTTAAGCTGGTATTGGCTTGCAAATTTTTTGCCGGAAGAAAAATCCATAAAATAATATACAAAAAGAAAGTTGCCCCGTAAACAAAAAACCCTAACAACATCAACACCCGTACCAATCGAGTGTCTAACTTAAAATGATTGGCCAGGCCACTACAAACACCACCAAAAACTTTGTCCTTACTATTCCGGGTCAGGCCTTCTTGATGCCAATCGGGTCTTGTATTATTATTACTTTTAAATTCGTTTTTAGGTGAAGCATCCTCATTTAGGTTTTTTGTTTTTTCATCATAAAAAGTGTCTGTATGCTCCATAGCAATTTGTTCGGGACTTCCCATTATCATGATGATGGATTGCACATCTTCCTCATTGATGCTTGCCTGATTTTTCTTTAATTTTTCTTCAAATAGCTCTGCGATTCGGTCTTCTATATCTATATATATTTCTTGACCGCCCTCTTCTTTTGAAAAAAACTGAGACAACCATCCCAAATAGGAGAGTAATTGTTGATAAGCTTGCTCATCTATAGTGATGAGCCTTCCGGATAGATTAATAGTGATGACCTTATTCATGTTTATTTTCTTGTTGTGGATTAATAATAACGGAAACAGCATCATTTATTTGCTCCCATGAAGATTCAAGAACCTGATAGAATGCCAAACCACTATCTGTTATTTGAAAATATTTTCTAGGAGGACCGGAAGGGCTTTCCTCCCAACGGTATTGAAGGAATCCCGCATTTTTTAAACGGGTCAATAACGGATATAAAGTGCCTTCAAAAATATTTAAACCAGCAATTTTCATTTGCTCCATTATCTCTGATGGATACACCTCATTTTGCTTGATAATGGCAAGAATACAAAATTCTAAAATCCCTTTCCGCATTTGGGATTGAATATTATCTATATTCATATTTTAAGTATTAATATTAATGGGAACTATTGGAATACATAGGCACTACAATACCTTCTTTATTTTTAAAATTATTGGTGACAATCATTATCAAATCTATCAACACCCAAATACCCAAACCTCCGGCTGTCAGTATTTGCAATATTCCATAACCAATTTTCCTATTATAGAAATTATGCAAACCTATATATCCTCCAACAAAACATAATACCAAGGTGATAATCCACTGCTCGTTCACCTGCTTACCGGTATTTACAAATGATGGTTGAGGCGGAGCCATCTGACGAACTCCACAATGGGGGCATATTTCAGCATTTTTTGCAATTACCTTTCCACAGTCTTTACAGTATTTTTCGTTTTCTTGTAACATGATATTATTTAATTTTTATACAAAATTATAATTTTTATAGTACTATGCAATACAAAGTACTATATTTAACATCACTTTAACGTTAGTACAATAAATTATTTTAAATGTAAGCTTTCATTATGATGCTTCAATTTTAAAAGACAAGCTCTAAAATTTTATACAAAAATATTAGGTTCAATAATTGGGAATATTACTAGTAATTTAGGATTAAACAGGAATTTTTATTCTATTTGGGCATTAAAAGAAAATAAAAATGCTCTTAAATTAAAATAGGTTTTCACAATTAAGTGCAAACCTATTAAATATTAAAACCGTGATAAACTTAAAATAAAATTATCCAATTTTATTGGTTAATCACTATTCTTGTTGGAGTAGGCCCTTCTATTCCATGCTCCGCAAAGGCTTTTCTTACCAATTCGGTCACTTCAACGGTAACATCTGAATAAAATTCTTGAGTAGTATAAGGTCTGACAGAAATTTTTGTCATAAAATCGGAAAGGCTACTCACCACTACTTTTGGTTCTGGTGAAGCCAAAACATTTGGATGTTTTTTCACAGCATCTAAGGCAACTTTTCTTGCTAAATCAATATCTTGATTGTTTGAAATTGCTAATTCAATATTTGCCCTAAGGTTGCCATGAGAATTATAATTTACCATAACCCCAGTAGATAAGGCCCCATTGGGTAAAATAACAGTTTTATTGTAATTAGTTAAAATAATGGTATTAAAAATACCCAACTCTTGAACCACACCCGTATTACCTTGTGCCTCAATCATATCACCTACTTTAAATGGTTTAAATATCATCATCATGATTCCGCCTGCCAAGTTACCAAGAGATCCATTTAATGCGGCTCCAATACCTACGGCCAAACCAGCTATGATAGCCGAAAAGCCCATAATAGGAACCCCCACTATTCCGGCAACGGAAAGAAACAATAATACCAACAAAGTACCGTGAATAAAAGAAACCAAAAATTTGGTCATTGAAACATCTAATCGTTTTGAATTAAACCTATTTCTTAATAGGTTCATGAGTTTCTTTATTATCCAGTTACCAATAATATAGAAAACAATAGCACCAATTATTTTAGAACCATATCCAATCACAAAATCAATGAGTTTATCGGTCTATTGAGAACCTTGTTGAGTAATAGCATCTAAAGATGCGGTAACTTCAGATTGTAAAAAGGTAAATTGAATCATAAAAAAATATTTAAAATTTTATTAGGACGTAAAAATAATTATCCATTTTTAAAAAATTAAACTTTTTTATCGGATTTACATTTAATTAAGGAAAAAAAATTAAATAACAAGAGCTCGTAAGTACCCCTGATTAGAGAAAATTAAGTGCGGCAGAGGAGATTCGAACTCCCATGTCCTTTCGAACACAACGACCTCAACGTTGCGCGTCTACCAGTTTCGCCACCGCCGCAATTAAAACTTTGCAAAGGTATATAATAATTTATCAAAAAAATCGTTTAGTAAATAGATTTTAAAAAAAATATCTTATTTTATCAAAATTAAACGTACCTTTGTAAACTCTTATGCATAAAAAATTAATTCTTCCAATTATATTAATTGCAAGCTTAAGTTCTTGTAAGGGCTATGAATCTTACTTAAAGGATTCGGATGCCAATAACAGACTAACTCATGCAAATGAATATTACGAGAAAAAAGCATGGTATAAAGCTAATACCCTTTACGCTTCATTGATTCCTGTTGTTAGGAATACAAAAAACTATGAAGAACTATTATACCGTTATGCTTATTCATTTTATAATCAAAAAGATTATTTAAGTGCATCTTATCAATTTCGAACTTTTGTGGACAATTTTCCGGCAAGCAAAAAAGCAGAAGAATGTGAGTTTATGTTTGCCAAAAGTCTATACAAAGATGCACCAGGATATACTTTTGACCAGACAAGTACCATAAAATCGATGTCGGCATTATATAGTTTTACTTCTATGTATAAAAATTCTGATTTTACACAAGAAGCCAACAAAATGCTAGATGATTGTAGAGCAAGATTGGAAAAGAAACAGGCAGATGCAGCAAAATTATATTTTGATATGGACCAATATAATGCTGCTAAAGTAGCCTTTAACAGTACTATAAATGAATATCCAGATTCTGAACATTCGGATTTTTATCATTTTATGATCGTAAAATCTGATTTCCAATATGCTAAAAAAAGCACTTTGGGAAAACAAGTAGAACGATATAATGATATGCTTTCAGCATTCAATACCTTAAAAGATTTATTCCCTCAATCTAAATATGTTTCATTGTCCAAGACTATGGTAGATGAAGCCAATAATCAAATTAAAAAATTAAATAGTACAAATAATGAGCACAACTAAAAAACTCGTTTCTACATTAAATCCATTAATTGAAACCAGAGATGTAGCCGCGATGAAAGAAAAGACCGGCAATATTTATGAAACTATTGCAATTATCTCAAAAAGAGCCAACCAAATCAATGTCTCTATGAAAGAAGAATTGCACCGTAAATTAGAGGATTTTGCCAACCATACGGATACTTTGGAAGAAGTACATGAAAACAAAGAACAAATTGAAATCTCAAGATTCTATGAGCGTATGGCCAATCCTGTATTGCAAGCTATCAATGAATTTAATACTGATAAAATTTATTATAAAATGAAAGATTAATTCATTTCATAATTTTCATTTTAAAAAAAGCCATATATTCAATATGGCTTTTTTAAGGAATAATAATTTTACTATTCAAAATGATGTATTTATATTTTAACAATATTACCTTTTCTTTCTAATTAGGGCTTGCTTTGCTTAATAATAAAATATTCAAATGGAGTAGATTTCTTAGCCAAACCCTTAAAGACCCCACCCACATTTAGTTTCAAATTCTCAGATATTGATCGTGGAATATTGATTAATATCTCTTTCCCTTCATCTAACTTTCCTAAGTTAGGAGTTCCTTCAACTGAAATAGATTTTTTTAGTAGTATTTTTACTTGCCAATACCCTTTCAATTTTTCATTCGATTGAATAGAAATAACTTGTCCTTCAATTATGCACTTATTTTCAATAATATTTACCATCTTTAAAATTTTGTTTATCCATTTATTAAATATTTAATAATAGCTCCTGAAATATTTTGTCCTGTATGTCCTTGATAATAACTATACCCAGGAGATGGATTCACTTCAAAACAATAATATTCTCCTGTTTCCGTTTCGAATAAGTCAATGCCACATAAAGGTAGCTTTAATGATTGAGAAAGAGCCAAACAAGAATTAATAATAGTCTTTGGCAATGTATATTTTGACAAAATAGTTTCCGCATTTTCTTCTTCAGAATATCTATAATCAACCGAAACCGAGTCTATCAAAGTTGGAAATACGAATTTTCCCACTACATGTACTCGAATATTTCGACCTAATAATTTCTTTTGAAATTGAACCGGTAGGTATTTCAAATTTTTCAATTTTAATAAATGCTGACCTTCAAATTTTTTCACAATAGACCGAATACCACTTATAGATTTAAAAATTATTTCATTTTCTATTTTCAGAAATTCAATTACTTCTTCCATATCTGAAGTAACCAAAGTAGGAGGAACTTTAAACCCACATCTGGCTATTAATTGGGACTGATAGGGTTTAGATATATTAGATATAGAACTTGAACCCAAATTTAATACTCTAGCAGAACAACTTTCTATCCATTTCAATAATTGATTTTGAATAATTTTACTTTTATTCATATCTTTAATAGAAATTTTATGAAATACATTCTCCTTAAATTCAGGTAACATTTCTGGCTGCATCAACCTGAAATAAACTCCTGTAAACTGTTCTAAAGGATAATCCCTACCTTCTATTCTTAAAATCCCTGTTAATTTCCCTTCTTTCATCTTGATCATTAATTCATAAAAATGTGCATGCCTTTGATTAAAAACAACAAAAGGATTTTTTTTCTTTTCTGCTGATTTAATTGCCATTGCAATGGGAGGCTCCGAGGGAATTCCAACAAATAAAATCATAGTGAGAATTTTAAAGAAATGAAGAGTCTATTAGTTTTTGAATATCATTTTCATTTAGTATTTTCGGAAAACTATTAAAATCAAATAATTTCCAACCAAATTTGGTTTTTCCCCAAAATAATTGAATTATTCCTTCTGAGGAAACTTCATAAAATTTTAAATATTCACTGTGAAAATTTAATTCTACAATTTTATTAGTAGTTGCAACTCCTTTATAAAGTGTAACTATTTGAGTCATTTTAAAAGACTCTCTAAAAATAACAGGCTCTTCCATAATAATAGGTGTAGCAATTAAATTACCTAAGTTATTGATGTCATCAATAAATATTGGACTTCGAGGCCAATCATTTCTATGTTGCCATTTTGGTGAAGAGCTAAACATAAAATCAAGAATAGATAACCCAACCTGGCTTGCCCAAACAAAATAGTTAAAATTATCATTTCCTTTTGCAACAAAATTTTCAACACGAAATGGAAATAATAGTTTTGATTTCATGGATTCTAGAAAACTAATAAACAATGCTAAAATTTCCATTTCAGCATAAGTTTTATCTTTAGAATGTTGAAATTGAGGAAGCCTTATGAATTTAATACGATTCATTATCCCTTTTACTTCTTCAGGTCTTAATACAAATCCATTATTAAAATATATTTCTGTCTGGAAAACACCATCAGAATTACATTTGTGTATCCATTTTTTCGCAAGAGCTAAGTCAATATCAGTAATAATGATAGAATTAATGCCTCTTTTATTTAAGGCAATGTGTAGATTATTAATCAATTGATCCCCTTTATTACAAAATAGCAAATAATATTCCATTAGAAAAAATAATTAATCTAGAAAAAAGAGGAGAGTAATATGCTCTCCCCTTTTGTTTTTATCTCATTCACTTATTCTGATTCTTCATCGCTAAGAGCACTATCATCTAAATCTGGTCTTAATGAAGGATCAATAAATGATTCTGCATTATTTATTAATCCCAATTGAGCCTCAATAATAGCCACGCGTTCTTCTAAACTAAGATTTTCAATTCCTGAATAATCAGATCCAACAATATGACCAAAACCTGTTTCACCCACCTTTTCAGTAGGTTTTTCTACCCAAGTTTTATCTTTAGGTTTTTCAGAAATAATACTTTTATCAATAACAACGGCTTTATCGTGAATAATAGCTTTTTCTCTAGCCAGTGCTTTATCATGAATTCTATTTTTTTCGATAATTAGCTCTTTCTTATTTTTTATTATTCTACATTTAACAGCTAAATCAGCATGCATGACTGCAGCAGGTGCACTAATATTATTAACTGCTACACATGTATTGGAACCGGCATAAGATTTAGAATTAGGATTGGAAGTATTATTAAATTTAATATTATTGGTTGAACCCGGATAACAATCGCCAGAATCACCTCTATTATTGTCATTTTCCAAATCTTTTTGCCCATCTGCCTGCATTAATGCGACTTTATAATGAGTTTCATTTGTATTATTTGCTGTTGCCTCATCGATATGCCAAATTAGCAATCCTCCATTAGGAATAAATTTATCAAATAAGTTTTTTTGCCTATTTTCTACTAAAAAATATTCATTTGAAGATGCTCCATTTTTCCATAGTCGATGAACTTTATAACTAGATTTCACATCCTCGATAGCAACATTGCTTTTATTGGTGGTATGATTTTCCATCGTTACCCAATTTTGCTTGCATTTGCACCATGCACTTGGATGGGCTGGAGTATTCCCGCCATTATTCCAACTACCCCCCGCCATCAAACACCAATTTCCAATACCTTCACTGGAATAATCTGTATCATACAAATCAGGAAATCCAAACAGCAAATGACCTAATTCATGTGCACAAACGCCTAACCGACAATCTTCAGGCACAGTTAAATAGGAATAAATTTTTGTACTCCCATCGGCAGTATAAGGAGTTCCACCTTCTAATACCCATTTGTGAGACCAAATATCTCCGGTACTACCTGTTTGTTCTGCACCACTACCGGCATGTATAACTACAAATGCATCAACAAACCCATCAAGATCATTATCATAAGGTACAAAATTTATTGAAGGGTTAGAGGCAACTGCGGCATCTTTAGCCATAGTTCTGGCATTAGGTGAAACACCTCCTGTTCCACTGGCTCCATGTGCATATTGAGATAAAGTCTTAGGCATCCTATATGGACCTACAACTTGACCTTGAATATCAATAATACCATGAGAAACTTCCCTAAAATATTCTCTTACGCTCCCAGTTGAGATTTTCCCTAAGGAAAAAAACAAGTCTTCAAAATGACTCTTAGAAGTAGTCATTACTTTATCACTAAAGTCAACCAAAACAACAGCAACTCGAACGGTTCCACTTAAAGGGGCACGTTCGGCAGCTCCAGAACGAGCCACTGCCGCCGATGTTCCTGTTGGATACATTGTTCCTGGATAAATTAAACCATCATTGAACCCGACTTTACTTTGTGGTATAACGCCAATTCGTTCAGTAATAAGACCTTTGTTGGCACTCCTTAGTTTTTTTAATTCAGCTGAGATTTTTTTCTTTAGTTCAGGGCTTGGACCTATCATACAACGAGAAGAGTCATATGATTCTTTTGCACTTTCATGAATTATCTGAAAGTTTTTTGCAAGTTGTTTTTTAGTTAGATTTTTCATTTTGTAGATTATTAATGGTGAACAATTATATATAATATTTAAAAAATAATTTTTATCACAAATATAAAATATAAATTTCAGTTTTGATTTATTACCGCAAAGTTAAGAAACAATTTTTTAAATACAAAAAATACAAATGTTTAAAATTTATCTTAATTTAAACTTACATAGATATAAAAACAAGTATGTCCTTAAAATCATATAAATGAAATAGAAATCCAAAAAATTTTTAGCAATATTTATACCTACAAACGAAGAAGGCTAACCCAAGGGTTAGCCTTCTTATATTGATAAGAATATTGCTTATTTTTTAGGAGCTGGTTTACGTCCACCTTGGCTCATGGCACTTCCACCACGGCGATTTCCGGCAGTTGCTTTTTTCTTAGCATCTTCTTTATCGTCATCTTCAGAGATGTTTAAGCGATCTCTTTCAATGATGTCGATTTCACCTTCATTTTCTTCTTCTGATTCTTTACTTTGAGCTCTTTCTTCAAGGCCTTCCATAATTGCAGCAGTCAAATAATTGGTGATGATAGCGATAGATTTAGTAGCATCGTCATTAGATGGGATAGCAAAATCTACTTTATTAGGATCAGAATTAGTGTCCACCATAGCGAAAGTAGAGATACCTAAACGCTTAGCTTCAGCTAATGCAATATGCTCATGAGAAATATCAACGATTAATAAAGCAGCAGGAGTACGACCCATTTGAGCTATACCACCCAATACTTTTTCCATTTTGTCTTTGCTACGAGTCAAAGTCAATTTTTCCTTTTTTGTAACGCTGTCCAAAGTACCGTCATTCAACATTTTGTCGATAGACTGCATTTTCTTTACACTCTTACGGATAGTTTGGAAGTTGGTTAACATTCCACCTAACCATCTTTCTGTTACGAAAGGCATATTTACTTTTGCAGCAGCTTCAGAAACGATTTCTTTTGCTTGTTTTTTAGTGGCAACAAACATGATTTTTTTACCACTTTTTGCAATTTGTTTTAGAGCAGCGGCAGATTCTTGTAATCCTTCGATTGTTTTATTTAAATCGATAATGTGGATACCATTTTTTTCTGTGAAGATATATGGTAACATTTTTGGATTCCATTTTTTTCTTTGGTGACCAAAGTGAACGCCTGCCTCCAATAATTGCTGATGTAATGATTTATTTTCTTCCATTTTTGGAACTTATTATTTTTATTATTGAATATTTTTATTAACCTGTGTTGAAGTATAAAGCAAGTATTAACGTTTAGAGAACTGGAAGCTACGACGAGCACCTGCCTTACCAAATTTCTTACGTTCAACGGCACGTGGATCACGATGTAATAAACCTTCTTTCTTCAATGCCGGACGAAGTTCAGCATTCAATTCACATAATACGCGGGCAATACCCAACTTAATAGCTTCTGCTTGTCCTTTAGGACCACCACCTTTAACATTAATAACTACATCATAAGCATCAGTAGCTTCAACAGTTTTTAAAGGAAGTTCTACTTGGTTTTGTAAGTAGATTAAAGGAAAATAATTTTTATATTCTTTACCGTTAACTGTAATAGCACCAGTTCCTTTGCTTAAATATACACGGGCTACTGCTTCTTTACGGCGACCAATTGCATTTGTTTGTTTTTCCATTTAATTTAGAATATTTTGTACTCTATTGAGCGTTTAATTAATATTTGAATGCTTTAGGTTGTTGTGCAGCATGTGGATGCTCGGCACCTTCATAAACGAATAATTTCTTAATCATTGCACGACCCAATTTGTTTTTAGGTAACATACCTCTAACACCACGCTCAATAACAGCATTTGGACGGCGGCTTAATAAGTTTTTAGCCACTTCTTTCTTTTGACCGTTAGGATATCCGGAATATGTTTGATATTCTTTCTGATCCAATTTATTACCGGTAAATACAATTTTTGCACTGTTGGTAACGATTACATAATCACCACAATCAAAGTGTGGCGTAAAATACGCTTTGTTTTTTCCGCGTAATACAGTAGCTACTTTAGAGCAAAAGCGTCCTAAAGTTTGATTGGTTGCATCTGCAACGTACCAATCACGCTTAACGATTTTCTCATTTGCTGACTGTGTTCTGTAGCTCAGTTGTCTTAAAGCCATTTGTCTTGTTGTTTTTAATAAATTATTTAATACTTAAGTGATAAATGTTTGCACCTTTATCACAAACGGTCGGCAAAGGTAAGTCCTTGTTTCGAATCTACCAATAAATTTATTAATAATTTTTAAAACAATTTTCTAATATATTGATATTCAATATTAAAATAGCTCAAAAAATAAAAAGTATCTGTTTAACAACAAAAAAACACAAAAAAAAGATGTTAAAATCATTAAAACAGCAATATCATTTATTAAAAGCTATTTACTGACAACATTTTTTCACAAAAAGCTTCTTATAAAGCCATTTAAAAAACCGGTAAATTGTTTGCATATTATTTTCAAAGTTAAGAAAATTTTTTAATATTTAAGCCCATTGTTTAAACCATGGGCAATGGAAACAGTGAGCAATGGATGAACGTGAATATGTTTAAAATGGATAAATTCATTTTCTATAATTTTAATTTCTTCCTCCGTCAATTCGAAAAGCTCATAAACCAATCGGTCGATTTCGGCTTCTAAATCGGTGGTGTTTTTACCGTTTTTTCTATCTACTAAAATTCTCTTAACCAAATCAATAAATGGCTTTTGTTCCTTTTCAGAAATATTATTAATTGGAATTTTCTTGATGTATTGGACTTTGTATTCCAAATAACCACCTCTACGACTAATACTCCAAATATTCATTAAAAAAGAAATAAGTTTTGAGTTCAAAACCCCTAATAAGTAGCGACTATTTGATTTAATTAAAAGCAGGTCATATCAATTACTGCACCTTTTGTTAACGTAATAATATTGCCAAATAATACGTTTGGGTAGGTTATGTATTCAGCATTGTAATCAACAGTTTTGAATATTTGCTGATATTTATACCAACATTTTTTTTTTAGTAACCAAGCCTTCCTTTATAATAGCTCTTTGAGATAACTCTCCTTTCTGTTTTTCAATGTTTGATGATAAATTAAAGCAATGAGACTTGTTAGGAAACCTTCAATTTCAGCCCTGTTTGGTTTTACTTTTAAAAAGGCTTTATTCAGTACCTTTCTTGGCTTCAATTCTCGTATTTTTTCACTCATTTTTTTATCTGTGTTTCCGAACCGAAAAGGGTTTCCATTGACTATTTTCAATTCTTTTTTTTCAGACGGTTAAGTGTTTTTAGTGAGAATACAGTCAAAGGATAAAAAAAAGTTTGCTTCAACAAATTCAGTATAAATTTTTGGATTTTCTGTTAATGCCATGTGTCGGAAACAAATAAATATGCAATTTACATTCAGATGTATTATTGTTTCTTAGTGTTCGCAATTCGCTTCTCAAAATTGAGTGTAGGTATTTTGAATGCGGTTCTCTTCCAACTCTTTTTTTGTAAGTTTGATCTTGTTAAGTTTGCCTCATATAAAAGGCTTTATGCTATATACATAAAGCCTTTTGTCAACCAGATACATTCTATCATTAAAACCAAAACATTACCGTAATGAAGGATTATCATTAGATAAATTTTCGAACTATTTCATACTTATTCATATTTATTAAAGTATTACATAATAGTTCTTTGGTATAAACATCTTCCTTATTTAAGGATATTATGACCCATTTTATCTCTTTTTGTTTTTAAATAACTTTCGTTATGAGGATTGGGACAAACTTCTATTGGAACAATGTCCACAATCTCAATACCATACCCTAAAAGCCCTGCACGCTTTTTAGGGTTATTACTCATTAATTTAATCTTTGAAATATTTAAATGCCTTAATATCTGTGCTCCGACACCATAATCTCTCTCATCAGGCTTAAAACCTAATTCCACATTAGCTTCTACCGTATCCCTACCCTCTTCTTGAAGTTTATAGGCTTTCAATTTATTAATCAACCCAATACCACGCCCTTCTTGGTTCATGTATAAAACACAACCTTGTCCTTCCCGCTCTACCATTTGCATGGCTGCAGCTAACTGCTCTCCACAATCGCAACGCAAGGAATGTAAAATGTCACCGGTAAGGCAAGAACTATGTACCCGGGTCAATACAGGGTCGCCCAATTTCCATTCTCCTTTAATGAGTGCCAAATGCTGCTCTCCGGTGTTTTTCTGACGAAAAGCAACCAATTGAAAATGTCCATATTTTGTGGGCATATCCACTCTAACCACTTCCTCTATTAAACTTTCTTTTTCTAAACGGTAGGCTATTAAATCTTTTATAGTAATGATTTTGAAATCGTACTTTTTTGCTATTTCTATCAGTTCCGGCAGCCTTGCCATAGTACCGTCATCATTCATGATTTCAACCAAAACGCCGGCAGGTTCCATCCCAGCCAATCTTGCTAAATCTACTGTTGCCTCGGTGTGTCCAGATCTTCTTAAGACCCCTCCCGGCTTAGCTTTCAAAGGAAAAATATGCCCTGGACGTCCTAAGTCTTGAGGTTTGGTTTTTGGGTCAATTAAAGCCTGAACCGTTTTAGCACGGTCATGGGCAGAAATTCCGGTGGTACATCCATTACCAATTAAATCAACAGAAACGGTAAAAGGTGTCTGATGCAAAACCGTATTGTTTTCTACCATTAAATTTAAATGTAAAGCCTCTGCACGTTCTTCCGTAATAGGAGCACAAATGAGCCCCCTTCCATACTTAGACATGAAATTGATAATATCAGGAGTTACATTCTCAGCAGCAGTAACAAAATCACCTTCATTTTCACGATCTTCATCATCTACAACAATAATTAACTTACCTAGTTTTAAGTCCTCTAAAGCTTCTTCAATCGTATTGATCATATTATTTTGAACTATAATTATTAATTAATCTACAAAGTTACGATTAATTCATTCAAGAAAATGGAATCGCTTCAATTTATTAACTTTTTTGGGACAATTTTATATTATAGAAAGTAATCTTTATAGGGCAGGTTTAATCGCAACCTTAACAATGCATAAAAGTCTTTATGAATATCATCAACAGTGGCCCGCTTATCAAACTCATACTTAAACGTTCCTTTGGAAAGAGAAAGGTCTAAAAAGAAATTTGGAGCAATTAAATAAGAAGCATTGAGGAAGGTATTAATACGGGTTCTGGAAGCTCCATTAATTAATTTTACACCATGTGTGTTCAAGATATTCTTATTATAGGCTTTCGACAGATCGTTACCTAAGTTATAACCAGCGGTATCTATTCCGTTTTGATACATTAATAATTTGGCCTCAATAGTCCATCTGATTCCTGGTTGGTAACGGATATTAGCAATAAATTCTTTAAATCCTGCTCCTAAAGGATGCCCTAAAGGTAAATTATTATTGGTAAAATTAGAGGTGATATATCCTACCCCTCTGTCGCTATGTTGAAAGGTATATGGACGGATAACATTACCTTCTAATTGCATATCCAAATTGGATACTCCAAACATATCATAATAATTGAATCCTAATTGGGCTCCCCATTTATTGTGCATATATCCAGTATTATTAAAAAATTCACTAGCTGTAAATTCATTTAATAAAAACTGACCATAAAGCCTAAAACGCTTTGCCACTATAGCTTTTGCATTAATACCCATTGCAATTTTATCAGGACTTCCTAAGCCTCGCTCTACAGCTCTATAAAATATAATTGGATTGAGATATCCCATTTCGAAATGGTTGCTTCTGCTAAAAACAGTCATTTCATATAATCCAAAATTCAACCATCTATTTACATTTATGCTTAACTGATGAGCTGCTGCAAATTTATAATTTGGTGTATTTGTAGTTAAACTATTACCCGGAATATCTTGGTCCGGACTCAAACCTAAAAAAAGATTGTCGTATTGTAGCTTCCAGATTTTTGTTTTTATATTAGCATAAGCAATAGGCCCGGAAAAGTCGGAAAGAATGAGACTGCGATAGCCATCTCCTAGCTTCAAATAATCATATCCTACATTTAAACCTATATAATCCTTTAATACACTAACACCCAAACTTCCAGTAGGTAAAAGGTATTTATTTCGATTATGAGTAGTATCTAAAACAAAATTTCGGGAAGAACCAATAACAGTATTTCGAGTAAGATTATATTGTTTAAAGGCATCAACAGGTTTTTGGTTAACATAAACAGTATTGAATTCTATACCAATAATATCCTTATACTTCATTCTTATCTTGGCACCGCCCATGAAATTTGGGCTTATCACCCTTTCCGAATTCATTTTAGATTCAATACCATTAATCTGACCTTCTACTCCTACTACAGGATTTACACTAATAAAAAAACCTTTTTTGTTTGAATATAACAAGTCTGTAACTTTCTGATAAAAAGGTGTCAGCGGTGTTTTAGAATCAATAGCACCATCACCGTCAGGAGATGCCCACTCGCCTACATTACTTAAACCCAATGCGATATTGGCATTGTCAACTCTAGACCAGCCTGAAATATTATTATACTGTCTGGTTTGTTCCATAAACTGAGCAACACTTCTATTGTCTAAAGGTTGAACTATTGTATGGACACTGTCTGAAAGCCGCCCGGAGAGCGTACTTAGTCTATTGATAAGATAATATTCAGAGCCGTCAACTGTTACGTGGGCAGACTGTGCCATGCTTAAAGATGACATAAAAATCGAGAGGGATAAGATTGAATATATTTTTTTCAAGATTTAATATTTTTTAAGTTTTGCAATATACATAAGTTTATTTTAAAATAAAAACTGACTCAATACATAAATTAATAATCCTACCAATCCACCCACCAAAGTGCCATTAATTCTTATAAATTGTAAATCTTTTCCTACTTCCAGCTCTAGTTTTTCGCTCAAATCCCTGCCTTGCCATTTTCCGACGGTTGTGCTAATCAAAGTTCCCAATGCCTGTTTATTTTTCAATACAATTTTATAAGCATTTAACCGAACCCAATGGTTGATCTTTTCTTTTAAATCTAAATCTGTATTTAAAGTTTCGGCAATGTCATTTACTGTTTTTTGAATAAAAATATTTATTCCGGACTTTTCTTTACTTAAACCGTCAAGCAAATTATCTTTTATATTAATCCAAATATCCTGAGCCATTTTAGTGATTTGTTGAGGTTGCAAAAACTCCTCTTTCAGTTTGTCCAAATCATGTTTCCAATGCTCTTTATATTTAATATCCTGAACGATTATTTTCAATTGTGTGGCTACATCTCGTCTAATCTGATGCTGTAAGTCATCTTCTATTGCACCAAAATACTTCACCAATCCATTAGTAATTTTTGTTGCAATTATATTATCTATAAAATCCGGAATCAGGACAGAGCTTTCCTCTTTTACTTTTTCTCTTACAATATCTTGATGCTCAACAATATATTGTTTTATTTTAGCTGCCAAAAAAGTAATCAATTGTTGATGCATACCTTTATCAATGGCATATTCTAAACCCGAAGCTATGAGTTCATTAGTTTTAATAGTTTGTATTAAATCGGTACCTTTTTTTTCAATAATTGAAATTACAAAATCATCATCCAAATTAGAAATTATTTTGTGGAGATATCCCGAGAATTGCAACGAAAGGGTTTCTTTATTTTTTTCTTTTTTCAAAAATTCTGCAACATATTTTGCAATATCTAACCTTACGATATAAGGTCTGATATTCTCAGCAGTCAAAAAATTATCTACAACAAAGTCTCCCAGATTATCACCAATTTTCTGCTTACTATTTTCTATCAAATTAGTATGAGGGATTTTCATGCCCATCGGATAATGAAAAAGTGCAGTCACTGCAAACCAATCTGCCAAAGCACCTACCATGGCAGCTTCCGAAAAAGCTCTCACATAATTCATCCAATTTTCAGGTGAACTTTTCAAGAAATAAGTCATAGAAATAAAAACCAGCATCATCAAAAGGAATAAACCGGTAGCTAAGGTTTTATGTTTTCGAAGTTGAACTTGTTTTTCAGCATTTGTCATTAAAGAAGAATTATTTGTAATGGCAAAAATAATTTTTTTTAAAGGAATAACACAAAAACACTAATAATCTCTAAAAATGTATAAATTTACCAAATGAAATTCTCAAAAATTATAGAAAAATATAAATCCCCCTTGGATTTACTTAATCCTAGCTTTAGGCAAAATCATGCTTATCGTCCTGATGGTGCCAAGAGTGAAGAACCAGAAAATGAAGTTCAGAAAAAAAACGTCCAATATTCAACCATAATATATGACAAAATTGAAATAGACTTCAACAAATATAAATCGGTCAAAGAAAGTATAAATATAACTACCAATCCTGAAAAGACGATTTGGATAAATGCCATAGGCATCAAAAAAAAAGAAGTTCAATTGATTTGCAATCACTTTAAGGTGCATAGTTTATTGACTAATGACATATTAAGTTTAGGGCAAAGAGCCAAAACGGATGAAATTGACGAGTATTATTTTTGTCTATTGCCTATTTTAATTTATGATTCAGAATTTCAAATTGTAGAACAAAAACAAATCACCATTTTATTGGGTCGCAATATTGTTCTTTCCTTCATTCCGGAAGATGAGGCCGTTTTTTTCGATTCGGTCAAGTTAAAATTAAAAAACGAAAAGGATCCTTTAAGAACAAAAAATGCCGACTTCCTCTTTTACCATTTGATTGACACGATAGTAGATGATTATTTTATTGCAATAGACCAATTGTCGCACCGACTCCAAGATTTAGAAAGAAAAGCATTATCTCCCAACAACAAAAAAAATATATTAATTGAAATAAGTGCTTTACGTAATGAAATCATGGTGATGCGAAGGGCATTAACCCCCGTTAAAGATGTAGTCTTCACCTTATGGCAAGCCAATACACCTTTGATTGAGAATAGGAATGCAAGATATTTTAAAGATATTTATGACCATATTCAATTAGCCATTGAATATAACGATGGTTATAGAGAGATGACAGTTAATCTTCAAGATTTATATATGAATCAAGTGAATACCAAGATGAATGAAGTGATGAAAATATTGACTATGGTAACAGTTCTTTTAGCACCTGCCACTGTAATAGGAGGAATTTTTGGGATGAACTTTGATTTAATTCCAATGGCACATAATCAAATAGGATTTTTCTTAACTATTGGTATCATGTTTTTAATTTCTATACTGATGATTTGGTATTTTCATAAAAAAGGCTGGTTTTAAAGTATTTTTAGCTTAATTTCGCCACTTTAATTTTGGCTTCGTAGTTTAATGGATAGAACGAGAGATTCCGGTTCTCTAGGTTGGGGTTCGATTCCCTACGAGGCTACCATACCGTAATTAATTAAAAACTAATTAATTACGGTTTTCTTTTATTAAAACTTCTCCTTTTTCTTTCTAATTTTTTCAATCAAGCTATCCAAAAGTTTTTCCTTTAACAAAATAATTAAATAATAAAGACAAATTGAATTACCAATTCTACTAAAAAGCATTAAATTTGCCTTTAAATTTTTAAAGTCTTGTCGCAATCATCATACCGTAATCTTCTTGACGAAGAGTTATTGTACAAAGTAGTACAAAGAAAAGACAAAGAAGCAATGAATTTGCTCTACAAACGTTATGCTCATCTTTGCATAGGTGTAGGCGTTAAATATTTAACTTTAGAAGATGCCAAAGATATAACCCAACAAGTTTTTACTAAAATTTGGATGGATGCAGAAAAATATAAAGTAAAATCTTTTAAACCTTGGCTTTTTACTATTGTAAAAAACGAATGCCTAATGCAATTAAGAAAAACTAACCCTTCAATATCCTCTTTATCTAATGAAATGGAGTTTGTGGAATTTGAAGACCTTTCGCATCATAATATGGAACATGAGGCCATATTAAGAATTTTAGAAGATTGTTTAGAAAAACTGGAACCCAATCAAAAGAATGCAATTGAACTATTTTATAAAGGACAAAAAACCTATAAAGATATAGCTATCAACCAGAATTCTGATGAAAAAACAATAAAATCTTATCTTCAAAACGGAAGGAGAAATTTAAAAATCTGTTTTGGCCAAAGTAAAAACAAAAGCCTTTAGTTGAAATGTTTAATAGAGACCGATTAATAAAAGTAATAGACAATAGTGCTTGCCTTACAAGAAGGCAAATAGACGAATATCTTCAAGGAAGACTTTATCCGGAAGAGCTCTATGTGGTAGAAATGCATTTAAATGAATGCCCATTTTGCAATGAAGCTATTGAGGGTTATTCAAATATTCCTAATTCCAATGCAGTATTAAGTCAGGTAGATGAGTTTGTTTTTCCTGATGAACTTGCTAAAGATACCTCTAAAGGTTTAATAGCAAAAGTTGAAGAGAGGCATGAAAAAGAAGGCATACAGAGAAGAGATCCTGCAAAAACTGAGAGAAAAAGGAAAAAACCTATAAATATTGCACAACCAAAATCAAAGAACTATTCTAAACCTATAGGAATAGCAGCCGTTTTGGCTCTGGCATTAGGAACTTGGGGATATCTGAAAAATAATACCCCTACAGTAAAAGTAGAAAATGCTGCAGTAGCACTTCCTGAAACTTCTTCAAAAGAACAAACAATCTCAAAAAATTCACATCAAGAAGATTCTGCCATGAACTCTAAATTTGGTGTAATCCCTGATCCAAAAGAAGCTTTAGCAACCCCAAAGAAAACTGAAGTAGCAACAAATAATGCTACACCAAATAAAACCACTAAAGATAGCGTAACTAAATCAATAGTAACTGCTGCTGCTAAAACACCTAATAATAAAGATGAGGCAGCCACAATAGCAAAAGCTACAACAAGCAAAACCACAATTAAAGAAGATGAAGCCCCTAAACAGCCTTTTGAAAATAAATATAAAAAGGATGCACAAAATGCTGAAAAATCTATAGTTACAGCTACAACTACTGTTGCAGCTCCAAAAACTAATAATGTAAAAACAAATGCCAAGCCTGAAGCTAAAGTAGAGAAAAAGACAAAGAAAGAAGAGAAAAAAGAAGAGAAAAAAGAAGAGAAAAAAGTTAAAAAGGAAGAAAGCCCAAAAACAGCGGTAGCAAAAGAATCAGAGAAAAAGGAAAGTAAGCAGTCAACTGCTAATACCCAGGCAGAAAAAGATTTTAATAAAGGCATGGAACTTTATAAAAAGAAACAGTATTCTGCTTCTATTATGTATTTCCAATCTGCAGCCAAGCAAAAAAACTATGATAATCAAAAGCAAGCAGAAAACTATTTAAAAAAGGCAAAACAAGAAGCCGTTAATGCAAATAAATAAAAAATTTACAGCCCATAAGATAAAGAAAGATTTATGTTAGAACCTTATATCATTAAAAGTGATAGATATATAAAAAGTAATTTTCCAATAGAAATTCAAGAAATATCTATTGTTGCCTATAAGGTTTTGGCTATCTTATGTCTCTTTATTATTCTTTCTTTTATTTTGGAAAAATTATTATTTCCTTTAATCAAATGGTCTGTAAAAAAATATGGAGGCCCATTAAATATTGCATTTCTACAAAATAAGGTATATAGGAGTTTTATCTATTTCCTTCCTATGCTATATTGTTATTTTTTAGTGGAAGAATTTTTCTATAGAAGCAAAAAATACCTTCCATTTATAGACATGATATTCAACTGGCTTATTGTTACAGTAATAGCCCAGATTTTATATAGAATTACCAAAGCATTTGAAGAATTCACCTCACAAAAAACAGCAGATTATAATACCACCGGCATTAAAGCAATAGGTCAATCTGTTAGAATAGTTGGTGCATTTCTATACATTATAATTTCATTATCGATTTTTCTTCATGTATCTCCTATGAATATCCTTGCCGGCTTAGGAGCAATTACCGCCATTATTATTTTGGTATTCAGAGATTCTATATTAGGTTTCATCTCCGGGATTCATGTTGTGGCATCCAAACATTTTAAAGTGGGCGATTGGATTAGTATTCAAAAATACAATTTAGAAGGAAATGTTCAAGAAATCAATTTGCTAACGACTAAAGTAAAAAATTTTGATAATACGATTTCCTCCATACCTACTTATGATTTAATCAATACTGAGGTAAAAAACGCCCAAGTACTTTTAGATAATAATTCAAGAAGAATAAAACGCTCGATTACCATCAATATTGACTCCTTTAAGTTTGTAGATTATGAATTGTTTCAACGGCTCATTCAAATTAAACATTTAAATAAATATTTTGGTACCGTAAGCCCACAGGTTTCCAGATTAGAACAAATGAAAACCGGAAATACTAAAGATTATTTAATCAATGGCAAACAACTTACCAATATTGGAGTATTCAGACAATATGTAGCAGAATATTTAAGGCATCATGAAAAAATAGATGCCCAAAAGGAAATAGTGGTAAGGCAAATGCCTATTAATTCTCATGGCTTGCCCTTGGAAATTTATTGCTTTACCAAATCCGGAGTTTGGCAAGATTTTGAAAATATACAATCAGATATTTTTGACCATCTTCTTGTGGCAGCAAAAGAATTTGATTTGGATGTCAATCATTCCGACACTTAAAATTTTGGCTTTCCCCCTTTTAAAAATTTATTTGTAACCTACAGGTAAACACATCGTCATTCAAATCTTTTTGATAGCCTGTTAATTTTGTACTTTTATTTATTGGATGGTCATACCAAAGACTTAGTTTTGCATTAGGGTGAATATAGAAATTATACCCTGCACTTAAAGTCTGAAAAGCCAAATCTGCAGCAGTAAGATTTCCCCCACTTCCAATCTCACTTGACTTAACAGCAGTATTAGGGTTATACCAATCGTATTTTAAAACAATCTGATGCTTTTCAGAATTTAGATTTTGAAGGAAATAAAAATATGCACCATTGAAATTTCTTATTGCCAATGGTGCATTATTGCCATTAGCCAATAGCGGATAATCACCAAAGGTATTGGTTGAGCTTAATGTCCCGACTTGTTTACCAGAGATATATTCCATTCTAATCTCGGTAACTCCTTTTTGGTTAGGAATAACCAATTGTAAATCTCCACCAAAATATTGCTTTTTTAAGATTTTTCCAATATTGGCACTATTACTATCAGCAAATAGGACATTACCTTTATGATAATAATACAAAGGATTAATATTATTGACACCACCTAAAAGTGCACTCAATCCGGCGGAAAAATAAATACCGGTATTACTTAATTTTATTTTTTTATTTTCCAGCCTAAATACAAAATCTTTATAGCTGTCAAACTCTCTACTGCCCGCCAATCCCGGACCATTAAAAATACCAATTTTTGCAGAAAAATTTTTATATTTTGAAGATTTTTTTCTATCATTAATGGTTAAAATTGCACCAATATCTCTTCCATTTCTAAATAAAACTTCAGACATCCTTCCTCTTTCAGGGCTTTCTCTTTTGGTGCTAGAATACACTAATTCATGACCAAAAGGTCTAAAGGTTAAACCGGCTGTAACATTAAAAAGGTCCCATTTATTTTCATACAATATGGCATAGGCATCTCTTACAGAAACGCCACGTTCTGTAGCATCCACTTGAAACACCCACTGGTTCCATAATTTATGTCCTTTGGTAAAAGATTTAAAATCAATTTTTGCACGACTCCTTCTAATCATAAAACGATTATTTGAATTAGGTGCAAAATTTCCTCCATTATAATTTTGAATCCCTTTAGAAAAAGCCGCTTGAAACTGTACTTGTAACAAACCGGAAACACCAATTTGGTTATATTTATTTTTAAAAACAAACGTTTCTGCCGGAGGCAGTTGACTAGAATCTACTCTTAAACTTTTTTCTTGTGTAAATAAAAAAATTGGACACATCATAAATATCATTGAAAACATACCTACTTTCTTCATATCAATAAATTTATTTTAAATTTTTTAATAAGATTATTATTTTAAACATTGTATCAAATTATTAATAATATTTTTTTGCAAAAAATCCCCGTAAAACCGGGGACTTAATGAGGGTATAATACTATTTTAATTTAATATCTTGAATGTTTTTTATTCAAATCATTACCACATCCACAATTACTTTTTTTACTGTTGGCACATCCGGTTAAAAGAAATAGGGACAAAATCAAAATACTAATAATTACTGTTTTTTTATTCATTTTTTATTACTTTTTGTATTTTTAGTGATTATATCATTTGATCTTTTTTTCCGGCTAATAAGTATAAAGCCGCCATACGAACAGCAACCCCATTCTCAACCTGATCTAAGATGATGGCATTTTCACTATCAGCAACATCAGAGCTCAACTCCACCCCCCTATTGATAGGTCCGGGGTGCATGATTACAATTTCTTTTTTAATATTGCTCAATAAATTTTTATCGATTCCAAAATACATGGCATATTCTCTTAAAGACGAAAACAGAGGTTTATTTTGTCTTTCAAGTTGAATTCTTAGTACATTAGCCACATCGCACCATTCCAATGTTTCTCTCACATTATAACTTACCTCTACCCCTAAGGATTCAATATGCTTGGGTATTAAAGTAGGTGGTCCACAAACTACTACTTTAGCTCCCATTTTATTAAGGCAATAAATATTACTTAATGCTACTCTACTATGCATAATATCACCAATAATAGCCACTTTTTTACCTTTTAAACCTCCTAATTTTTCATTAATAGAAAAACTATCTAACAAGGCTTGGGTAGGATGTTCGTTGATGCCATCTCCGGCATTGATAATACTGGCATTGATATGTTTTGCTAAAAAATGAGGTGCACCACTTGCAGAATGTCGCATCACTACCATATCTACTTTCATAGATAAAATATTTTTAGCGGTATCAATTAAAGTTTCTCCTTTTTTAACCGAACTACTAGAGGCAGCAAAATTAATAGTATCTGCACTTAATCTTTTTTCTGCCAATTCAAAAGAAATTCTTGTTCGGGTAGAGTTTTCAAAAAACAAATTCACCACAGAAGTATCCCGGAGTATGGGTACTTTTTTTATGGGTCTTTGTAAAACTTCTTTAAATTGAGAAGCTGTTTTCAATATCAATTCAATATCGCTAGGCAATAATTCTTTTATTCCTAATAGATGTTTTACAGATAATGAGTTAGCGTGCATTTTTTTCTTTTAATAATTTTTTCTACAATAAAACAACTTCGTCCTTGCCATCTTTTTCTTGCCAAAGTACTTTTACTTTTTGATCTTCAATTACATCCACAGCCATTCCTGAATAATCCGGTTGAATAGGAACTTCCCTATTGAATCTTCTATCGATTAATACCAGAAGTTCAACATTAGCAGGACGACCATAATCCAACAATGCTTCTAAACCGGCTCTGATGCTTCTCCCGGTGAATAAAACATCATCTACCAAGATAATCTGTTTCCCTTCAATTGGAAAATCCAATTGAGTATCAGATGCCTGTAATAGCCCTCCCTTTTCATTAAAGTCATCTCTATAAAAAGTGATATCTAATTTACCGTATTCAATTCTTGTTTTAGGTAAAATTTTTTGAATTTTTTGAAAAATCCGGTCAGACAAATGTACACCGCGAGGCTGTAATCCAATAATTACAGTATTTTCAAAGCCTTCATGATTTTCTATCAATTGTAAAGCTAAGCGGGTGATGGTGATGTCTAACTCTTGACTATCGTATAATGATTTCATTTATTATTACTTAATATTTTAAGGAGCCAATCTGAAAATTTTCCAAATATCAGTCCTTAATTCAAACACTATTCTATCATGCAGACGATTACTGCGACCTTGCCAAAACTCAATCTTTTCCGGCTTTAAAGCAAATCCGCCCCAATGCTCTGGGCGTTTTATTTCTTTGTCGCTTTCAATAATTTTAACTTTATCTTCAATTACTTTTCTAGAGCTAATCACCCCACTCTGTTCAGAGGCAATGGCTCCGATTTGGCTTTCTATAGGTCTAGAATAAAAATATTCATCAGAAAGCTCCGGGGATACTTTCTCTACTGTTCCTTCTACTCTTACCTGTCTTTGTAATTCTGGCCAAAAAAATACCAATGCCGCATGAGGATTTTCTTTTAGCTGCTCTCCTTTTTTACTATGATAATTGGTATAAAAGATAAAAGTTTCCTGCTCTATTCCTTTCAATAAAACCATCCTAGCATGGGGTTTCCCTTCCTCGTCCACCGTGGCTAATGTCATAGCATTCACCTCGGTACAATGAGCATCTTCAGCTTGCTTAAACCATTTTTCAAAAAAAAGAACAGGATTACCGCCTACTTCTCCTTCTTCCAAGGACGAAAGGCAATAATCCTGTCTAATTGCTGCAATTTCTTTGGAAAACTCTTCCATATTGCTCAATAGATAATTTATTAATTAAATTTATTTCAAATCGGAAGTATCCAAATACTTAAACATTACCCAAATCAATAAGATAACACCAAATATTGTTAATCCATAGGCAACATATTCTGCGATGGCTTCTCCCGTTCTAAATACAGATAATAATACTGATTCCATTATTATAATTTTTTCGTTGTTTGCAAATGTAAAGTTTATTTTTTAATAACAAGGATTAATACCTTTAATTTTATTCACATATTTATTTTAAATGTGCATCCACGGCTTGATACACTCTCTTATCCTCTCCTCCTGTACCATTATGAACAAAAGCTACGATATGCACATTATCCAAATTCCAAAATTTATGTTTGTACTCTTTTTCATCATTAGGATCTAATGTAAATTTCATTTTTGTTTCAAAAACACGACCAGGCTCTATGTTACTAATATCTTTTAAAATTTGTGTTCCAGTAATTGGCGATAAAGCCTGACGGAAAACATGCTTAAAAGTAAAATCCTGAATAAATGGATCTATTTGATTGTCCACAATATTGTCTTCAATCAAATAAATACTAAGAAATTGAGGTGCAGAAACATTAGCCGTATAAGCTACTTTTACATTAATATTAAAAACATTGGTATCAGTAATATTTCTCTTGCTCTCGACATAAATATTTACTGGAGTAGTCGCATAGGTAGTTTTAGCAGTATTAAGCATTACATCCCATTGAGACACGGGACCGACTAAAGGAAAAGTAGTATTGGTACCAATTTTTAATCTGTCAAAACTTGCAGCCGGCTTAGAGGGTTCACCACCATAAATTAAGTTCATTAATTGCAAACCATCTTTAGCTCGTAAATCTTGTTTGCTTCCTTTAGAATAATCCGGTGTAGTTAAAGAACCGGCATGAATGGTAACAATTTTTAAACGCTCATTATTATTGGTGTTTAATTCTTCTAATTTAGCCGCACCTTTTGGGCAGTTGGTACACATCACACCGGAAAACTCTTCTATATAATAATTTTTTGGTTGGGGAGTTTCCACTGTAGTCACATAAGTTGTATCGCTCTGTTCTCTATTCGAAAAATCAATCCCTATTGGTTGTTCTTTACACGAAAAAAGACTGAATATCAATAAGGAACCTATTCCGAATTTCAACAAATTATTGGTCATAAATCTAATATTTTTTTTTAAACTAAAGACAAAAATACATTTTTTTTCAATTCCGAGAACATTTTATCTGTGATAATACCACCAAGCTCCACTTTCTACCACATTATGCACCGGAATCCCACTATCTTCCAATTCTAAACTATATGCTTTTGCCTGTGCTCTACTAAAACTGGCATCCAGAATAACTTTTTGTGGTTTTAGTTCTTTAAGGATAATATTTGGAGAAATTTTACTGCTTTTCCCTACAATCAAATAATCAATTTTTTGTTTAGGAATACTATCATTATTTACTAATAAGACTATGATATTGTCACCTACTTTAAAAGCGGTATTCTTTATGGGTATTACTTGAAAAGATTTGATTCTATGCTTCAATCTAGAAGGGTTTAATACATAATTAACCTCTTTATCACTAATACTATCCCCATAAACAGTAGAGCTCTTTCCTACAATCCTATCTACTATTGTACGCTTTGCTCCAGAATACACAATTATTCTATCCTGTTTTGAAGCATTGAGCTCTTGCAAAATCAAATTCAATAAAAAGCCCAACATAAAAATTGCTGACCCAAATAAAGTCCATTTTATTTTTTTCATCCAATACAATGAAAACGAAATAATAGCCAATATTAGTAACCAAAAATCAAAAGTATCTAATGGAATCAATTTACCAAAATCCGGAGTATATAGGTTTAGAAAGGCAATTATTTTATTAAACGCTACAGTAATAGCAACTAAAAACGTTCCTATAAAACTTGCCACCAAAGACCATTTTAGAACTCCAAAAATCATGATAAACACAGAAAATGCTATCAACAGAAAACTAAAAATTGCAGCAAAAAAATTAGCAATTAAAAACCAAACTGGGAATTGATGAAAATAATACAACACCAAAGGGAAAACCAAAATTTGTACGGACAAACTAATTGCAAAAGTCTTCCAAATATATTGAAAAACAATATTCCTAAAATAGAACCAATTCAATATAGGCTTATAAAAAATAAAAATAGACAAAACAGCCAAAAAGGACAATTGGAATCCAATATGAAACAACCAATTCGGATTGAACAACAACATCCCAAAAGCATTTATACATAATAATTGATACTTGCCTTGTGGCCTTTTTAAAACTAAAGTAAAAGCTATCAAGCTAAAACCTATAGCAGCTCTTACAGCAGAAGGCGGGAATAAACACAAAGCCACATACAGCCAAATAAAAGGTACAATAATTACATATTTTATCCATAGATATTGAGAGTTTTTCCACCAAAAAAATGGTAATAACATCATGGCAAACAAAATATTAACATGCATCCCGGATATAGCAATTATATGACTAATGCCGGTATTTGCATAGTCGGCACGCATTTTAGCATCTAAATCTCCGGATTCATTCAATAAAGTGGCTTGTACTAAGGCTAGCGTAACAGGTTCTGGAATAAATGCTTTCAACTGAGATAATAATTTTTCTCTCAATTGGTTGATACTGCTAAAATTTTTTACACTTTTTAATGGTGTTATCTGATGCTGATTAATGAAAAATTGATGGAAAACCCCTTCCCTATTTAATTTTTTCGAATAATTGAAACTCCCCGGGTTGTTATTATGTTTTATGCTTACTGGTTGAGCTTCCACGACCCACCTACTCCCTAAATCAAAACTATCTATTTGTTCATTTTTAAATAAATAAACTTGAACTTTACCTTTGCAGGCGTGCCACTTACCGTCTTTTAAAACGGCAAAACACTTTGCCGGAAAAAAAATAGTCTTAGGTTTCCTTTCTGATGGACTTAATGCCTCAATTGCAAAAGCATCTACACCTTTCTCAAAATGCCCAATCCACTCCTTATTATGCCTGATATCATTCTGTAGGCTAAAAAAAACACCTAATACAAAAAACGCCAGGATTCCAAAAATGGTGGCAATATTCAACGAAAAATTCTTTTTCCGGTATAAGACCCAGAAAAAAAACATTAACAAAGGCAATACCAATTATAGCAACCATAAATATTTTCCTATAATAAATGTTTGCAAAAAATAGTTTTGTGCTAATATCCCAAAAACATAGCAAATAAAATAAGGCAATATAGGAATCCTAGAAAACATCTATAATCAAATAATAATCAAATATAAAGATTATAAATTAAATAAAAATTGATTTATAGAAATTGATTTTCAATAAATGTTTTAATGGAATTATTTATTAAAAAATCATTTAATAATAGATAGGATTAACATTTGTGAAAATTCGTGAATTCGTGGCAGAAAAAGGAAATCTTCTAATGATAAAACTAATAAAAAGCATCTTCCCAATGTACTATCTCTTTTACCATATTTCCTTTTAGTAAAATACTAATGATATCAAATCTAACTTGTTGATATTGTTCATTTTCAGATAAAAATATTGAAGCAACAGTTTTGATATGCTCTTGTTTTTGTAAATCAACAGCCTCTTCCGGATAGCCAAAATCAAAATTACTTCTTGTTTTCACCTCTGTAAAAACCAAAACAACTCCTTCTTTAGAAATAATATCAATTTCTTTATGCATTCTCCTAAAATTAATTTCAAGGATTTGGTGCCCCTTAGCTATTAAGAAATCAATAGCTGCTTGCTCTCCTACCTTTCCTCTTCGGAATGTATTTGCCATAATATTTTATTGAACACACTTCATCAAAGATTCAAAAAGTTGTTCGGCACTTTGATCCCAACTGAACTTTCCACTTTGCCAAACAGCTTCTTGAACAAATTTATTTCTTAAACTTTCTTCTTTATACATTTTCATCATTGCATTAGCTATATCATCCACATCATTAGGATCGACCAACAAACCGGCATCACCCACCACTTCCGGCATAGAAGATGTATTAGATGCAATCACAGGAACATTACATTTTAAGGCTTCTAAAATAGGAATACCAAAGCCTTCAAATAAAGAGGGGTACACCATAGCATAGGCAGCAGCAGTAATTTTTGCCAATTCATGCACATCTACATAACCCAACCAAATGACATCTTCTTTATACGGCATTTTATCCTTAGCCTCCTGAATTTCTTTGGACAACCATGCCAATCTACCTACAATTACCATTTTCATAGGACTTTTTAGTCGTCTTTTAAACTTTACAAAAGCCTTCAAAAGGTTGATTACATTTTTCCTAGGGTGCAGGGCACTGGTGAATAGAAAATATTGTTGCCCTTCAGAATATTTTTTTTGAATCTCCTCTTTTGCTTCAAAATCCAAAGGAACATAAAGTGAATTTGCACCATTATAAACTACATCTATCTTATCAACAGCAACATGATACTGTTGCATTATATCCTGTTTGGTATATTCTGAAACAGCCACTATTCGTTTCGCTTTTTGAGCAAATTTTGGCATAAATCTATTATAATATAAGCCATCTATTTTTTTTACAAACTGTGGATAGTGCACAAATGCCAAATCATGTATTACCAAACAAGTTGGCACTTTGGTTTTAAGACTGGAAAAATTATCTGGAGACAGAAAAACATCTATATTGTATTTTTTTAAAGCTTTTGAAATAGACCATTCAAACCAAATATAATACAAAACCGGATGCCTAGCCTGTGGCGACAAAACAACAGGAATTACATTCTTTGCAAAAACAAAACTCTCATCATAAGGACGGTCAAAAAAGAAGAAGAATTGATGTTCAGGATGATTAACGGTCATTCTTTTCAAGGTCTCGTGCATAAACCAACCGATTCCTTCTAATCTCCCTTTTAAAAACAATCTGGTATTTACTCCAATATTCATACTAAAAAAGAAAGGATAATTTCTTATTGAAACTATCCTAACATGATATTTTTAAATAAAAAATTAATAAGAAACCATAATAATACTTGTCAAAGGTAAGATAATTCCACCTTTTAGCTCAATATTCTTTTCAGTTAAAGACCAAACTGTGGTAACTACTGTTTTGGGTCCCTCAGAAGTTTGGAATGTAATAATAGTTTTTCCTTTAAACTGGTTACCTAAACGGACAGCGTATTCTAAATCTTTTTTCAGCTCTTTACTTCTATCTTCAGGAGCCGGGGTGATTAAAATATCTTTTATTTCTTCTTTTTCAATTATAGATGCTTTCATATTGAGCAAATATTTTTATCTTGTTTGTTTTTGATTAATATATTGATTATCTAAAGGCAAAACTAAATAAACTTTAGTAAAGAAATCCTAACTTTTTTAAAATAAAAGACTCTTTACTAAAGTTTTCATTTAATAATTTAAAATTTCAAATCTTCATCAGAAGTATCTACGATATTATCAGATTTTTCTGAAATATCTTTAGGTTGTTCTTGTTCAGAATGGTTTCTTTCTGGTCTATCGTTTCTTCTTTCTGGTCTAGGACCTCTATCGTTTCTATCACCTCTATCGTTTCTTTTTCTATCACCACCAACATTACGGTCTCTTTCAGGCTTTTCTACATAACCTTCAGGTTTTTCCATTAATACTTTTCTACTCAATCTGAATTTTCCTGTCTTAGGATCTACATCCAATAATTTCACTTTGATACTTTCACCTTCAGCCAAAACACCTTCTAGGGTTTCTAAACGTTTCCAGCTCACTTCTGAAATATGCAATAAACCTTGCTTTCCGGGCATAAACTCAACAAAAGCACCGTAAGGCATGATGGATTTTACTTTAGATTCATATACTTCTCCAATCTCTGGAACTGCAACGATACCTTTAATCCAATTTTTAGCAGCATTCAAACTTTCTCCATTATTTGAGAAAATTTTAATAATACCTTTATCACCTACTTCTTCTATATTTATTTCAGCACCGGTAGTTCTTTGAATTTCTTGAATAATTTTACCACCTGGTCCGATAACAGCACCAATAAACTCTCTATCAATTTCCATTTGTTCGATTCTTGGAGCATGAGGCTTCAAGTCTGATCTACGTTCAGGAATGGCTTGGTACATAGCATCTAAGATATGTAAACGACCTTTTAAAGCTTGTGCTAATGCCTGACGCATTACATCCATACTTAAACCATCAACCTTAATATCCATTTGGATACCACAAATACCTTCACGAGTACCGGTAACTTTAAAGTCCATATCTCCCAAGTGATCTTCATCACCTAAGATATCGGTTAATACTGCCCATTTACCATCATCAGCCCGGCTAATTAAGCCCATAGCTACACCACCCACATGCTTAGGAAAAGGAACACCTGCATCCATTAATGCTAATGAACCGGCACAAACCGTTGCCATGGAGGAAGAACCATTAGACTCCAAAATATCGGAAACTATACGCACAGTATAAGGATAGTCTTTTGGCATCATTTGATAAATTGAACGCTTTGCCAAATTACCATGCCCTACCTCTCTACGTCCAGGCCCTCTCATAGGCTTTACTTCACCTGTAGAAAATGGAGGAAAGTTATAATGCAAAATAAAGTTATGATAATTGGAAGTTCCGGCTGTTTCCACCAACAACTCATCATCTTTAGTACCCAAAGTTACAGTGGTTAATGATTGTGTTTCACCGCGGGTAAACAAAGCAGATCCGTGAGGACTAGGCAAGCAATTGGTTTCAATATACAATCCACGTACCTCATCTAATTGACGACCATCCAAACGACGTTTTTCATCTAAAATCATATTACGAACGGTATAATATTGCAAATCGTCGTAATATCTTTTTGCTAAAGCTATGTCATTTTCTTCCGGCTCTTCACCAAAACTAGCAATCAGTTCATCTTTCAAAGTTTTGATAGCCGCTGTACGGTCATGTTTAGAGCTGGCAGCTCTTGATATTTCCAACATACGAACACCTGCAAAATCTGAAATTTTTTTCTTAATTTCTTCATTTTCTTCAAAAGGAGCAACTTCTCTTTTTGCAGGAGCACCCACTTTCTCTCTTAATTCTTCTTGTGCCTTAACCTGACGACGAATAGCCGCATGAGCCGTTTCAATAGCTTGAATTAAATCTTCCTCTTGACATTCTTTAGACTCCCCTTCTACCATCATAATATTCTTTTCGGTAGCAGCAATTATGAAATCCATATCTGCATTTTCCATCTCAGATGGTGATGGATTAATCACCATTTCACCATTAATTCTTCCGATTCTAACTTCAGAAATTATTTCTTGGATAGGAACGTCAGATACTGCCAAGGCAGCAGAAGCGGCCAAACATGCTAAAGCATCTGGCATTACCTCTGGGTCATTTGAAATTAATGAAACTAAAACTTGAACTTCACAAAGATAGCTTTCAGGAAATAATGGACGTAATGCACGATCTATTAAACGAGAAATCAAAACCTCATAATCGGTAATTCTACCTTCACGCTTAAAAAAGGACCCTGGGATTCTTCCGGCAGATGCATATTTTTCTTGATAATCAACAGTTAGAGGAAAAAAAGATTGACCTGGTTTAGGTTCTTTACTGGCTACAACGGTAGCTAATATTACACAATCTCCACATTTTACTGTAACTGCTCCGTCTGCTTGACGGGCTAATTTTCCGGTTTCTATTGTTACTTCTTTACCATTCTCTAAGGTAAAAGAAACCGATGTTGCTTGTAACATCATAATACTAATTTGATTTTAGGGGTAATTCCGCTTTGTCCCCCATTGTTAAATAAAATTTTTTAAAATCTTGGCGAAGTTATAATTAATTAATGATAAATATATTGAATCATTATTTTTTTTAAAAATTTATTACTAAGTTGCACGTTATTATTTTTTTATGAAAAAAACATCGCTCCCTTTTATACTCTTTCTATTATTATCCAAATTTGGATTCTCTCAGGTTTACAATTATAAATATAACGGAAGAGAAGACCATGCCGGCATCCAAATAGATTTTAATCAAAATAACAATATACAAAAGGGAAGAACCTCTACAGCCTTTGCTCCATACTCGAGAATAGGAGCATATTTGAAATTTAACTTCTCCCCTACATTCTATTTTAAAGGTACATTAATGCTAGGAAATGGAAATTTCAGTTACCGCTACCCTAAAACTGCCAAACCCATATCTGATACTTTTTGGCCTAATTTTGAAGCAGGAAAACATAGTGTACATTCAGGCTTTTTTGAGCCTGAAATAGCATTAGGTCACCTTTTTAAAGTTAATGGAAAGCATCAAATCGACATTAGACTAGGAACCTCATTAAGTTTTTATACTTCAAAAAAGGAAAAACAAACAGAACCCATCCTGTCCTCTACAATCTTAAAAAGCAAAGAAAGCATTACCGTCTCCACTGTTGCAAAATATCAAACCAATAGGAACGAAAGTCAATGGGGAGTGGGCAATGCTTCCTTATTTATAGGTTACAAAAGAATACATTTTAATGATTTCTCTGATCATTTTGGAATTGGTGTAACCTACACCCATTCATTTTTTACAAAAAATGCAGGGAGTGCCAATTTCTCTGCTTACAATCAAACTTATAACTATGAAATGTGGAAAAACACCCACTTACTCTCATTTTCAGCTATCGGTATTCGATTAGAATATGATCTATTTTAAGAAAAGAGACACAGGGTAAACTACAAATAAAACGAGAATGTTAAAGGATAAAAAAAGCTTACCATAAGGTAAGCTTTTTTATTTAATTATACTAATATCTGTAATGTTCAGGCTTGTAAGGACCTTCTTTTGAAAGACCTAAATAACTAGCTTGAGCATCCGTTAAAATATCCAACTCTACCCCTATTTTAGCCAAATGTAAACGTGCTACTTTTTCGTCTAAATGCTTAGGTAACACATACACCTTATTTTCGTAAGCAGCTGTATTATTCCACAATTCTAATTGAGCCAAGACCTGATTGGTAAAAGAGTTACTCATCACAAATGAAGGGTGACCGGTGGCACAACCTAAATTTACTAATCTACCTTCTGCCAATACAATAATTTCATTCCCCTCAATATTATACAAATCCACCTGTGGTTTAATTGTATTTTTCGTCTGACCATAGTTTTTATTTAACCAATCCATATCAATTTCGATGTCGAAATGTCCAATATTACAAACTATCGTTTTGTCTTTCATGGCTTTAAATTCTTTACCGGTAACGATATCTCTACATCCTGTAGTGGTAACAACTATATCGGCAAGACCAATAACATTTTCCATTTTAGCCACCTGATAGCCATCCATAGCGGCTTGTAAAGCACAGATTGGGTCAATTTCAGTAACGATAACTCTTGCTCCGGCACCTCTTAAAGAAGCTGCAGAACCTTTACCTACATCACCATAGCCGGCAACAATTGCAACTTTACCTGCCATCATCACATCAGTAGCCCGACGGATAGCATCTACTAAAGATTCTTTGCAACCATACTTGTTGTCAAATTTTGATTTAGTAACAGAATCGTTTACATTAATAGCAGGCATAGGCAAAGTGCCTTTTTCCATACGCTCATATAAACGGTGAACTCCAGTGGTGGTTTCCTCTGAAAGTCCTTTAATAGAACTTACCAACTCAGGATATTGGTCTAAAACAATATTGGTCAAATCTCCACCATCATCCAAAATCATATTCAAAGGACGGTCGGCTGCACCAAAAAACAATGTTTGCTCGATACACCAATCAGCTTCTTCTAAAGTTTCACCTTTCCACGCAAAAACCGGAACGCCAGTTGCTGCAATAGCTGCAGCGGCATGGTCTTGAGTAGAGAAAATATTACAAGAGCTCCAACGCACTTCTGCACCTAAAGCGGTTAAAGTTTCAATCAACACGGCAGTCTGAATGGTCATGTGTAAGCATCCTGCAATTCTAGCTCCTTTTAGCGGTTGGCTTTCACCATATTCTGCTCTTAAGCTCATTAATCCGGGCATTTCGGCCTCTGCCAATTTTATTTCTTTTCTACCCCATTCTGCCAAGGAAATATCGGCAACTTTATAAGGCAATGTAAAATCAATCTTGGTTTTTGTGGTCATATCCATGAATGGTATTCTTTTAAAATTTAATTTGGATTGCAAAGTTACAACATCAAAACTTATAAAAAAGTAAAAATATTTAATACTTACATTTAAGGATTCTTAACAATAGTCATCCTATGTTTGCATTTTACTATTTTTCAGTAAAGCAATGATTAAAAATGGCTTAGAAAATTAATTTTTTTAATTAGTTTTTAATAACACCTTTCCTATAAAAATTCTTTTCACTTTGCTTTAAAATAAAAAACTGTTTAACTTTAGCAGTTATTAATATTTACGTCTATGCTAAGTAAACCTATTTTTCTGTTATTCTTAGGACTCCTCTCCTTTTCTCAATTATTGGGAAAAGATTGCAAAACCAATTCCAACAGGACAAATTTCAATGTATTACATTACCGATTAGCTATTAACTTCGATACTTTAAACAAAAAACTGGATGGCACAGTCCAGGTAAAATGCATATATACTGCCACACAAAACATCCCAATACAAATAGATGCCCAGTCGCCTTTAAAAATCACAAAAGTCACTTTTAATGAACGTGATTTACACTTCCAGAAAACCGAAGATGGCTATTTGGTAAATTTGGAAAAGCACATTAAAAAAGCGGACACATTTTCTATTGTTATCCATTATGAAGGCACCCCAAGATTAGCCCTAAATGCCCCTTGGGATGGCGGTTCAATAGTTCAGCAGGATAACAACGGAAAACTATGGTGGGCCATTGCCTGCCAAGGTTTAGGTGCTTCTATTTGGTTTCCATGCAAGGATATGCCGGACGACGAACCTGAAGAAGGTGTTGAACTTTTTTATACAATACCTAATAATCTATCTGCAATTGGAAATGGAAGACTGATGGGAATTACCCCAAAAAATGACCAACAAAAAACTTGGCATTGGTCTGTAAAGTCGCCAATTAACTTATACGACATTACATTTTATATAGGAGACTATGTTCATTGGCAGGAGGAAATGACAGGTCTTTCCGGAAAATTAGATTTGGATTATTATGTATTAAATAATCATCTGGAAGTGGCTAAAAAACATTTTGAAATGGTGCCGGAGATGATTCGGATTTTTGAAGATTGGATGGGCCCCTATCCTTTTTATCAGGATGGTTATAAACTGGTAGAAGCTCCTTATCTAGGTATGGAACACCAAAGTGCTGTTGCTTATGGCAACCAATATCAAAATGGATATTTAGGTAAGGATAGAAGTAATACGGGTATTGGTAATTTATTTGATTTTGTAATTGTACATGAAAGTGGACACGAATGGTTTGGCAATAATATTTCTATAAAAAACAATTCCGATTTTTGGATACATGAAGGTTTTACTAGTTATACAGAGGTAATGTATATAGATTCAAAATTTGGCAAAAAGAAAGCATTAGAATACCTCATAGGCACTCAGGCACTCATCAAAAACAAAATACCATTAATCAATACCATAAATTCATGCCATAATTCAAATACCGATAATTATCCAAAGGGTGCCAGTTTGATTCATATCCTAAGAACACTGATGAAAGATGATGTAAAGTTTAAACAATTATTACATAAAATGAATCAGCAATTTTTCCATAAAACCGTTACCAGTAAAGAAATTGAGAATTTCATCATTAAAGAATCCGGATTAAAATTAGATAAGATCTTTGATCAATATTTAAGACAAAGTAATCTCCCGACATTATCCATCAAAAAATCGAAAAATGGTTTTTCTTATCAATGGAAAAACTGTGTAAAAGGTTTTGATATGCCTATTAAATTAATGATTAACGGGAAAGAAAAATGGTTGTATCCGGACGAAAAGCAAAGAAAGTGGAAGCAAAAAAATATCCACACAATAAGTAAGGATCCTGCCTTTTACTGTGATTTTAATATTAAATAATTTGCAACTCTGCTTCCCAACATTTATATTTGGAAATTAATTTTACAATTTTATTATGAAAATTAATTTTTCAAATCTCAACAATAGGCAAAGAACAGGATTGGCAGCATTAGGAGGAATATTCTTAGCACTTTGTGCCATAAGCACTGTACCCATTTTTGCATTTATTGCTCTGGTACCCATTATCTTTTGTTTAAAAGAAGTAGGTATAAAATCTGTTATTAAAAATGCACTTATTGCAGGCATTGCTGCAGGTATTTTTAGTAATTTTTGGATGATAAAAACAATTTCCGAATTTGCAGATTTCAAAATGGGAATTTTCAGTTATTTATTTGGAATATTTTTGCTCTGCTTGGTCTTCTTATTGATGTTTCTTGTTTTTTATCCATTTGTAAACATCAAACAAAATAGTTTCATCCAAATATTATCAATAGCTTGTGGCTGGGCTATTATAGAATTTGGAATAAGCCATTTTCTCACCGGAGCATTTTGGTTACAATCTTTTTTGTATTGGAATCTTTTAAAATATCCTTTCTTTATCCAGCCTGCAGTTTTTGGTGGTAGTGTATTTATTTCTTTTTTATTAGCATTAATCAATGGGGCATTAGCCTATTATATTATTGACAAAAAGAAACAATCTTTATTCTATTTAATAGGTAGTTTCCTGATATTTTTGGGTACTTCTTTACTGTCAATAATTATCTACCCTGAAGAACACAATACAGAATCTATTAAAATAGCATTAATCAACAATGCCAACCCTTTACATTTCAAGTGGGATGAAATCACCGGAAACGACATGGTGCAAAAAATGTTACAATTAAATAAAAAAGCTTATCAAACAGATGCCGATCTTCATATTTGGACAGAATCGGTGGTGCCTTGGACTTTTAGAAAGGATGATGATTTTATTCAAGAAATAATTAAAAAAGATCATTCTAATAAGGCAGGTACAATAATCGGAATGCTGACCGATTACAATAAAGATACATTTTACAATTCTGCTTATTACTTTGAAACCCACTTAAACAATCTTCAACGTTATGACAAAAGGTTTCCTTTGCTTTTTTCTGAAGGACCGGTTCAACTATTCGATATACCAATATTAAGAAGTATAGACTTCGTGGTGATGCCCGGAAACCAATCCAACATTTTCAATACCATAAAGGGAAAAGCTGGAATTGTCATTTGCAATGAGACCAATTTAAATCCTATCTATAATGAAATTTACAAAGAAAATCCGGATTTTTTGGTGGGCATATCCAATGATGGTTGGTTGGCTAACAGCGAATATTTAAAACGACTTCATTTTTATATTAACAGGCTTAGAGCCATAGAAAGCCGTAAAGACATTGTTTTTAATAGTAATTCCGGTTATAGTGGTGGCTTTAACAGTATGGGCAAAGAAATTGCTAAAAGAAATGAAGCAATAGGTTTTATCGAACAGTTTAGTATAACCAAACAAAAAAAAGTAACTTTTTATTCAAAAAATTCAAAATTTTTTATTTATCTTTACTTCTTAATTGGAGGTTTTTTTTTATTATATAATTATTTTATTATTCATTCAAAATGAAAAAGTTTTTATCCTTATTAGTTTTATTCATAATCGCTTATAATTTTAGTTTTGGAATTATTATCGGTGATTTCAAACAAACAAAATACAGATGGAGAAACAATGATGGTAATGAAGCCACTGCCACTTGGAAAGCCAATGTAAACACTGCTATATCTTTAACCAATGCACAGGACACCTTAAGATTAAGAACGGAATATTACGGAAACGGAATGCAAGGGAATATAAATGCAGGTATTTCCTATTCAAAAAACAATGGTGCTACTTGGACAAAGATTACAACAGCTGACACCAATGACTTTAAATTCGTATCCAGCACATTAGTTTCCCATAACACCACTACCACTAATCAATTTGGAACTTCAACTGGTGGCAGCTATTCAGCAGGAATTGTGGTTTCACAAGACACACCGATTTACAATATTACTGTCAATTCAGGCAGTAGGACAGAAATGGAATGGGTAATTGTTCCTACTCTTTTTGTGGAAAATAATAAAACTTATTTATTTGAACATCAAGGAGTTAGTGTCGCAGGAGTAAGGGCTCAATTAACCACAAATTTTGCATGTACCAATCCATCTGCTACCTTCCCAACAGCGTTTGAACGATGTGATTCCGGTCAATTAACATTAAGCCCAACTTCTATCACTCCGGGAGCAACTGCCGTTTGGAGAAAAAGTGCTACCGGTCCAATAATAGGAATAGGAAACAGTATCCAATCACCAATATATTCCTCTAACACATCTGTATATGTAAAGGTTCATAAAGATGGCTGCACCACTACAGGGCAAAATGTCAATATAGTAATTAATCCAGCCCCTATTATTAATATGGTTAATAATTTAGATACCTGTTTAGGAACTAACGAAAGTATTACTTTAAACATTGGAACACAACCTGCCGGCAGCACCATCCTTTGGGATGATAACTCATCTGCCATCACAAGAACAATTAACCAATCCGGGACCTACTATGTTCAGGTAACCAACAATAAAAGCTGCGTTTCTTATGACACCATTAATGTAATTGTTAGGCCTAAACCTATTGTTGATTTAGCCGTAAATGGGACTACAATGTGTATTGGAGAAACAAAAGTCTTAGATGCCGGCTCCGGAGGTCAAAACGGAGGTTCTTATTATTGGAATACAGGAGACCAAACACAAACCATAAATGTAAACAGTCCAGGGACTTATATTGCCTTTGTAACCGCTCCTAATGGTTGCTCCCAATCAGATACCATCAATGTGACTCAAAATGGTTATGCACCAAGCCTTGAAGGGATTAAGGCCGATGCCCTTGCACCAAAAACTTTTAAGTTTGCAGTCATTAATCCTCAGTATGTAATAGGTTATCAATGGGATTTTGGTAATGGAAACCTTTCTTCTGATTCCATACCGCAACATACTTTTCCAGGAGATGGCAACTATTTAATAAAAGTTATTGTTAGCAGTAATTGTGCTGACAGAAGTGATAGTGCTTATGTAAATATAATTGGTTTGGGGCTCAATCCTCAACAGGAATTAAACAAGCAAGTACATATTTTTCCTAACCCTAACAATA
Organism: Edaphocola sp.; assembly: GCA_035444785.1. Taxonomy (GTDB): domain Bacteria; phylum Bacteroidota; class Bacteroidia; order Chitinophagales; family Chitinophagaceae; genus Edaphocola. The sequence goes on along the minus strand of DAOMPL010000003.1, from coordinate 58,804 downwards.
ATGGTGTCTTGAATTTAAGTTTAGCCAATGGAATTATTATCAAACACATAAACATTTACAATCAGTTAGGTCAAAACGTTTTAAACATCAACAATTACAAACCTTCAAATACAACATCTCAAATATTCCTACCTGAAAATTTAGCAATTGGTATTTATAATATTGAATTAGAAACCAATAAAGGAAAAATCAACAAAAAGTTAGAGCTCATAAAATAAAAAGAAAAGGACTACAAAATATGTGGTCCTTTTCTTTTTTAAAAATATTTATTCTTTTTGAAATTGACTAGCAAATTTCAATAAGGCATTTCTTTCAGGTTTTAAGTCAAGCTTTCTAATAATTGAGGCCCGATGAGCTTCTACCGTTTTTTCTGAAAGAAACAATAAAGTTGAAATTTCTTTTGTAGTCTTTTGTTGAATAACCATTTCAAAAATCCTTCTTTCAGAAAAGCTTAACTGATTCAATATTTCACCTTTAATAAATTCACTGTCGTTTTTTATTTCAAAATTTAATCTTGGACTATAATATTTTTCATTTTTTATTAAAAATAAAATACACTCTTTTAACTCTTCAAGAGCAAATTGTTTTAATAAATAGGCATTTATATTTAATTTATTTGCTTTTTGAAAGATACTCTTTTCTTTATGTGAGGTTAAAAGAATAATTTTGGTATCTAGCTGATGAATCCTGATTTTTTCAGACAGCTCCAAGCCATCCATTTCTGGCATACTGATATCTAAAATGGCAAATTCTGGTTTGAATTTAATAATTGCATTCCAAGCATCCAAGCCATTTTTAAAGGTTCCAAGAACTACAAAGCCCATGGCCTCAACAACGCATTGAGTACCTAAGGCTGAAAGCGGATAGTCATCTGCTATAACAAAGTGCATATATTTTAGTTTTTAGTTTTTAGTATTTATGTTGGAATAGTAATATTAATAATTGTTCCGGCAGCATTTGAAATAAAATTAGTTTTACCATTGATTAATTTTGTTCTTTCTGTAATATTTAACAGTCCAAAACATTTCCCCTTTTCCAATACGGCATTCACATCAAACCCTTTTCCATTATCTTTTATCTCTATATTAACCAAACCATTATGCTCAACAATGGTAACTTTCCCTGCAACGGCATTAGCATGTTTAATCATATTGGTAATGCTTTCTTGAATAATTCTAAACAATTGTAATTCCTTTTCAGAGCCTAAACCTCCATGATATTCTATTTCTGAACTAATAAAAAAGTTATGTTGGTTTTGTATTCTTTCTATTAATTGCTCTAAACTAGATTGAAAACCAATGTTTTCAAATAATGTAGGGCTAATATTCCTGCTAATATTTCTCACTTCTTCAAGTATATTATCAATTTTATGTTTCAATTGAATATTTTCACCATGAAGAATTTGCCTCAAGCCTACCAATTCATTACTTACACTATCATGTAGATCTGAAGCAATTCTTTTCCGTTCTTCTTCTGTTTTGCTTAATAATTGTGAGGCAAAGCTTTCAGTCAATAATTGTTGTTTCAAAATATTTTTATTTTTTAGCCATGTAAATAATAGAGAAAACAATAAAACAAGCATTAAACTTCCTATGCTAAGAATACTTATTGTTTTATTTTTTTTGGCTAAAATGTTTTCTTGTAATAGAATCTGTTTCTCTTTTTTATTAGCTTCAAATTTTCTTTCTAATTCAAACAACCTACCAGAAACCCTTTCTTCTTTTTGCCTATTAGCATCTTCAACCAGGAAATTTGCATATTTATTGGCCAATTGAAAATTACCAATAGATTGATAATAATCAAATAATGTTGTTGAGATTTGAAACATCAATTGTTTATTAGGCTCTTTATCTTCTTGTAATTCATGATAAAAAACTTCAACTTCTTTTGGATTTCTTAAAGGCTCTTTCAAGTGAAAAGCAAACAAAATTTCTTGAAAAATGACTCTTGCTTTTAAATCAGGAGATTCTAACCTTTCAGCAATTTCATTGGCTTTATTCAAATGAAAGACTGCACTATCTTTATTGTTTTCGCTTACATATTTAAAGGATAAATATTGTTCTAAATTACATTGAAAATATGCACTCATATCTGTATATGATTTTGAAAATAACTGTAAGCTATCAATCTGACGAACGGCATTCAAAGTATCCCCTTGTTCTATATAAAAGTGAATATAGGAGGAAATTCCGGCAAAAATCAAGTAGTTATTTTGTTGTTCCTTTGCAATAAAGATTGCTTTCTTCAATGTTTTTTCAGCTTCTTCAAAAGCATTATTTTGAACAAATAAATCAAAAAGTAACATATACACGGTTCCTTGATTTTTTACATCTCCTACCGCTTCAAAAATATTAAGTGCTTTTACTAAATGTACTTCAGCAGAGTCTAATTCTCTTTTTCTCAAAAAATTTTGACCAATTGAAAAATGAGAAAAACCTTCAATCTGTTGATGTCCAGTTGAAAATGCAGGGAAAGACACACAACGCTTATGCCAGAGCATACTTTGTGCAATATTATTCTCTTTATAAAATAAAGCACCAATATAATGACATAAATGACTTTTGGCCTCATCAGAAATCCAAATATTATAGGCTTCATAAAAACGAATAACCTCTTTAAAATAAGTAGTGTCAATTTCAGAATTTTTCTTATTTGCACTTCCAAAAGCTATCAAATATCCTGCGGCATGCTCATAATTTTTTTCTTTTAGACTATTTGAATAATATAAATTGAAGCTATCCAAATATTGTGCTGTTTTTGAATTTTCAGGCTTGCTTAACCACGAATATCCGGGTAAAGTTAAAAAGGTATCAGTCGAATCAACAAGTTTAATTTCTTTTGTTTTTACTGCATCATTTTCTTTACATGATATCATAAAAAAGACCATACAGAATAGCAATAGATAATTTTTTAAATTACTCATAATCAATTTATTTCAACGAAAAATACCACAAACATAGTTTTATATTTTCAATAACTTTCTATACAGTAAAATATTTATTTTTTTAAATTCAAAATTGAATATTTTCCTCCCTATTGATAAGAAAATGTTTTAATCACTGATTACTTTGCAACATAATTTTAGTGAAATAAAAAAGAAGGAAATCAAGAGTATTTAAAAATCGGAACTATTGTTTTTTCGAAGGTGTAGGTTTATTTTTTATTTTTCTTCCCAATTTCAAATCAATTATTTTCAAAATTAAAAGAACAACAATAAAGGAAGTAGCGTTTTAGTTAGTTTTTCATAAGTTTTTTTTTATTAATAATATCCTTAAATATTTCTTTTGCAAAGATGCTACTCTATCTACTATCCATTTTAATGGTTAACCCCTAATTTTGGTTTTTTTAAAAAAAATTATTCAATTTTATTTTGAAGCAGTAGCCCAGAGGAATTGATCAAAATTCATTTCTTGTTGGTAATTAACTTCAACAATAATAAGGTATTATGATAAAAATTTCAAGCTCATGAAACAATAATTGCCATATCTAATAAATAGATTGAAAAAAGCAATTTTTATATTCAGGTATTTGCTTATGAGGTTTGAAAAAAGCAAAAATTGTACAGAAATTAGAAAAACTTCTACTCGTTTGAAGTTAAATGGCAAAGACGTCGCTTTCTGACCTAAATTTTTGTGTAATACCGAATTCTCTTGTTTAAAATTTAATGTTTTCATTAAAAACATAGTTATTCAAACGAATAGTTATAGCCGACAGCATCAAAATAACACAAAAAAGCTACTCCATTATGAAGTAGCTTAATATAATTTTTATTGTATTTTATTGCAAGGCATCTTTAATCCTTTCAAAAAAACTTTTTTCCTTTTTGGCTTCCTCTCCAGGTTCCATATTTTTAGAGCCAGAATCTCTCAAACTTTCAATAGCCGCACGTTCTGCATCAGTTAATTGGGTTGGAGTCCAAACATTAACCAATACTAACTCATCCCCTCTGCCATAGCCATTGATATCAGGAAATCCTTTTCCTTTCAATCTAAAAATTTTGCCACTTTGAGTACCTGCGGGAATTTTAATTTTTGCCTTTCCATCAATAGTTGGTACTTCCACCTGGGTGCCCAAAACCACATCAGGGAAGGATAAAGAAAGAACGTATTGCACATCATTACCATCACGCGTCAGTTCCGGATGTTTTTCTTCTTCAATAAGAATAATTAAATCACCAGCATGACCACCTCGCTCTCCGGCGTTTCCTCTACCACTCATGCTCAGTTGCATACCATCTTGAACACCAGCCGGGATATCTATAGAAATGGTTTCTTCACCATATATTCTTCCCTCACCTTTACAACTATTACATTTATTAGTAATGGTTGTACCTTGCCCTTCACAAGTAGGACAAGGACTTACGGTTTGCATTTGTCCAAGGAAAGTATTTGATACTCTTCTTACTTGGCCAGAACCGCCACAAGTCTGACACCTTTGAACTGAATTTTTATCTTTGGCACCGCTACAGCCACAAGTATCACAAGGAAGATACTTTTTAACTTTAATTTTTTTGTTAGCACCATTGGCAATCTCAGCATAGGTTAATTTCAATTTCACCCTAAGATTGGAACCTCTGTTAGCTTGACCACGACCTCTACCGCCACCGCCAAACATATCTCCGAAACCACCACCGCCACCAAAAATATCACCAAAGTGGCTGAAGATATCTTCCATATTCATACCACCACCGCCGAAGCCACCGCCGGAGGCTCCACTCATGCCGGCATGGCCAAAGCGGTCATACCTAGCCTTCTTTTCTTCGTTAGAAAGCACATCATAAGCTTCTGCTGCTTCCTTAAATTTTTCTTCAGCATCCTTATCATTTGGATTTCTATCCGGGTGATATTTCAATGCTAATTTACGATATGCTTTTTTTATTTCATCAGCAGAGGAACTCTTACTAACTCCTAAAATCTCATAATAATCTCTTTTGCTCATTCTTGTTTATTAATTAAAATTTGGCAAATGTATTATTTCCCCACAACGACCTTGGCGTGACGAATAATTTTATCGTTTAAAAAATATCCTTTTTGCAACTCATCCATTACTTTACCTTGCATGGCTTCGCTGGGAGCTGGAATTTCTGTAATAGCTTCATGATACTCAACATCGAATTCATGATTCAATGTTTCCATAGTTTTCAAACCCTTATTTTCAAGTGTCTTTCTAAATTTATTGAAAACAAGAATAGTTCCACTTTTTATTTGCTCTAGGTCATTTGAAATTTCCATTTGGGCAACAGCACGATCCATATCATCCAAAACCTCTAATAATTCCATGATGACCTCCTTACCTGCAGTTTGTATCAGCTCTAACCTTTCTTTTGCATTTCGCTTTCTGAAGTTATCAAACTCAGCAACCTGACGTAAATATTTATCTTTCATCTCTGCCAATTCGCCTTGACATTGCTCGATATCTGACAACTCTTCCTTTTGAGTTTCTTGCTCTACATGCTCTTGTGTTGGAGCAGTCTCCTGATCTATTTGCTCTTCTAGCTTATGCTTTTGATTATTTTTCATTTCTTTGTCAATTATTATTGTAGTAAGTTTCAAAAACGTTGCCAATTCATTTTTTTTGACAAAATGTCGCAATTTTTTTAATTTGCAAAAAATGGTCTTCTTTTCAATTGTGAAACCTTTCCACAACCTAAAAGCAAGTATCATAATATATTATTAGTTCAAGCAAGAAAAAAAGTTGAATTTTGTATTTATTCAATCATTTCAAAAACGTTTAGGTGAAAATAGCTTTATATAATAGAATTTTTGAAGAGGAGCACATTCCATTTTTTCAGGAATTATTTGAGACATTAGAAAAATTCAATTTTTCTTATGTGATATTTGAAGATTTCAAAGAGCGATTAATACCACATTTGGAGATTTCCAAAAATATAGTAAGTTTTACCCATCACAACAATATCCCTAAAGATGTTGATATTTTCATCAGCCTTGGAGGAGATGGCACTATGCTAGACACTGTAAACTTGGTTCACAACTCATTGATTCCTACTTTAGGTATCAATTTAGGCAGGTTGGGGTTTTTAGCTGATGTCCGAAAAGAGGAAATAGCATTAGCCTTCCGTGCATTAAAACTGGGCTCTTATTCTATTGAAAACAGAAGCTTGGTACATTTAGATTCCAATATCAATTTATTTGGTGAACACTCCTATGGCTTAAATGAATTTACCATACACAGAAAAGACACCTCCTCAATGATAAAAATACACACTTTTATCAATGGAGACTTCTTAAATACCTATTGGTCGGATGGCTTAATTGTTGCTACCCCAACCGGATCTACCGGCTATTCTTTAAGTTGTGGAGGACCTATTGTTTTCCCTACTGCCGAAAACTTCATCATTACACCGGTTGCCCCACATAATTTAAACATACGCCCCATCATCGTTCCAGACAATTCCATTATCTCTTTTACAATAGAAGGACGCAATAACCAGTTTCTATGCACTTTAGACTCTAAAGTAGCAACCATTTCCCATGATGTGCAATTAGCCGTAAAAAAAGAAAGCTTTAATTTTCGTTTGGTTCGATTGGATGATCATGAGTTTTTAGACACTTTGAGGCAAAAACTTTTTTGGGGTGCCGATAATAGAAATTAGCCCATAGAATACAACAATAATATTTTTTCAATGCTTTTCTTATCTTTGTATGATGAATATGCAAATTCCTAATCTCATAGAAAATTTTATTGGTGGTAATTTTGTCACACCACAAAAGGGCAACTATTTAAATAACACCAATCCTGCAACAGGTGAGGTTTATAGCCAAATTCCAAATAGTACTCTTGAAGATGTTGATCTTGCAGTTGCTGCTGCTGAAAAAGCGTTTCCAACTTGGAGTAAAACAAGTGCAGAAGAACGTTTCAGAGTGATGAACCGTATTGCGGAACTCATTGAAGAAAACTTAGACTTTTTGGCATTGGCTGAAAGTAATGACAATGGCAAACCTTTATCGCTAAGCAAAAGAGTAGATATCCCAAGAGCTGCCGAAAACTTTAGATTTTTTGCAAGTAGCCTGATGCACTTTGCTACAGAGAGTCACCAAATGCCCGGTAAAGCCATCAATTACACATTACGTAAACCAATCGGAATTGTTGCTTGCATCTCTCCTTGGAATCTACCCTTATACTTATTTACTTGGAAAATAGCCCCGGCAATAGTTGCCGGAAACTGTGTCATTGCAAAGCCTTCAGAAGTAACACCCATGTCGGCTTATTTACTAGCACAAATCGTAAAGGAAGCAGGTCTCCCCAATGGTGTTTTAAATATTATTCATGGCGATGGCATGAGCTGTGGCAGTGCTATGGTCGATCATCCTATAGTTAAGGCAGTATCCTTTACAGGAAGTACCAGAGCCGGAAAGGATATAGCAATAAAATGTGCAGCTTCTCTAAAGAAATCTTCTTTAGAACTTGGAGGTAAAAACCCTGCAATTATTTTTGAAGATTGTGATTGGGATAAAATGATGAAAACTGTATTGCATTCTTCATTTTCAAACCAAGGACAAATATGTTTATGTGGATCTAGAATTTTAGTACAAGAAAGTATTTACGAAAAATTCAAAACAGAATTCATAGAAAAAGCAAGCCAATTAACCGTTGGCGATCCTTTAGAAAAACATTCCAAACAAGGTGCTGTAGTCAGCAAAATGCATTATGAAAAAATATTGTCAGCTATTGAAACAGCTAAAGATGAAGGTGGAAAAATACTTTTAGGTGGGGTTGCTATTCATCCCGAAGGTCGCTGTTCAAATGGATATTTTATTGCTCCCACGATAATAGAAGGATTAGGTCCGGACTGCAAAACCAATATGGAAGAGATTTTCGGACCGGTGGTCACCATTCAATCTTTCAAGGATGAAGCAGAAGCCTTACGTCTGGCAAATATTTCAGATTATGGACTTTCCGCTACCATTTGGACACAAGACATCAGCCGTGCCTCACGCCTTGCAGAAGAAGTTCACAGCGGTATTATTTGGGTAAACTGCTGGTTACTTCGGGATTTACGAACACCTTTTGGTGGATTTAACAATTCCGGAATGGGAAGAGAAGGTGGCTGGGAAGCTATTCGCTTTTTTACAGAAGCAAAAAATATTTGTATAGAATATTAAAAATTTTTTCCAAGGAAATATTATGCTTATTCCCGAATAATAATAATATTTCCTTGCTCATCTAATTTAATAATTCTGGAAGGACTGGCAATACCCAAATCATCTTGCCGGTATCCTACAATATAATCCACTCTTGCTTTTACCTCAGCATCAATCTCTCTAAATGTTTTTGGAGTTGGTTGTCCACTAATATTTGCAGAAGTAGAAATCAAAGGAGCATTCATTCTTCTTAACAACATCTTGCAAAAAGGCTCTTTCACAATTCTAATAGCAACAGATTCATCTTCAGGTAAAGCATTACCGGCAATACCAAGAGCTTGTTGGTAAATCACAGTTGTGGGGCGGTCAAAACTACCTAATAATCCTTCTAAATCTGGATAGGGATGTGCAACATATTTAAATACCGATTTTATATCCGGAAGTAACATCACCAAACTTTTACTTTCTATTCGTTCTTTAATTTTAAAAATTTTACTTACTGCCTCTTCGTTAGAAGCATCACAGCCTAAGCCCCAAACAGTATCTGTTGGATAAAGGATAACTCCTCCATTTTGAATGACTTCTAAAGCCCTATTCACTTCAATATTTAAAGACTCCATATTAAAACATTAAATAAAAAACGAGTTGTTCAGAACTGAGCAACTCGTTTGATAATAAATTTAACAAAAAATATTAACCTTGTAAGGCAGCTGCTCCACTTACAATCTCTGTAAGCTCGGTAGTAATAGCTGCTTGACGGGCTCTGTTGTATGAAACCTTTAAGTTTTTCAAGATTTCACTTGCATTTTCAGTAGCCTTATCCATTGCCGTCATACGGGCACCATGTTCAGAAGCATTAGCGTCTAAAATAGCCTTAAAAACTTGAGTATTTAAAATTCTTGGCATCAATTCTGCAATCAAGGTATCTTTTGAAGGCTCGAAAATAAAATCTGTTTCTTTTTGCTCTTGAGGTTTTTCTACTTTTGGAATAGGCAAATATTGCTCGGTTACAAAAATTTGAGTTGCAGCATTTTTAAATTGAGAATATACCAATTCGATTTTATCAAAATCGCCTTTAATATAAGCTTCTTGAGCAAAAATAGCAGCACGCTTCACATTCTCAAAACCTAAATCACTGAATAAGTTCCAGTAATCTTCAACCAAATTATAGCCATATTTTGAAAAATACTCATAACCTTTTTTTCCGATAGGCAACAAAGTAACCTTTTTATCGGCATATTGATCCGCTATCAATTGCTTAGCTGCCTTGATAACGTTGGTGTTATATGCACCACAAGTACCTCTGTCAGAAGTAATTGGAATGATTAATACTTTTTCTACCGGACGTTCTTCTGCTAAAGTAAGACTAACATCACTTCCCAAACTACTAACAATATTACTTAACATTGCTTGCATTTTTTGGGTATATGGACGCATTTGTAAAATGGCATCCTGTGCACGACGCAATTTTGCAGCACTCACCATTTTCATGGCTTTGGTAATCTGCTGGGTGGAGGTTACCGATTGAATACGTAATCTAACTTCTTTTAATTGCCCTGACATATTTTAATTTATATAATAATTAAGCTTAATTTCAAATTGTTTGCAAAGGTAAGCACTCCAATTTATTTTTCCAAAATTTCAACTATATATTCTAACACCATTATTGTTGTCTTAAAAAAATTAGGAATAGATTTACTTTGTTTTCCTTACTTTTGGTCTTTGAAAATTATTAAGATGCAAAAAATATTAGTTGCTAATCGTGGCGAAATTGCTTTACGGGTGATGCGTTCTGCCAAAGAAATGGGAATAAAAACCGTAGCAGTTTACTCAGAAGCAGACAGACTCATGCCTTTCGTTCAATATGCAGACGAAGCGGTTTGTATTGGTCCTGCACCTTCAGCACAATCCTATCTAAGAGCCGATAAAATAATAGAGGTTGCCAAAAAATTAAAGGTAGATGGCATACATCCCGGATATGGATTTTTAAGTGAAAATGCAGATTTTTCTAAAGCAGTTTCAGATGCCGGTATAACATTTATAGGACCCAGTGCTTTTTCTATTCAAACTATGGGCAGTAAAATTGCAGCTAAGCAATCTGCACAAAAATTTGAGGTACCAATGGTTCCTGGAACAGAAAAACCTTTAGAAAGTGTAGCCGAAGCCAAAGCCGTTGCCGCAAAAGTAGGCTATCCTATCTTAATAAAAGCCAGTGCAGGGGGCGGTGGTAAAGGAATGCGTACCGTAAACTCCGAAGACGAATTAGAAGAACAAATGCGCTTGGCTAAAAGTGAAGCTTTAAATGCATTTTCAAACGATGATGTCTTTATTGAAAAATATGTAGCTTCTCCAAAACATGTGGAAATCCAAATATTGGGTGACCAACATGGAAACTATGTTTACCTTTTTGAAAGAGAATGTTCCATTCAACGCCGACATCAAAAATTGGTAGAGGAAGCACCCTCTTCTTGCCTGACCACCGATATCAGAAAGGCTATGGGTGAAAGTGCAATAAATGTAGCCCGCTCTTGTAATTATTATGGAGCCGGGACTGTAGAATTTTTGGTAGATGATAATTTGAATTTTTATTTCTTGGAGATGAACACCCGTTTACAGGTGGAGCATTGCGTTACAGAATATATCACCGGAATAGATTTGGTCAAAGAGCAAATAAGGGTGGCAAGAGGAGAAAAACTTTCTTTCAGACAAGAAGATTTAAAAATTAATGGTCATGCTATTGAACTGCGGGTTTGTGCAGAAGACCCATTGGATAATTTTGTACCAGATACCGGAAAATTAGAAATTTATATTCGTCCGCAAGGTAACGGAGTTCGGGTAGATGACGGTTACGAGCAAGGTATGGACATCCCTATATTTTACGACCCAATGATTGCTAAATTAGTAGTTTGGGGCAAGGATAGAGCGGAAGCCATCGACAGACTTTGTCGTGCAATTGACGAATTTAAAGTTAAAGGTATTAAAACCACTTTGGAGTTTGGAAAATGGGCGGTAAGACAAAAAGCTTTTGAAGAAGGTAAATACGATACCAATTTCATTCCTAAGTATTACAAACCTGAATACCTAATATCAAATTCTAAAGAAGAAGAAACGGTAGCAACTGCCATGGGTGGTCTTGTTTGGGAAAAAGGAAAAAAAGAAATGGCTACTACTATAAACGATGATGGTCCCAGCAATTGGAAGTTAAAAAGATAGTTAGTGGTTAGTGGTTAGTGATTAGTGGCGATTGATGAGCTTGTCGAATCATGATTAGTGGTTAAATTAAAAGATTAAACCAAGCTACTAAAAGATAAGTCTAAAATGAAAATAAAAGTATCATGAAAAAAATAAACTTAAAGATCATCTTATTATTTTCTGCTTTAATCTTCTTTTTTAGCAATTGTACCAAATACTCGTTTATGAGTATGGAAAACAAAATTATTGGTACTTGGACTTTTGAAAAGGTAACTTTAAGACCCGGAATTTTCAAGCCAGCGATGGATGCTACTAAAAATTTCAAAAATTGGGAATTCTCTTTTAATAAAGACGGCTCTGCCCAAGCATACAATACCCAAACACTTGAAATTCAAACTGGTTTTTGGGATATGGATGCAATTGAAGAATATGATGAAGACGGTAATACTTATGAATACAAAGTTTACTTCCAATTCACCAATTCTAAAAATGAAAAATTAAATTATTATTGGGATATCGGAAGTATTACAGCAAAACGTTTTAGAGCTTATGAAGTAGTAGGCAGCGATAATTATTATTATGTTATGCTTCGAAAATAACATAAAAAAACTCCTCAAAATGAGGAGTTTTTTTTAATAACCTGATTCTTAAAAAACCAAATTTCTTTTATACTCTTGCTCTCCAAGGAATTTCACGTCCACCTTGCTGAAAAACCACATACCTTGAAAGGATAAATAAAAAATCTGAAAGTCGGTTTAAATATTTAATCACTACATCAGGAACAAACTCTTCATTATTGACCAAATGTACACAAATACGTTCTGCCCTACGACAAACACAACGAGCCACATGAAAGGTGCTGCCCACAACGCTTCCTCCAGGAAGAATAAACGATTTCATCACCGGCAAAACGGCATCCATCTCATCAATATTCTTTTCCAACCAATGAATATCCTCTTCATACAAGTCGGGTAATTTCATCTTTGTCGATTTAGAATGATCAGTGGCCAAAGTAGATCCTATGGTAAATAATCGGTCTTGAATTTCCAAAATCCAATCATTTATTTTCTCATCGCCATATTGGTCATTAGCAAGACCTAAGAAAGAGTTTAACTCATCTACAGTACCATAAGCTTCTATTCTAAGGCTATCTTTAGGTACTCTGGTTCCTCCAATTAAACCGGTAGTGCCTTTATCTCCGGTTTTGGTATATACTTTCATTGCCATATCAAAACTAATTTTTTAATAATTCCAAACCTTTTGTTACTCTTTGAAGTGTAGCATCTTTCCCTATAAAACATGCAATATCAAACACTCCGGGTCCAAACTTCCCTCCTACCAACATCAATCTTAATGGCAACATCACCTCGCCTTTTTTGATTTGATGTTGGGCTGCTAATTCCGTAAAAGAAGCTTCTATATCAGCTAGCTCCCAATTGACTTTTTCAAAACCAGCTATCCATTCTTCCATTAAGTTGGTCTTTTCATCACTCCATTTAGCTTTTGCAGAGGTCATATCAGGGCTTTCAGGAGCAAGGAACAAAAAACCTGCCTGTTCAACAAAATCTGTTAATAGATGACAACGTTCCTTCACCAAAACAATGGCGTGTTCCAGCTTTGTCAAATTTTCTATTTTTATTCCGGCAGCTTCCATAAAAGGTTTAGTTAGTAATGCCAATCTGCTGTCATCTGCCTTTTGTAAATGTTGTTGGTTGAACCATTTTGCTTTTTCATAATCAAATTTGGCACCGGCTTTATTTACCCTTTCTATAGAGAACACATTTTCCAATTCACTTAAAGAGAACAATTCTTGTTCTGTACCCGAACTCCATCCCAGTAATGCCAACATATTAATAAAAGCTTCCGGCAAGAAGCCCATTTCTTTAAATCCTTTATTGACCACACCCGTATTAGGATCTGTCCAGTCCATAGCAAAAACAGGAAATCCTAAACGTTCTCCATCCCTCTTACTCAACTTGCCATTTCCATCAGGTTTCAAAATCAATGGAAGGTGTGCCCATTGAGGCATATCAGCTTCCCAACCAAGATATTTATATAACATAATTTGAATGGGAGCACTTGGCAACCATTCTTCACCTCTAAAAGCATGGGTAATTTTCATTAAGTAGTCGTCCACCACAACCGCCAAATGATAAGTTGGCATCCCATCACTTTTCAAGAGCACCTTATCATCTACCACAGCAGTTTCATGGCTAATGTCGCCTCTTATTAAATCGGTAAAATGTACCGTTTCATTTTCTGGCATTTTTATTCGGATAACATAGGGCGTTCCTGCATCCAACAAATCTTTTACCTCATTGGCAGTCAATGCCAATGAATTACGCATCTGCATTCTGGTCTTATGGTCGTATTGGGGTGAAGGGTTAGTAGAAGTTTTTAATTGGTTACGCATGGTTTCAAGCTCTTCCGGTGTATCAAAGGCATAATAAGCATTACCTTGTGCTAGTAATTGCTCGGCATATCTGCGATACATAGGTTTACGCTCACTTTGCCTATAAGGAGCATAAGGGCCGGGATTTCTCGGACTCTCATCTGGTTTCAACCCAACCCAATCCAAACAATTATAAATATATTCTTCTGCACCTTCCACAAATCGAGTTTGGTCGGTATCTTCCACTCTTACAATAAACTCACCTTGATTCTTTTTGGCAAAAAGATAATTAAACAATACGGTACGGACACCGCCTAAATGCAAACCACCTGTCGGGCTGGGAGCAAAGCGTACTCTAATAGGATTTTTCATGCCGCAAAGTTAAAAAAATGTTTTGTTTTAAAAGAATGGGATTTTTCTTCTTTCAAAAGCTAATTTTACTTTTTGTAAAAAAAATTAAATTAAAAATAAAAAACAATCATGAAGAAAGATTTTAATGGGTGGCAATGGTTCAAAAGACACAAATGGGATTTTGTATTTTACGGAATATTTGGAATTATTATCCTCGTTCCAAATATAAGGATGGCAGTAGTTTCAAACATACAAAGATTAATAGCCACAGCTCCAAAAGAATTACCTAACAACAGACAAAAAGTAGCACAAAACTATAATTGGGAATTATTAAATCTAAAAGGGCAACGTTATAACCTTTCTCAATCTAAAGGTAAGGTAGTGGTTATCAATCTTTGGGCAACATGGTGTCCTCCTTGCGTTGCTGAGATGCCTTCACTTCAAAAGCTCCATAATAAATTTAAAAATGATGTGGACTTTTATTTTATTTCCAATGAATCACAAGAACTTCTTCAAAAATTTTTAGATAAAAAAAATTATAATTTCCCTGTATTCCTACCCATGAGCAACTATCCTGAAGATTTTGATGGCAACAAATTACCCACAACTTATGTCCTTAAAAAAAATGGTGAAATAATTATAGAAGAAACTGGTGCCAAAGATTGGTTTAGTAAAGATTTTCAGAACCAGCTAGAACAGTATATTAAAGAATGAAATTACTCTATAATAAATAAAAAACACCACTTCTTTTAATCAACAAATATAGTATTAGAAAAACTCTAACCTAATATCTTTAAACTGATAGAAAAAGGAACTATATTTACATAATAAAAAAACTACTTACATTTTTATAGCTCCACAATAAATAGGTTTTATGAAAATATTTTCAAACTTACAAGTTCAACAATTAGACCAGATTACCATTCAAAAGCACTATAACCATTCTTGGAACCTAATGGAGAAAGCTGCAACGGCATTATTATTATACTTAGAAGAAAACGAACTTCAAAACAGGCCCACTATAACCATTTTTTGTGGCAAAGGTAATAATGGAGGTGATGGGCTTGCTTTGGCCAGAATGTTAATTAGTAAAAAATATCAGGTCAATATTTTTTTATTTAAAACTGAAAACTACTCCTTAGACAACCAATTGAATCAAGATTTATTAAAACAATCAAAAACAACTATTCAAACATTTGAATTAGAAAGTATATTAAACATCTCTAAAAATACAATCATAATTGATGCTCTGTTTGGTACAGGTTTACAAAAAGCATTAGACCCAAAATGGCAAAATATCTTCAATCAAATCTACAAGTCTAAACCTTTAAAAATTATTGCTATCGACCTTCCAAGTGGCTTGTTGAATGGCATTCCTATGAAATCAGAATTTTCATGCCTAAAGGCAGATAGCTGTATAAGTTTCCAATTTCCAAAACTGGCACTTCTTTTTCCTGATAATAAAATTTATCTAAAAGCATTTTCAATAGTTAATATCGATTTGGATAACGAAACCATGCAAGCAATGACCACCGATACTTTCTACATTGATCAAAACCTTGCTATTTCCATACTTCAAAGCCCTGATAAATTTAGTCATAAAGGCAATTTTGGGCATTGTCTTATTATAGGAGGGCATTATGGAAGTATTGGAGCACCTATTCTTTCTGCAAATGCCGCATTAAAAACAGGTAGTGGCTTAGTAAGTATTTACAGTCCTAAATGTGCAAACAATATTATTCAAACCAGTATCAATGAAGTTATTTCAATCTCTGATAAGGAAGAAGATATAATTTCTTCAATAACACTTACAAAAGAATATAACTCTTTTGCAATAGGTATGGGATTAGGCACACATCCAAAAACCGCTTTTGCCCTTAAACAATGGCTACCGCAAGCCACTGAAAACTGCATCGTTTTGGATGCCGATTCAATAAACATATTGGCAAAAGATGAAAATCCATTTAAGAATATTCCTAAAGGTAGTATCCTTACTCCTCATCCAAAAGAACTTGAGCGACTCATTGGTATCTGGGAAAACGATTATGAAAAATTAGAAAAAGTTAAAGTCATTGCCCAAACCTACAAAATCATATTTATCATAAAAGGAGCTCATAGCACTGTCATTTGCCCTTATGGAAACATGTATTTCAACAGTACCGGGAATTGGGGCATGGCAACGGCAGGCTCTGGTGATGTACTCTCCGGCATCATTGCATCTTTAATAGGACAAGGATATAAACCCATAGAAGCCAGTATCTTAGGAGTATTCCTTCATGGCTTAGCAGGAGATAATGCCACAAAAACCATTCATCCTCATAGCATCATCGCTAGTGACCTCATCAATAATATTTCAAATGCTTATTTTTCTTTAGAAAAAAATTGAGATTAAAAAAACTACTAATAAACAAAATCAAAAATCCAAACTATTAGCTAGCACTATCCAATTGCTATTCATTCGGCAATTTGACCTATCAGAATATTGTTTAAACTAACTAAAACCATTCTTCATAATTTATTATCTTTGCAAGCGATTTGAATTTTATGAAATACCAAGACGAAATAAACAAACGTAAAACCTTTGCCATTATTGCCCACCCGGATGCCGGTAAAACGACTTTAACCGAAAAACTACTCTTGTTTGGAGGTGCTATTCAAGTGGCAGGAGCCGTAAAAAGTAATAAAATAAAAAAAGGAGCCACCTCTGACTTTATGGAAATTGAACGACAAAGAGGTATTTCTGTGGCAACTTCTGTAATGTCTTTTGAATATAGAAATACTTTAATCAACCTTTTGGACACTCCGGGCCACAAAGACTTTGCCGAAGATACTTACCGTACACTGACCGCTGTGGATTCTGTTATTTTAGTAATAGATGCCGTAAATGGTGTGGAAGAGCAAACCCACCGATTAATGGAGGTTTGCCGGATGAGAGATACCCCGGTTATCGTATATATCAACAAAATGGATAGGGATGGCAAATTTCCTTTCGATCTTTTAGAAGAAATTGAAAAAGAATTAAATCTTCCTTTGCATCCTATGAGCTGGCCTATCAATATGGGCAGAGAGTTTAAAGGGGTTTATAATTTACACGATAAGAGCCTTAACCTTTTCAGTCCCAGCCTAAAAGCCACAGATGATAACAGCATAGCTATCAAAGATTTGAACGATGCCCTTTTAGAGCAAAAAGTAGGAGCAAGAGATGCCCAACAATTAAGAGAAGATGTAGAGCTTTTGGACGGAGTTTACGGAGCTTTGGATGTTGAAGATTACCTTAAAGGTGGCGTAGCTCCGGTATTCTTTGGCTCTGCTGTAAACAATTTCGGTATCAAAGAGATGTTGGACACCTTTGTTCAAATAGCTCCTAACCCTAAATGCCGACCTACTACCGTTCGTGAAGTTTGTCCAGAAGAGCCTAAGTTTACCGGCTTTATCTTTAAAATCCATGCCAATCTGGATCCACGACACAGAGACCGCATTGCATTTTTAAGAGTATGTTCCGGTAAGTTTGAAAGGAATAAGAATTTTAAGCATGTGCGGTTGGGTAAAGATGTAAAGTTTAGCAACCCTTATACTTTCCTCGCACGCAGCAAAGAGGTAGTGGATGATGCTTTTCCTGGAGATGTTATCGGTTTATTTGATACCGGAAACTTTAAAATAGGCGATACGCTAACCGAAGGCGAGCAATTAATGTTTACAGGAATGCCAAGTTTTTCACCAGAATTGTTTAGAGAAGTGGTAAACAAAGATCCAATGAAAACCAAACAATTGGAAAAAGGAATTGAGCAATTGACCGATGAAGGAGTAGCTCAATTATTTGTACAACATGGTGGCAACCGTAAGGTTATTGGCTGTGTAGGTGAATTGCAATTTGAAGTAATACAATATCGTTTATTACATGAGTATGGTGCTTCTGTGGATTTTTTACCTTTGGCATTTTACAAAGCCTGCTGGATTACTGGCGACAAGAAAAAGATAGAAGAATTTGTACGATTTAAGCAATCTAATATAATGACCGATAAGGATGGTCATTTGGTGTATTTAGCTCAAAGCGAATGGTTTCTCAATACTGAAAGACAAAATAATCCCGATATAAATTTTCACTTTACCAGTGATTTTTAGTAATGTTTTTTTCCTTTTAATATTCCTACAAAAAAAACAGAGCATCAAGATTTTTTCTTGATGCTCTATTTTATATTAGGGAATATTCTATGATTATTTTCCCATAGCTTCAGCCATTCTCTTACCAATGTCGGCTGGGCTTTGAGCTACGTGAATACCGCATTCGCTCATGATTTTCATCTTAGCGGCAGCCGTATCATCGGCACCACCAATAATGGCTCCGGCATGACCCATACGGCGACCCGGAGGAGCAGTTTGACCGGCGATAAATCCTACAACAGGCTTGCGCATATTGTCTTTCAACCAATTAGCGGCTTCTGCTTCCATATTACCCCCAATCTCACCTATCATTACGATACCCTCAGTTTCAGGGTCATTCATCAATAATTCAACTGCTTCTTTAGTTGTTGTTCCAATGATAGGATCACCACCGATACCGATAGCTGTGGAAACACCCATACCGGCTTTTACAACCTGGTCTGCAGCTTCATAAGTTAAAGTTCCAGACTTAGAAACGATACCGATTTTACCTTTTTTAAAGATAAAGCCCGGCATAATACCTACTTTAGCTTCATCAGAAGAAATTACTCCCGGACAGTTAGGACCGATTAATCGGCAATCTTTTCCTTTGATATATTCACGAGCTTTCACCATGTCTTGTACCGGAATACCTTCTGTGATACAAATAATTACTTTAATGCCTGCATCGGCAGCTTCCATTACGGCATCAGCAGCAAAAGCAGGTGGTACAAAAATGATTGAAGTATCTGCTCCGGTAGTCTTTACAGCATCTGCAACGGTATTAAAAACGGGTCTGTCTAAGTGGGAAGTACCACCTTTGTTTGGAGTTACACCCCCTACTACATTTGTACCATACTCAATCATCTGAGTGGCATGAAAAGTTCCTTCTGTTCCGGTAAAACCTTGAACAATAATTTTAGAATCTTTGTTTACTAAAACTGCCATTTTATATTGTTTATTTTTTAAAGATTAATAATGTTTTCAAAAACTAATTTGCGAAGATAACAAAAAGAGCTTGAAATTTAAAATTGATTTGATTTTATCCTTTTTTCTCCTTTGCTGCTTTTACAAATGCCACAAATAAAGGATGTGGATTTACTACCGTACTCTTATACTCCGGATGGAACTGTGCCCCAATGAAAAAAGGATGTCCTTTTAATTCAATTGCTTCAACCAATCCTGTTTCCGGATTAATACCAGAAGCAACCATACCGGCATTTTCAAAGGCTTCCAAATAATCATTATTAAATTCATAACGATGACGGTGGCGTTCTTGAATTTCTGAAGCTCCGTATGCTTTTTCCATAATAGTATTTGGCTTTATCTGGCAAGAATATGCTCCTAACCTCATGGTGCCACCTTTATGAGAAATTTCTTTTTGCTCTTCCATCAAATGGATAATAGGATGGCTTGTTTTTGCATTCATTTCTGTTGAATGAGCATCGGTATGACCCAAGACATTTCTGGCAAATTCAATAGAAGCACATTGCATGCCCAAGCAAATACCAAAGAAAGGAATATTCTTTTCTCTGGCATATTGAATGGCATTTATTTTCCCTTCTATACCACGGTTTCCAAATCCTGGAGCTACCAAAATACCGTCAAGGTTTCCTAATTTCTCTTCCACATTTTCATCCGTTAATAATTCAGAATGGATGTTGGTAATTTCCACCTTGCATTCATTCACAGCTCCGGCATGAATAAAGGCTTCCAAAATAGATTTATAAGCATCCTGTAACTCTACATATTTACCTACTAATCCAATATTAACCGTTGATTTTGGATAGCGTAATTTATTTAAAAACTCTTTCCATTCCACCAAATTAGGATCTTCACCCAAAGGAAGATTAAGTTTTTTCAAACTGATAACATCTAATTTTTCCTTCATCATTTCTAAAGGAACACTATAGATTGTGTCGGCATCCATAGCCTCTATCACTGCCTCTGTGGCAACATTACAGAATAAGGCTATTTTCTTTTTTAAATCGGCATAAAGATGATGCTCTGTTCTGCACACTAAAATATCCGGATTTATACCGTTTTCACTCAATATTTTTACAGAATGTTGGGTTGGCTTAGTTTTTAACTCTTTAGCGGCTTTCAAATAAGGAATCAAAGTTAGATGGACAATCAAACAATTTTCAGAACCTAAATCCCATTTCATTTGACGAACAGCTTCTATATAAGGAAGGGATTCTATATCACCGGCAGTACCTCCTAATTCGGTAATGATAATATCATATTTATCGTCGGCACTCAACAAACGCATCCTTCTTTTAATCTCATCTGTAATATGCGGAATTACTTGAACTGTCTTACCTAAGAATGCACCTTCTCTTTCTTTATTTATCACATATTGATAAACACGACCTGTAGTTACATTATTTGCCTGTGAAGTAGGCGTATTCAAAAAACGCTCATAATGCCCTAAATCCAAATCGGTTTCGGCTCCATCATCGGTAACATAACATTCGCCATGCTCATAAGGATTTAAAGTACCCGGATCCACATTTATATAAGGGTCAAACTTTTGGATGGTTGTCCTGTAGCCTCTCGCCTGTAAAAGTTTTGCAAGGGATGCTGCAATAATTCCTTTTCCTAAAGAAGAAGTAACCCCTCCGGTTACAAAAATATATTTGGTTTCGCTCATCATATATGTTTTTAAGAACCAGAAAAAATAAAAAAACGAGGCCGGAAAGACCTCGTTTTTTTTTATCGGTCGTGCAAAGTTAAAACTTATTTCAAAACTAAAAAAAAGGAAATAAAAAAAGTCAAATTCAGCATCAAAATAAGGAATATTCCTAAATAATTACAAGTGTAATCCTATTGAAAAAATATTGAACAACATAAGTAACAGTGAAGTTCCCACTTAACTTTACCTGAACAATTAAAAACTGAGGCTTAAAAAAAAGCATCTTTATAAGAACCTAAGTGATTGTTTTTTTGAAAATTATCAAAAAGTATTTATACCTAATCAATTTCAAACAACTCAGCAGGATTTATTTTAAACTGCAACATATTTGCTGTTTTTCTACCATTATCACCACCTTTTCTTTGCATGGTAATTTTTCCTATTCTAAAATTACCTCTTTGAGTTATTTCTATAGCTTCATTTCCAAAAAAATTCAAGCAAAAATTCATAGGTTTTAAAATCCATCTTGAATTTTCTTTTACTTTTTGGGCTACTAGCATCCATTCAGAAGCAAATTGTCCACGACCTTTTAAAATATCAGATACAATCAAAGATTTATTTTGGTTGAGCCACAATAATATTTTTTGTTGTTCTTTTAACGAAAATTCATTGGCAAACAATCTTCTTTTGTCTTTTGAGTTTTGAATATTTGGTTCAATTTCTCCAGTATATTTTTTCAATAATAGTTCAATATCATTAGGTATATGCCACATTTCAACATAATTATTTACCCACCGTTTATCAATTTGATTGAACCCTTTTGAATTACTAACCAATTTTACTTAAAATTTTTACAATCTATGGCTTTCTTTATTTTTATTGTTACTTGGACTTGAACATCTGTTTTAAAACCACTCAATTTAACTGCTTTCACAAATTCTATCTCCTTTATTTGATATTGCATAATTTTCAACCATTTTTGAGCCTCCTCATCCGACTTCCAATTATTGAATTTATTGACTACAGCATCTTCATTAATAAATCCATTTTTTGCTGTTTGCGAACCTAATCGTTGTTCTTTAAGCATATTCTATTTTGATATTTTCTTTTGTTTGTCTATTGTGATTGTCTAATTTAATTGCTATTTCTTTGGCAATATATTGCAATACATTAACGGAAACACTATTGCCAAATTGTTTATAGGCTTGGGAAATAGAACTATTAATAATAAAACTTTCAGGGAATCCTTGAATTCTGGCACATTCCCTTGGAGATAATTTTCTTATTTTACCTTCTATTAAATACAAACCGGTTTTAGCACCAACACCGCCACCATAAGCCGAAAGTGTGATTGCATGTCCAAGAGGATGATAAATACGCTCTCCCTGTCCACCTTTATTTACCTTTCCTATCTGAATGGGTTTATTTAAAAACCCCAACTCAGGAAATAAAGTATCCTCAACGCTATAATCTTTATATATTTCAATATCGCTTCTTTCTATAATCTTGGCATTTTGGGGGTTCTTTTCTAAAAGATGTTCCAAACAAATGGGATGATTTTTGGGTTCTGGAAATTGAAATTCAGAAATATTTAATGCATTATGAAATGCTACAATATATAATCTTTCTCTATTTTGAGGTAATCCAAACTGGCTTGAATTTAATATTTTATAAAAAACAGAATACCCTAATTCATGAAGTGTTTCTTTGATAATATTTATTGTCTGTCCATTATCATGTTTTAATAAGTTCTTTACATTTTCCAAGAATAAAACCTTAGGATGATGATAATTAATAATACGGGCAATATCAAAAAACAAGGTTCCTCTCGTATCTTCAAATCCTCTTTGTTTCCCAGAAATTGAAAAAGCCTGACACGGAAACCCTCCACACAAAATATCATGATAAGGAATGTCTTCAACTGTAATTTTTGTAATATCCCCTTTTGGTTGAATTCCAAAATTTTCCTTATAGGTTTCAGCGGCATACTTATCCCACTCAGAGGCAAAAACGCAAGTAGCACCATAAGCCGATAAAGCTAAATGAAAGCCACCTATTCCTGCAAATAAATCTATAAATTTAACCTGTTTTAATAAGGATTTATCCTCTGTTATCATTTTACAAAGATAATCATTTTTGATAGATGCTTAAATAAATGCCGTCTTTAATAGACTTCATTTTTTTCCTCTCCCATTCCTATCATCTATTAAAAACAATATTATATTTTCAATTTTACTTTAGGGAGGTTTCAAAAATAAAACATTAACTTTGATTCCTATCATTAATTACCTTGTTATGAATCTGTTTAACACTTCTCATTTTAAAAAAACAACTTATATATTAGCCACACTATTATTCTATTGTAATATTAATTCTCAAAAATTGACGCTTAGGTAAAATTTCACAATCGAATAATTTACTATTACAAAAAAAAATGTTGTATTTTTTATTATTAATTATTTTAAACTTCTTTAACATGAAAAAATTTATTTTATTGAGCTTAATAACTCTGATTAGTTATCAAGCAAAAGCCGATATCATTATCAAAAACAATACACTTTGTCCTTATGTTTTGAGTATCCCAGGCTATGGATATTTTCAAGTTCCTGGATTTTATGGCTCTTGGACAATAAGTCCTCCATTTGCCTCAAACATAAAAGTAGCTATTTGGCCCGGATTTCCTAACCCACCTATTATCGATCAAGTAAATGTCGATGTCTATACTGCCCCATGGGGAATATGTACTTCTCCAAACTGCTCAGGAAATCTCCTTAAAGTTCACTATTCCTTACTTGCTACCGGAGATACTTTTTTAGAATTATTTATTTTGTAAGAGAAACACAACGATATGAACCATTTATATTTTAACCTAATAAAGAAGATTGTTTTTTTTCTTTCGATTTATTTGTTTTTAAGTTTAACTCTAATTGCTCAACCCATGAGGAATTGGGTAAGTTATTTTGCTCGTGACACTACCAATATCAGCTCTATTCACTATGACTCTGTTAATAATTGTATCTATACTGCCGGTGCAACGATGGACATTACGGGTGTTGCCACCCCTAATACTTTTAAATCCATTTATTCTCCTTCTTATTTTGGAATCTACCCTAGTAATTCGGATATGGATGCCTTTATCAGTAAATGGGACTTAGATGGCAACTTGCTTTGGTCCACCTATTATGGTGGTAAAGAAAAAGAATACAGTCCTAAAATCAAAACAGATAAAAATGGCAATATTTATGTACTTGGATATACCGAAAGCGACTCCGGAATAGTGACTCCTAATGCATATCTAAGTAATTTTCTAAAATATTCTTACTACCTTACAAAATTTGATGCTCAAGGTAACAGACTTTGGGCAACTTATATTTGTCTCAGTGATTCCGTTTTTGCAGATGGCTTCTGGACAGTTGGTAACGGATTAGGTGACAATGCAAATCCTAATTATCAATTAGATATTGACACTACGGGCAATATTTACATTGGATTTACCACAGCTTATCAAAAAGAAATTGGTACACCGGGAACACATAAACCCAATAGAAATGCCCCAAAAGTAATCACTAACTCTAATGGTACTACTACATCATATTATTTCGATATTGCATTAGTAAAATACGATACCAATGGCAATAAACTTTGGGGCACCTTTTACGGCGGTAGTAATAATGAATATTTTACAAACCTCTTTTTAGGAAAAGATGGTTTTGTTTATATCGTAGGTAGGACAGGTAGCGATACAGGTATCGCTACATCGAATGCTTATATGGCTTCATTTCCAAATAATGGACAATCCTTTTTTATGACAAAATTTACACCAAGCGGTCAAAGAATTTGGGGTACATATCTTGCTTTACCTTTACCCTCTTATATTGCCGGATTTACAGGAGATGAAGAAGGAAATATTTACCTTTCAGGCTATACAATGGGTATAGATAATCTAATTGCTACACCAGGCACCTATCAACAAAACAAAAAAGGACCTGAAGATGTATTTTTATTAAAATTCAATAATTTAGGCTTCAAGATTTGGGGTACCTATTTGGGAGGTGATCAAATAGACAGAACAGGCATCTATTCTACCATTTCGAATACCAATGAATCTGCAACCGCAACCCTTAATTATTATGACGGTTTTCTGTATTTGGCCGGCTCCACCACCGATAGTAGTGGATGGAATGCATCCTGTGGCTATGCTACTCAATATGGCAACAAAGGTTTTTTTGCCAAAATGGACACTGCCGGGCAGAAAGTATGGACATCTTTATACGATGCTCCCGTTTACGACCTCGCAATAGTTCCGGGTTCTGCACAAAAAAGAAACAGTGAATTGTATTTTGTAGGCAAAACCACATTTTCCAATCTGGCTACTCCTGGAGCATTTAAAGAAACCAAAGATTCTTATTCTCAAAGTCTGATTGGCAAAATGACAGATGAATATGATTGTAATAGTATTCAATTAGATTTATTGTTAGGTAATGGAGTTTTAAAAACTAATTCGGGATACAACCAATACTTCTGGTATCACAACGGGAACCTGCTAGCTTCTACCACAGATACTCAATATGTAATAACCGACACTACAGGAATATACTGGGTACAAATAGAAAAATGCACTTGCACTGTGCTTAGCGATTCCGTTATTTTCTCTACTACAGGAATTAAAGATAAAGATAGGTCATCACAAATCCAAATAACTCCTAACCCGGCAAGCGAACAAATACAAATTAATTTCAATAATAACTTTAACGAACCGATTTCTATTCAGATATTTGATTATACCGGAAAATTAAAATGGGAAGCACAGGAGATTCAGCCTAAAAATGGACAAATAAAACTATCAATTTCTACCTTACCACCGGGACTTTATTTGCTCAAAATAAAGGGCACTTTCGGGTCAACAATAAAAAAGTTGATTAAGAAAGAATAAAATTTCAAAACTAAAAAAAGGGAATAAAATAAAGTTTATATTACATAAACAATATATCAAAAGTTTGAAACTCAAGCTATGATTCACATTCCAGAATCTTGCTTTTATCTAAAAAATGTTATATTTTCGACGATTGAATATTTTAAACTTTTTTAACATGAAAAAATTTATTCTATTAAGCTTAATCGCTCTGTCTTATATAAATGCAAATGCAACAATTACGATTAAGAACAATACGCTTTGTCCTTATGTATTAAGTGTCCCGGGATGGGGTTATTATCAGGTTCCAGCTGGTTATGGCACATCATTTATCCCAATTTCTTATGTATCAAACATAAAAGTAGCTATTTGGCCAGCATACCCCAATCCGCCGATTATCAATCAAGTAAATGTTGATGTAATTTTAGCTCCATGGGGCACAAGCACTTTTCCAAATTGCTCAGGCAACCTCCTTACTGTACATTATACAATGCAATTTGGAGGCGACACTCTTTTGGAGTTATTTAATTAAGTGATTACAAAACACAAAATATGGTAATTTATAAATATTTTTTCCCTGCTTTTAAAACAATTGGATTTGGATTTTGTCTTATTATTTTTATTACTCAAAATTTAATAGCTCAACCCATGAAGAACTGGGTAAGCTATTTTGCTCGTGACACTACCAATATCAGCTCTATTCACTATGATTCTGTTAATAATTGTATCTATACTGCCGGTGCGACGATGGACATTACAGGTGTTGCTACACCTAATACTTTTAAATCCATTTATTCTCCTTCTTATTTTGGAATTTACCCTTGTAATTCAGACATGGATGCCTTTATCAGTAAATGGGACTTAGATGGCAACTTGCTTTGGTCCACCTATTATGGCGGAAAAGGAAAAGAATACAGTCCTAAAATCAAAACAGATAAAAATGGTAATATATATGTACTTGGATATACCGAAAGCGACTCGGGAATTGTAAGTGCAAATGCCTACTTGAGTAATTTCTTACGAAGTTCTTATTATCTAACAAAATTTGACGCTCAAGGTAACAGACTTTGGGCTACATATATTTGCCTTAGTGACTCGGTTTATGCTGATAGTTTTTGGAATGTGGGCTATTTAATAGAAAGTAATGCCGTACAACCTTATGGGTTAGATATAGATACCTTTGGTAATATTTATATTGGATTCACCACTACTTATCAAAAAGAAATAGGTACCCCCGGAACACATAAACTCAATAGAAATGCTCCAAAAGTAATCACTAATTCTAATGGTACTACTACATCTCATTTCATTGACATAGCATTAGTAAAATACGACACCAATGGCAATAAACTTTGGGGTACTTTTTATGGTGGTAGCTACATAGATAAATTTTCAAATCTATATTTAAGTAAAGATGGCTATGTATATATTGTTGGCGAAACCGCCAGTGATAGTGGCATAGCCACTCCTAATGCTTATATGTCCTCTTTACCTACAATTGGACATACATTTTTTATGACGAAGTTTTCACCAAGCGGTCAAAGAATTTGGGGTACTTATCTTGCTTTACCTTTACCCTCTTATATTGCCGGATTTACTGGGGATGAAGATGGTAATATTTACCTTTCAGGCTATACAATTGGAGTAGAAAACCTGATTGCTACACCAGGCACCTATCAACAAAACAAAAAAGGACCTGAAGATGTTTTCCTTTTGAAATTTAATAATTCTGGATTTAAAGTTTGGGGCACCTATTTAGGTGGCGATCAAACAGACAGGATCGGCTACTTTTCCACTATTTCTAATAAAGATGAATCTGCAACCGCAACCCTTAATTATTATGACAGTTTTCTTTATTTGGCCGGCTCCACCACCGATAGTAGTGGATGGAATGCATCCTGTGGCTATGCTACTCAATATGGCAACAAAGGTTTTTTTGCCAAAATGGACACTGCCGGGCAGAAAGTATGGACATCTTTATACGATGCTCCCGTTTACGACCTCGCAATAGTTCCGGGTTCTGCACAAAAAAGAAACAGTGAATTGTATTTTGTAGGCAAAACCACATTTTCCAATCTGGCTACTCCTGGAGCATTTAAAGAAACCAAAGATTCTTATTCTCAAAGTCTGATTGGCAAAATGACAGATGAATATGATTGTAATAGTATTCAATTAGATTTATTGTTAGGTAATGGAGTTTTAAAAACTAATTCGGGATACAACCAATACTTCTGGTATCACAACGGGAACCTGCTAGCTTCTACCACAGATACTCAATATGTAATAACCGACACTACAGGAATATACTGGGTACAAATAGAAAAATGCACTTGCACTGTGCTTAGCGATTCCGTTATTTTCTCTACTACAGGAATTAAAGATAAAGATAGGTCATCACAAATCCAAATAACTCCTAACCCGGCAAGCGAACAAATACAAATTAATTTCAATAATAACTTTAACGAACCGATTTCTATTCAGATATTTGATTATACCGGAAAATTAAAATGGGAAGCACAGGAGATTCAGCCTAAAAATGGACAAATAAAACTATCAATTTCTACCTTACCACCGGGACTTTATTTGCTCAAAATAAAGGGCACTTTCGGGTCAACAATAAAAAAGTTGATTAAGAAAGAATAAAAGAAATATTTTGAAAAACAAATATATTATATTATCTTTGATAACTGATTTTAATAGTATTAATAATAAATAAGATATATCATGTTTCAAAAAATAATAATTACGGCTTTAGTTTTGGGTAGCTTTCAAATGGTAAAAGCACAAGATGCCAACCAAAAAATTAAGACCAATGAACCTGTAACTGTTGAACTAAAAGAGATTTACACAGTTACCGACCAAAGGCCAACTCCAGGATACGATTGGATGAAGTATTTAGCAGAAAATATTAATTATCCATCCAAAGCACAAAAAAACAAAGTTGAAGGAAGAGTGGTTGTAAAGTTTATTGTGAATGAGGATGGTAGTATTTCTAATGTTACAGTGGTAAAAAACCAAGAAATTGGGAATGGAATTCCGGAAGAAGCCATCAGAGTAATACGAAATGCTCCTAAATGGATTCCTGGTCAAAATGAAGGAAAGAATGTAAAAAGTTATATGACAGTACCTATGACCTTTAAATTAAATTCTTAATACCAACTAAAAAATAAAATAAAACCTCAAGTTGTATCACTTGAGGTTTTATTTATTATGAGGACATAACCGACTCTTCAATCATTTTGTGCTCTTTCTTTTGTAGCTTTTGTTTTGCCTTTCGCTTATTTTCTACAAAATATAAGGTAATAAATCCTGCAAGCATCAATAATATCAAGCTGTTTTCCAACCAATGCTCCTCGGGATGCACCCAAATTTCTTTAAACAAATCCCAACGCCCTATCACCTCTATAAAGTTCCAAAAGATAATTACCGTAGGTACTGCATATCTGATAGCATAATCTAATTTATTGATTTTTGCTAACCTCAACATCAAATAGATAGACCAAAATAAAGAGCCAAAAGCTACTATATAAGTTGCGGGATGCTTGTCGCCGGCGATATCTTTATCATAAACAAACAATAATACCAAATAAAAGAACCATAACAACATTACCGTCTCGATAAATGTAATTAAAGCTGTGGGCTTAATGGTTGGATTAGACATTTTTAAATGCTGCTTATATTTAAAAGTCTTTTGAAACCAATTGAAAAATGTACATCTTGTTTGACTGAACAAAAACAATAAAACAAAAGATAATAACAAACCAACAGAAGACATCATCACCAAATATTCCGGCTTAGTGGTCACTTCTCCATTTTCAAAAAGCCCCGGAATAGCTAATTTTTCGGCTGTCCACACAAAAGAAAATTCTATCCATCCTGTCCAAACTAATACTCCACCTATGAGACCCATTATGGTTGCCAAGGCCATTTTAGAATTATTTCTTACTCCAATGATTAACATTAGCAAACCTAATATACCTATAATGAAAGCCCCTAAATACTTTTGTTCAAGCAATAGTTTTTCGTTTAAAATCATTAAGGTATGCCCTATTGGCATCAATAACAATACTATCACAAAGGCAGTTAATGCCACTTTAATAGACTTAAAATTCATAATTTTTGAATTTGATGGCAAAGATAGGTTCAAATATTCTCCTAAAAATTAAGCTCTGTCAATTACTTGTCAAAAAACTTTAATTTAAAGGAATATTTTTTTGGAAAAACTCCTTAAAACGTAAATTAATGTAGAGCTATAGTAAAACATTATTAACGATACTGAAAACTATCAACAAACACTATGTTTTATTTTTCGCTCCCTATTTTCAAAAAAGAAATAGTCCGTATTGGATTTAGCATTCTTTTTACTCTAATTTTAGAAGGAATATTTTTATGGAGAATAGCTATAAAATGTGGTTTAAAATGGTCAAGCCGTTGTTGCTCCTCTGGCATTAATGCTTGTTGGGCATATTTTAATTTCAAATAAGATTCAACATATTTTTGATATTGCATAGGGATTTTTTGATCTATAACTTTTGCAAATTCTAAGGCGGACAAATGCATCCTTTCAAATCCTAATTGATGCAAATAGAATTGAACAAATCTAAAATTCCAATAAGTTTTTTCGGAAAAAGACTTGGCAAAATTGGCTCTTAGGTTTAAATAAGATTTGTACAAATAACCCGAAAATAAAAACAAAAGTCCAAGTAAAAATACTATTCCGGCAATAATCACTGCCCAGGTTCTTGTAGCAATAAATAAAGGTTTTGGCTCGACTTTGGGCTTATCAACCACCTTCTCTTTTTTATCTATTTTTATTTGCAATTCATCCACTGGAGCAGGTTTGGGCAAGCCCATCAACAATTCCTTATTAGATAAAGAAGGATTAATAGGAATCTTTTTATATACTTCTGCAAAAGAAACAGCAATGACACTATCGCCAATATTCAATTTGGAAATTGGAATACTCATACTATCTTTTCCAATATTTGCCACACTTAAATTTAAGCTTACTATTTCTATTTCGTTCAATGAAAATACTTTATCTTTAAAAATAAATTTATTTGATTTTATTTTTGCTAGCTTTTGCAGAGTATCCACATCTTTAATCACCCCATCAATTGCCCATTCAGCATTACCGGGAGCATTTGGAGGAGTGCCATCCGGCTGTGGAGCTTGTTGAGCTTCATCGTTACCCACAGTGGTATCAAAATCTAACCAACCATAACCCGGAAAATACACCTGTACCCAAGCATGGGCCTGATCCGCATAAAACCAATACCAACCTTTATTATTACCAGAGTTTCTATCTTGGGTGAGAAATCCAGCCGCAATTCGTGACGGAATACCCAAGGATCGCAGCATAAACAAGGTAGCACCTGCATAATATGCACAATAGCCTTTACGATTTTCAAACAAAAAATAATTTAACTTACTGGCACTCGGAATATCGGGAATACCGGGATTATCAGAATATTTGAATAAGGCTTTTCCATTTTCATCTTTTGAAAGGAAATAATCTCTTATCGCTATTACTTTATCCAAATTATTTGTTTTTCCGGCTGTAATTTTCTTTGCTAATGCTCCAATTTCTGAAAAGTTTCCTTTTGTAGGAATATCGGTATAATAATCAAAAAATTGTTTTGAAACACCCGAATAATCATGGACGTCCCTCAACAACTCATACCGCATTTCTTGAAAATCCTTTAATGCTTCAATATTTCCGGGATTGTAAACAAAATATGCAGAATTCAACTCGGAAACATAACTCTTGGCACGATAAGCCGATTTATACTCCTCTTTATTCCCTTTATCCACTGCTATGGGCTGCACAAAAAAAGAAGTGATGGGTGCCACAAATTCATTAGCTGACAATCCAGTTTTATACACTTCAATATCCACAGTCTTCATCAACTTGTCTTTAATTGTATTTTTAAGAACTCCTGAATCCGTTTTTGTAAAATATAATCCTATTTTTGAAGGATTAGGCCGAAAAAGGTCATTTTGAGGCATTAAAGAGTCTTGCTCAAAAGTTTGAGTCTCTGAATCGTATTTAGCATAAGAAAAAGCAGTTAAATATAAAGGATTGGGCTGACCATTTTCAAAATAATTATCAATTTTGGCTACAAAAAGCAGTTGATTACCCCTACCCTGACTTCCACTAAGTTTAGTAAAATCTTTTAAGCTGAAAGACTGGTCTTTATTTTGCTTCAACATGGATTCTTTCTGCTGGCCACCTTTGCCATACGCTTCCACTTTAGATTTTATCTCGGCCCGAAAATTCCATAATACAATCCCTATTATTAATAGACCAAATAAAAGAAACAACACCAATCTCTTTATTATAAAAGACCAAAATGGTTGCGATAAATCTTTATTATGGGCTATTAATTGTATTGCATACCAAACATATAAACTATACAAAATAATTGGAACAAAAGCCTGGAAAAGACTATTAACGGTTACTTCCTTTTGTTTGACTATCAAAAATATACTGAGGATGAAGAAAACAAAAGCAACAATAATTGGAAATTTTTCTTTTCTGATAAAAGCCCAGGAAAGCAACCAACCTAAGGAAAACAATACCGAAAAAACTAAAAACTGAATACTGTAAAAAAAAGAATCAAACTCACCAACAGCAATGCTATCTATTGCAGCATATAAGATATAAAGACCAAAAACCAGGACAGAAAATGTAGTTAAAAACCGAAATCTAAAGGAATAAAACAATGCAGATGCCAACATTCCTAATCCTAAATAAACACTCTGCAACAAATATTGACTTTCCATGATGACAGAAAAATATTTGCCGGTTTGCCACAAAATAAAAAAGCATACCAACCAAGTAGGCAAAATCAAAAAAATAATTCTTGCCAACCTTTTCTTTCTGTTTAATTGGGCAATCTGATTTTCCAAAGAGTTTTATTTATTTTTTAATTACATTTTTTCAAAGGTATCTAAAATTTCAATTAAGTATGCCACATCGGCTATAGTAATGGCGTTGTATAAGGAAACCCTAAAACCACCTACAGAGCGGTGACCTTTTATTCCTGTAATATTATTCTTCTCAGTAAAATCCAATAAAACTTTTTCTAAATGTTCTTCTTTCAATCGGAAACAAACATTCATTTTACTTCTACTATCTTTTTCACAAACTCCATAATACAAATCACTATTATCAATAAAATTATACAGCAAATCAGCTTTTTCATTATTTTCTAATTCAATTTGCTTTAAGCCTTTTGAAGCCATATACCTAAGATTCAACAAAGAAACATAAATTGGGAAAACGGGAGCTGTATTCACCAAGGAATTGTTGGCTGCCATTTCTTTGTAACTTAAAATACCGGGCAAGGGTCTTACCGGATCTTTCAAAAAACTTTTTTTTATGATTACCATAGTTGCTCCTGCCGGACCTAAATTTTTTTGTGCTACTGCGAAAATCAAAGAAAATTTAGAATAATCCATCTGCCTACTAAAAAGCTCAGAACTAAAATCACCAATTAAAGGCACCGTAGTCTTAGGAAGTGCTTTACATTGTGTCCCATATATAGTATTATTAGCGTTTAAATAAAGATATTTGGCATCATTAGGAAGGTCAAATTCAATAGGGACATATTTGTAATTATCTTCTTTTGAACTGCCGGCTATATGCAACCTTCCATATTTTGCCACATTACTCATGGCATCAGCAACCCAGTGTCCAGAATCGATATAGGCAGCACTATCTCCCTCTTTTAAATAATTCATAGGAATCATTTCAAATTGCAATCGTCCACCCCCTTGAAACCAAAGCACATCATAAGCATCATCTAAGTTTAACAACTTCAATGTAAGCATTTTAGCCTCTTCAAGAATTTTGGCAAACTCCATACTTCTATGCCCTAAACTAAGAATAGAAATTCCTGTATTTTCAAATTCAATAATTGATTTTGCAGCTTCTTGCAATACTTCTAAAGGAAGAACCGCCGGTCCGGCACTAAAATCTATTTTCATTCTTGAAATTTTAGATTAATATAAATAATGTCCACTTGTTTTTTTTAAAAGGTTTGAATTAAAAAACAACACCCTGTTTAAATTAAAATATCTTTTTCAAAAATAGGTAAAACTATTTGTTTTGCTACAAAAATCAATTTCTTTTAATGTTTTTTTCAGAATTTTGATTGTAAGCTTCTCTCTTTATAGAATAATTGATAAATGAAACTTGCGTTCTATTGCTAAGCTGAAACAAAAACAAAAAACAAGATTAAATACCTCATTTTAATAAAAGTAACCACTAAAAAAAAATTAGGAGGTTTTAGAACAGCAAAAAACAGACAAGCCTATTGTTTTTTGAGAGGTTTGTTTATATTTATATTTCTTTAACCAATCCATTAACTCCAAATCCAAATGTACCCTATTCTGTACAACATCCTATTGCTGTGATAATAGCAGGTGCATGTCTTAAGAATTTCAAAGGGAGTTTGGGTTAGGTATTTCTGTGGACTCGGTATAGACCATAAAGGAAGTTTGTAAAACACTTTTGTCAATATCCTTTGCACTACAGTCACCCTCTCCTTTAGTCATAAAGGCATTCGACCAAAACCTAAATTTGAATTTTTGGGCAGAAAATATGTGATTTTTCCATTAACTTTGTACTAATGTTTAATTGGAAATAAAAATATTTTCTCTTTTTATTATTTTAACTTAATAAAGCATGTTTTAAACCAAATGAACCTATTGACATGAATTTTTTTATATTATGCAAAACCTAACCCTAAAAATACCTGAAAACAAACTCTTTTTCTTTCTCGAACTCATTAATATTCTTGGGTTTGTAAAAGTAGAAAAACAAGAAACTCCTGCTACTATATTATCACAAGAACAGATAAAGCAGATAGAAGAAGAACGCAATAAAATAAAGAACAATCCCGACTATCTATTGGATTGGAAAGAAGCACGTAAATCGCTAAACTCGTTTAATGCACAAGTTAATTTCAATCATTCAAAATAATCGTTTTAGAAAGAATCCTAACATACAATCTTCATTCAACATCCATATTAAATTAAATATTCAAAACAAAAATCAATATTATTATGAGCCTCCAATATATTTCAGACAGTAAAGGAAATACTACAGGTGTGTATATTCCTATTAACGAATGGAATGCACTCAAAAGCAAATACAAAGGAATTGAAGATGAGGCTACCGATACCGTACCCGATTGGCATAAAGATATAGTGCTTAATAGATTAGCCAATTACAAAAAAGACAAAACACAGGCTTTGGATTTTGACAAGGCAATGGATGACATCGAAACTGTCCTCTAAATGTATAAGACTTTTATTTTACCCACAACCAAAGCCGACATTAAAGACGCTGCCCTTTGGTACAACCAACAACAATCAGGATTAGGCAAACGGTTTACCAAAGAAGTGCGAGCTAAAGTGGTTGACATCAAAACCAATCCTTTGGCTTACAGCGTTCGTTATGATGATGTGCGTACTGCTGTTGTTGATGTATTCCCTTTTATGATTCATTTTATCATTGAAAATAAAAACATTATCGTTACTGCCGTGCTGAACACAAGCCTGAACCCTGATAAGTGGGCGGATAGGTAAAGAGTATTATTATTTAGCTTGTGCTATGTGAAATTTTTATATAACTTTGTATTGTAATAATTTTTCTTAAAATGAACAAACTCTTTTTGCTTGTTAATTTAATACTTTAGAAAAATATAAACTTAATAAGACAACCCTAAACTAAATATAAATATATGCAAAACTTGACAGTACAAATACCTGATAGTAAGCTTGATTTCTTTCTCGAACTCGTTAATAGCTTAGGGTTTGTAAAAGTAGAGAAACAAGAAACTCCTGCTACTATATTATCACAAGAACAGATAGAACTTGTAGAAGAAACCCGAAAAAAAATCAAAAAACACCCTGAAGACCTTACAGACTGGGAAACAGCCCGCAAACAAATAAATTGGGATGCATGCTGAAAATAAATCTATCCGATGATGCTAAGAATGACTTACAAGAATATGCAAAATATTTCAATAGAATACAAATAGGGTTAGGACAAAAGTTTGAAAAAGAAATCAACAAAACTTTCAAGAAAATACAGAAAATGCCCCAAGCTGCTTCTTTTGCTTATGATACCGTAAGATACAAGGTAGTAGAGGTTTTTCCTTTCATCATCACTTATGAAGAATTAGAAACAAACATCGCAATACTACGCATCTTTAATACGCATCAAGATGATGTGAAAATTTTGAAAAAGTAATAGCAAAACAGGTGCTCTTTAACGAACAGCCTGTTTTTGTTATTTTATAGTTCTCAAAACCTTTTAAAACTTACCTTGATTCTGAAGCATCTTTAGAATCCAACTTACATTAAAAAGAATAAAAGCAATTAATGGAAATAATATTGCCATTACCTTGTTTGGCGTATTGTCACAATTCAAAAGTATTTTTTTGTATTTCTTTTTATATAGATAGAAAAATAAAATACCCACTACAAGTAATATTCCTACAGAAAA
Source organism: Edaphocola sp. (assembly GCA_035444785.1). Taxonomy (GTDB): domain Bacteria; phylum Bacteroidota; class Bacteroidia; order Chitinophagales; family Chitinophagaceae; genus Edaphocola. Next base: position 22,561 of record DAOMPL010000003.1, on the reverse strand, counting down.
AGAGACTGCTTTAAATAATGACATATCAACACTAATTCCTGCTTTGGGTAACAAAAGGAACATCACAAAAAAGGAAAGGGAAAAGTAATATAGCATTAATATAAATGCAATTAACAACGCCGAGGTAATTGGCGCAACATCTCTATTGCCCACCCGTTCCTGAAAGTGGTAATAGTTACAATACAGTTTATTGAAAAAAATTTTCATTATTATTCCGACTTTTTAATGCTCGCCAAATCCTCCAAAACTATTTGTCGATGCATCTAATATGAAATAAGTGGAACTTACTACAAAGCCTATCGGTCCCAAAAAGCCAACGCCTGTCATTATAATATCAAGCCCTGCCTTAGCCCCAACTTGCCAATCTGTTCCGCCATTATAATAGTAACTACCTACATCTACTACAGAATAAGCTGTAGAAACTCCTGCCATAATGTTACCCCCAACTTTTAACCCTTTCAGCACAGCTTTTCCCTCATTTCCCAATACACGTGAATATCGCCAAGCCTGTTGTGTAGGTCGTAACTTGTTGAACTCACTATATGTTCTGTCCGACTTGAAACGACTCCGTACCGCATACTCCATCAGCTGCTCTTGCACTCCTAAGCCGATTCCAGCTGCCCCCATTATGTCATTAGCGACATCCCAACCATTGCCCCCATTTGATTGTTGGTAATACTCCACTCCACTACCAAAAACTGTTCCATTCTTTTCGGAAACATTCATCATTAAGGATTGCAACATCACGGTAAAGCCTGCTCCTTTCCATTAATGAGCTTTTCCGCCATCATTTTGCCACTCTCCTGATTCTCCACTGTTATAACCAATGGCATTAAACCAAAATTTATAATTCCCTTCTCCTTTATTATGTATGGATGCCCCTTCTCCTAAACCTTCTAAAATAGAATTTAAGATTTGAGATTTCAAAATAAAGGATTCGGTCTCTGCTTTTAAAGAATAACTGGCAAAGTTGTTTTTGTACACGATTTGCATCGGTGCAAAGCTTTGTTCTAATATGTCTAATCTAAGGCAGCCCATAATTGTTGGCTAAAGTACATCTTTTTTTCTTTTCTTTTGTCTTGATACAAAAGAAACAAAAAATCAAGCGACAATCAAGGCGATTGCTAAAGCACCGGAATTTGCTTTGGCTTCATGCTATTTTTTCAACAAATTCTGCGACAAACTCAACTCTTTTGTTACTTTAAACAATCTGAAACGAATTCCATTTTAGTGCCTTGCTTTGTTGAAAAAGCAATTCCGCCAGTCAAATTCCTATCGCTGTGATTGTCGCATCGCCCACTCTTGGATTTTCGGCTGGGGTTGGAATTGAGTGTGCTAGTGGGGGTTTATATACTTTTTGTATAGTATCTTTAGTACTCAAAATTTAAATGTGTATGCCTTTTACTACTACAATGTTAGGCACACGAAAAGATTGATTCGTCAGCCATGAATACGCTGAACGAGAATTTCCAATCCTTTTTATTCATAACTCTATCTGGAAACAGTATCAAAATACACTTTCTTTAAAAACATTATAAAATCATCGTAGCTTTTAAAACCATATTCTGAATTTTCTTCAATTTTAAATCCTTCCAAAACATCATTGTTAACAATTAAATATTTAAGGTTTTTTTTGTTAACCCAAAATAAAATTAACGTTGCATTTTTATAATCCCAATCCTGTAATATTTTATTGGAATACTCATCAATATCTGTTGCAAAATATCCATATTCATATCTTTGTTCACGATAATTTGCAATGAAGTTACCTAAATTATAAAACTTCCCAAAAAAATCCTTACCAAATAATAAATAACAAAACACAGTTCTATCCGTTTTAAAATAATCGAAAAAATTAGTTTGAAAATTTGAAGAATCAATTACTTTTATAGGTATAACAGCATATACTTTTAATACGACAATCTCTTTTGCTTCTTGTAATTTTTCAAATCCCTCCTTTGTCAAACTATCAATAAAAACTAAATCATCGAAATGAGTTTTATCTTCTATTTGATTTTTAGATAAAGACTCTACTATAGATTTAGCCTCATTTGGTGAACATAATGATTTTTGGGCATTAGATATATTAAAGTACATAATCAATCCTAAGTTAAATAAAGTTAATATTATCTTTTTCATTTTTTATTTCTTTGTATTATTTATAGATGCTTAAAACAAATGCATAATAATAACTATAGCTATTGCTCATTGTTAAGAAAGGTATTTGCGAAATCGTTCCTGTGGCAGTACTAATTGAAAAATTCCTAAATTCTTGATTCCCTCCTTTATTGGGAGTATCCCATCTTTCCGAAGCATAAATTAAGTTTGAATGAGACCTATTATTGCCAACACTTTCAACTACAACTACAGCTCTATTTTGCTTAAGAGAATTGTACATTCTTCTAGCTCCGCTAAGTGACAAAACTTCCACATCTGAACCATTAATAGTTGCTTGGAAAGATATTTGAGAAGTCTGATATCCTAATAAAGCAGCAAGAGGTGCAATATTTGATAAAGGAACTCCGTTATTTTTAGTGCCTAATCCATTCCTAATAGCAACCTTCTTAATATGCTTTGCGGTAAAATTATCTCCATAGACTTCAGAAATCATAGACAAGACAGTATATACACAATCATTAGAGCCTTTTTGTTTTTGTCCTTTTGGTGTTGGACTTAGTTGCACTTTGCCCTGTAATTTCAAATCACTTTCGCCTCCTCCATACGCTATTACATCATTAATAAAATCATATATATCCTTAACCTTTTGCGCTTGAGTTGTTGCGTGAAATGCATTGTTCATACTTGCTATGAGCATTTCCATGGCATTACTCCATTTATTAAGCCTATCTGCACTTAATGTTACAAAATGCCCATCAACATAATAACCAGGAGGAACAGGAGTTTGAAGTGCCAAATACGGTGAAGCCAATAAGGGCTGTGCCTGCAATCCCAACGGATCCACCATCAAAGCCGGGTTGCATCCCATAGCATGGTAAGGGCTTAGGGTTTGCTGACCGCCTTGGTCGGCTAAGGGGTCTATGCCTAAAGCTCTTTTGTACACGATTTGCATCGGTACAAAGCTTTGTTCTAATATTTCTAATCTAAGGCAACCCATAATTGTTGGCTAAAGTACGGTTTTTTTGAGCAATCTTTATTTTTATATATTTTTTGAGGATTGCATAGGTAAGTCAATTTCAATATTTTCTATCTTAGATTTCAAAGTAACTTTTTGAATTCTTAAAAAGAACGTTTTAACTCTTACTGTATATCTATGTTCTTTCCCTGATGAATCTTCTAAATAAATATCTACATATGTATTATTAAAAATCTTACCTCCTTTAGAGACTGGTAAAATCACAAAGAAAGGAGTATCAAAATCTCCGCTATTCACTAAGCCAACAAATTTGGTTCTAATAATAGACAAATTCTTACTTTCAAAATAAAAATTAAGATATAAATCAAGCACCTTTTTTACGATATATCTATATATCCAAATATTTCCAAAAACAAAAATAAGTATAGAAAGTAATATAAAAGAAAACACAAAAAGCATAAAAATTTATTTAGAAAAACCTATTTTAAAAGTGCCTTCAACTCCTACCCCTAACTGCATATTGACAGATGGATCAAATCCAAAAAACCAATCAGTGAGATTAAATGAATTGTCAAATTTTATAGCACCTCCAATTCCAAAAACACCAAAACTTACTTCGTGTTCAGTAATTCCATTATATTTTTCTCCTTTATAGTTCACTCCACCATAATAAGCTAATCCAGCACCCCAATTTACTTTTTCTCCAGGTTTGTGTCTTCCTGAGTTTCTATCAAAACCTTTTCTAAGACTCCATTCAAAATCAGTGCGAACAGAAGAATAAAAATTAACTCGAGCTTCCATAACTCGCTTAAAACCACTACCAATTTGTACTCCATAGGATTCTGAATATCCAATTACTACATCAAAATGCTCTTTCATCCAATTCCAAACTATACCCCCATTTGATTGTTGTCCATACCCTTCAAAATCCCATCCTAAAGAACTACCAAATCTTTTGTGCATTCTTTCACCCCAACCTTTCCAATCGGCACCTTTCTCGGTTACGAAAACTTCCTCTAACCCAATTACACGATTAGTATTTAACAAATCATTAAAATCACTCGGTATATCTCCATCATATTGTAAAAGACTTCGTTCCTCTTTTAAGGAAGTTATCTTTTTGCTTATTCCATAACTATGAAAGCTACTTCCCAATCCTCTACCTGCTGCCCCTCCCGACAAAATAGTCATTGTTGCTTCTGCTCTTAGTATAGATGGAATGTTGCGTTCACTTTTATAATATTCAGAAACTGCTCCAAATAATTTCCCTCCCGGCATATACAAATGCAAGGTCGGGAACATAGCCCTTGCAGCTGCATAAATATCAAATATCTGCATCCCGGGGGAGGACATCCCTGCCTGCCCCTGCAATCCCAATGGATCCACCATCAAAGCCGGGTTGCAGCCCATGGCATGGTAAGGGCTTAGGGTTTGCTGACCGCCTTGGTCGGCTAAGGGGCCTATGCCTATAGCTCTTTTGTACCGAATTTGCATCGGTACAAAGCTTTGTTCTAATATGTCTAATCTAAGGCAGCCCATAATTGTTGGCTAAAGTACGAGTTTTTTCTCTTTTTTTTTGTCTTGATACAAAAGAAACAAAACAAGTAATAATCAAGTCGATTGCATTTGATTAATATTCTATCACCTGCTTTTATGTTAATTTATTATTTAAAATACTTAATCCAATATAGGATTGCTACCACATTTTGGATAGAAAATTGTGGTATCATTGCCATTTACCCAATAATACTTCATACTACCAGAATATTTAATAATAATATCCCCCTTGGAAAACTGTTGGTAAATTTCATTATAAATTGAATATTTTTGACTATTTATCAGTACGCAAGGTTGATTTCTATTGGACTCATCCAAAAACACACTATCTATTGTACCATATATCACAACAGACCTCATAGACTGTCTAGTTGACTCTTCGCAAGTTTCAAAACAAGAACTAAAACTAAATTGTATTAGAAATAGCCACAATACAAACTTTTGACTTTTTTTCATTCTAATTTAACTTTAAAAGGATTACCATTTTTTAATAAGAGATGAATAATTATAAGGTTGATATTGCCCACTAATTATCGTAAAAGTCCTGCCACCAATACCAACACCACCTGAATAAGAATGCCAAATTGGGCGATTATTATCCAATCCTTGTCCATATCCAATACTAAAAATGCCTATTCCCAAACCTCCACTTATTCCCATTCCCATAAAAGATTCAATGGTAGGTATTCCTACTCCTCTATACTCAGCATTAAAAAAACTGACACCAAGAGAAATATCCGGAGTTCCAACAGCAACTCCATTTGTAGTCCACATACCAAAATTATTGCCCACAAAGCCAAAGGTAACAGAACCTGCACCCCCTTGCTAGCGCACGAATCCTTTCGTGTGCTATTTTTATTAATATAATAAAAGTACATCCATTACTCCTTTTCCTCCTGCATAGTTGTCAGCACTACTGTATTTCCAATATTCAGGTTGTGGTACAAATCCTGATTCCACAGGGTTTTGGTGAATGTAATTAAGTTTTTGCAAAATTACATCTTTACTCCATAATTCTATTGGTTTGTTATTATGTTGCCAAAACATTCTTGAATGCACATTGCTATTACGTTTTGCCGCCTGTTCCATCATCCACAAAAGCCATTCTTTTCGACTTTCTTGAGGATTGTTTTGAATTTCTTTTTGCAATTGATTAGAACTGTAACGTTTAATATTACCTAATAGCTTATCTGGTTCGTTTAATTTATCTCTAAACAACAAATGAATATGACTTGGCATTATACTAAAACCAAACAATTCTAATCTGTCATTTTGATAAAATTTTAGAATATCTATCATTTTGGAACAATAAATTTCACGAACAAAAATATCCATCCAAAACACTACTGCAAAGCTTACAAAAAATAGACCTTCTTTATTATGAAATTTATATTTTCTGCTCAATTCTTTAAATTTTAATCCAAATTTAGTTTTTATTTGGAACTTGTTGCCATAAAAATATCTTATTTAGTTTGGCACACGAAAGGATTCGTGCGCCAGCCGTGGAGATAAAATAAAGCAAATACGCAAGGATAAAGGGTTACAGCAAAAAGCTGTAGCTGCTGATGTAGGGTTAGACCAAAGCAATTACAATAAAATCGAAAACGGTAAACGTGAACCCTCCGTAGAAGTATTGCAAAAGCTCGCACTTATTTTTGGCGTTACCGTTGATGAACTGCTTAACCCCGATACAAACACACCAACTCCGGTAACGCTGGAAGATAAAACGGTTTCAGAAAAAATAAGACTTATTGAACAACTCGAAGAGGAAGACAAAAACATCATCTACAAAATGCTTGATACATTCCTTACGAAAAAGAAGTTTCAGGACTTCTTTCAGCAAAATATTGCACAATAAACAAAATAGGCTGCTCGTAACGAACAGCCTGTTTAGGTTTTAAAACTACTTTGCTAATGAAGTACCAACGTATTCTATTACTTTGAATGATTTAAAAAGTACACTCCTAGAATCAAAGGAACAAACATAATTACTAAAAAGTAAAGTATATTTTTAAAAGAAAAAATCCTAATTCTTTTAGCGTCATATTTTGATACTATTTTCGACACCCTTGATTTAGAATAATATAAAAATGAAAGTATAAGAAATGGCAATAAAATAGCCATCCATATTAGTTTGTTAGTAAAATAATCATCATTAAAGGAACTCTGATTTAAGAACCCTTCCTCTGAGAAATATTTTACTCCACAAAATAAGAAAAATAAATGAATACAAATTGTAACTAAAACTGCCCCTGAAGCTGTAAATCTCGGATTAAAATCCCCAAATCTAGTATGATATTTGTACATAAAATAAAAAACAAAACTATACATAACAAAATTACTATTAATCAAAAACGTGTTCTGTAATACTTTTACCTGTCTGAGCTTTAATAATTGCATCGGTAAGAAAATACGCCCCCGCTGCTGCCCATCCCCAAGGACCTGAAACAAAAAAAGTTGTACCAATGCCGATAAGCACATCTGCAGTATGATGGTTTTGCCATTGTCCTTTCTGTGCAGCATCGGCAAACGTTGCACCAACACCTAACACTCCTAAACCTTTACCTGCATACTTCAATGCTCCTGAAACCATTTGCCCTTCTTTCCCCAATATTGCCATTTGTCGCCAAGCCTGTTGCGTAGGTCGTAAGCTTTTAAATTGACTATACGTCCTTGCCGATTTGAAACTAGTTCGTACGGCATAATCCATCATCTCACTTTGCAAACCCAAACTAGTTCCTGCTGCACCCATTATAATATTCGCATTATCAAGTCCGCTTCTTTCGCCCCCATTTGATTGTAGTTCATAATCCATTCCACTACTGCTGAGACCATCTCCAATTTTGAGTTTTATCCTAAATAAAGAAAAAACTTCTCCTTGTAAATTGCACTCAGGGTAATAATCGGGGTCTAAATAATTATATGAGTACCAAAAAGTTGTATATCCATCTTTAACCCTACTCGACCTTATTCCTCCTAAACCATTTACAATATAATCTGAAATATTATTATAAATTCTTTCAGCCTCAAATTGTTGTTTTAAAGTATTACTGGCAAAATTGCCTTTCCCAAATAATTTCCCTCCCGGCATATACAAATGCAAGGTTGGAAACATAGCTCTTGCAGCTGCATAAATATCAAAAGTCTGCATTCCTGGAGAAGACATACCTGCCTGCCCCTGCAATCCCAATGGATCCACCATCAAAGCTGGGTTGCACCCCATGGCATGGTATGGGCTAAGGGTTTGCTGGCCGCCACCGTCCGCAAGCGGATCGATACCAAGAAAACGCCCTACCTGAGGATCATACTGCCTATTATGAAAATCCATCCAGTTCAGCCCTGCTTCCTGACGGTACTCGTTACCTTGGTATAGCTGTCTATTGCTCAAAGAACCTGCCGCCGTGCTGCCCCAGCCCTGTATCGGTAAGCCATAAGGGTAATAATGCCGCTCTTCTAACAAGCTGCCCGCCTCCATACTCACCACCAAATTGTCAAAAAACACATTGGCAACACTTTGGTTCGACAAATATACAAGTATTATTCCATTTTCGGGCACTTCTATGGAATTATTTTCATCTGTGCCTATCTCGCCCCAGTTACCCTCGCCTTCTGCCTGCCATAAATGGCTGTGCTCCGGACGGAGCTGCATTGCCTCGTCAAAGAATAAATAGTTGAGAAAGGACTTGGGTTTGGTGCTGTCGGCATTGGCAGCTTGAAGCATCTGATAAACATTTTCAATAAGGGTAGGATCCATTCCGTCTGTGGGCAAGCCACTATTGATGCCACCCTCTGTAAGCACCACGCCACCGGTGCCGGAAGCCATGCTGCCCAATATCTGACCGATGATGCTGCCACTGCCTTCTTCATCGTCGGGAGGGGTGTTAAGTTGATTGTAAAAGTTTTCTGCATTGACATTGATGCGGTCGCCTGCCATCACTTGCAACAGAATAGAGGTGCCAAAGCTGTTGCTGCCATCTAAGAGTGCGGCATAGTCGTTTCCGGATGTGCCTCCGGGTCTGCCGTCTCTCACTTCTTCTATGTTTTCAAACAGCTCGCCTTCTTGTTGGGCATCGCCAAGTTCGTAGCCTGCCACATACACGTATTGACCACCGGATATACCCACATTCTGTTCATTCTCGCCTATGATAGCACGGATATTGCCCAAGTGGTCTTTTATAAAATATTCTTCTTTGGAGTATTGTTTTTAAAGGTGGTACGTCCGGATGGCGTACTGATATATTGTATTACCTTGTTTTCAAATACAATATTGCCGATATAATCTATCTGTTTGTGGCTGTTGCTGTCTGTTATGTATTCCCTTAGCTTGTTGCCTCCGGCATCATAAAAAGCGTTTAAAGCAGAAGCTCTTTTGTACACGATTTGCATCAGTACAAAGCTTTGTTCTAATATATCTAATCTAAGGCAGCCCATAATTGGAAACGAAAATACGAATTTTTTGAGATAATTTTATGTTTTATACTCTTTTTTGTACAGCATCAATTCTCTTTAGACATCAACATTAAGTTTGAACTATTCAACTTTTTTACCTTTAAAAAGATTCAACAATTATTTCTGTTTTAGCTTCTCATCTTCGATATATTTAATCTGTCCATCAATGAATTCAAGCAATTCGCTAAACTCTTTAATATATTTTGAATTTTCTAACCAAATTTTCAACTCTTTAAAATAATCTATTGCTTTATTAAAATCTTTTAATGAAATATAGCAAGTTTTAGACTGCTTTCCTTGAATCAAATTGAAACTATACATTCTATACGCAATTGAATCTTCTGATTTAACGGGAAATAGACATTCACATTTTCGATCCAAATACTCAGCTAAATAACGTAAGGCATTTTTACTAATTTGTTTTTTTAGAAAGGTATTGGGAACAAAAAAATCAGCTGGAACTTTTACTCTATTTCCCATTGAAATAATCTCTCCTTTATCATTAGTTTTATGGTATAATACACCATAACTTTCCTGCTCATCCGTCATGTTTGTTATAGAAATTACATCCACTAAGGTAAATATTGTATCACAGGATTTTATTTTGTTAATTGCTTTTAAAGATTTTTTAATAGAAATTGAGTTATCATCAACAACTTTAATATCATGATGAACTCTATTTTCCGAATTACAATAGGATAGCATTAAACAACAATAAAGCCAAAATATATTTATTAATATTTTCTTCATGAATTTATTTTTTCAACCAATATAATTTGTAATTCAATGTATTAATTAATGATTGATGAAAATAATTTGGTGTTCCATTTAAAAATGTGTTTAATATCATTGAATTATAATGAACATTACCATTTTTTGCATTGAACCCATACCTTACACTTTGAATCGTTTCCCATAGACCATTTCTATAACCAACCAAACTTAACTGAGCAGACCAAGAGAAAGTAGCACCATAATAACTCATCCTATTGGGACCATCTGTAAATACTCTACCTCCAAATTTAGTATCTATTGCATTTCTCCATCCTCTTATACTTGTGCTGTTTTTGTAATAAAATGGAGGATTTGAACCAGAACCAACTCCAAAGTCGTTAAACCATTGATTACTTGATTTGCCATCAATTCCGCTTGTTGTGAAAACAGTTTGTATCCAGTCTGTTTTTTCATAAGCTGAAAGATCTCCTTTATAAACTACAAAAACCCAAATACCCGTTCTATTTTCTTCATCAGGGAAAATGTTTAAACCCTCTCCTCCTCCTCTTTTAGACAAGTTTATTGTTAAATTTCCTAACTGAAAACTAACTCTATCTGTTCCAAGTGTTGACCAATCTCTAACTAAGTCCATATTCACTTGATCCTCCCCACCTATTTGACCATCACAATCTGAACAAGCTAAAGAACCATCACCACTTCCACTTCTCCCAGAGAATAAACCAGAATACAAAACTGCTCCTCTTCCGCTAAAAATCCCTTCAACTAAAGAGGCAACAATCAATTTTGAATAAAGCTCTTGTCGGGCTTGCTCACTCGGAGAAAGTATAGGAATATTTTCAAATTTATTAATTGCATTCCAAATACTACTTCCTTTTATAGGTATATAAACCGGCATTGGAGTTTTTAAAGTTAAGTAAGGCGAACTGATATCATTGTTAGGATTAGATAATAAGCCCAACGGATCCACCATCAAAGCCGGGTTGCATGCCATGGCATGGTATGGGCTTAGGGTTTGCTGGCCGCCACCGTCCGCAAGCGGATCGATACCAAGAAAACGCCCTACCTGAGGATCATACTGCCTATTATGAAAATCCATCCAGTTCAGCCCTGCTTCCTGACGGTACTCGTTACCTTGGTATAGCTGTCTATTGCTCAAAGAACCTGCCGCCGTGCTGCCCCAGCCCTGTATCGGTAAGCCATAAGGGTAATAATGCCGCTCTTCTAACAAGCTGCCCGCCTCCATACTCACCACCAAATTGTCAAAAAAGACATTGGCAACACTTTGGTTCGACAAATATACTAGGATAATTCCATTTTCGGGCACTTCTATGGAATTATTTTTCAAAGAATTACATCCCGATTTTTTTTCTTTTCTTTTGTCTTGATACAAAAGAAACAAAAAATCAAGCGACAATCAAGGCGATTGCTAAAGCACCGGAATTTGCTTTGGCTTCATGCTATTTTTTCAACAAATTCTGCGACAAACTCAACTCTTTTGTTACTTTAAACAATCTGAAACGAATTCCATTTTAGTGCCTTGCTTTGTTGAAAAAGCAATTCCGCCAGTCAAATTCCTATCGCTGTGATTGTCGCATCGCCCACTCTTGGATTTTCGGCTAAAGTTGGAGTTGGGTGCTTTAGTAGGCTTTAGACTTTTATTTGTACTGTATCAGTGACAAGCATCAGCTAAAGAGCAAAGGGGAAATTATGTTTGGTTGGTAAAAATACCAACCAAAGGGGAAAAAAATCAAGCCGATGATAAGGTGAATGCCAAGGCAACAGAAAAATTTGCGTTGCAGGCTTTGATGGCTTGGATACAAGGCTTTTCGGATTCAAAACCACTAACCATTGATAATTAACCATTAACAATTCCTGTCAAGCCATCGCCATTCCTCTAAATTTTTCTTTATACTCAATTCTACATTGCTACATGAATTTTTTTAAAAAATATTTTTATATTTTATCCTTAAAAATCACCTTATTGACGATATTAATATTTAGAAGTCTGATATTTGTCTCAAAAATTTTGTACCTTGCAAGGTTATAAACGAATATCAATTAATATCAAAGAATGAATAAACCTAAAATAGGCATAACCACCGGAGATTTGAATGGAATAGGCTTGGAAACTATCATCAAAGTATTTTCAGATAATAGAATGCTGGAATTCTGTACCCCTATCCTATTTGGCTCCAATAAAGTGCTGAATTATTATAGAAAAACATTGCCTGATTTTCCTTTGGCTTTTAACTCCATCAAAAATATAGATCAGGTAAACCCTAAGCAATTTAATGTGTTTAATTGCTGGGAAGAGGATGTACAAATCACTCCGGGCACCTTGACAGAAACCGCAGGCAAACATGCAGTGCGTTCCTTGCAGGTAGCCACATTAAGTTTGAAAGATGGAGAAATAGATGCTTTGGTAACTGCCCCTATCCATAAAGCTAACACGCATACCCCAAACTTTGATTTCACGGGTCATACGCCCTATTTGAAATCTGTATTTAACGTTAAAGATGTGGTAATGATGTTGTATGCCGGAGATTTCAGAATGGCATTAATGACGGAACATATTCCAATAAGCGAAGTGAGCAAAAGCATTACCCAATCAGGAATCATCTCCAGAGTGCTGATGATAAAAGAATCCTTACAAAAGGATTTTGGCATTGATGCTCCAAAGATTGCCATATTAGGCTTGAATCCTCATGCCAGTGATAATGGACTTATTGGCTCAGAGGAAACAGAAATAATCTATCCCGCCATTGAAGCCTTGAAACAAAAAGGGGTTTACGCCTTTGGCCCTTATAGTGCCGATGGCTTTTTTGCTCATTATCATCATACCAAATTTGATGCTGTAGTGGCTATGTACCATGACCAAGGTCTGATTCCTTTAAAATCTTTGGCAACTTCAAGTGGGGTCAATTATACCATAGGGCTTCCTGCGGTGCGTACCTCTCCCGATCATGGCACCGCCTTTGACATTGCAGGGCAAGGTATTGCTAATGAAGACAGCATGAGAGCAGCAATTTTTGAGGCTATAAATATCCTAAAAAATAGGGCCGATTATGCAGAGCGTAATGCAAACCCATTGAAACGTAACCAATTGGCAAGCGAAAAAAATTAATATTATTTTGGAAATCAATAAAGCTAAATATTTAATCAGCAGTCCAAAAGAAGCCAACTGCCCCATAGCCGACCGGCCGGAATATGCTTTTATCGGTCGTTCTAATGTAGGAAAATCTTCTTTGATTAACCTATTAACGAATAATGGCAGTCTGGCAAAAGTGTCTGCCACTCCCGGAAAGACTATTATGATTAATCATTTTCTTATCAATGCCAATAGCAAAGATGAAGGAGGTTGGTATTTAGTCGATTTGCCGGGATACGGTTATGCCAAAAGGTCAAAGACGCAAAGGGACCAATGGGTAACTGTAATGAACGATTATTTTGAAAAGAGAGCCAACTTAATGACGGTCTTTGTCCTTATTGACAGCAGACTGAAACCTCAAGAAAACGATTTGGAATTCTTGAGAGGTCTAGGTGAAATTGGAGTTCCCTTTAATTTAATTTTTACCAAATCTGACAAAAACAGTCAGGCAGAAACTGCAAAAAATGTAAAAATCTTTATCAATAAATTAAAAGAAGAATGGGAATACATCCCTAAATATTTTGTAAGTTCCACAGTAAAAAAGACGGGTAGAAAAGAGATTTTATTTTTTATCGATGAACTGAACCAACAATATTCAGAGCAAGGCAACCCCATAAAAGAACATTAAAAAAAATTTGAATAACAATATGCAAGCATTAATAGAAGCAGCTTTTGCTGACAGAAATTTATTAAAAGAGGAACAATACGAGAATGCAGTCAGAGCTGTAATAGAAGAGGTGGACAAAGGAAGATTAAGAGTTGCAGAACCTACCGAGCAGGGCTGGAAAGTAAACGAATGGGTAAAACAAGCGATCTTGATGTATTTCGGCATCCAGAAAATGAAAACCTGGGATGTGGCTCCATTTGAATTTTACGATAAAATGGATCTAAAAAAAGGATATGAGGCCTTAGGTGTTCGGGCAGTACCTCATGCTGTTGCCCGTTATGGTGCTTACATTGCAAAAAATGTGGTGTTGATGCCCAGCTATGTCAATATAGGTGCTTATGTGGATGAAGGTACCATGGTGGATACTTGGGCTACCGTGGGGAGTTGTGCCCAAATAGGAAAAGGCGTCCATCTTTCAGGAGGCGTAGGAATAGGAGGTGTTTTAGAACCTTTACAAGCCGCCCCTGTCATCATTGAAGACGGTTGTTTCATCGGCTCCAGATGTATAGTGGTAGAAGGGGTACACGTAGAAGCAGAAGCCGTTTTAGGTGCCAATGTAGTATTGACTCAAAGTACAAAAATTATTGATGTAAGTGGCAATGAGCCTATAGAATATAAAGGCAGAGTACCGGCAAGAAGTGTGGTAATCCCGGGTACATATACCAAGAAATTCCCGGCAGGTGAATATCAGGTAAGCTGTGCCCTTATCATAGGAAAACGTAAAGCCAGCACCGACTTAAAGACCTCACTAAACGATGCTTTAAGAGATTTTAATGTAGCTGTTTAAGTAGTATTATTGTGCATTTCGCATTACAAAAAAGCCTGTATTTAATAATTGTATTTTTATGTTTCATCACTCCAAATACTTTTGGACAGGCTTTTAGTGTACAACCAAATGAAGTAACTGCATTCTCTGAAAATATTATATATGTCAATATTAAAGATTGGGATTGTGATGCCATTCAGGTGAGGACAGATAACGGAAAACTAAAAAAAGTAGCCGCCTGTAAATATGTTTTAATTCCTCAAAGACTGGGAGTTACTCATATTACCCTTAGCAAAGTAAGCAATGGGAAGGTGACGGATATAGGCATCAGTACCTTGATGGCAGGTGGAAAAAATTTGAGTTATTCAAACACAGAAAAGAACAGTTATTACCCCAACAAAACGGTGTATAAACCAGCAAAAAACGAACCTACATTTCAGGTAGTTATTGCCGGAAGAGAAGGAGGAAAGATAAAAAACAGATTTTTTTCTAAAAACAATATGCTTACTTTGTTGAGTGATGATGCCCAAGCCCTAAAGGAAGCCAAAATAGCATCTTGGAGATTAATTGTTCTGAATAATGACATTAAAGATTGGGACGAATTTATGCCGAGTGAATTTTTAAATCAGGAGGCTCAATTGAAACTCTTCAAAACCCAAACATCAAAGAAAATTATTTTTTCGGAAATAAGAATATTTTATAAAAACAAATTTATTCTGCTTCCGGATATGGAATTTGAACTGAATTAAGAATATGGATTTTTTGAACAATGATTTTTTAGGACTCCCTCTGAACATTTATTTCAGAGGATTAATTGTCCTCTTGATTGGATTAATATTAAAAGCTTTTTTGTCTAAATATTTAGGTAAAATAGCCTATAAGTTTATGGCCCATTCCGGCAATCCTCAAGAGACCAACTCCTTTGCACTACATATACAGAAGCCATTAGGGAATTTTATTTTTGCCGTTTTTGCATATATTGCTATTATGCAGATAGCACCAGTATTAGATGATATCTGGTTATTTAAAAGGAGTATTAAGCCCAACGCTGAAGACGTATTAATGATAGATACTGAAAAGGTACTCCGACTACAAAAGTTTACTTTATTAGACCTTTTAGAGAAAATATTTTTCTTGGTTCAAATATTTACCTTTACCACGCTTATTGTAAAAATTATCAATTACTATTTTAAAATTCGATTACAAAAAGTAGCAGAAAGCAATGATAAAGAACGACAGCAATTATACCCTTTATTAAAAGATGTATTAAGGGTAGCCGTATGGACCATTATGGTATTTGTCATTTTGGGTGTTGTGTTTAAAGTGAATGTAGCCGCATTAATTGCCGGTTTAGGAGTAGGAGGAATCGCCATTGCTTTTGCCTTAAAAGACAGCTTAGAAAACCTGCTCTCCTCATTTATGATTTTATTGGACAAACCTTTTACCATAGGCGACCTGATAAAGATCGATGACGTAACAGGAAATGTAGAACGAGTTGGGTTTAGAAGTACCTTAATCAGAACTTTTGACAAAACGGTTATAGCTATTCCTAATAAAAATCTAATAAGTAATAATCTGGAAAACTTTTCTCAAAGAGGTGCATTTCGGGTAAAAATGACCATTGGTGCAGAATATGGTTTATCTCAAGAGCAATTAAAAAAAATAACAAATGCCATAAAGACATTAATACAAAACCATCCGGAAACTACATTAGAGCCTACAATATTTTTGGAAAGCTTTGGAGACTCTACCCTTAATATTCAGATTATTTATTTTATCAATATTTATCATACAAGCACTTTTGAAGCCATAAAAGAAGCTATTAATTTTGGTATTTACGAAACCATGTACCAATTAGGAACAGGATTCCCTTATCCTACCCAAACCCAATTGCATGGCAACCCTATTGACCACGTTAGCATTAAAAAAGAAAATGCTTAAAGATTAAATGACTTTAGAAAACTGATTTATTTTTCATGTTACAACTTTTTCCTGATCAAGCAGCAGAGCGTTTAGAATTTGACAAAATACAAAAATTATTGTGGGATAAATGCCGTACTGCTTTTGCAAAGAATGCCAGTCAAAATTTAAGATTCCATACCAAAAAAGAATACTTGGAACAAGCACTGGAAGAAGTGAACGAATATAAGCAAACGCTTGGCGGTAGCGATGTTTTCCCTAATGACTTCACCAAGGATATCCTTCCTACTCTAAAATTACTAAGAGTACCGGGGGCTGTATTAAAAGGTGAGGATTTTGTGGCATTAAGCCAACTGACCACTACTATCAGGGATATTTTATTATGGCTAAAAAGGCAGAATGGGCTTTACCTAAGGTTAGAAGCCTTGGCTATTCCCATCACCTATCACAAAGAAATCAATAAAACAATAGGAGAAAAAATTGATGAGTTAGGCATCGTAAGGGATAGTGCCTCTCAAGAACTTTTAAAAATCAGACATGATATAGACAAGAAAAGGGCTCATCTGAGAAAGGTTTTTGAATCTATTGTCCGCAAATTGGGCAAACAAGGTTACTTGGCAGATATCTCTGAAAGCTTTAACAATGGTAGAAGAACCGTTGCAGTAGTAGCAGAACAAAAAAGAATAGTTAAAGGTATCATGCACGGTGAAAGTGAAACAGGGAAAACTGTTTTCATTGAACCTGAAGAAACCATTGAATTGAATAACGACTTATCCTCTCTTGAAAGAGAAGAAAGCAGGGAGATATATAGGATTTTAAAAGAACTGACAGCCGAATTGAGTATTTATCATCCCGACTTTGAAGAATATTTTAAAACTATTGGTATCTATGATTTCATCAGAGCAAAAGCTCTTTTGGCAAAAGACATGCATGCCAATATGCCTAAGATAAGCCCCCACCCCGGCTCTCACCTGATAAAAGCTTATCATCCTCTTTTGCTTTTACATAATAAAGCCGCACACAAAACCACTTTTCCATTGACCATATCCATGAATAAAGACAATAGGATTCTAATGGTGAGCGGTCCCAATGCTGGTGGTAAAACCGTTACCATGAAGACCATAGGTCTTTTGCAACTCATGTTTCAGGCAGGTTTATTAATTCCGGCGGACGACATTTCCGAAATTGGTATTTTCAGGCAAATAATGGTTCATATTGGCGACACCCAAAGTATTGAAAACGAATTAAGTACTTACAGTGCCCACTTGAAAGACATGAAATATTTTTTGGAAAGTGCTAATGCCAAAACATTATTTTTTATTGACGAATTAGGAAGTGGCTCCGACCCCAACTTAGGAGGTGCTTTTGCAGAGGCCATCGTAGAGCAATTGGCAAATAAAAATGCAATGGGTGTCATCACCACACACTATCTTAATTTAAAAGTGATGGCAGGAAAAATACCTGGCATTTTTAATGGTGCCATGGCATTTGATGAAGCCAATCTATTGCCCTTATACCAATTAGTATTGGGAAAGCCGGGAAGCTCTTATACTTTTTCAATAGCTAAAAGAAGCGGACTTCCGGAACATGTAATCAAAAGAGCCCAACAGATTACAGATAAAGGGCATTTTAAGTTGGATAAAATGCTGCACCAAACCGAACAACAATCGGTAAGAATGGTGAGCAAAGAACAGCATTTGGACCAATTGCTTAGAGAAAACGAAAAACTAAAAGCAAAATATGAAGAACTGATAGACAAAGAAAAAATCAAACAACAACAGGAAACTTTAAAGCTTCAAAACAAGATTAAAAAAGAAGAGTTGGACTACCTTAAAGATATGGAGCGTAAGTTCAAACAAATAGTCTTCGATTGGAAAAAAGCAGAAAACAAATCTGCCGTTATTGCAAATGCAGAAAAAGTTTTATTCAAGAAAAAACATATCCAACAAAACCAAGCGGCAGCAGTAAAGGCCGACAAAAACTATAAAATATTGGCAAAGGCTCCTGAGATTGGAGATATCTTGAGAAATACAAACAACCATCAGATAGGTCGATTAATAGAAATAGACGGTAAAAAAGCAAAAGTAAAAATTGGTCAAATGCCCTTTACCATTAGTTTAGAAGACTGGGTGGTAGTAGAAGCACGACCTGTTCAAAAGAAGAAAAAGTAGCGGTAGTTGTTATAGGAGAAAAGAATAGGATTGATTGATATCTAATTTAAATTATTTTTTATTCTGTCTCTTCCATACTTCTAACTGTTGTATTCTTTTAGTCACAAAATCAACAAGTTCCTTATCAATAGCATATTTAAGTGGGGTTTTAACTGTTGTTTTTTTTATAAAGCTACGATAATACTTCAAGGCTTTATCATAGTCTTTAAAAGCATTATCATAAATCAAAGCAATATTATATAATTGATTCGGGTCATTAAAAATACTATAAGCATAATCATATTGCAGCAATGCTTGTTTAGGTTGACTCATCAGTTCTAGCACACTTCCCTTCTGAGACAAATAATCATTGGCATCCGGCTCCAATGCCATATCAATACAGGTATCCAGTAAGCTAATAGCTTGTTTATAATTTTTAAGTTCTTTGTGTGCCAAAGCTTCTAAATAAAACATATTTCTTGATAGCAATTGATGAGCTTTTAGCAATTCACTAATAGCAATACAAGAATCATATTCCTTTAAATGATAATAGGCTATGGCTGTAAAAGTAAAAGGATTCAATTCAATAGAATTCATCTTACGGAGCAATTTCGACAATTCAGGAATTGCTCCAAACTTCTTCTGGCTATAGTTAGAACGAATTTTTGCAATAATTATCGGAGCTTGAAAAGAATCTTGAGCTAGTGCCAAATCTAATAGACTATCTGCCTTTTCAAACTGTTGTTTATCCAGCCAAAAATAAGCCAAAGCTACTACCACATCAGCATCATTCGGATTCAATTGATACGTCAAATTATAATAATATGTTGCAGAATCTGAATTTCCGGAAGCATTCCATAGTATGGCCAATTGCTTATAATAAGCCGGCACTCCATGTTTCAAGTTGACAAGTTTTGTAAATTTTCTTAAAGCTTCTTTGTTGTTCCCCTTTAATATATTTATTTTACCCAAATAATAAACTGCCGTAGCATGATTTGAATCTATTTCAAGAATCCTATTATAGTATTTTTCTGAAGCTGTAAATTGTCTATTTAAAAAATAAGAATATCCTAAAAGTGAAAGCAAATTAAGATTTTCAGGTTCTGCTTCCACTAAAGGATTTAGATGTTCTATAGCTTTAAAATATTCCTGATTTTGAAAAAATTCCACTAATTGATTGTCCAAATTTTTCTCATTGTTTTGTGCGCATACATCTAGTTTTATTATTCCCAATAAAAATGTAAGCAATAATAATATTACTATCCTCATCAATTCCCGATTTTCTATTTTTAATTAAATAATTTACTTCATCAATGTTAAAGCTGTTAAGATATTCGTCTATTTTTTTGTTGCAAATCTTCAATTTGTCTTAATAAACGGTCTATCACCTCCAGCCCTGCAACATTGATTTCTAAATCATAATGCAGATAGGCAAAACGTTCTAAAAGGTCTAAATCATCTTCATCCAAATACCAATCATCCTCATTTTGAACAACTCGAATGAGTTCAGATTCACAAAGTGCATCAAAAAAATCGGCTTCTAAATGATAGGCCGCTATACATTGGGTTCTACTGATACTATGGCTCATTTTTTAATTTTTTTAATTGTTCAAATAATGATTGCTCCGCATCGCTCAATTTTGTAGGTAAAGCTACTTCAAACTTAATATATAAATCTCCAAATTTATTGTCTTCCTTATACACCGGAAATCCTTTTCCTTTCAACCTGCTCCTGCTCCCATTTTGGGTATATGGCGGCACTTTCATTTTTACTTGTCCGTCCAAAGTGGGCACTAGTACTTCACCACCCAAAATAGCAGTATATAAATCTATAGTCAAATTAAAAAATAAATCATCGCCCTCTCTTTGGAAGGGAGTGTCATTTTGAATTTCAAAACTAATATACAAATCACCGGAAGGACCACCGTTATATCCTGGATGACCATAAGCTTTTAGTTTAATTTGTTGCCCATCATACGCACCGGCCGGAATGGTAATTCTTACTTTTTTACCATTGATTTCAAAAGTCTGTTGTTGGGAATGTACAACTTGTGAAAGTTTTAATTGCAAATTTGCGGTAATATCCTGCCCCTTAAACTTACCTTGAGATCGCCCTCTTTTCCGATTACTAAAACCGGCATTTTGATCACCAAAAACAGAAGAAAAGAAATCGGAAAAATCTTCTGTATCGCCACCGGAGTGTTCGTAGGTATAAGATTCAAAAGGATTTCCTTGTCCTGAGGCTTTGTGACCTTGTGCCTTTTGTGCTTGCTCATAGGCCTCTGCATGTTGCCAATGCTCGCCATACTTATCATACTTAGCCCTATTTTCGGGGTTCGATAATACTTCATTGGCCTCATTGATAGCTTTAAATTTTTGTTCGGCTTCTTTATCATTAGGGTTAAGATCCGGATGGTATTTCCTGGCCAATTTTCTAAAGGCTTTTTTAATTTCCTCTGGACTGGCATCTTTTTTCACCCCTAAAACCTGATAATAATCTATAAAAGAAATAAAAGAATGGAATTGAAAGATAAATCAAAACACTAATTTACAAAATATTATTAAGCTAAAAAAAATATTGTTTCTTCAATAACAATACATTTTTATAAAATACTAAAAAAAACCTTACCTTTATTAAAATATAAATTCTGGAAATCATTCCTACAAATGAATATGTCAAATAAAACATCAGATACTTTAGTCATTGGAGTTTCTAGCCGTGCTCTCTTCGACTTGGAAGAGGAAAACGAAATCTTTGAAAAAGAAGGGATAGCAGGATACCGAAAATATCAAGAAGCACACGAGGAAATATTACTTCAACCAGGCACCGCATTTTATTTGGTACAAAGCTTATTGCACTTAAACAAAAATGCAAAAAAGACCATAGTTGAAGTGGTGGTAATGTCTAGAAACAGTCCGGAAACGGGGGTTAGAGTAATGAATGCCGTAAGGGAACACCAATTAGACATCAGCAGAATGGCATTTAGTGGAGGGCAACCCTTATCTCCTTATATAGATGCTTTTAATATTGATTTATTCTTGAGTAAAGATGCCAAAGATGTTCAAGCAGTAATCGACTCAAAAAATTGTGCTGCAGCCTATATTTATGCTCCTCCAAAAGCATTTATCCAAACTGACAATCATGTAAAGATAGCCTTTGATGGAGATGCGGTTTTATTTTCTGAAGAGTCGGAATATCGTTATAAGACGGAAGGTATAGATGCTTTTCTTCAATTTGAACAGGAGCATGAAAATGAAGCATTAGGCGAGGGCCCATTTGCCAAATTATTAATTAAACTTTCAAAAATAAGGGAAGAATTACCACAAGACCTATCTCAGCCATTGAGATTAGCCATCGTTACCGCCCGTAGTGCTCCTTCTCATATGAGAGTAATAAAAACTTTGCGTAAATGGGGAGTCTATGTGGATGAAGCCTATTTCCTTGGAGGGTTAAGTAAAGATAAGGTGCTAAAAGCTTTTGGTGCTCATATCTTTTTCGATGATCAGGATATCCATTTAGAAAAATCTTCCGAATACATTCCTGCTGCTAAGGTTCCTTATGCTTCCGATTCAAAATTATCTGAAATTCTAAAAAAGCAAAGTAAGCATCCTCATTAAAACAAAAATAATTTCTTCAAATGTAATTATTCTTCTTTTTCAAGGGTAAGACAGGATGATATCCGAGAAAAGAATCAAATTCAATAGATAATTCAACAACAATAAGTCAGTCTTTTTAAGACTGACTTATGTTATTAAAATTAAATTACTTCTTTTTTGCTGCTACCTTTTTAGGAGCTGCTACCTTTTTAGGAGCTGCTACCTTTTTAGGAGCTGCTGCTTTTTTAGGAGCTGCTGCTTTCTTCGGAGCTACTGCTTTTTTCGGAGCGGCTGCTTTTTTTGGAGCTGCTACTTTTTTCGGAGCTACTGCCTTTTTAGGAGCTGCTGCTTTTTTCGGAGCTGCTGCTTTTTTCGGAGCGGCTGCTTTTTTCGGAGCTGCTGCTTTTTTCGGAGCTGCTGCTTTTTTCGGAGCGGCTGCTTTTTTTGGAGCTGCTGCTTTTTTTGGGGCTGCTGCTTT
>DAOMPL010000002.1:0-137415 GCA_035444785.1 Edaphocola sp. | reverse complement strand
GCTGTAAAGATAAGAAAATCAGGGAAATGTTAGTTTTTCAGCAAACCCTATTTATGGCTAGGGGTGAGTTTATAGTAAAAACGATTCGGTGCTTTGTGTAAATTGTTTAAGATGTGTTCTGTGTTTTTTTAAGATTTTTTATAGTACATGAATAGCTTTATTTTTAATTTTTTTGAAAATAAACATTTTTTATTATATTTGTCTCTCCAAATAAATAGTATTATGAAAACATTTCTATCCCATTTGAAATTCTTAAAAATTCTTTTTTTACTTTTTTATTGTCTTCAAGGAATAAATAAGCTTAATGCACAAACCATGATGCCCTTGCCCGCACATAGTAATGTATATACAGGCTCGGTAAGGGGATATTGGTTTACTGCCCCAACAGCATTTACTATTACAGGTCTAAAAGTGTCACCAGAAGCTGGTACAGGAACACAGAGTATCCATTTAATGAAAATAAATGACCCGGTTCCTGTTGTTTTTAGTGCGACTTCAACAAATTTTACAACTTTAGCATATATCTCAAATGCTCCAAATAATACAATTCAGTCTGTAAATGTTCAAGTAAATGCTGGAGATATTATAGGAGTTTTGGGGCAAGTTGCAGGGGTGTCCAATTCCTATAGTGCTAATTCTCCTTTTAGTTCTACTATTGGTAGTTATACAGTACCTTTAGGTAGATTACTTTATCAAGGGAATATTACCTCTAGTGCTGCTCCTAATTATTCTACAGAGCCCACATCAAATCAAATAAGTAGAGTTGAAATATATTATATGATAGGGGGAGCCGGTACGAATAATGCTGGTATTCCAGATTTAGTGGCCCCTGTTAATTTTTGTGCTAGTCAACAAGATGTAAAGGTAAAGGTTAGAAATTATGGTTCTAATATATTAAATACCCTACAGGTTCAATGGTCTATGAATGGGGTGATGCAAACTCCTGTAAATATAACCACACCAATTGACACTCCGGGCAGTGTAGCCGGTAATGAATTGACGGTTACTTTAGGTAATTATAATTTCTCCTCTGCAGCAGTAAATCTTAAAGCTTGGACAACGCTACCCAATGGAGGTGTAGATACCATTAACAGTAATGATACCTTAACTACGGTGCTTCAAAGTTCTCTTTCTGGTACTTATACCATTAATAGTGGAGCCCCGGCTTCTGCAACTAATTATCAAAATTTTACAGATTTTGCAGATGATTTGAACACTTATGGAGTTTGTGGTCCGGTGATAGCAAATGTGGTTACCGGCTCCGGTCCTTATAATGAAAGAGTGAATTTTGATGATATAGCAGGAACAAGTGCTACCAATACTATTAGAATTAATGGTAATGGGGAAACCTTGCAATATAATGCTACCGCAACTACAAATATGCAAATATTGACATTGGATGGTACCAAATATTTTACTTTGAATAATTTAAAAGTAAAAGCTTTGAATGCCGGTTATGGATGGGGGGTGCATATTATGGGCAATGCAGAAAGAGATTCCATAATAAATTGTACTATTGATTTGTCTGCTGTGACCACAAATGTCTCCTCTGTCAATGCCAATGGTATCGTGGTTTCAGGTTCTGCAACTTCTGCAACCACCGGAGGTACAGCCAGTCATATTTTTATAGGTAATAATAATGTAATAGCCGGTAGCACGCTGAGTGGTGGTGCTTATTACGGAATAGCTGTTTCAGGGCCTAGCTCCACAATCCTTACAGATAGTATTGCAATTGTAGGAAATGAAATTTCAAATTTCTATTACTATGGTATTCGTGCTGCCTATATTGAAGGGGTTAATATAAGTGGTAATGATATTCATAGAAGTACAAAAACCGTTGCTCCATCCGCTGCTTATGGTATTTATAATTACTATGGAAAAGGTGGAAAAGTTGAAGGTAATAAAATACATGATATGGCAGCTCCGGGTGTAACTTCTACCAGTTCTTTTTATGGTATGTATAATTATCCTTATACTAATACCACAGCAACACCAATGTTAGTGGCTAATAACCTGATTTATAATATGGGTAATTATACCGGAACACAGTATTTGATGTATAATAATGGTCCGGGAATGAAGATTTATCATAATACTATAGATCATAGTGTGGTAACAACAGGTACCGGAACTATTTATGGGATGTATAATATTACTCAAATGACATCAGGTGATATTAAAAACAATAATATTACCATCACCGGAGGTACGACAGGGGCAAAATATGGAATTTATCAATCTACGGCAACCGTAACTGGGATTAATTATCAAAAGAATAATGTTTATTTAAATTCTACTCAGACAGGTACGCAAGTACCATATTATTATGGTTCAGCCTATGCTACCTTAGCTGCCTTCCAAGCTGCTCATCCTACTATGGAGATAGGTTCTCCTTCTGTTAATCCGCAATATACAAACCCATTATTGAATAATTATACGCCTTTGAGTGCTTCTTTAATAGGTTCAGGGTTTAATGTTTTTTTAGATGTGCCTGCAGATATTAATGGTTTGCCAAGAACCACTGCTCCTACTATTGGTGCTTTTGAAGTGGCTCCTTCCGGTCCGAATGATGCTGCTATGGTCATGTTGCACAGTCCATCGGGAAGCTTATGTGCTACTGCTGTTCCTGTGAAGGTGATAGTGAGTAATGCCGGAACTAATAATTTAACTTCTATGAAAGTGAATTGGAAGCATAATGGAGTGTTGCAACCACAGTTTAGTTACTCTGGGAATTTGTCCTTTCCGGGTTCAGGAGTAGGGCAGGTTATGGATACGGTTACAGTGGGAACAGTTTCCTTAGTATCCGGTGCTAATAATTTTGAATTTTGGACTTCCTTGCCTAATGGTGTTGCCGATATAAATACCAATAATGATAGCTTAACCATTGTATTTAATTCGGTTAATTTTACACTTAATTCGAGTGTAGATACTGTTTGCCCTTTAGGTTCTACTCAATTACAATTGAACCCAAGTTCTGGAATAAGTCCAAGTACCATTACTTGGCAGAGTTCCACTAATGGCGGGCTTACTTGGACAAATATTGCCGGTGCTAATGGTGTTACCTATATTGCCAATGGCTTGTCATCAACTATTTCATACAGAGCACAAATAGCTACAGGAGGCACCTTGCCTTGTACTACTCCAATGAAAACCATTCAGGTCTTTAATATGGTTACTCCAACAGGTACCGGTGATGAAAGATGTGGCCCGGGTGCACTTAATCTAAATGCCTCCGTTGCCGGAGCCGGAGTGTTAAAATGGTATGATGTGCCTACGGGTGGAGCTCCTTTAGGAACAGGTTCTGGTTTTACAACGCCGGTTATCAATACTACAACTACTTATTATGTTGCAGCCGGAGGTTCTGCATCCAATGGAGATTCTCTTGAAGTACCTTTATCTGTTGGTAATACTTCGGGAGTATATCACCATATGTTTTTAGTGCATTCTATTACAGGAAGTACTATAAATGAAATAGGTCTAAAGGTGAATAATACAGTAGGAAGTAGTACTGGTTGGAGTATTTACTACAGACCTGATAATTACCAATTGGTTGCTGGTGCCAATACCTCTTCTTCCGGTTGGATTCTTGCTGCAACTACTACCAATATTTTATCTTTAGGCCCTACAGCTTATACTACTATTGCAAACAACTTAAATATTACTATTCCGGCAGGAATGACCTATTCTATTTATATAGCTCCTGACGCTAGCTCTACACACCAGTATGCTTCTACCGCTATGGGCACTACAAGTGCGACCAGTAGTAGCATGCAGATTATTGCAGGTAATAGAGGGTCTTCTTTGTTTAATTGTACTACATCTGGTGGACAGGCTATTGTAAGAATAAAAACTGCCGCAGGTTGTGAAAGCAACAGGATCCCTATTGTTGCCACAATAAATCCTATACCATCAGTTGATTTAGGAGACGATTTAGACACTTGTACCTTTAATGCTATTCCAATGACATTAAATCCCGGTACACAACCTATTGGAACTAGTTTTGTATGGGATGATAATACTACAGGAAGTACTAGGTTTGTAAACCAATCTGGCGTGTATCATGTCAAAGTGACCAATCAATTTAATTGTGTAAATTCTGATACCATTAATATTAGCATGAGAGAAAAACCGGCTATAGATTTGGCATTGAATGGTACTAGCTTTTGTGTTGGAAGTAGTAAGGTTTTAGATGCTGGTCCCGGAGGAGAAAATGGTGGATCTTATTATTGGAATACCGGAGAGCAGACTAGGTATATTACTGTTACTGCAGGTGGAACTTATATTGTCTCTGTTACTTCAAATAATGGTTGTGCCAATGGAGATACAATTACGATTATGGAAACGGGATATGCACCAACTGCTGATGGGGTGCATACAACAGCAGTAAGTCCAACAACTTTTAGTTTTTCTGTCATCAATCCTCAAAATATTAATACTTATCAATGGGACTTTGGAGATGGAGCAACCGGTTCCGGATCTAACCCTTCCCATACTTATAGTAGTAATGGCATATTTTTGGTAAAGGTAAAAGTTTCTAGTACCTGTGCCGATGCTTGGGATAGTGCTTATGTGAATATTATTGGAGTGGGTGTTAAAGATTTATCAGAAAAAAATACTATTCATGTTTTTCCTAATCCGAACAGAAATGGTGTGCTAAATATTACTTTAAATAATAATGATGTTAAATTGAAAAATTTGGTTCTATTTAATGTTTTAGGGCAAAAGTTATTTGAAAAAGAAATTAATGCTAATCATGGGAATAACCTAAAAGTGAACTTGCCCACTTACTTGCCAAGTGGTATTTATCATTTAGAAATTCAAACAAATTTGGGTAATTTTTTGGAAAAAATAGAATTGATACGATAAATTAATTGCTGTTGTTTTTGTATAAATAGGGTAGTGCTAAACATGAAATAGTGCTACCTTATTCATTTTATATTATCATTTAGGAATTATTACAATAATTTTTTGGTATAATCTTGTTAAATAGAAAATGCTTTATTATATTTGTTTCTCAAAATAAATAGTATAATGAAAAGATTTCTATCCCATTTAAACATTTTGGCATTAACACTGATAATGTCTATTTGGTTTTCAAGTATTACCAAGCCTTTGATGGCTCAGCAATATGCCTATCAGCCGGCAAGTACAAGTGGTAATGTTTTTCCATTTAGTAGCAATACCAACAATTTGAGGCAAAGCTTATATTTTCCTTCTGATTTTGGTACCTTGCCTCCTATGGGTATGATTACTGATGTTTATTTTAAAGCTTCGGCTGCAGTTACTCCCAATTTTACTAACTTAACTATCAAGATGGGACATACTTCTTTAACCAGTATGGCAACAGGGCCATTGGTTGGAGGATTGCAAACAGTTTATAATGGAGCTTATAGCCAAGCTTCAGTAGCAGGAAACTATATTAAAGTTACGCTTCAGACTCCATTTTTGTATCTCGGTCAAAATTTAATAGTTGAGGCTTCTCAAACCGGCTATTCCCCCGGATTTACTTGGCTTTTAGGTACTGTTACAGCCCGCTCTTTGTATGGTCTTACCGGTACAGGAACGGGTACGGTACAAGATAGATTAGGAGATTTTGGATTTGATATTTTACCCGGAGGTAATGGGTTTAATAATGCTGCTATGGGTAATTTGGTTGCCCCAGTTAATTTTTGTTCCGGTAATCACCCTATTCAAGTGAAATTGAGAAATGAGGGTTCCAATATTTTAAATACTTTACAAGTTCAATGGTCTTTAGATGGGGTGATGCAAACTCCATACAATATTACCACACCAATTGATACTCCGGGAAGTGTTGCCGGAAATGAACAAACCGTAACTTTGGGTAATTATACTTTTGCAACGGCAGCCGTAAATTTTAAAGCCTGGACAACCTTGCCAAATGGAGGTGCAGATACTATTAATAATAATGATACGCTTGTAAATGTATTGAAGGCTGCCCTTAATGGTACCTATACCATCAATAGTGGGGCACCGGCATCAAATACTAATTATCAAAGCTTTAGCAGTATTGCCAATGATTTAAATGATTTTGGTGTTTGTGGTCCGGTTACTATTAATGTAGTTTCAGGTTCTGGTCCATATAATGAAAGAGTGACCTTTAATGATATTTCAGGTGCCAGCAGCATCAATACCATCAGATTAAACGGTAATGGGGAAACGCTTCAATATAATGCTACGGCAACTTCCGATAAGCAAATCTTCACATTGGATGGTACTAAGTATTTTACCCTAAATAATCTAAAAATTAAAGCATTAAATGCTGGTTTTGGTTGGGGATTACATATAACGGGAAGTGCAGAAAGAGATTCTATAATAAATTGTACTATTGATTTGTCTGATGTGACCACAAATACCTCCTCTGTAAATGCCAATGGCATTGTAGTTTCTGGTTCTGCAACTTCTGCCACTACAGGAGGTACAGCCAGTCATATTTATATAGGAAACAATAACGTAATAGCCGGTAGCACGCTGAGTGGTGGTGCTTATTATGGAATAGCTGTTTCTGGTCCTAGCTCTACCAACCAAACAGATAGCATTTCAATTGTTGGCAACGAGATAAGCAATTTTTATTATTATGGTATCCGTGCTGCCTATATTGAAGGGGTCAATATAAGTGGTAATGATATTCATAGAAGTACAAAAACTGTTGCTCCAACCACTGCTTATGGTATTTATAATTACTATGGAATAGGTGGAAAAGTTGAAGGCAACAAAATACATGATATGGCAGCTCCGGGTGTAACTTCTACCAGTACTTTTTATGGTATGTATAATTATCCTTATAATAATACCACAGCAACACCAATGTTGGTAGCTAATAATTTGATTTATAATATGGGAAATTATACCGGAACACAGTATTTGATGTATAATAATGGACCCGGATTGAAGATTTACCATAATACGGTTGATCATAGTGTAGTCTCAACAGGAAGCGGGACTATATATGGTATGTATAATATTACTCAAATGATTGATGGTGATATTAAAAATAACCTTATAAGTATCACCGGAGGGACAACAGGAACAAAATACGGTATTTATCAATCTACGGCAACGGTTTCAGGTATAAATTATCAAAAGAATAATATTTATTTAAATTCTACTCAAACCGGTACTCAAAACGCATATTATTATGGTTCAGCTTATGCTACTTTAGCTGCCTTTCAAGCTGCCCATCCTACAATGGAAATTGGTTCGCCAAATGCAGATCCTCAATTTATTAGCCCTTTAGTAGGAAATTATACTCCTTTAAATACAGCACTAATAGGTTCAGGTTTTAATGTTTTTTTAGATGTGCCTACAGATATTAATGGTTTGCCAAGGAGTACTGCTCCTACTATTGGAGCCTTTGAGGTTGCACCAAGTGGACCTAATGATGCCTCTATGGTGATGATGGTTAATCCATCAGGAAATATTTGTGCTACTACTATTCCCGTTCAAGTAATTGTAAGTAATGCAGGAACCAATTCAATTACCTCAATGAAAGTGAACTGGAAACATAATGGGGTCTTGCAACCACAGTTTAGTTATACAGGAAATTTATCTTCACCAAGTTCCGGTACCGGACAAATGATGGATACAGTTACCTTAGGCAATGTTACCTTAACTTCCGGATTGAACAATTTTGAATTTTGGACATCCTTGCCGAATGGAGTTGTTGATGTTAACACTAGTAATGATAGTTTGATTGATGATTTTAGTACTACTGCTTTTATGGTAGGAACTAGTTTAGATACTATTTGTCCTTCAGGACTAACCCAATTAGAATTGACACCATCTTCCGGCTACTTACCTAATTCAATTTCTTGGCAATCTTCAACAGATGGAGGATTAACTTGGAATACCATAAGTGGTGCCAATAATTCTAATTATACAGTAAATGGTTTAAATGCAGCAACAGACTTTAGGGCACAAATTGCTACCTTAGGAACCTCTGTATGTAACTCAAGCCCAATCACTATAAATATTTTAAATATTCCAACACCAACTGTAACCAATGCCAGCAGGTGTGACTCCGGAACCTTGACTTTAGGGGCTAGTGCTACATCTAGTTTTATCAATTGGTATAATGCCCCTACCGGTGGTAGTCCTATTTTTAATGGAACCTCGTTTACTACTCCTGTATTAACATCTACTACAACTTATTATGTAAGTGCTGGAAATATGACTAAAGATTCTGTTCCTTCTCCAAATATTGGAACTTCTGAGTTTTATACTGCAACAGCAGGTTGGGGTTTACGGTTTACAGCAAACCAATTAGTAAGCATTGATACGGTAACCGTAAAAGCCAGAAATACGACTGCCGGTGCCGCTACCATGCAAGTTAAAATTACAGATTTGAATGATGTTGTCGTATATTCTGGAGTGGTTCATAATTTTAATGTTACCACAGTTTCCACAGAATATCAAATACCCGTAGGCGTTCAGGTTGCCCCCGGAGATTATAAAATGGTAATGACAGCAACAGGAATCAATAATTTGGTGAGAGAATCGACAGGGGTAAGTTTCCCTTATACAGATGCTTCTGGTTTGGTGTCTGTTACCGCAGGAGCCAATGGAGCTGGAGTAGCTCAAACTACTTCATCTTATTATTGGTTTTATAAGTGGAAAATCTCTGTAGGATGTGAAAGCACTAGAGTTCCGGTTACTGCTACAATAGGAGCAGGATTAAATGTAAACTTGGGTAATGATACCTCTGTTTGTCAAGGCACAACCGTAACTTTAAATCCAGGGACAAATACTGGTCCTGTAACCTATCTATGGAATACAGGAGCTACTACTCCAACATTAAATGTAAGTACAGGTGGTACTTATTCTGTAGTTGTAGATAATGGAAGTTGTTCTAAAACAGATACGATCCAAGTAAATATTTTTGCTTATCCGGTTGTCAACTTGGGTAATGATACCACTATTTGTACTGGTAATTCTTTAACTTTAAATCCTGGTTCTAACCCAAGTGCTTCTTATCTTTGGAGTAATGGTGCTACTACACCAACCATAAATATCAATACCGCTGGAACTTATTCTGTAACTGTTACCAATGGTACAATTTGTCAAGCAAAAGATACGATAGTAGTTACCACTACTCCCGGACCAAGTGTGAATTTAGGTGCTGATAAGACTATTTGCCAAGGAACATCTACTACCTTAAATGCAGGAACAGGTACCGGTGTAAGTTATCTTTGGAATACCGGAGCCACCACTCAAACAATTTCTGTAAATACCTCTGGTACTTATTATGTATTAAAGAGTAATGGCTCTTGTGCTGCCTCTGATACGGTTGTTGTTAATGTGATTCAAAAACCTATTCTGAATTTAGGTAATGACGTCACAGTTTGTGCCGGAACTACTGTTGCTCTAAATCCAGGTTCTAATCCTAATGCTACTTATTTATGGAGTACCGGAGCTACCACACCAACTATTTCTGTGAATACTGCCGGAACATACGTTGTTACTGCATCTTCACTGCCGGGATGTACGAGTTCTGATACTATAGTTGTGAATGTAAATCAAAATCCTGTGGTGAATATTGGTAATGATACTGCTGTTTGTATGGGTACTACTGTTAATCTAAATGCCGGAGCTAGTGGAAGTGGAATGAACTATTTGTGGAATACAGGTGCAACTACTCCAAATATTATGGTAAATACAGCCGGAACTTATGTGGTTACGGTAGCCAATAATCTTACGGGTTGTTCCACTACAGACACTATGGTTTTGAGTTATGCTCCTAATCCTACTGCTGTTTTACCGGATTCGGTTAATATTTGTTCAGGTGGACAAGTTCAATTAAATGCAGGAAATAATGGTAGTACTTATTCTTGGAATACGGGTGCAACCAGTCAAACGATTAATGTAAATACAGCTGGTCAATATATTGTCAATATTACTAACGTTCTTGGATGTTCAATAAATGATACGACCCAAGTAACGCTCCAACCAAGCCCATTAGTTGATTTAGGTAATGATACTGCTTTCTGTAATCAATCTTCAATTACTTTAGATGCAGGTAATGCCGGTGATAATTATTTGTGGAATACAGGAGCTACCTCTCAATCCATTGTGGTCAATCAAACTGGTGTGTATCATGTTACGGTTACTAATCAATATGGATGTACAGATTCTGATAGTGTTGAAGTTTCCTATCTAGGAACACCTTCAGTTGATGGATTCTATGCTACTCCTAGATATGATATTCAAGCAGGTAGAATAGATTTTGAAGGAATCAATCCTTTATATGTAACTTCATATTTATGGGATTTTGGTGACGGACATACTTCAATTTTGCCAAATCCTTATCATGTGTACAATGCCATTGGTACCTATACTGTTACATTAACGGTAAGTAATTTGTGTGGAACCACCCAGAAGAATAAAACTATTAATGTTGAAACAGCAACAGGAGTAAATAATCTAGACCGAAATAATGCTATTAATATTTATCCGGTACCGGCACAAAACATTTTAAATGTGGAATCTTTAAATAAGGATGTAAATATTAAAACAGTTAAAGTGTTGAATGTTTTAGGTCAGGAGTTAAAAGTAAATCAAGAGCTTAATACTAATAATGCAGTGATTGATATTTCTAACATTCCTTCCGGAAACTATTTGTTGAAAATAGAAACCGATAAAGGAATGACTACTAGAAGATTTAATATTGTGAAGTAAGCATTATATCATCTCATAAAAACAAAAAAACTAACTTCTTAGGAGTTAGTTTTTTTGTTTTTATTTAAAATTTATTATTTGAAACTATTGTTTATTTGTTGCAAGGCATCATTTCCAGGGCATAGCTGTTCTTCTTTAAGTTGGTTTAATGGAATATTTGTAGTGTTTAATATTTGATGTAAATCTTTAGGATGTTTATCAATAAATAATAAACCTGTAAGTACTTCTTGTTGTTCAGCTGCTTTCTTTAACGCTACAATAGCCGATAGCCGGTCTTCAGGATTCCAGTTGTTATCTAATTTGTGTAGTTTAATTGCACTGCCATCATGTAATGCTATTGTGGAAATTTCTCCTTCTTCAGAGCTATGTTGTATTGCTTCCATCTCTGGTACAAAATCAGTCTTGCCGGTATAGGTGGCATGTTCTCTTACAAACTGATAAGATTTTGTAGAGCCAGGATTATTATTAAAAGTTACACATGGTGAAATGATATTTAAAAAAGCAAAGCCCTGATGGTCGATGGCTGCTTTTATTAAGGGAAGCATTTGTTCTTTGTCTCCCGAAAAACTTTGAGCCACAAAACTTGCACCTAATTCTATGGCTAAGCTAGATAAATCAATAGTAGGAAAAGGGTTTATGCTTCCTGCCTTACTGATAGACCCCACATCTGCAGTTGCAGAATCTTGACCCTTGGTAAGACCATATACACCATTATTCATACAAATATATACCATATTCAAATTTTTTCTGATAACATGAGCAAATTGACCCATGCCAATGGATGCAGAATCACCATCTCCCGAAACCCCAATATATAAGAGGTCTCTATTTGCCAGATTAGCCCCTGTTGCCACTGATGGCATTCTGCCGTGTACAGAGTTGAACCCATGAGATTCATTTAAAAAATAAGTTGGCGTTTTAGAGGAGCATCCTATCCCCGAAAGTTTGGCTACCTTGTGCGGTTCAATGTCTAATTCAAAACAAGCTTGTACTATGGCTGCACTAATAGAATCATGTCCGCAGCCGGCACAAAGTGTGGATAATGCACCTTCGTAATGAGCCGAAGTATAACCTAATTTATTCTTAGGTAAATCAGGATGTCTAAAAGAGGGTCGTATATAGGTCATGACAAAATTATTTAAAAGGAAAGTATAAATTAGCTTTGTTTGTTTTTCAAAAGATTAATGACGTTGTCTGCCGTAATCGGCATGCCGGAATAATTTAATATAGGGATAAGTTTGTCACTATTGATATGCATTTCTATCATTATTAAACTTCTTAATTGGGCATCTCTATTTTGTTCAACGATATAAATTTTATCATGAGTTTTAATGAAATTCTCTATCTCTTTTCCAAAAGGGAAAGCCTTAATACGAATAGCATCTATTGCTCTATCTTCTGATTTTAGAATATGTAGGGCTTCTTCCACCGCATATTTTGAAGTGCCATAAAAAAGGATGCCTTCTGCAGTATTCGATTGCTCTTGATACAATTCAGGTAATGGGACTAAGGTCTTTGCTGTTTCAAATTTGTGCAATAGCCTGTCCATATTTCTTACATAGGCAGCACCTTCCTCGGTGTATTTTGCAAATTCATCCTTAGAGGTTCCTCTGGTAAAAAAAGCACCTTTCTCTGGGTGCGTCCCCGGGTAGGTACGGTATGGAATACCATCTCCATCTACATCCAAATAGCGGCCAAAGGTAGCCATGTGTTCTAAATCTACGGCGGATAATACTTTACCTCGCTTGTAACTCCTTTCATTGTCCCATTGGAATGGTGGTGAAATATGGTCGTTCATGCCTAAATCTAAATCGGAGAGCAAGAGGATAGGGGTTTGTAGTTGTTCTGCTAAGTCAAAAGCATCAGCTGTCATCTCAAAGCATTCTTTAGGAGTGGCAGGAAAAAGTACCACATGTTTAGTATCTCCATGTGAAGCGTAGGCGGCCTCCAATACATCACTCTGTTGGGTTCGGGTAGGCATCCCGGTTGAAGGGCCTGCTCTTTGTATGTCTATTAAAACTACAGGAATCTCTGCAAAATAGGCTAGCCCTAAAAATTCATTCATTAAAGACAGACCGGGACCGCTGGTTGCAGTAAAAGCCCTTGCACCGTTCCAGCCCGCACCTATTGCCATACCAATGGCGGCCAACTCATCTTCAGATTGGATAAAGGCAAAGTTTTTCTTTCCGGAAGCATCTAAACGATATTTTAAACTATAGTCATTAAATGCCTCTGCTACTGAGGTGGAGGGTGTAATAGGATACCAAGCACAAACGGTAGCTCCACCAAAAATGGCACCTAAGCCACAGGCTGTATTGCCATCTATCATAATAGCATCACTTAACAAGTTTCTTCTTTCTACTCTTAGGTTTATAGGATATTTGAAATTTTCTTTTACATAATCTACACCCATCTGCAATGCTTTAATATTGGGAGCTATGAGTTTTTCTTTGCCTTTAAATTGATCTTGCAAAACTCCTTCAAATACGTCAAATTCAATATCCATCAAGGCTGCAAGTGCACCAACGTAAATGACATTTTTAAACAATTGCCTTTGGCGAGGATCAGAATAGGCTGCATTAGACATGTCCATTAAAGGAATACCAAAATAATTGATATCGTTTCTAATGAATTCTTTATGCAGATGCTTAGAGCTGTCATATAAAAAATAGCCACCCGGTTTTACCGAAGCCACATCCTGAGCCATGCTTTGGGGATTCATGCAAACCATAAAATCAATACCATCTTTTCTGCCGAGCCATCCTTTTTCGTTGACCCGAACCTCATACCACGTGGGTAAGCCCTGAATATTTGAAGGGAAAATGTTTTTCGGGGTAACAGGAATGCCCATTCTAAAAATGGCCTTGGTAAATAAAAAGTTGGCACTGGCAGAGCCTGTCCCGTTCACATTAGCAAATCTGATAACGAAATCGTTTACCTTGTTTTGTAAGGCTGTATCTTCTTCTTTTATTTTTTGTGAGGCTGGCATATTTGTTTTTATTGTAGAACCTTGAAAATTATTAATAAATTATAGTTGGTGGCAAGCTCTTGTCATCCATATTATAAGCTTTGGTGACATTGTAATAAAATTGCATCATATCCCAAGCAGCGGTTGGGCATCTCTCTGCACAAAGCCCGCAATGCAAACAAACATTTTCGTCTTTCACCATTATCCTTTTGGTAGGTAATTGCCCCGAAATATATAGGTCTTGTTCTTTGTTTAGTGCCGGCATATTTAGCTTGTTCCGCAAATCGTTTTCATCTTCTTCATTGCTTGTAAAGGTGATGCAATCGGTGGGGCAAATATCCACACAGGCATCACATTCTATACATTTGTCTTTGTCAAAAACCGTTTCCATATCACAGTTGAGGCAGCGTTGTGCTTCTTTGAATGCTTCTAATTCATCGTAGCCTAATTCTACTTCTTTTTTGATGTTATGCAATGTTTCCGACTTGTCTGCTTGTGGCACTAAATAACGGCTATCATTGGCTACCTGACTGTCATAGCCCCATTCATGGATACCCATTTTCATACTGTGCAGGTTCACAAAAGAAGAGGGGCGGTCGGCAACAATGTCTTTGCCTTCACAAAGTAGGTGAATAGAGATGGCAGCTTGATGACCTTGAGCCACCGAAGTGATAATATTTTTAGGGCCTAAAGAAGCGTCTCCACCAAAGAAGACTTTAGGATGGGATGAGGCAAAAGTGCTTGTATCTAAAATAGGCATACCCCATTGGTCAAATTCTATACCCAAATCACGTTCTATCCAAGGGAAACTATTTTCCTGCCCTATGGCTATCAAGACATCGTCTGCCTCTATCAAGACATCCGGTTCTCCTGTGGCTACTAATTTTCTTTTTCCGGTTTCGTCATATACTGCATTCACCTTTTCAAATAACATTCCTGTCAATTTTCCATTTTGAATTACAAAGGATTTAGGAACATGATTTTCGATTATTGGAATATCTTCGTGGAGTGCATCTTCAATTTCCCATGCTGATGCTTTCATTTCAGATTGTGGGCTTCTCACCACTACTTTTACGGCCGTTCCTCCTAATCTTCTTGCCGTACGGCAGCAATCCATAGCCGTATTTCCACCTCCCAATACTATTACTTTTTTGCCTATTTTTTGGATATGTTCAAAGGCTACACTTGCCAGCCAATTGATACCGATATGTATATTTTCAGCACCTTCTTGCCTCCCGGCTAAGGAGGGTAGGTCTCTGCCTTTAGGTGCACCTGTACCTATAAAGATAGCATCGTAATCTTTTGCTAATACTTCTTTTAAAGAAGATACATAGTGGTTGAAATGGGAATGGATGCCTAAATCTAAGATATAATTTACTTCTTCTTCCAAAACTTCTTCTGGCAAACGAAAAGAAGGGATTTGACTCCTCATAAAACCACCACCTGCCTTTTGGTCGTCAAATAAGTGGATTTCATAACCAATGGGAGCCAAGTCTCTGGCTACGGTTAAGGATGAAGGGCCACCACCGATTAAGGCAATTTTTTTTCCGTTGGGAGCAAAAAGTCCTTGTGGCATCATGCTTTTCACATCGCCTTTGTGGTCAGCAGCCACCCGTTTTAGACGACAAATGGCCACCGGCTTTTCTTCCACACGACCCCGCCGGCATGCCGGTTCGCAAGGTCGATCACAAGTGCGACCTAATATTCCCGGAAAAACATTAGAATCCCAATTAATCATATAGGAGTCGGCGTATCGTCCAGCTGCTATCAGTCTTAGATAT
Organism: Edaphocola sp.; assembly: GCA_035444785.1. Classification (GTDB taxonomy): domain Bacteria; phylum Bacteroidota; class Bacteroidia; order Chitinophagales; family Chitinophagaceae; genus Edaphocola. The sequence goes on along the minus strand of DAOMPL010000002.1, from coordinate 121,974 downwards.
TGAGGGATAGGGGTGTGGGCTGGGCATGCATATTGGCAGTCCACTACTTTGTGGAAATACTCCGGATTGTTAATATCAGTAGGTTCCATCACTCTTCTTTTAAATGTGAAATGAAAAATTGTAAAACTTACTTATGAAAATGACATAAATCTGACAATAAAGATATGAAATTAAAACCAATTATAATAATTATTTATTTTTTTCATTAAATTGAAATAAAAAAATGGATTTTTAGAACCCACCTTTAGATAAATGCAGGATATGCTCTGGAGTGTTGTATGACCGGGTATTTCCATTTTCAAGACAATCATAAGCTTCATTTAGCACGGAGATAATAAATCTTGACGGTTTTGCAGATATACATAACAAGAATCATTTATTTGACATAGCTAAAAGGATTACCTTTGGATATTACAACAATAATAATCCTTTATGAAAAAGCTATTAGTATTAACACTACTGCTGTCAATGATGGCAGCCTGCAAAAAGAAAATGAAGGAAAATATTGTTCGCTATAAAGTTGACGGCATGGAACGAACCGTAAAAGGAGCCTACTCTCGGATTAATTTTAAGGGGATTGACTATGGAGTACTCAACGGAAAATTTGGCTTTTCTGCATATACTTCTGCAGGAGATTATATTTCTGTGGGAGGGTTTGATAACAATCTTTCTTCGGGTCAATATCTCGAATTTGATAGTTCAATGTTCAACAATTCTACAAACAGGATGTTTTTATATAAACATTTGCCCTCTGGTCAGACAATCGGTTTTAGTTCATACAAGGGAAAGTCCGGTGGTATTGTATTGAATAAAAATGATAACCAAGTAATTTCCGGCACTTTTTCGGGAATGCTTTACACATACAATAAAACAGACTCTATCTACATTTCTGCCGGCTATTTCTATCTCAATAAATAAAAATTTATAACCTTATGCGTAAAATTTTACCTATTTCCTACTTTTTGTGCACTTCTTTTTTAACTGCCTAGGCGCAAGGTCAGACACACACCGAAGAATTTGACAGCCTCTATCAGGCTGTAGATAAAGAAACCTTACCCTTTTACAATCTCTACGACCGGGTATATCCATTTTAAACGCCGTTATCTGACAGAATGAAAACCTTAATGCTGTTATCCAATTGTTGAGAATAATTTTTTACAAATTATCTAAAATAAAAGCAGTCATCTTTTTGTATAAATTATATCGAGTATAACCGCCGTAAATGCTGTGATTCTTATTGGTATAATAAAAAGCATCAAAATCTTTATTGGCATTCACCAAAGCTTCTGAAAGCTCAGTGGCATTTTGTAAATGTACATTATCATCTGCCATGCCATGTATGAGTAAGAATTTTCCCTTTAAGTCTTTAACCATAGATAATGGAGCATTTTCGTCATAACCTTTAGGGTTTTCTTTTGGGGTACGCATGAAACGCTCGGTGTAAATATTATCGTAAAAACGCCAACTGCTTACAGGTGCTACGGCTATGGCTGCTTTAAACACATCCGGAGCTTTAAACAGGCAGGTGGAACTCATAAATCCTCCAAAGCTCCAGCCCCAAATTCCAATTCTGGAGGCATCTACATAAGTTTGCTTTGCCAAATATTTTCCCACCGCAATCTGGTCATCACTTTCTAATTTTCCTAACTCCAAATAGGTTTTCTTTTTAAAGGTTTCACCACGTCCACCGGTGCCAGTTCCATCGGCTACTACAACCAGATAGCCTTTTTGAACTAAAAATTGATGCCATTGCAAGTTGTCTAAAGCATATTTGTTTAATACTTGCTGAGAACCCGGCCCTGAATATTGATACATTAAAACCGGATATTTTTTTTGAGCATCAAAATCTTTAGGTTTTAAAATATAGGCATTGAGTTGAACACCTTCTTCATTTGGAATTTTGATAAATTCAGGTTGTACAAAACCATATTCGGCTATCATTTGGGTCAATTCTTTATTGTCTTCCAGCATCCTGATTGTTTTTCCGTTTTTGTCAATAAGAGAATAAATCGGTGGGGTAGAGGAGGTAGAATATTGGTCTAAGAAATAGTTAAATCCATTATAGGATTGGATGCTGTGTGTGCCTTTAGTCTTGGTGATATAATTGATTTTATTGTTTTTTAGGTTTAAAGACAATAATGCAGTGTTGAGGGTGTTTTCAATAATCGTATAATAAACTAGGTTGTTTTTTACATCATAGCCCAAAATACTGCTTACTTCATTGTTACCTTGAGTTAAATCTTCAAGTTTTTGGCTCACCCAATTCCATTTGTAAATTTGATTAAGGCCGTCTCTTTCCGAAGTTAATAGTAAACTTTGATTATCCGGTAAAAAATATAAGTTATCGGTAATGTCTATATAATATTTATTATTTTCTTGATAGATAAGCTTTGCTTGTCCGTTCTCAGCGTTTGCCAAAAGGAGTTGTAAGTCGTTTTGATGTCTGTTAAGCCGGGTTACACAAAGGTTTTGGTTTTGTTCAGTCCATTTAATTCTTGGGATATATTGATCGGAATTGGAACCTATATCTACGGTTTGGGTTTTATTATTCTGAAGCTTAAAAATATGTATGGAAACGATAGAATTGTCTTCCCCTGCTTTTGGATATTTATAAACATAGTTTTGAGGATAGTCGTCTCCATTATAAAACTGCATGGTATATTCTTTTACCTTGCTTTCGTCAAATTTATAATAAGCAATATAAGCTCCATTGGGAGACCATTCAAAAGCCTTAGAGAAGCCAAATTCCTCTTCGTAAACCCAATCGCAATTTCCGTTAATGATTTTATTCTTTTCACCATCAAAGGTGATTTGTTGGGTAGTATTTGTTGTTAAATCTTTGATGTAAATATTGTTATCCTTTACAAATGCTACTTTATTACCATCTGGAGAGAAACTGGCATGCAACACCTTTTCCTTATCCAAAGTGCTCAATGCTTTTGTCTTTAGGTCGTAAATATAAGTTTGATACAGAATGGAACGTCTATAGATGGGATGGGCTTCTTCAAGAATCAATATTCTTTGCTCATCTTTGCTGAACTCAAAATTGCCAAACTCAAGAGCCTTATTGTCATATTGAATATCCTTAAGATTTAATAAGGTGGATTTGAATTGATTATTGGCAAGGTTATAAATATTAAGTTGTTTGTCCTTTATCTTGATATAATGTTTGCCATCTTTCATTACATTAAAACCAGGAACACCTTTAGTCCTAAAAGTTCCTTTCAACCAAATATCTTCCAGAGTAATTTTCTTGTTTTGAGCTTGGGTTGAAAAAGCTATAATGCTTAAACCTAATACCAATATTAATTTTAATAAAGTTTTCATTATTTTTGAATCTATTTTTATTAAACTGTTTTTGTTTGTGTTTCTTCTTTTCCTGTTACGCCACCACTTACCGCAAACTTCATGGCTTCAGCAGCATTCATACCTATTACCGGTTTTATGTTTTGTGCTTCAGTAATGATGACCCATCCTGAAATAGCATAAGAGTGGGGGAGATATACCGAAACTTTGTCAGGCAGTTGGGCAAAGTCCATATTCTTTTGAGTGAGAAAGCCGATACGCCAAATCTCAGGTTGGTTTTGAGTACGTACCCACACAGGATTGTTGAATTTTCGTTTGTCACCCACAAAGGAAACTAAAACTTCTTTGATGGAAGTGTAAATATATTTGATGCCCGGAGTGTTTTCCAGCACATGGTCTAAGCCATTGAAAATAAAACGGCCCACTAAAAAACGAGTACTAAGAATGCCTATGATAATAGTGAAAACAATAACCAAAATAAAAGTCAAACCGGGTATTTTTTCAGACCAAGAAGGGATAATGCTGTCGATACTGGTAAAAATATAATAGATTACGAATATCGTAACGCCTACCGGAGCCATAGTAATTAAACCTTGAAAGAAAGATTTAATCAAAAACTTTCCTAAATTATTATTATTTGCCATTAATTTTTTAATGTGAAAGGTCAAAGATAGTAATTTAGTACTTATGAAGGAATATAATTTTGAAAATTCAAGATAAATAAAGACATTTGAATATCTATTTTGTTTATTATTAAAAACGGTTATTAAGCAATGAAAATTTTACTACCAATTGCTGCTGCTTTGTTACTATCAGTAAGCACGCAAGCTCAATTTAAAAATCCACAATACCAAAAGGCACCCCAACAAAAAATGAATTTTCAAAGCAAGGGAGCACCCATGCCCAATTTTGTAATCAATAAATCATCCGGGGGCAATTTTTCTTCTCAAAGTCTGGTTAAAGGGAAGCCTGTCATGATAATGATTTTTAGCCCGGATTGTGACCATTGTGGACACATGTTAGATTCTATTAAAACTATAAAGCATTTATTCAAGCAAACTCAAGTTGTTTTAGTAGCAGAAGACCGCACAAAGTCCCAGATGCTACCATTTATTAAAAAACACAATTTGAATCAAGTTGGTATTTATAAAGCCATTGGTACCAATAAAGGAGATTTAATTGCAGCATTATATACTTTTAAAATTTTACCTCAGGTAATGTTTTATGATTCCAACCATAAATTGATACGCATATTGGATGGCAATTCCTATTCTTTAAAAGACTTAAAACAATATATTAAGTAATAATTTCAGTTTTTTTAACATTAGTTTTTGAAAAAATATTGTTAAATTTTATTTTTTTGAATAATAATTATTATAAATAAATGTTAAAAAATAAAAATATAAAATTTCCTATTGAATAATTGGAAAATTAATCTTATAGCCGTAACTTTGCATTTCCTTTTTTAATGTAAAGGGATAAAGTGTACTTTGGATTTAAACAAAAACTTTAAAATATTGTAATATCAAGCCTAAATGAAAGTGGTTTCATTTAAGGTTTGATTTTTTGTGTTTAATAATTATTATAAGAAAAATTTTGATAATAGAATAATATGGCATTAACGTTAAAAAAGACCAATACTGGTCGTGAGACTTTTGCAAAAATTCATGATGCAGCCAATACTCCGGATTTATTGGAGATTCAGTTGCAATCTTTTAAGGATTTTTTCCAATTGGAAACTACTCCGGATAAAAGAGATAATGAAGGTTTGTTTAGAGTGTTTCAAGAAAACTTCCCCATTACGGATACCCGTAATATCTTCATGTTAGAGTTTTTGGACTACTTCGTAGATCCACCACGCTATACCATTGACGAGTGTATGGATAGAGGTTTAACTTATTCTGTTCCTTTGAAAGCCAAATTGCGTTTGAGCTGTAACGATGAAGAACACGTTGACTTTGAAACTATTGTTCAGGATGTGTTTTTGGGTAATATCCCATATATGACCCCTCAAGGTACTTTCGTGATTAATGGAGCAGAGCGTGTAGTAGTTTCTCAATTACACCGTTCTCCTGGAGTTTTCTTTGGTCAAAGTGTTCACCCTAACGGTACCAAGATTTATTCTGCCCGTGTAATTCCTTTCAAAGGTGCTTGGATGGAATTTGCCACCGATATCAATAATGTAATGTATGCCTATATCGATCGTAAGAAGAAGTTCCCGGTAACTACTTTATTGCGTTCAATAGGTTTTGAGAATGATAAAGACATCTTAAACTTATTTGGTATTGCCGATGAAGTTTCTGTAAATAAGAAATCTTTAAATGAAAATTTAGGTCGTAAACTTGCCGAAAGAGTATTGCGTACTTGGACAGAAGATTTCGTGGATGAGGATACCGGTGAAGTGGTTTCTATCGAGCGTAATGAAGTGTTGTTGGAAAGAGACAGTATTTTGGATGAAGAAAATATAGAGTTGATATTAGAAATGGGTATCGAATCTATCTATATTCAAAAAGAAGAGTTAAGTGGAGATTACTCTATTATCTATAATACCTTAAATAAGGATACTTCCAATTCTGAATTAGAAGCCGTTCAGCATATCTACCGCCAGTTGCGTGGTTCAGATGCTCCGGATGATGAAACAGCACGTGGTATTATCGAAAAATTATTCTTTTCTGATAAGCGTTACGATTTAGGAGAAGTAGGTCGTTATAAGATCAACCGTAAATTGGAAATGGATATGGAGAATACCAAAAAGGTATTGTCCAAAGAAGATATCATAGCCATTATTAAATATTTAGTAAGATTATCTAATGGTAAAGCAGAAGTGGACGATATCGACCACTTGAGCAATCGTCGTGTACGTACCGTTGGAGAGCAATTATATGCACAATTCGGTGTTGGCTTGAGCCGTATGGCCAGAACCATCCGTGAGCGTATGAATGTGAGAGATAATGAGGTATTTACCCCTATCGATTTGATTAATGCAAGAACGCTTTCTTCCGTTATCAACTCTTTCTTTGGTACTTCCCAGTTATCTCAATTCTTAGACCAAACCAATCCTTTGTCTGAAATTACGCACAAACGCCGTATTTCTGCATTAGGACCCGGCGGTCTTTCTCGTGAAAGAGCAGGTTTCGAGGTGCGTGACGTTCACTATTCTCACTATGGCCGTTTATGTACTATTGAAACACCGGAAGGACCAAACATTGGATTGATTTCTACTTTATGTGTCCATGCAAAAATTAATGATATGGGCTTTATTGAAACCCCATATCGTAAAGTAAAAAATGGTAAAGTAGATTTGAAAGATGAATTTTATCTTTCTGCTGAAGAAGAAGATGACAAGAGAATCGCTCAGGCAAATGCTATTTTGGATGAGAAAGGTAATTTTGTTGAAGATAAAATTAAATCAAGAGAAACCGGAGACTTCCCTGTATTGGAAAAAGAAGCCGTTCAGTTTATGGATATCGCTCCAAACCAAATCGTTGGTTTGTCTGCTTCCTTGATTCCTTTCTTAGAAAATGATGATGCCAACCGTGCTTTGATGGGCTCCAACATGCAACGTCAAGCGGTTCCTTTATTAGTGCCTCAGGCTCCAATCGTTGGTACTGGCTTAGAAGGTAAAGCTGCACGTGAATCTCGTACTCAAATTCATGCTGAAGGTTCTGGAGTAATTGAATACGTAGATGCAAATGAAATACATGTACGCTATGACCGTACAGATAATGAGCGTTTGGTTTCTTTTGAAGGCGACTTGAAAATTTATCATCTTACCAAATTCAGAAAAACCAACCAAAGCACTTCTATTAATTTGAAACCTATGGTTCGTAAAGGACAAAAAGTTTCAGAAGGAGACTTCTTAACCGAAGGTTATGCTACCAAAAATGGTGAATTAGCATTAGGAAGAAATATGAAAGTTGCTTTCATGCCTTGGAAAGGATACAACTTTGAGGATGCGATTGTAATCAACGAAAAAGTTGTAAGAGAAGACTTGTTTACTTCTGTTCACGTTGAAGAGTATGAATTAGAAGTACGTAATACAAAATTGGGAGACGAAGAATTGACCATGGATATTCCTAATATTTCAGAAGAGGCTACTAAAGACTTGGATGAAAATGGTATCATCCGTATCGGTGCCCATGTGAAGGAAGGTGATATTATGATAGGTAAAATCACTCCTAAAGGAGAGAGCGATCCAACCCCTGAAGAAAAACTATTACGTGCTATCTTCGGTGACAAGGCCGGTGATGCTAAAGATGCTTCATTAAAAGCACCTCCAAGTACCCGTGGTGTCATCATAGGCAAACAATTGTATCAAAGAACTAAAAAAGATAAATCTCAAAAGGTAAGAGAAAAATCAGAATTAGAAAAAATTGAAAAAGACCACCAAGACAATCTTGAGGAAATCAAAGCTGTATTGATGGAGAAACTTCAAATTCTATTGAAAGACTCTTCTTCTGCCGGAGTTACCAATACTTATGGAGAACCAGTAATCAGCAAAGGTGGTAAGTTCTCTTCTAAAGTGTTAAGTTCTATTGATTTTAACAGCGTTAATCCTTTAGGATGGACAGGTGATGAGGCTATTGATGATTTGATTAATAAATTATTGCATAACTACAACATCAAGTATAATGAAGAATTAGGTCGCTATAAGCGGGTGAAATTCAACTTGTCTATAGGTGATGAACTGCCAACTGGCGTTTTGAAATTGGCAAAAGTTTACTTGGCTGTTAAGCGTAAATTGAAAGTTGGTGATAAAATGGCGGGTCGTCACGGTAACAAAGGTATCGTTGCCAAAATTGTTCGTCAGGAAGATATGCCTTTCTTAGAAGATGGAACACCGGTTGATATCGTGTTAAACCCATTAGGGGTACCATCAAGGATGAATATCGGTCAGGTGTATGAAACTATTTTAGGATGGGCTGGTGAAAAGTTGAATGTTCGTTTTGCTACTCCAATCTTTGATGGTGCCACTGAAGATGAAATCAAAGAAAAAATTGAAGAGGCTAATTTACCTTCATTCGGACATACACACCTTTATGATGGTGAAACCGGTGAGCGTTTTGACCAAAAAGCTACTGTGGGTATTATTTACATCATTAAATTACACCACTTGGTGGACGACAAAATGCACGCCCGTTCTATCGGACCATACTCGTTAATTACACAACAACCATTAGGAGGTAAGGCTCAGTTTGGTGGTCAGCGTTTTGGTGAGATGGAGGTTTGGGCATTAGAGGCTTATGGTGCTTCTAATATTTTACAAGAATTATTGACTATTAAGTCGGATGATATTGTAGGCCGTGCCAAAACTTACGAGGCTATTGTTAAGGGTGATAATATTCCTAAAGCCGGAACTCCTGAATCGTTCAATGTATTGGTTCATGAATTAAGAGGTCTAGGTTTGGAATTGACTTTTGATAATAACGATAAATTAAATTAGTATTAGATTCTTTAATAATCAATACTTAAATCAATAATTAATTTTTTAAATAATTAGAGTAAAGAAATATTTTTCTAAGCTTCAATTCGAGATAAAAAATGGCAATAAATAAAGAAAATCGCCCAAAAATGGGTTTTGATAAAATCACTATCAGCCTTGCATCACCAGATGCTATTCTTGACCGTTCTTATGGAGAGGTCTTGAAACCTGAGACCATTAACTATCGTACTTATAAACCTGAAAGAGATGGTTTGTTTTGCGAAAAAATATTTGGTCCGGTAAAAGATTATGAATGCTATTGCGGTAAATATAAGCGTATCCGTTATAAAGGTATCGTTTGTGACCGTTGTGGGGTAGAAGTTACCGAGAAAAAAGTACGTCGTGAGCGTATGGGACACCTAAAATTGGTGGTACCTATTGTTCATATTTGGTACTTTAAATCATTACCTAACAAAATTGGTTACCTATTAGGCACCAGCTCCAAGAAATTGGAAAGCATTGTGTACTACGAAAAATATGTAGTAATTCAAGCTGGTGAAGCCGAAGATTTAATCCGTCAAAAATTAAATCTTAAAGATTCTGAAGAAACTTATATGCAACTTTTATCTGAGGATGAATATCTTGAGATAATGGAAGCCATTTCTACAGAAAACCAATACTTGCCTGAAGAAGATGAGAATAAGTTTATCGCTAAAATGGGTGCAGAATCAGTTCATGATTTATTAAAACGTATCGATTTAGACAGCTTGTCCTACAGCCTTCGTTATGCTGCGGCTAATGAAACTTCTCAACAGCGTAAGCAAGAAGCCTTAAAAAGATTAAGTGTAGTAGAAGCTTTCAGAGAAGCCAATACTCGTGTAGAAAACAAACCAGAGTGGATGGTAATGCAGTATTTGCCTATTATTCCACCAGAGTTGCGTCCATTAGTTCCTTTGGATGGTGGTCGTTTTGCTTCTTCTGATTTGAATGATTTATACCGCCGTGTTATTATCCGTAACAATCGTTTGAAGCGTTTGATGGAAATTAAAGCACCTGAAGTTATCTTAAGAAATGAAAAACGTATGCTTCAAGAAGCTGTAGATTCATTATTTGATAACTCCCGTAAATCTAATGCGGTAAAAGCCGATGGAGGCCGTGCCTTAAAATCTTTATCTGATGTATTGAAAGGTAAACAAGGTCGTTTCCGTCAAAACTTATTGGGTAAGCGTGTGGACTATTCCGGTCGTTCGGTTATCGTTGTAGGTCCAGAAATGAGTTTGCATGAGTGTGGTATTCCAAAAGATATGGCTGCCGAATTGTTCAAGCCATTTATCATCCGTAAATTGATTGAAAGAGGTATCGTAAAAACGGTGAAGTCTGCTAAAAAGTTGGTAGAGAAAAAAGAAGCCGTTGTTTGGGATATTCTTGAAAATGTTTTGAAAGGGCATCCTATATTGTTAAACCGTGCCCCTACCTTGCACAGACTATCCATTCAGGCATTCCAGCCAAAAATGATTGAAGGTAAGGCCATTCAGTTGCACCCATTAGTATGTTCTGCGTTTAACGCCGACTTTGATGGTGACCAAATGGCGGTTCACGTTCCATTGAGCAATGCTGCAATTTTAGAAGCTCAAATGTTGATGTTGGCTTCTCATAATATCTTAAACCCTCAAAATGGTACGCCTATCACACTTCCTTCCCAGGACATGGTATTAGGATTGTATTATTTAACAAAAGGTAAGAAGACGGATGAGAATGTAACCATTAAAGGAGAGGGTAAACCATTCTACTCACCAGAAGAAGTAATCATAGCCCATAACGAAAAGACTGTGGATATGCATGCTTGGATTAAGGTGAAAGTGGACGTGAGAACCAAAACCGGTGCTTTAGAAAATAAATTAATCGAAACTACTGTTGGACGGGTATTGTTTAACCAAATTGTTCCAAAAGAGAATGGCTTCGTAAATGCATTATTGACTAAAAAATCCCTTAGAGAAATTATCGGTGTGATATTGAAAAATACCAATATTCCTACAACCGTTAAGTTCTTGGATGATATTAAAACTTTAGGATACCGTACCGCATTTAGAGGTGGATTGTCTTTTAGTATTAATGACCTTACTATTCCTGACACCAAAGAGCAATTGATTAATCAAGCTCAAATGGAAGTAGATGAAGTATGGGAAAACTACAACATGGGATTGATTACAAATAACGAGCGTTATAACCAAATTATCGATATTTGGTCTCGTGTTGATACGAGAGTAACCAATACCTTAATTGAAGAGATGGCTGCTGATAATCAAGGGTTCAATTCTGTTTATATGATGTTGGATTCCGGAGCTCGTGGATCTAAACAGCAGATTAAACAGTTGGCAGGGTTAAGAGGCTTGATGGCTAAACCACGTCGTTCCGGCTCTACTGGTTCTGAAATTATTGAAAACCCGGTATTGTCAAACTTTAAGTCCGGACTATCGGTATTGGAATACTTTATCTCTACCCACGGTGCCCGTAAAGGTCTTGCGGATACCGCCTTGAAAACAGCCGATGCGGGTTACTTGACCCGTCGTCTAGTGGATGTTGCTCAAGATGTGGTAATTAATGAGGAAGATTGTGGTACATTAAGAGGATTGGCGGTTTCTGCTTTAAAAGATAATGAGGAAATAGTAGAATCTTTATATGACCGTATCCTAGGTAGAACAACTTTGCATGATGTATATCATCCATTAACAGACGAGTTGATTGTTGCTGCCGGCAGTGAAATTACTGATGATGTTGCTGCATACATTGAAGAATCTGGTGTTGAAACCGTTGAGATACGTTCTGTATTAACTTGTGAGGCTAAGCGTGGTGTATGTACAAAATGTTATGGTAAAAACTTAGCCACAGGATTTATGGCTCAAAGAGGTGATTCTGTTGGTATTATTGCCGCTCAGTCTATCGGTGAGCCGGGTACACAGTTGACACTACGTACCTTCCACGTGGGTGGTACTGCAAACTCTGCCGCTATTGAATCTAATATGTTTGCCAAGTTTGATGGTACTGTTCAATTTGATGGATTAAGAACCGTTAAATCTGTAAATGACGAAGGAGAAGATATCAATATCGTAATTGGACGTACCGGTGAATTAAGAATTTTGGATGTTGAGCAAGATAGAATGTTGAATACCCATAACATCCCTTATGGTTCGACCTTGAAAGTAAAGAATGGTCAAAAAATTAAAAAAGGTGATGTTATCTGTTCTTGGGATCCGTTTAACGCCGTTATCGTGGCCGAAGTAGATGGTACTGTTGACTTTGAAAACGTAATCGAAGGTATTACTTATAGAGAAGAAGCAGATGAACAAACAGGATATCGTGAGAAAGTTGTTATCGAAACTAAAGATAAAACCAAAATTCCATCCATTCTTGTTCATGGTAAAGAGTCTAAAGAATATAACTTACCGGTAGGAGCTCACTTGAGTGTAAATATTGGTGATAAGGTGAAGAGTGGACAGGTTATTGTTAAAATTCCAAGGGTGATGGGACGTTCTAAGGATATCACCGGAGGTCTTCCTCGTGTAACAGAATTATTTGAAGCACGTAACCCTTCTAATCCTGCCGTAGTTTCTGAAATCGATGGTGTGACTAATTTTGGTAATATCAAGCGTGGTAATCGTGAAATTATTGTAGAAAGTAAAGAAGGTTTAGTAAGGAAGTATTTAGTGCCTTTGACCCGTCAAATTACGGTTCAGGATGGTGACTTTATCAAAGCCGGAAATCCTTTGTCTGACGGTGCCATTACCCCTACTGATATTTTATCTATCAAAGGACCTCATGCCGTGCAGGAATATTTAGTGAATGAAATTCAAGAAGTTTACCGCTTACAAGGTGTAAAAATCAACGATAAGCATATTGAGGTTATTGTGCGTCAGATGATGCGTAAGGTAAATATTCAAGACCCGGGAGATACCAGATTCTTAGAAGGTGATGTGGTAGATAAAAATGACTTTTTCACTGAAAACGATTGGATTTACGACAAAAAATTAATCATTGAATCTGGAGATTCTGACAAACTTTCACAAGGTCAGATTGCCAGCTTGAGAGAGATTAGAGAAGAAAACAGCTTGTTGCGTCGTGCCGATAAAGCATTGGTAGAATACCGTGATGCCGTTCCTGCTACTTCTGCTCCAATGTTACAAGGTATTACCAGAGCATCTTTGGGTGTGCCAAGTTGGATTTCAGCTGCCTCATTCCAGGAGACTACAAAAGTGCTTTCTACTGCTGCAATCGCCGGTAAAACAGATGATTTAATAGGGTTGAAAGAGAATGTAATTACTGGTGGATTGATACCTGCCGGTACTGGTATGAGAACGTTTAACGACTTGATAGTAGGTTCAAAAGAAGAATACGAATTGTTGTTGAATAATAGAGATGTATTAGAATTCGACGAAGACGAATAAATATTTAACTTTTCAAGTCATAAGCATAATATGTTTAGGCTTATGACTTGAATTTTTTGAGCTGCAATTTTGAAGATTTCATTTTTTATATGCTCATATTAATTGTAACGGAAAATGATTTTTTTGTATTAATAAAAATATTATTGAAATATTGAAATTAATTGTTTACCTTTGCATTCCGAAATTTTAAATTAAGAAAATTAAACAAAATTATACAATGGCTAACGCAACTATTGACGCTAAGAAAGCAAATATTTTTAAAACTTATGGTGGTTCTGAGAAGAATACAGGTTCTGTTGAAGCTCAAGTGGCTTTATTAACTGAGCGTATCAATCATATCTCTAAACACTTAAATAGTGGAAATAAAAAAGATCATTCTAGCAATCTTAGCTTAATCAAAATGGTAGGGCAGCGCAAGCGTTTATTGCAATACATGAGCCGTACCAACCTTAATGGATACCGCGAATTAATCGCTAAATTAGGATTACGTAAGTAATCTATTTTTAAAAGTATTTTACAAAAAATTATCTCTTCGATTGTTTCGAAGAGATAATTTTTTCATGTCTTTTGAAAAAAACGGAGTAACTTGTTAGCTACTCCGTTTTTTTTACTTTAGATATTCGTCAAAATAATCTGTGATTTTTTGCATTAAATGCACACGGTCTTTACCCATCACATTATGAGGATGCCCCGGGTAAACAAAATAGTCCATCTGAACCCCATTGTCCACACAAGCTTTTACAAATTTGATGGAATGTTGCCATACCACTACATCATCTTGAGCACCATGTATCATTAAAAGTTTTCCTTTAAGATTTTTAGTCTTTGTAAGCAAATTATTGTCTGCATATCCTTTTGGATTTTCTTGTGGGCTGTCCATATAACGTTCGGTGTACATGATTTCATACATGCCCCAGTCGATTACCGGGCCACCGGCAACACCTACTTTGAATACTTCCGGATGACGTAACATTAAAGATGTAGTCATAAAGCCACCAAAGCTCCAGCCATGCACTCCCATTCTGTCTTTATCTACAAAAGTTAATGATTTTAAGTATTCTACACCTTTTAATTGGTCATTCATTTCAACGGTTCCTAGTTGACGGAAAACAGCTTGCTCAAAATTTAATCCTCTATTGCTGCTGCCTCTGCCATCCATAGTGAAAACTACATATCCCTTTTGTGTCATTAAATCGTACCAAAGGTTTCCGGAAGCTGGGTAATTGTTGGTTACCAATTGAACATGAGGGCCGTTGTATAAATAGACGATTACCGGATACTTTTTATTAACGTCAAAATTTGAAGGGAGCATTAATTTTCCGTATAAAGGTGTACCATCATCTGCTGCAAGCGTAACTTCTTTTACAGTTGCTCTGTCGTAATCCTTCAGAGGATCTACTGCATTAATTATATTTTTTAGGATAGTCCCATTATTATTGATAATATTTACCACTCTAGGAGAGGTGCTATTGGAATAGCTATCCAAAATGTATTTTCCATTTTTGCTAATGCTAACATTGTGCATTCCCAAGGCATTATCTATCCTTTTTAAGGCTTTTGTTTTATAATTAAGACTGTAAATATGTTTTTCTTTAGGAGAATCTTTTGTGGTGGTAAGGATAAGCTCTTTATCACCGGCATTGATGCCTTCTATCTCATTTACCAGCCAGCCTCCGGAAGTAAGTTGTTTTAATAATTTTCCGGAAGTATTATAAAGATAAAGGTGCATAAATCCACTTCTTTGGCTCATCCAAACAAATTCTGTATTGGAATTTGGAATAAAAACCAATTCATGTTGAGGTTCTACATATTTATCTGATTTTTCTTCAAATAAAGTATTGATGAACGCTCCGGTGCTTGCATCATAGCGGTTCAGTTTCATGTGATTTTGAGCCCTATTTAAAATAGCAATAAAAATGTATTTATTGTCTGGGCTCCAGGTTACACAAGTTAAATATTGGTCTAGCGGTGTGCCGGTTTGGATAAATACCGTTTTCTTTGTGCTAAGGTCATAAACACCTAAAGTTACCTGGTGGGAGGTTTTGCCTGCCATTGGATATTTTATATTTTCGTTTTCTGCCGGGATAGGTTGCCAGTTGATGATAGGGTAATCGGCTACCATGCTTTCATCCATACGGTAATAGGCTATCTTTTTTCTGTTGGGAGCGATGAAAATGCCACCTTTGATACCAAACTCATTTCTATGGACACTTTGCCCATTTACGATATGGCTGTTGGTTGGGTCTGATGTGATAATATGTTGCTGTCCGTTTTCATCAATTGCCAATAAGTTATTATCTTCAGTAAAAACTATTAGTTTGTTTTCAATGGTCAAATTAGCAGCCTTTGAAGGTAAGGTAATAGCATTTTCTTTGGTAAAACCATCAGCTTGTAATTCTTTAATAAAATACAAGTCGTTTTTTATTTTATAATATGGACTTTCATTTTTAAAATTGATAAAAGGAATTGATTTTAAGCTGTCTTTTCCAAACATTTTTTGGTTAAAACCAGCTAAGCTGAACCAAGTTTTAGGTTCGAAATTTGGAGCTTCTGCCTTATATAAGATATCTTTTTTTTGAAAGAAAAGTGTTTTGTTGTCATTAGACCAAATGGGTGCCGAGATGTTTTCTACTGCAAGATTTGTTCTTAATCCTAAGACAGCTTCTTGCATGGTAAATTGTTTTTTTTGTGCTATTAAACTCCCAAATTGAGTAATTAACAGTCCAAATAATAGTAGTTTCTTCATTGTATTATTAATTAAAAAATTAAAAAAGGCTGTTCTTTTCTAATGAACAGCCTTTGTTTTTGAAAATGTTTATTTTATCAATTGCATTTCATCAATTAAGTTTTGAGCACCACCCATTTTGTCTATTATCCATAATACAAAGCGGATATCCACGGTGATCGTTCTTTTGAATTGTTTGTCAAAAGCTATATCGCCACTCATTGCTTCCCAGTTGCCATCAAAAGCTAATCCTAAAAGAGCACCATCGGCATTAATTACAGGACTACCACTGTTACCTCCGGTGATGTCATTATTGGTAATAAAACAGGTAACAATAGTACCATCTTTATTTACATATTGACCAAAATCTTTTTTGTTGTAAAGGTCAATAAATTGTTTAGGTAAATCAAACTCATAATCTCCAGGTTTGTATTTTGCCATTAAACCATCAATAGTTGTAAAGTAGTTGTAGGTAACGGCATCTTGAGGGCTGTAACCTGCTACATTACCATAAGTTACACGCATGGTAGAATTAGCATCAGGAGACCAATTTTTGTTTGGATTCATTTTCATTAGACCTGCAATATAATCTTTAGCCAAGTTAGATTTGGCAATATTGTATTCGTCTGTTTTCTCTTTAAATTTAGCATCTTGATTATCTAAAAATGCTTGCATATATTGAACTGCAGGGTCATTTTTTAAGATTTCAGCACTAGGAGCATTTACAAAATTATTGAATTTGCTATCATCCAAAAGGATAGAATTGGTGCTTAAATATTTAGCATATTGAGTGAATGCCGAACTTGATTTGTCATTTGGATATTTTTTGAAAATTACGGTTTCGTAAATATTAGGTCTTTGTTCTGCAGGAATGTCTGTATAGTACATTTCCATAGTTTTTGCCAACATTTCTTCTTCTACCTGTGGAACAAAGCTTTCCATTAAATTGGTTCTATAGCTTTTTAGTGCTTGAATGGCTTTGTCGGAATCTGCTTTTTTACCGCTTTCTAGTGCTTTCAATACAGATGTTGCTCTGGCACCTAACTTGGCAATGGAGGGAGCAGCGATTCCTTCAGATAAATAAATGTTTTGTTTGGCATAAGGACGGTAAGCAGCATAAGTCTTGGCAAAATTACTCATGACATTTTTATTAGCCCTTCCGTTTTTCTTAGCCCAATCATTAAACTCTTGCTCTTGTTTTTGCTTTTCGGCTACTACATTTAATCTTTTTAATTGTTCTGTCTGACCAATAAAATATTTCCAATAGTTGGCTATGCTGGCATAACTAGATGCTAATTTTAAATTAATGGCTTTATCTTGACGCATATATTTACGCATGATAGATAAGCGGGCATCTCTTAAATTTACAATAGAAGGGTTTACTTCGTTAATAGCCAAATCTACTCCGTATGAGGTTTCATATCTGTTGGTACGGCCCGGGTATCCCATAACCATGGCGTAGTCATTGTTTTCTACTCCTTTTAAGCTTATAGGTAAGAATTTTTTTGGTTTGTAAGGAACGTTATCTTTTGAATATTTAGCGGGTTTGTTTTGCTTATTGGCATAAACACGGAACATGGAGAAGTCAGCAGTGTGACGAGGCCACATCCAGTTGTCAGTATCTCCACCAAATTTACCTAAAGATTTTGTAGGGGTACCTACTAGTCTAACATCTGTAAATACTTCATAAACCAATAAGAAGTATTGGTTACCGCCATAAAATGAAGAAATTTGTGAAGAATATTGCCCACCTTCATTTGCAGCGTTTATAATTTCATTGATGATTTCTTCAGATTTCTTTTTCTTTTTTTGAGCTTTTAATACAGCCTCGGTTACGTCCTCCATTCTAACTAAGAATTTTACACTTAATCCGGGAGCATTTAATTCTTGATCTAAAGATTTAGCCCAAAAGCCATCTTCTAAATAGTTTTTTTCTACAGTACTAAGGTCGGCTATATTACCATACCCACAATGGTGATTGGTGATTAAAAGACCTTGGTCAGAAATCATTTCACCTGTACATCCGCCACCAAAATGCACGATGGCATCTTTAAGGCTGGCATGATTGATGCTATAAACATCATCGGCACTCAAATGAAAGCCTTTTGCTTTCATTTCTTGGATATTCTTTCCAATTAACATCGGAATCCACATTCCTTCATCTGCTCTGGCAGAAAAAAACAGAGCAGCAGTTACAATGCTCAGTACAATTTTCTTCAACATAATTTTATTTTTATATAAAAATTGAGGTGCAATTTACGAAGGATTTCCTGTTTTATTGAAAAATTACGATAATAAATTTTGAAAAACCAAATAAATGAGATGGTTGAGGTCAAAAAGAGAATTTATTAAACGATACTTTTAAATTTCCAATTCTTCTTTTTCCCATATTCTAATAGTCTGGGCAATACATATTCCATGTTAGATTGAGCTTTTTCACTATCGTGTAATACTATGATAGAGCCGGGAGTGATACTAAAAATAATATTTTCTAAACATTTTTCTGAACTGATACTTTTGTCCCAATCACCAGGAATAATATTCCAAAGGATAATTTTGAATCCTAATTCTTTAAGTTTTTTTGTTTGAAGTCTATTAATGCTGCCGTAAGGTGGACGGAATAATTTGCTGTCTATAAATTTTTGTGCCTGCAATATATCAGCAATGTAAATATCTTCATCCGTTTTTCTTCCTTTTAAATGTTGATGGGTATGGTTACCTACAGTATGTCCTTCATTTAAAATTTGTTGGTAAACATCAGGGAATTCAACAACGTTTTTTCCAATACAGAAGAATGTGGCATTAGCCTGGTATTCTTTTAATTGGCTTAAAACCCAAGGCGTAATCTCTGGGTGGGGGCCATCATCGAAAGTTAAAAAGATATCATACGAATCAGGAGTTGCAGGCATTTTCCATATATAACTCTTAAAGATTTTTTGCACCCAGTTTGGGATAGATTTTAAAAACATATTCCTGCAAAAGTATAAACAATTGTAAAATAAATAAAAATTGCATTAATTTTTATTTAACCTGTAATGGCCAATGATGTCCCATTTAAACAAAACATCTTCTAAAATTTGTCCACCTCCAATATTATGAACAATTAAAAAATGAGCGGCTTTAGGTTCCTTTTTATTACTAATAATCCCGATATGTAATAAGCCATTATTTAATTTCCAACTTACAATGTCTCCTGGTTGGTAATCCTTTGGATTTTGAGTGATATTAAGAGCATAGCCTTTACGGTCAAAATATTTCATTTGGTTGGGAACTCTTCTGTGGTCTATGTTTTTATCGGTGGTAGTAGCCCCCCAAATGTTTGGATATGCTCCAAAGTTTTTTGTCATATCTTGATGGATTTCTTTTTGTAGGTCGAGGCCTAGTTTTCTGAGGCTTCTAATAACGACATCGGTACAAACTCCTTTTTCTTTGGGAACATCTCCGTTAGGGTAGGGTATTGAAAAATATGAAGGATCATAAACTATTTTAGGGTCTATAATGCTTTCCGCCGCTTGAGCCAAGCGATTAGGCTGCCTTTCTACTTGTAATGGCAAAACTTTAATATTGCCGGTGTTATAATCCGAACCTGCCTGTCCGCAAGCCACAAGATGTACACAAATTCCGATGAATACTAATAATTTGAAAATTTTGATGTTCATATTATTAAGACGAAAATGGTTGAAAATTTCACAAAATCATTTAATTTTATTTTTTAAATAGTTTTATTATCTGAGATGGACCTGAATATTACAATTAGAGATTTGATGCCCTGTTTTTTTACTCTTTCAAAAACTAGTGTTGTTAAGGGGGTGCAATGCAAGAAATATTTGTATTTATTGAAGCATCAACCCAAAGAAAAAACGCCTCCCGATGTAGAAACTTTAGTCAAATTTCAAGGGGGTAGAAGCTTTGAGGCTACTTTTAAAGCTACTTTTCAAATGGGGGTGGCGGTAGACCAAATATTGAAAAAAGATTTGTATAGCTTAGGGGCCTCTTATACACAAAAAGTATTTGAACAATCGGTTCCTGCAAATACTTTTGAAGCTTGCTTTATTTTTAATAAAACTTTGGTGATGACGGATGTTTGTCAAATTCATGAAAATGGTAGTTATACTATTTTTGAAGTGAAAAACAGTATGGAGGAAAAGGAAGTTTTCATTCAGGATATGGCAATTCAGTATTTTGTGTGCAGCCATGCCCAAAAAGGCTTAAAGCAGTTTAATTTGGTTTTACCGGCTGAGGATGGAGGTTTTAGAATAATAGATAAAACTGAGGTTTTAAAGCAGTATGTTCCAAAATTAGAACTACTGATACCTGAATTTATTGAACTATTAAAAATGAATGACGAACCCGATATTGCTATGGGGGAGCAATGTTATCATCCCTATAAATGTGAGTTTATTGAGTATTGTACTAAGGAATTATTAAAAAAATCAGAACTATTTTAAATTTTACTATTGAAAATATATTTGTTAATAGGATATAAATGGAAGTTGGTATGGTAATGTTTTATTTAATTATTCTTAACTTTGAAAGTTGAAACAAAATAAACAAAAAATGAAAAAAATTATTTTATCTTCATTAAGCTTAGCCTTAATAGGCACATCAGCGAGTTTTGCTCAAGGTTCTTACGATATTGACCTTAAACCTTTCCGAATTGGAGCGTATGTGGCTCCCACTATAGCTTGGATGAAATCTTCTGCCAGAACAGATGATGGTAAAAATTATAATATTACCAATGATGGTTCTAAAATGGGATTCACTTATGGCTTAGTTGCAGAGTATTACTTTCAACCTAATTATGCATTGGTTACCGGTTTGCAAATGAATATGGGTGGAGGAAAAATGTCAATGGACAGAATTTCAAAATCTTTAAATCCTAACATGATCAACAAAGCAAGCTTTGATTACAATATTAGTTTGATAGAAATTCCGGTTGCTATTAAATTAAGAACTGAGCCTATTTCAAATTTTAGATTCTTTGGACAAGCCGGGTTAAATGTTGGGTTTAGAGTGGCAAAGAAAGCTTCTTATGACATTACTTATACCGATAATGATGCTACTATTCAGACCAATAGTGTTGAAAAAGATAAGTTAGGGTCAAGAGGAACTTTGAAACCTGGTTTTTCTCCATTAAATGTTCAAATGAGTTTAGGTATTGGTGCTGAGTATCCGCTTACTGATAAACTAGCTGCCTATGTTGGAGTTTATTTCAATAACGGCTTTGCACCTGATATGACTAATCCTCAAAATTTCGAACTTTACGGTAAAAACAATACACCAATTACCGTAAATGATAATTTTAAAGATGGTAATGTCCGATTTAATAATTTCGCATTAAGATTGGGGATATTTTTCTAAAAACCCAGGAACTTCAGACTATTTCTTTTTAGATTTAAAATAAAATAAAAAGAGAGCAAGATTAATATATAATTTTGCTCTCTTTTTGTTTATTGCTTAACTGCTAAAATTCTACGTTTAGCATTACTGTTTGTCCATTGGCTCGTTTTACTTTATAATATGCTCTTTCTCCTTCCTTATATTTGTTTAAGGTAAATAAATAAGCTTTTACATTAAAAATTGGAAAACTTCCAATTTGCAATACCGTGTCCCCTACAAGTAAACCAATTTTAGAGGCTATGCTGTTTTCCGTAACTGATTGAATAATAACACCATCCTCTTTTTTTGAAAGCTCATCTATCCCTAAACCAATTTTATCTGTGATGACATTGCTTGCAATTGCCGGTTTGTTGTCTGTTGGTTCTATAGTATTTGTCTCTTTAAGGTCTATTGTATTGTGTATTTCTCCATTAGGTAAGTTTGGATTCTTATTGTTATTGTTTCTGTTGTTTTTTAAATTGTTTTTGGCAATAGCAACAGTTTCTTTTTGAGAGTAATTTTGTACTTCTTTGTTATTTGAAGCCTTTGTTTCTTTCGGAGTTTGACTTGTTTTAGCGGTATTTATCGGCTTAGCACTATTTGTTTTTTGTAGTGCTATAGTTTTTGTTTTGTTTTCCTTGGTTACTTTGTTAGCTTTTACAATATTTATTGTAGGAGCTACTATGTCCTCATCTTTTATTACCAGATTAGGGTATTTATATTTTATGTTTAGGTCAGACTTGTTTATGTTACTTATGAGATGAGAAATATAAGAAATACTATTGGTAAGACCTGTAAAGTTCATATTGACAAAATTGTCCTTTTGGGCATTATAACTGTCAAAGTTAGACGACAAAGACAATGTAGGTATTTCATTGTTTAAGAATACTTTATATTCTTTCCCTACCGGTAATTCTTCACCTACTTTAGGTTGAAAAGCTGTATTGGTTAGGTGTAAAATGGAAGATTTAAAAACGATAGAACTACCAATTCCATTAATGTAAATATTGTTTTTACTATTAAAGTTTCCAAGACCGTTGAGGGATAGGGCATAAGCTATCTTTTCTTTTATTCCGGGTACACTTAAAAAAGTCTTTGCTCCTAAATCTCCAATCGAACTTCCGGAAAATGCAGCAATTGCATAATTGTATTTTTTGTACTCTGAGGCTTTTAATACGGTTGCCAATTGCATTAATAATGCCACACTGCCGGCATTAAAACTAGCACCTTGGATAGCATCGGGACTTACTTGGTCATAATTGGTAAATATTACCACCGTTTTTTCTGCTTTATTATTAATTAATCCTACTACGTTAAAAGCTTCATCATAAACCGTGCTATAACGTGCAACGCTTGCCACATTAATAATAGAAT
The DNA here is from genome assembly GCA_035444785.1 of Edaphocola sp. Lineage (GTDB taxonomy): Bacteria > Bacteroidota > Bacteroidia > Chitinophagales > Chitinophagaceae > Edaphocola. The sequence continues at coordinate 99,326 of DAOMPL010000002.1, read as the reverse complement.
TTACATTCTTAAAATAAGTTTCCCAAGTAAATTTTGATATTATCCATACCGGAATATTGATGGCTTCATCTTGAAGGACATTACTATTAAATTTAAAATTGGGTAAATCAATAGTTCCAGAATTGTCATAAAAATACAATGCCGTTGCTCCTCTTGATTGAGCATTTATGATTTCATTTTTTAGAATGGGTAATATATTATCTTCGGAATATTTTTTAGTAGGAAGTTCTACAGTCCATGGACTATAAGACTGGTTGTTTCCAGGAATAAAAAATCCGTCATTTTCTTTGGCTGCAGAAAAGGGTAGGGGAAGTACTTCTTTCCCAATGAAAAGAGATTTTCCGTTAAGATAAAATTTGGCATCATGGCTTAATTGCCTACCATTAGGATATTTAAAAGGGGTGCGATAACCTATTGAACCATATCGCTCCAGTCCTAATTGCAACATTTTTTGTTCTAAATAAAAAGTCAAATTTTTATAGGCTACAGTACCCAGTTTTCTTCCGGAATATTTTGTACTGATTAACTCCTTGACTTCATTTTGCAATTGACTGGATGCAATCTCTTTAGCTGCTTCTGGGTCTCTGTTCCCAACAAAGTTTATTATATTCTTTAATCCTTGTCCATAAGAAAACTGACTATATAAAACTATCAGTAAACTACCAATTGTTAGACGCTTAATACCAATCATAATTTTAAATTTCATGACCCCTTTTTAGGGTACAAATATTTCGATTGCAAATATAAAAATTAGAATTGAAACCAAGATATGAAAAAAGTTAAATATAAGATGTGAAAGTGTTTTTCAATCTTAAATTTTATGTGTGTTCGTTTTTCTGCTTTCTTTTTAATTTTACTTTTACTTTACTCTCATTTCCACTTAAAAGACGGTTGATGTTTTTGTGATGGGTAAACAAAACTAATAGTGCTGTGGAAACTGCAAATAAAAGATAAGCAGGCTCTTGACCTTTAAAAATAAATAATAGTAATAGGGGGAAGGTGATACTCGCTGTTATTGAACTTAAAGACACATATTTAGTTAAAAACAACATTGTGAAAAATACGATAACCAAACATACTGCAACCATCCATTGGATGCCTAAAATCATTCCAAATAATGTGGCAATGCCTTTTCCTCCTTTAAAGCCTGCAAATAAAGGGAAAATATGACCCAAGACCGCAACTAAACCTAAGGCAATTTGTAAATTGGTAAAGGCATCTCCAGATTGTGAAAAGGAATAGAAGGATAAATAAGCTAATTTAACAGCTATAAAACCTTTAAACATATCCACAGCAAAAACTGCTGCACCTGCTTGCTTTCCTAATACTCTAAATGTATTAGTAGCCCCGGCGTTTCCGCTGCCATAGTCTCTGATATCAATACCAAAGAATCTTTTACTGACCCATACCGAAGTAGGTATAGAACCCAATAAATAGGCAATGGCTAAAAGAAACACTTCATTCATAAGAAAATTTCATTTTAAAATTAAAACAAAAGACGAAGATAAGTTATATTTTTTATTTATTAGAATTAGAGTTGTTAATTAACATTGCTAATAGGGAAGTCCAAATCATTAAACTTTTTCTTGCCTTTAATAAAATAGTCAATTATTATACTTTTTGAATAAACAGATTTTAATGGAGTTTCAGTAGGAGAACCTTTATGTTTACTCCGTTTACTTTTCCATAACCCAAAGGTTTTATAAAAATCAAAATGAGCTTTTAATACTGCCAAAATATTTTTAATATTTCCTTCTTTTAAAAACAAAATGCAGGAGACCCCATCTAAAACTAAGCGTAATGGAATGAGCCAAAGTATTTTAGACCATTTTTCATTTTTTAATATTATTGCCAAATTATTACGGTAGTTATAAAAAGTTTTTTGTGGACTGCCGTAGGAGATGATACTCCCTCCAACATGATAGACTGTGGATGCTCCTGTTGCAGCTATTTTGTATCCTAGATTTTGTAGCTGCCAACATAAGTCTATCTCTTCCATGTGTGCATATAGGTCGGGGTCTAAACCTCCGGTCTTAAAGTAAGCTTCAGAACGCACCATCAGGCATCCCCCAGAAGCCCAAAATATTTCAACAGTATCATTGTATTGTCCTTGGTCTTCTTCTAAAGTACTGAATATCCTGCCTCTACAAAACATATAGCCCCATTTGTCCATAAAGCCACCTGCAGCACCTGCATATTCAAAAAGTTCTCTTTGTTTCCAATATCTGATTTTTGGTTGTGCAGCAGCTATTTGGGGATTGTTTTCTAACAAGGTTTCCAATGGTGGATACCAGTTGTCTGTCACTTCAAAGTCTGATGATAATAGAATAAAATACTTTGCTTTTATTTGCTTTAAGGCGGCGGCATATCCACCTGCAAATCCTAAGTTTTTTTCTAAACGAAGAAGCTTCACCGTGGGAAAGTGTTCCTTGATATACAAGGAAGTATCATCCGGTGAAGCATGATCTACAACCACAACATCATATCCTGATGCGGACTGCTCAATTATTTTTGGTAAGAATAATTTGTGCCATTCAATGCTTTTATAACTTAAAATGACAACGGCTGTCAAATGCTCACAAACTATCACTTAATAAATAAATTACTTATACTTAGGAGCGTATAAAGAACTTTCGTTTACTTCTACTTTATCTTTTTGGCTAACATATTTATGTTTGTATAGGTTATAGCAACCAGACCAAGCAAAAATAAAGAATCCAAAAAAACTCAACAAGAAAAATAATCTTGATGTTTTTGGCTTGCTAATACGTAAATCTTGTGGATTATCCACTTCCTGAAGTGTGTTTTCTTCGATATTATCTTGATCTAAATTTGGATTATTTTCCATGTATATTGTTGTTAAACTATTCTTAATCTGACTGCAAACTTAGTAATAAAATTGTCATCTTTCAAATTAATTCACAATTATTTTTCAACAATGCTAATTATTTTTTTCATTTCTTGAATAATAACCGTTTTGTTGTTGTCTCTTTTGGCAAGCATTAATGCGTTAAAACCCAGAACCAATTTCTCAAATTCTTTATATTCTGGTGTTTCGTTTACATTTGCCACAGCCGGAAGATTTGCTTTTTTTTCTGCTAAAACTAAATTTAATTTATCATAAAAAGTATTATAAGCAATCTGGGCTTCATTGCCATTATTCTTTTTATAGGCATCTAAAGATTGCTGTAAATTTTGTGCACTAACTTTTTCTGTTGCAAATGATGGTGTCTGTGCAAACGTGGTGTTGGTGCTCCCACCTAAAATTAAAAACAAAACTACTGCTATGGATGTATTGATAATTTTCATTATTTTTTATTTTAATCTTCAAATGTATAATTTATTTTTTAAATAATCAATTTTGTTTCTATTTTTTGTCCTGTTCCTGCTTTTTTATAAAGTTCATAAATTTGGATGGCTTCTTTTGCCTCTTTTACATCGTGAACTCTTAATATTTGAGCACCTTGTTCTAAAGCTAAGATATGAACTGCTGTTGTTCCATTTAAGGCATCATCAGGGTCGATGCCTAAATGTCTATATATCATTGATTTTCTTGAAACTCCAACTAAAATTGGGGCATTTAGCATTTGAAATGCTTTTAGGGTTCTTAGTAAAATATAATTTTGCTCTAATGTTTTTCCAAATCCGAAACCTAAATCAATGGCGATATCTTTAATTCCCAAACTTTTGGCTGCTAATATTCGGTCTTTTAAAAAGTCAAAAACCTCAACTACCACATCATCATATTTAGGGTTCTTCTGCATGTTTTCTGGCGTACCCTGCATGTGCATCATAATATAAGACACTTCTAATTTTGAAATCGTTGGTAACATTTTCTCATCCATCAAGCCTGCAGAGATGTCATTTACGATTACTGCTCCTGCAGCCACCGCTTTTTTGGCAACCTTTGCATAATAGGTATCAATAGAGATGGGGGTCTTTGGGAATCTTTGATGAATGGCTTCTATTATAGGACACACCCGATTTATCTCTTCTTCTGCACCAACTCTTTCCGAACCTGGTCGACTGCTTTGCCCACCAATATCCAAAATATCAGCACCTTCTTTTATCATTCGGTCTGCTAAATGGATAGCTTCGGTGAAGGAGCTATTACGACCTTTATTATAAAAGGAGTCTGGGGTGATATTTAGAATGCCCATCACTTTGGGGCTTTCAAAATTCATTAAAGTTCCTTGTAAGTTAAAACTTGGTATCATCTTGCAAAAGTAAAAAAAATCTTTACAATATACTGCTTAATATTCTTATTGTCAAATAGTTGATTCTTTTATTGTTCAAATTATGTAAATATTTAAAAAAATGGATTAACATTAGGTTTTGAACCAGATAAAAGAAAAAGAACAACAAACGATAATGATTCATTATCGTTTGAAAATGGGCTAGGGGCTTAAATATTTGAATTTATCTAGTTAAATAATTCCTATTTACAAATATAATCAATGTTTAAAGTCGATATTGATGGGGAGATGGATAATGAACTAATAAGCCCTTTGTCATTAAAATTGTAATTTATTTCTTGAGTGCTAAATTTTTTTATTAAATTTTTATTTATGAATAATGACTCTCCAAAAGATTGAAGCGTATAAATTAAACTTAGGTAATCTGCATCTTGAAAATCTTTATCTGTGTAATAATCAAAATTTGTTGCAGTACCGGAACTTGGTACAACCTTTATTAAATTTCCATTTTCCCAGATTAAATTAAAGGTATTAGAACTTGCCGAAGAAGAAGTGGTAGTAAGTGAAATCGGGTGGCCTCCACTATAAGTTAGACTGTTATTTTCCCAATTGGTACCAGATGCATTGGTTTCTGTTCTTGCATTAATTATTTGTTGTTGCCCATTATAGGTAATTATTACTTTAGAAGAAAAAGTACCTCCGTCAGTTGTTAAGATTGTCTTTTGGTTATTCCCATAAGAAAAATTCTTTTCTATGGAACCGTTATTTATCTTTGTGAGCTTGAAGTTGTCATCATAAGTTAATAGATAGACATCATTTGAGCCTCCGGTTTGGGTAACTCTTTGGATTTTGCAGGTTTCTTTTTTTGCTTTTTTACAAGAGTTTATTGTAAAAGCAAAAATTCCAATAATTGCAATTGGTAAGATTAAAAGCTTTTTCATGTTAAAAGGTTTTTTGGGTTATTTTATTTAACACAAATGTATGTTTTTTAAATAAAGTAAACAAAAAATATTTTATATTTATAAATATTTGTTATAGTAACCTAAGGTGTTGATAATTTTTTCTAAATTATTATTTTTTTTTCTTTAAATGTATTACCTTTGCACAAAATTTTAAAACGTGTTAAGGAATTCTAGGTTTTTTTCAGTCTTTATAATATTGATTATTAGTGGGTTATCTCTTATTTCTACCCCAACTTTTGCAGAGCATACTGCTGAGAAAGAAAAACTGAACATTAAAGAATTGATTTTTGGTCATATCAAGGATACTTATGATTGGCACTTTTTTGATATTCCGGGTAAAGATGGTGTAAACCATCCGGTATCTATGCCTTTGCCGGTAATTATTTACAATCCTAATTCGGGAGTTGATGTTTTTATGTCTTCCAAATTAGATCATGGGCATAGTGCTTATAATGGTTATCAATTAGTGACCCAACATTTTATTGATGAAAAGAAAGCTGAAGGAGCTAGTGTTGAAGAAATAAAAAATTTAGAATCAAAATCAGGAAAAATTATTGCTTTAGACGGAGCGAATATTAAAGATTTTTCTTTTACAAAGAATATTTTTAATATGTTTGTTTCTATTGCTATCTTATTCTTAATATTTATTTCTGTGGCAAGAGCCTATAAAAAGAAAGGGGTTACTACCGCTCCATCTGGCTTACAAAATGCCATGGAACCTTTAATTACTTTTGTTAGAGATGAGGTGGCAAAACCTAATTTAGGGAAAGAATATATGAAGTTTATGCCTTTATTATTAACCATGTTTTTCTTTATATGGATAAATAATATGTTAGGGTTGATACCTTCAGGTGCAAACTTTACTGGTAATATTGCAGTTACAGGTGCCTTAGCTTTGGTTTCTTTTATTGTAATTGTTTTCACTGCAAAAAAAGGATTCTGGGCACACTTATTTAACCCTCCCGGAGTGCCTTTCCCTATAAGTATATTACTTACTATCATTGAAATTTTATCTTTGTTTATTAAGCCTGTAGCTTTGATGATTCGTTTGTTTGCCAATATGATGGCTGGTCACATCATCTTAACAAGCTTAATCATGATTATCTTTATTTTAGGAGGCATTAGCAGTGCTGCCGGTTATGGATTTGCTCCAGTATCTGTTGGCTTTACGGTGTTTATGTATGCGGTGAAGTTATTAGTAGCAGCTATTCAGGCTTTCATTTTTGTAAATCTAACAGCAGTGTTTATTGGTCAAGGAATTGAAGATCATAGTCATGGTCCTGAAGATGCCCATGGTCATTCTCATAGCGAAGAAGAATTAGTATTATAATAAAAATATTTTTAAATTTAATAAACATTTTTTTTAATCACTTAAATTAAGTACACATGTCAGTATTAATGCAATCAGTAGCAGAAGCAGCCGGATTGGCTAAAGGTTTAGGAGCAGTAGGTGCAGGTATCGCAGCTTTAGCAGCAGGTATCGGTATCGGTCAAATTGGTAAAAGTTCAGTAGAATCAATCGCTCGTCAACCAGAAGCTGCCGGAGACATCCGTTCTTCTATGATTTTGACAGCAGCGTTCATCGAGGGTGTTGCCCTTTTCGGTGTAATCGTTGGTTTGTTGGCAGTAGTAATGTAATATTATTACACCAAACAAGATTGGATTTCGTCCCTAGCAAAGGGCAAAGGACGAAATCCTTAATTAAAAATTAAGTGTATTATTAACAAAAGTGAATCATTAGAACAATACAATAATAAAACATATGGATTTATTAACCCCCGCCTTAGGCCTCTTTGCATGGACGTTAATCGCATTTTTAATCGTTCTTTTCTTATTAAAAAAATTCGCTTGGAAACCTATTTTAGGAGCTTTGACAGAGCGAGAAACCAGCATTGCCACGTCTATTGCTACCGCCGAAAAGGTGAAAGTTGAAATGGCAGAAATGAAAGCTGATAACGAGCGTTTGTTACAAGAAGCACGTGAAGAGCGTTCTGTTATGCTTAAAGAAGCTAAAGCTACTAAAGACAAAATTTTAGCTGAAGCCAAAGAACAAGCAAAAATTGAAGCTAACAAAATCATGGAAGAAGCACGTTTTCAAATTGAAAATAAAAAGAATGCTGCTTTAACAGAAGTGAAAAACGAAATTGGTACTTTAGCAGTTGCCGTTGCCGAAAAAATGCTTCGTAAAGAGTTAAACACTGAAACGGCTCAATCCGATTACATAAAAATGTTGGCTAACGACATTAAATTGAACTAATACTAACAATTATAATCTTTTTATAAATGCCCAATCCACGTCTTGCATCCCGATACGCCAAATCATTATTAGACTTTGCAATAGAGCAAAATAATGTAACAGCAGTATTGAGTGATATGAAAACTATCCAAAATTCACTGGTTCAATCCCGTGATTTGGCATTGTTTTTACAAAGTCCTTTGATTAAGGCAGACAAAAAAATTAGCATTTTAAACACTATCTTTGATGGTAAGGTTGGTCCTACTTCAGTTGCTTTTATCAATTTATTGGTAAAAAAGGGTAGAGAAGCCAATTTATTTGAAATAACTAATGCTTTTGAAGAGCAATATCAGGCTTTAAATAACATTCAAAAAGTTCAAATTACTGCAGCAGTCGCTTTAAATGAAGATACTTTAAATGCGATTTTAACTAAAGTGAAAAAAGAATTGAACAATGAAAATATCGTTACTGAAACTTTTATCGACCCAAATATAGTGGGTGGCTTTAAATTACAAGTAGGCGATAAATATTTTGACCTCAGTATATCCAGAGATTTAACTGATGTAAAAAACCAATTTGCTAAAAATATTTTTGTAGCAGATATTTAATTTAAAAGAAAAATTATTTTATTAAATCATTAATAAATTTTTAAACCATGGTTGAGATTAAACCGGATGAAATATCGGCGATTTTACGCCAACAATTAGGTAACTTCAATAGCTCTGCCGAATTGGAAGAAGTAGGTACTGTATTACAAATTGGTGATGGTATTGCCCGTGTATATGGACTTGGCGGCGTGCGTCAAGGGGAGTTGGTTGAGTTTGAAGATGGTACCAAAGCAATAGCCTTAAACCTTGAAGAAGATAATGTGGGTGTCGTATTGATGGGGGAAAGCGATAACATTAAAGAAGGTTCTAAAGTGCGTCGTACCGGACGTATCGCTTCTATCAAAGTAGGAGAAGGTATGGTTGGTCGTGTGGTAAACACTTTAGGAGAGCCTATTGATGGTAAAGGTCCTATCGTTGGCGAGACACATGAAATGCCTATTGAGCGTAAAGCTCCGAGTGTTATCTTCCGTGAACCGGTAACTGAACCTTTACAAACGGGTATCAAATCTGTAGATGCCATGATTCCTATTGGTCGTGGTCAGCGTGAATTGGTAATTGGTGACCGTCAAACCGGTAAAACAGCTATCTGTTTGGATGCCATTATCAATCAAAAAGAATTTTTTGATGCAGGTAAACCTGTATTTTGTATATATGTAGCTATCGGTCAGAAAGCTTCTACCGTTGCTACTGTGATGAAAACATTAGAAGAGCACGGTGCTATGGCTTATACGGTTATCGTATCTGCTACTGCTGCCGATCCTGCTCCTTTACAGTTCTATGCTCCATTTGCCGGTGCCGCTATCGGAGAATATTTCCGTGATACTGGTCGCCCTGCATTGGTGGTTTATGATGACCTTTCTAAGCAAGCGGTTGCTTATCGTGAGGTGTCTTTATTGCTTCGTCGTCCACCGGGTCGTGAGGCATATCCTGGAGACGTATTCTATTTGCACTCCCGTTTACTTGAAAGAGCTGCTAAAGTGATTAGTGATGATAATATCGCTAAAAACATGAACGATTTACCAGAATCTTTAAAACCTTTAGTAAAAGGTGGTGGTTCTTTAACAGCATTGCCTATTATTGAAACTCAAGCTGGTGACGTTTCTGCTTATATTCCTACCAACGTAATTTCTATCACTGATGGTCAGATTTTCTTGGAAACCAACTTGTTCTTATCCGGTATTCGTCCTGCTATTAACGTAGGTATTTCGGTAAGCCGTGTGGGAGGTTCTGCTCAGATTAAATCCATGAAAAAAGTTGCCGGTACTTTAAAATTAGACCAAGCACTTTATCGTGAGATGGAAGCTTTCTCTAAGTTTGGTGGTGATTTGGATGCTGCTACTAAAACAGTAATTGACAAAGGAGCAAGAAACGTTGAGATTTTGAAGCAAAACCAATTCTCTCCATATTCAGTAGAAAAGCAAATTGCAATCATTTATTTAGGTACTAATAATCTTTTAAGAGAAGTTCCGGTTAAAAATATGAAAGCTTTTGAAGAGCAATTTATATTAGAAATGCAAAGCAAACACCCAGAAGTGTTAGCTGCTTTCAAAGCCGGTAAATTACCTGAAGATGGGATTGAAGCTATGGTAAATTTAGCAAAAGGATTGATTCCTCAATTTAAAGCCTAATTTAATATTAATTTCTTATAAAAGAGCGGTTCTTGTAAAGAACCGCTCTTTTGTTTTTATTATCCTTCTTCTAGGTCATCGTCTTTATAAAATTCAATTAATGAAGCCATAAAAGGGTCTTTCCAGCCCTCAACGATGTCTTCGTAGGCCTCATCAGGAATATTGGTATGTAACAGTTCTAAAGAAGTATTTTTCTTGTCGGGATGCAATTTAATAGTAACAATGGAGGGTGCCTCCTGTTCTCCAAAATACCATTCCTGAACAATTTTTTTGTTTTCTTCTAATTCTAAAAACTGACCTACTATTGATTCATCCCATAAGGCAAATTCCCCTCCAGGTTGTGCATCTATTTGTGCAGGGGCTCCTGTCCATAGCGTTGCAGTGGCTTCTTTGGTAAGTGCCAAGTATATTTCTTCCGGGCTTGCAGGAATTTTAAAATATTTTTTAAAATCTTTCATATTTTTATTTTTTTTAATTTCCAAAATAAGCTTTTTCTTTTGAAAAATCTATATATGGATAGTGTTGTTTATAATTTTTGATTTTATTAAAAAAGTCATATTTGAATTTTTTATAATTTTCAGTTTCCGGAAATTGAACTTTATGGTTGAAAGCCGTTGTGATGGCCCTCATTTTTTCACTGATGTTTTTTGCATTTTCACTGAAAAAATTTTCAGAAAACTGATCCCATACTATTTGAGTAGCTGCAAAATTTGGGTGTACTAAATCAGAATCGTAAAATCGGTAATCTCTCAAAACATCAATCAATAATTCGTATGCCGGAAAATAATAACAATGCCCTTGTTGTTCAAGTATTTCATGAACAGCTTCTATCAACCGGGCTTTGCTTCTATTGTTTTCCACTATGCCATCCCTGTAATGCCTAACCGGACTTATGGTGAAGATGAATTTTATTTTTGGATTGAATAATCTTAAAGTTTGAATTGTTTTATGCAATGCCTCTTGAATTGCTTCAATAGTTAATAGCCTTTTATCGAAATTTTGTCCTGGAGCTCTGTGGCAATTCGCTACAAAATATGCATCAGATTTTAAGAAGTATTGATAGGCAGAGCCTAAGGTTATCATTAACCAATCTGCATCTTTTAAAAATACATGTGCCTGGTTGATGGACGCCTGCATGGTTTTTAGGGCTATTGTTCTATCTGAATTAGAATATCTGGAATGAAAATCCCAATGGTGCCAAACCTCATTTTGATAATACATCTTTTCCAAGTCCAAATTTGAATTTTCTATGTATTGGCCTATACTATGGCAGACACTTAATGGGTTGAAAAGAATACCATTAGGGTTTTCTAAAACTTGAAATTTAGCGTCATTCAGTCTTTTGCCCATGTGCTCGCTAAAACAAGAACCTATTAGCATTAATTTGTCCCGATGTTCTATTAAGATTTCGGGGGATTCGATTTTGATATTTAAGGAAGGAATTAGGCTATTCATCTCTGAAAATAAATTTTTGTTTTGCTGCTTTTTGTGCCGGAAACCAAGCCGCAGCTAAGCCTACAAGAATTACAGTGGCACATACTATCACAAAATCAAATGCTTGCAATTGTATCGGATAGGCATCCAATAAGCCCTCACCCATCTTTAACCATCCCCATTGCAATTGAGAATATACAAATAATAATCCAATCAGTAGCCCTATACTGCCACCTACCGCTGCTATTAATAATCCTAAGGTTAAGAAGATTTTTTTTATGGTTTTCGACCGCATGCCCATAGATTTTAAGATGGAAACATCCAATTTTTTTTCTACCGCCAACATTGCCAATACGCCCACCATATTAAAAGAGGCTATCACCAATACCAGAAAAAGGATACCGTAAATCATCCATTTTTCCATTTGTGTAGCCATAAACAGGCTTTTGTTTTGCTCTATCCTGCTTAACACATTATAGGATGGGCCCATAATGTTTTCTACCTTGTGTTGCACCGCTTTTAGGTCTCCCGGATTTTTTAAAGCTATTTCAACAGCACTGATTTTATCACCTACATTAAAAAAACTTTGTGCTGCCTTTAAAGGAATCAAAAAGTAGTTACTGTTCAATTCGGGTTGCACATTAAAAGAAGCATAAGGAGCCACCGCTAAACCATTTAATGCACTTGCAAAATCCAATCCTGTGATATTGGCATCTGCTCGTGGATAGTATAATTGTATTTTCTGAAAAGGGTTTTCGGGTTCTATTCCCATTTCTGCTACGATTCCAATACCTATATTTGATGGGACTTCCCGGTATTGTTCCGGCCAGAAAGCGGGCCCGGTATTGGCATGCTTTTCCATCTCGTTTACTTGAAACCAGTTATTATCCACTCCTTTAAGTTGGATGACTTTTTGATGATCTCTGCCTTCCAACAGTGCGAGGTCTTCTATGGAATATGCTAGAGTTTGTATGCCGTTAATAGCCTTTAGCTCTTTTATTTGTTGTGGGGTAATGTCAAAAAACTTACCTGTTTTTGCCGAAACTTTAACCTCTGGATAAAAAGCGGTGTACATGCCTTTGACATAGCTTTCCAAACCATTATAAATTGAAAATAGAATAATCATGGCAGCAGTAGAGAGTGCTACTGCTCCTATGCTTATTCTACTTACAATATTGATAGCCTGAGTACTATTTTTAGCTTTTAAGTACCGAAAAGCAAATTTGAAGGCTAAGTTCATTACAGGATATTATGCCGGCGGATTATTTCTTTCGTCCTCTATTTTTTTAAATAGTTCTTCCATCTTGAAAGCATGCTCTATGGAGTCATCTAATTGAAATTGTAATTCAGGAATACGGCGTAAATGATGTCTTAGTTTATTGCCTAACAAGCCTCTTAACTCTGAAGTTTTTCCTATAATTTCTTTTAAAAGTGCTTGCTTGTCCTCTATCTTAAAAAAACTTAATGATATTCTTGCTTCCAACAAATCGGGTGTTACCTCTACCTTACTGATGGAAACCATGCCGCCATTGATAATATTAATACCTTCTCTTAAAAATATAGATGCCATTTCTTCTTCTATAAGCTGTGCTACCTGCTTTTGTCTTTTACTCTCTTGCATTTTTTTATCTTATTTAATGGCTAAAATTACAGCTATTTTTTGATGCAAAAAAACATTTGAAAGGATTAGGAGATTTTTTAGTTTATTGAAGAAGTAACTTTGGCTTTTTTAATAAAATATTTTTTTAGTAAAATGACTAAAAAGCAAGAAATTACAAATGGGAAGGTGAGCATGGTGAGGCTTAATTTTGTCATGATTGCTCCAATAATTACCGATAATACCACAGAAAAAATTGCCCAAACAATTTGACCCTTTGCTTTTTCAGAAAATACGAAAGCACATAAGACCGCATTGAAGCTGCTGAGACCATTAAAAATATTAATTAATGGAATTTTTAATATATAAGCACATCCTGTGGCTAACAAAGATCCTAAAAGCCCAAAAATTGCAGCTCTAAGATTGTGAAGTGCTACAGCAACAAAAAACAAAATACCAATATAAAATTCTGATTGAAAGATGACTTGTCCATAGGCCTTAAAAGGAAAAACATATTTGTCGTAATCGTTCAAACCCAATGGACTTTGTGCTATTATTAATTCCGGAAAAAAATATTTTGAAAAAAATAAAATAATCCAAGTCAGCAATACAAAGGGTAGGGTGAAGGCAGCTATCTTTTTTTGGATGAAGAAATTTTGTAAGAATGCTGCTGTTATGGATGCGATTATGAGGGTAGCAAAATATAAAAAGGAGGGTTTGAGAAATAATACAATAGCAACTCCAATTAAGGCAGCACTAAAACCGAATAATCCTTGCTCTTGCCGGTCTTGGTCAAATTTTGCAAATAAGGCGGTCAGACTCCCAATAAAAGAAGCCACTATGGCAGCAATCCCCATGGTGAAAGAATGAAGGCAGATGCCTACAAAAAACAATAAACCGGTTATGGCATTGTCCTGAAGCATGATTTGCCCTAAGCCTTTAAAGCTTATTTTAATTAATAATGCAGCCTTTTTCATTTACTGGTACAGCCTTTATTTTTAAAACATCTAAAGTAGTGAAGAATTCTCAAAATAAGGTGGTATTTGTTTGATAATTTTCTTTCCAACACTCATCAACGACGATTGTTTTGTTCCTGACAGAGTGTTGGCACCTAAATCAAAAGCCGATTTTGCCTTTGTATTACATGTGTTGAGTTATTTGTCAGGCAAAGGTAGAGCAGCCATTGTTTGTTTTCCTGGGATTTTTACCGGTGCGGTATCGAGCAAAAAATCCGTCAGTATTTGGTGGACAATAATTTTGTATTAAATGATACCGAAATGATTGTAGAAAACGAATGGTTGAAATTATCCGAACGATATAAAAATATCCAATTACACGAATGTGTGGTAATGCCCAACCATTTTCATTGTATTATTGAAAACGGTGGTGCCAAAACGGTAGGGGCAGACCTATGTGTCTGCCCCAATAACGATAACAACCCAAATAACGAAAACGGGCAATCACGCAGGATTTCCCCTATGGGTGAAACACCGATATTAACGGGCAATCACGCAGGATTTCCCCTATGGGTGAAACACCGATATTAACGGGCAATCATGCAGGATTGCCCCTACGGGCGAAACACCGATATTATTGGGCAATCACGCAGGATTTCCCCTACGCGTGAACACAATCCCATTTCGGGCGAACACATAGGTTCGCCCCTACGGGTGAAACACCGATATTAACGGGCAATCATGCAGGATTGCCCCTTCGGGCGAACACATAGGTTCGCCCCAACACCACGTTATTCAATGGTTTAAAAAAACGACAATCAATTATTGTATTTTTGGGGTAAAACACAATAATTGGCAACCGTTCAACGGTAAATTATGGCAACGCAATTATTGGGAACATATCATACGTTCCGAAAACGATTATCATCGCATTGCACAATACATTATAAACAACCGAAAAAATTGGAATAACGATAAATTACGATGAATGAAAAATGGAGAATTGGAATGGAGAATTGGATTGGTAACAGAATAAAAAAAACAGGAAAAATTTTATTCTATTTTTCCCATTTCAACATTTTTTGTTTCCTTTGCTTATATGAACACTGCTTCCATAGAAAAGCATACCCGGATTGTGAAAGAGATTGCAGCCGAATTAGGTTTTAATTTTTGTGGCATCTCCAGGGCCGAATTTTTAGAAGATGAAGCCCCACGCCTCGAAGATTATTTGAAAAAAGGGAAAAACGGCAAGATGCAGTTTCTTGAAAACTATTTTGACAAACGTTTGGATCCTCGAAAATTGGTTGAAGGGGCAAAGTCTGTTGTTAGTCTGATGATGAATTATTATCCTTCTGAAAAGCAGACTGTTGAAAGTTACAAGCTAGCTAAATATGCCTATGGTGAAGATTACCACGATGTGGTAAAGGTAAAATTAAGACGTTTCGTAGAGCTTATTAGAGAAAGGATTGGAGCCGTGGATGGTAGGGTGTTTACCGATTCTGCTCCCGTTATGGAGAAAGCTTGGGCACAAAAAAGTGGATTGGGCTGGCAAGGAAAAAATGCATTAATAATAAAGCCACAGCATGGTTCTTTTTATTTTTTAGGAGAATTGATTATTGACTTAGAACTCTTGCCGGATGGTCCCATAAAAGACTATTGCGGCACCTGCACCCGATGTGTAGATGCTTGTCCTACCGGTGCTTTAGACGATCCTTATCAAATAAATCCTACCAAATGTATCAGCTACCACACTATAGAGTTGCGAGACGAGTTTTTACCGGAAAATATGAGTGGTAAGATGGAAGAATGGATGTTTGGCTGTGATATCTGTCAGGATGTTTGCCCTTGGAATCGCTTTTCCAAATCACATAATATCTTAGAATTCAATCCCAGACCAGGATTGATGGATATGCAGTATGAAGATTGGAACGAACTGACCCATGAGGTGTTCTCAAAATATTTTTCAAAATCGGCAGTCAAGCGTACCAAATTTAGTGGCTTGATTCGAAATATTAAGTTTCTCCAAGAGCAGAGAGCAAAAGAAAATAAAAAAGAGTAATAAGGGTTTGCTGTTATTTCAACAGTCCGACTTATTGAAACAAAATATAGAATTGCTTTACTTTAATTTCTGGTATTCTTGCTTTGCTTTTTCATGTTTATTGTTAAACGTTAAGGCCTGTGCAAAGAGTTTTTTTGCAAGTTCTTTATTGCCTTGTTTGAGGTAGGTTATGCCTTTGCCATAATAAGCATCTGCATTTGCCGGAGCATTTTCTATAGCCATCTGAAAAAATCGGGCTGCTTTATCGATGCTGTCTTCCTGGATTAAAATATTGCCATAGTCGATATAGGCCAACTCAAAAGTCTTGTCCACCGTAATCGCTTTTGCTAAGTAGTTTTTGGTAAGGGAAATGTCTCCTTTATTATGGTAAAATCTTGAAGCATCATAAAATGGATAGGCATTTAAAGTGTCCATTTTGAACAGTTTTTGATACAGTTGAATTGCCTCAGGGTTGTTGGTCGCACTATACAAATCAGCCAACTGATAAACACCATCGTAAAAAGTAGGTTGGCTATTGGCAAGTGTTTTAGCATATTCAATTGCTGTAGTAGTGTCTTTATTGGCTGCTTTAAGTTTAGAGGCATCCAATAAAGTATTAGGGTCTTTAGGATTTTGAGCTAAAAGATTATTGATAATTTTTTCTGCTGCCTCATATTTTTTATCTGCCATATAGGCTTCTGCTTCCATACGGATATAGTCCGGATGTTTATCTTTCAATTGAATTTCTTTTATCGTTTTTAGTGCTTCTGTGCCTTTTTCCTGTTCGATGAGGATAGCAGCTAAGGCAGCTTTATAGTTTAAGTTTTCAGGAGCTAATCTTACGGCGGTTGCCAAGTCTTTTTCTACCAAATCACTCATTTTTAAATCGAATAGTTTTTCTGCTCTTTGAAAATAGAGTGTTGCATTAGTAGAATCCAAAGCAATAGCATCTGTAAATGGTTTTACAATAGGATTAGAAAGGGCAGGGTGCAGGACTTCTGCTTGCTTTTCTTTAGGCTGGTTGCCACATGCAAGGAACAATAATATTGGAATGACAGTAAAAAATCTATTCATCTTTAGAAGAAAGTTAAAGGGCAAAGCAACTAATTCTATTTTTTATAAAAAAATAAAATTATCTTAAAGCTTTGCCCAAAATATTTATTATTGAAGTTTTTTGATACCTAAACCAGAACCTTGAGGTTCTAAAATAGTAGCACCATCATAACGTATGCCATTGAAAGTATTGTCGGTCAATAATAATGGACCGTCAATATCTGCATAATCTGCTAATGGTAAAAGATGGCTAATGGCAGTGCATCCTACAATACCTTCACTCATACAACCCAACATTATCTTTAGTCCTGCAGTTTTAGCAGTCTTTATCAGTTCAATAGCCGGAGAAATTCCGGAACATTTAGCTAGTTTTACATTAATGCCATCATATAAGGCCTGAACTCTTATTAAATCATTTTCATTTTGAAAGGCCTCATCTGCAATAATAGGAATATTTGTAAGCTTTTTTAATGCCTTCATACCTTCAAAATCCTTTTTGTCTAATGGTTGTTCGATAAGCTCAATATTTAATTTTTCTAGTTCCGGTAATATAGTTCTAGCATCTTCTAAAGTCCATCCTTCATTGGCATCTATTCTGATGGCCGAATTTGTTATTTGCCTGGCAGCTTTTAAACAATCTAAATCTTTTGCACTCCCCAATTTCATTTTATAAATCGGGTAGGGATGGTCTTTTATTCTTTGCTGGATTTCTTCAGGGCTTGCTATTCCTAAGGTATAATTAGTTTGAGGAATATTTTTCCATTCAAGCCCTAATAATTTATAGATGGGTTGCCTTTTTATTTGTCCGTACATGTCCCAACCTGCCATATCCAAAGCAGATACTATAAAAGGGTCATTATGTAGTAAATGGTGCAAGAAATGCCAAAAACGTTCCGGTTCAATGAAGTTATACCGCTCTATCATCATCTTATACCGGTCTAAGGTAGCTATCATTTTGTCAACGGTAACATCATGGTATGCGATAGCAGTGGCTTCCCCCCAGCCTTTTAGAGCTACAAAATTGATATTGATTTGTAAGGATTCCTGAAAACTTTTTTCTCCTTTTGATAACTTAAAATTATACTGAAAAGGGAATTGGTTACGTTTATATAATAAGGACAACATTTCTTTTTGTTTTTTTAATTAAACTTTGCAAAAATAGTAAAGTTTAGTGCTCAAAACCAGCTATTCTTTAAGCTTAATAGCACGAAAGAGAATAATAGCTAAGGTTTTTTGTTATTGAAAAGTAAGATAAAAGTAAATGTTTGCTTTTAATGTGCAGATACTAAGGATATTAATGCTGATATTTAATATTATTTATGAATTTAAGCCATGAATTCCCTTATCTTTGCAACTTAAAAAAAAAGAATAAAAGACAATCTTTTGACAATAAGTAATATATGAAAAAAATATTTGCAATAGCCTTTTTAGGATTAAGTATGAATTTGGCAGCATTTGCCCAAGATAATTCTAAAGCAACAGAATCAAAAAAAATAGTAAAACCCTCCAGAGATCATTTTATGATACAGCTGTCCAATGATCGTTGGACTAATGTTCCTGATAGTATTCATTTGAAAAATTCAGGACGTGGATTAGGTTTGTATTTAATGTATGATTTTCCTATCAAAGAAAGCAACTTTAGCTTTGGAGCCGGATTGGGTGTACGTTTTAGCAATATTTATTTCGATAATCAGAAAATGGTTTTGGATAGTCATAACGATAAGATTATTTTCAAAGGGTTGGATAGTACCATATTCAGAGGAAGTAAATATGCTACCACTTATGTTGAATTTCCTTTAGAATTGCGTTATTTTGCCAATAAAGACAATAGAAACAAAGGCTTTAAATTTGCAATAGGAGCTAAAGTAGCCTATACCGGAATTGGAGGTGCTTATTACAAAGATAAAGAGTCTATATCCGGTAAATATGTAAGCCGTAAAACGGTGAGCAATCGCTTTAGCCAACAATGGAGACTGACACCTACGGCTAGAATAGGATGGGGCAATATTTCTGCTTTTGTAGAATATACACCTACACCGATTTTTAAGGCAGGAACCGGTCCGGATGTTCGTCCATTAAACTTTGGTGTCGTAATTAGCGGTTTATAGTTTTCTGTTTATTATTCCTGTAAAATATAAACAGATTCGGTTTAATTTGATTAAACTTTTTATTAAAGACGAAATTTTTATTAGTTTCGTCTTTAATTTTTAAATATATCCATAGTTCTGGTAAAATTATTAAGACATATCGAGTTTTTAAAGTCGGTATTGTTATATACCCTTACTGCCTTTGGTGGCCCTCAAGGTCATTTAGGGATGATGTTGCGTTATTTTGTAGAACGGCATAAGTATGTTTCAGAGGAAGAGCTGTTAGAGTTAAATGCTTTTAGTCAAATGTTGCCGGGGCCTAGCTCTACCCAAACCATAATGTTGATAGGCTATAAAAGGGGAGGGACGGTTTTAGCCATACTTACGCTACTCATTTGGGCCTTACCCGGAGGGATACTGTTATTAGCGTTTTCATTTTTGATAAATTTTTTAAACAAGCATCATATTGACTTAAACTTGTTTCGCTTTGTAATGCCCATGACCATAGGCTTTGTGCTATATGCAGCCTTAAAGATGATGAAAACATCGGTAAAAAATGTTGCTACTTGGATTATCATGATAGGTTGTATTTTAATTACGGTTTTCATTCAAAGCCCTTGGATCATACCGATAATGTTTGTGATTTCAGGGTTTATTACCAATCTCAGCAATAAAAGAATACCGGAGCATCATAAACCTAAGAAGAAAATTAGTTGGGTTAAAATAAGGATATTCTTGGTTGTTTTTATTGTTCTTGGAACGCTAAGTGAGCTTGCTCGGATACAACAGTGGGAATACAGAAAGCTTTTTAATTTGGCGGAAAACTTTTACCGATTTGGTTCCATGGTTTATGGTGGTAGCCAGGCATTGTTGCCCATGATGCTGTTTCAGTTTGTCTCCAAGCCTATAAATATGGGTTTAAGTCCTTATCTAAGCAGTGCCGATTTGATGACGGGTTATGGGATGATGCAAGCTATCCCGGGCCCCACTTTTTCGGTTTGTGCATTTGTGGGGGGAATGGCAATGAGTGATTTTGGATACCAAGCACAAATACTCGGAGGGCTGATTTCTTTGTTTGCAGTATTCTTGCCTAGTACATTATTGCTACTATTTTTTTATCCAATTTATGAAAATTTAAAACAGCATGTTATTATTTTTAGGGCATTGGAAGGAATTAATGCCATGATAGTAGGTATTATATGGGCTTCCGGTTTCTTATTTATGATGGAAATTTTTAAAATAGGAAAGCATGAAATATTTAATGGAACTTGGTGGCAAAAGCTGGATGTAGGAAGCCTTTTGACCATATTAATTACCTTCCTTGTACTTAAATATACTAAATTACCAGCTCCTCTTTTAGTAATTGCTGCCTTAACTTTAGGGTATTTTTGGAGATAAATATTTTGAAAAAAAGACCGGAAATTTTCCGGTCTTTTTTTTGATTTTTTACGATAATATTTAATAAGCCCTACTGTGGCTGTTTTCCATGTATTTCTTAAATGCTTTATTGGCAACTCTATTACCACCAGGAGTAGGATAGTTTCCGGTAAAGTACCAGTCTCCTTTATTATCCGGACAAGCATTGTGCAAGCCTGCCACACTTTGGAAAATGATTTCAACCTCAGCTTGGATAAAGTCGTGTTTAAGCATTGTTGCTATTTGTTTACTGATTGCTTCATCGGTAAATTCAGCATAAATACGTTTAACGTAATTTTCGGCTTTTAACTCTTCGTCAGAAGCATTATTTATTAAAGTATGTACTTCATGCAAGATATGCTCCTTACCATTGATTTTTAATAATTCTACTGCTGCTTGGAAGGCGATAAATTCACCCATCCGGCTCATATCGATACCATAACAGTCCGGGAATCTGATTTGTGGAGCGGAGGATACAATAACCATTTTCTTGGGTTTTAATCTATCCAGCATGGTAATAATACTTTCTCTCAAAGTGGTTCCTCTAACAATGCTGTCATCAATGATTACCAAAGTGTCCACACCAGATTTTACAGTGCCATAAGTAATATCGTAAACGTGTTGCACCATTTCATTCCGACTGCTGTCCTCGGTAATAAAGGTACGAAGTTTAACGTCTTTTATAGCTATTTTCTCTATTCTTACCCTGCGGTGTAACAATTCACTCATTTCCTCTTCGGTCATCTCATCCTTACGCTTGATGATTTTGTCCACCAATACATCTTTCAAATAACTTTCGAGGCCTTTTATCAAACCATAAAATGCAATTTCAGCGGTATTAGGGATAAAGGAAACTATTGTGTTTTTTAAGTCTTTATTGATAGCATTCAAAACAGGTATTGCTAATTGCTCTCCCAATGCTATTCTTTCTTTGTAAATATTAGCATCAGAACCTCTACTGAAATAGATTCTTTCAAAGCTACAAGCTGTTTTTGGTGCTTCCTCTAATATTCTTTCTTTTCGGAAATTGCCATCAGGATCTACAATAATGGCACAACCGGGTTCTAATTCTTTAACCTGATCCACCTCCAAATTAAAAGTAGTTTGAATAGCAGGTCTTTCAGAGGCTGCAATGATAACTTCGTCATCTTCATAATAATAGGCCGGGCGAATTCCGTTTTTGTCCCTCATGACAAAGGCACTTCCATTACCTACCAATCCTCCAAAAACAAAACCGCCATCGAAAAGGGAAGCCGATTTTTTAAGCACTTGTACGATATCCGGATTTTCAGATTCTTTTTCATCCTCTTTACATAAATAATGATGAACAGTTTCTATCATAGCCCCTAAATCACTATCCCGCATTTTAGGCGTAGGATTAATGCCCAATTGTGAAAACAGCTCATCGGTGTTCACCAGATTAAAGTTTCCTGCCATGATTAAGTTTCGAGAAGGGTTGATATCAGGAACCACAAATGGATGACAGAAAGAGACACTATTTTGTCCTTGAGTACCATATCGCAAATGCCCAATCATAGCTTCACCCATAAACCGTAAAAATCCTTTAAGTAAACCGGGGTGGGTCTTCAAATCAGGATACAAGCGTTCAAGGTCTGTTACTTCTTCATTAATATTTTTGAAGATTTCTTTAATGGCTCCTGCTCCTGGGATTCTTAGTCTGTGCATAAATGGATAACCGGGTTCTACATTGAGTTTCAAGGTGGCAATACCTGCTCCATCCTGACCTCGATTATGTTGCTTTTCCATTAAAAGAT
This sequence comes from Edaphocola sp., assembly GCA_035444785.1. GTDB lineage: Bacteria > Bacteroidota > Bacteroidia > Chitinophagales > Chitinophagaceae > Edaphocola. The sequence continues at coordinate 77,340 of DAOMPL010000002.1, read as the reverse complement.
ATAGCTTGTTTAAGCCATAAAAAGCGGTGCCATATTTTCTATAATAGTAAGATATGGGCTTACGAAGACGAACAAAGGCTAGTCCGCATTCATGTTTAATAGCATCTGACATAGGGTGCAAAGTTAGTGTAATTTTAATTTTATTTTCTGTATAAATTTTAGTGAATCCAATATAAATTTTAATGAATGAATTTAAGAGTGATTTGTAGAGAATTGTTGTAACCTTTTTTAAGGTCATGTACTCTAACATAATAGCAAGGGTACAAAGAATGTCCTAGATGAAAAGGTTTTAAAGATTTTGTTATGAGTGTTCAAGCGTTTGATAGCGTATTAGAAAAGATAATTGAAGGAATGCCTGATGAATTGAGCATCGTATTTTTTATGAGAAATAAAATACAGTTATCATTGGAAGCGACTTCAAAAGCACTTGGAATTTCGATTAATGAAATAGCACAAAAAGAAAAACTAATCCTTGCATTTATATCTAACAAAATACAACAATATTATGAAACATCTAAACTTTATGAATTCCACTTAAAACATTGTGATGCTATGGTTAAAAGAGTAATGAATAGCATTAAAGAATTGTAAAAATTATCATTAATAAAAATAAAAAATCAAAAGAAATGAAAAATTTAAAAAATTGGGTAATGGCTTGTGCCATGGTTACAGGAACATTCTTCGTGTCAAATTCAAATGCACAAGATCAAAAATTTACAGACCCTGAAATTGCATCAATAGCTGTCACAGCTAACCAAATTGATGTAGATTATGCTAAAATAGCATTTAAAAAATCTAAAGATAAAGCAGTATTGAATTTTGCAAAAACTATGCAAACAGACCATGAAGCCGTAATTGGAATGGCGACCAAATTGGCTGCTAAGCTTCATGTTACTCCTAAATCAAATGCCATGACACAATCTTTATTGGATGGTGCCAAAAAGATGAAAGCCGATTTGAATAAAAAATCCGGAAAAGCCTTTAACAAAGCTTATGTGGATAATGAAGTAGCCTATCATGAAGCGGTTATTAATGCTGTAGAACACGTGTTAATACCACAAGCCAGCAATAAAGAACTTAAAGGTTTATTGGTAAAAGTTTTACCTTCCTTAAAAGTTCACTTAGAACATGCCAAAATGCTTCAAAAAGAATTAAAATAAGGAGTAGATTATGTTAAAACGTTTTTTTAAAGTAGGTCTAGCCTTAATATGGGTGATGTTTGTTTTAAGTGCTTGTAATTCCAGGACAGAGTCAGGAGATACTGTACCATCAGTAGATACAGCAAGCGTTGTTCCTACTCCGGAACCAAAAGACACTACCAACAAGAGTACTTTAGTGGATACTACTAAAACTCAGGAGGATACAAAACAAGTAGAAACTGATAAAAAAGGCAAAACAATACACGTTACCATAGAGGAAATGAAGTTTAATCCGGAGACTGTTGAAGCCCATAAGGGAGATGAAATTGTATTTACTAATAAAGACATCGTTCCTCATGACATTACCGATGAAAAGAAATCGTATAAGTCTCCAACTCTAAATCCTGATGATACTTGGAAATTAAAAGTTGAAAAATCTTCCAATTATTATTGTAGCATCCATTTGGTAATGAAAGGAAAAATAATAGTTAAATAGTAGAAAGGGAAAGATAGCTAAATTTTTATAATGGTCAAGAGTTTGAATCCTAAAAGCCTTTCAAGTTTTGACCATTATCTTTTAATAGAATTTTCAAAAATAAAATCTTATATTTACACTTCATAAAACAAAAATATTATGGCACAAACAGTAAAAGTAAAATCCACACAACATCTGACCCATGATGTGTTAAAAATAGTTTTAGAAAAACCAAAAGATCTAACTTTTAATCCGGGGCAAGCAGTAGATTTTGCGATCAATAAACCGGGCTGGGAAGATCAATGGCGTTCTTTCACATTTACTTCTCATCCAACAGATGATGATATCGAATTTAATATAAAAACCTATCCGGATCATGGTGGCGTTACCAATGAACTTTTAAATTTAAAAGAAGGCGAAGAAGTTAATATTGGCGATGTTTATGGAGATATTCAGTACAAAGGCGAAGGTGTTTTTATTGCTGGTGGTGCCGGTATCACTCCATTTATTGCCATATTAAAAGATTTACAAAATCAGCATAAGTTGGGTAACAATAAATTGATTTTTGCCAATAAAACTCAAGCAGATATTATCCAGAAAGAACTATTGGAAGGAATTTTAGGAAAGAATTTCATCAATGTGCTTTCTGATGAAAAAGTAGAAGGCTTTGAGCATGGATTTGTTTCAGCAGAATTGATAAAGAAATATATGGAAGGTAATCAACAGTTTTTTTATCTCTGTGGTCCACCACCCATGATGAACGCTATGGCTAAGCATTTTGAAGCCTTGGGCATACCCGAAGAACGCATAGTGAAAGAAGGTTTTTAAAAAAGAAAATGAGTAATAATTTAAATTATTACTCATTTTCTTTTTTAAAGTGGTTTTTTATTTAGCCGTATTATTCTTGTAATCTTCATTCATTGCTTCTAAAACTTGTTGGGTAATATCATAAGTTTTATTACCATAAAGCAAAGCACCTCCATTTTTAGAATAGGTCATGATAAAGTCATAGCCATGGTCTTTGTTAAATTGTTCTAAGAAATTATCCAACCTTTTTTGAAAATCTTCTTGGATGCCAGACTGTTCTTTTGCTAATTGGGCACTTATTTCTTGATGTCTCTTCTCTAATGCTACTTGTTGGTTTTCTAGTTTTCTTTGGATAGCCTCTCCTTCTGCTTGAGTTATTTTTCCTTCTTGAATTTTTTTCTGGAAAGCTATGGCTTCGTTTTGGAAGGCTTTTTGCTTATTCGTCATTTCAGATTCAAAAGCACTTTGCTTCTTTTCAAAAGCGGCCTCTTTGTCTTTTAAGTATTGGTATTTTGAATTTAAGGTGTCTGCATTAACAAAAGCTATTTTTAAACCTTTCGCCTCTGAATCTGTTTTAGCTTCTACTTTTGTTGTGGGAGTGGTATTCGTGTTTTTGTTCTTTTTGTCTCCGCAAGAGAATAGTATAACACTTCCTGTAATTACAAGTGTTATTACACTCAATTTAGTTTTTAATATCATTGTATTTTTATTTTTATTTTTAGTTTGCGAAAGTAAGTCTTGAATTTATATTAAACAAATTTTCAAACTTATTCCTCCTCTTCAATATCTTTATATTTGTTTTTCTTTTCCTTAATAGATTCCTTTCCTGCAACCACAACTACAATTTCACCTTTAGGAGGATGTTCGGTAAAATGTTTTATTAATTCCATTAAGCTGCCTCTTTGGGTTTCTGCAAATAATTTAGAAATTTCACGGCTGACACTAGAAGCTCTGTCTTTACCCATAATGTCGCTTAACTCTTCCAGTAATTTTACCAATCGGTGGGGTGATTCATAAAAAATCATGGTTCTGTCTTCATCTTTCAAACGCTCTAAGAAAGTTTTTCTTCCTTTTTTTTGAGGTAAGAATCCTTCAAAAGTAAATCGTTGCGTGGGTAAGCCACTTTGTGCCAAAGCAGGTACAAAGGCTGTTGCACCGGGTAAACATTCTATTTCTATTCCTTTTTGGATACAGGCACGAACCAAGAAGAAACCTGGGTCAGAAACAGCAGGAGTTCCGGCATCGGTAATCAAAGCAAATGTTTTCCCAGCATACATTTGAGCTATTAAATTTTCGGTAATCTGATGTTCATTGTGCTGATGATAACTGTACAGAGGCTTTTGTATTTCGAAATGTTTTAAAAGCTTTCCACTCGTTCTGGTATCTTCACATAAAATGATATCTACCGCCTTTAAAACTTCGATAGCTCTAAAAGTGATATCGCCGAGATTGCCTACTGGTGTGGGTACAAGATATAATTTCATGTCTTAAGCCGATTTTATTTCGGGGTAAGGATAAAATTTTGAGAGAATCATATATACAAACATGGTGAGTAATAGCCCTACAAAACCGAAAAGGATATATGCCACTAAAGCCACAATAACCAAAGTTAAATGAGCCCACCATCCGGCTAAGCCCGGAACCGGAGCTTTCCATTTTAAGAAATAACTCTTGCTTACCATTAATAAAGATAGCAAAAATGTTAGGCCTACTAAAAACCATTTATTTTGTAAAACAATTGCTATCATATTGCTTTGGTCTGCCAAAAGTCCTTTGTTTAAGAAAATGGCTAAAGGTAACAAGGCAACTGTTATGCCTGCTGCTGGAATAGGCATTCCTAAAAAGAAACTGGATTGTGCCTTATTGTTTTGATTAAATCTTGCTAGTCTTAAAGCACCAAAACAAGGCAATAGAAATGCTAGATAACTGAGGAAGTAATTGGCTTCCAAAGCTTTAGGTTCACTCATTGTTGCCATCCACAGCATTTGGTATATTATGGTGGCTGGGGCTACACCAAAAGATACCACATCTGCCAAAGAGTCTAAATCTTTTCCTATCGGACTTTCGGCTCCTAACATCCTTGCTGCCATACCATCAAAAACATCAAACAATGCGGCAAAAAGTATGAAAACACTACCCCATAATAATTGTGTAGAACCCATAATAGGGAAATAGTCCACACCACCATTTGTAGTTATTAAATGAGGTGGTGCAGTGAGCACCATGGTAATGGCTATACACCCACAAAACAGATTGCCCAGTGTGAGCACATTGGGTAAATGCTTCATTTTAGTTTTATTAAATTAGTCTTATAATAAATTTTTCAAATAATCGTTTAACTCTTGAGCTAAAGCATCAGATGCTGGGACTAAAGGTAAACGTAATTGGTTTTTGATAATTCCTTCTTTTGTCAATACGTATTTTACTCCGGTAGGATTGCCTTCTTTAAATAATAAATCTATACCGTGTAATAGTTTATAATGTAGTTGACGAGCTGCTGAATAATTACCGGCTAAGCCTTCACTGACCATATTGCAGAAATCTTTAGGAAAACAATTGGCAGCTACAGAAATTACTCCTTTGAAGCCTATTGCCATCTGAGGCAATATTAAATTGTCATCTCCTGATAGAACCGAAAAACCCTCAGGTGCATTTTGTACCAATTCCATACATTGAGCCATATTGCCACTGGCTTCTTTGATAGCTACTATATTTTTATGTGCCTTTGCCAATCGGATACTGGTGGCGGCATTCATATTAGCGACAGTTCTGCCGGGTACATTATAAAGGATAATTGCTTTGTCTGTGGCAGAGGCAATGGCACTAAAATGTTGGAACATACCCTCTTGTGAAGGTTTGTTGTAATAGGGTACCACACTTAATATGCCATCTACTTTTTCTAATGGGTATTTGGTTAATGCTTCCAACACTTCTTGGGTATTATTACCACCCAAGCCTAACACTACAGGCTTCCTATTATTGTTTTGAGCAATAATAGTGTTTAAAACAGCTACTTTTTCTTCAAAAGAAAGGGTAGGGGTTTCGCCGGTGGTACCTAAGGCAACCAAAAAATCAACACCACCATCAATGGTAAAATCCACCAATTTTTTTAGAGATTCAAAATCTATACTTTTATCTTCAAGAAATGGCGTTACAAGGGCAACACCAACACCATTAAAGTTCATAATTTTTAATTTTATATTTCATCATAAACACCCATTTTAGAAAATTTTTCGATTCTTTGTTCGATACGTTTTTCTGGGTCTAAAGCTGAAAGATTTTTAATGTTATTTAAAATATATTCTTTTACGATTTGTGCCATTGCCTCAGGTTGTGCATGTGCACCTCCTTCCGGCTCAGCTATTACATCGTCCACCAGACCAAAAGAAGACATGTCTTTGGAGGTTAGATGGAGTTGTTCTGCGGCTTGAACTTTATAGTCCCAACTATGCCATAAGATAGTAGAGCAGTTCTCGGGTGAAATTACGGTGTACCAAGTGTTTTCAAGCATGGCCACTTTGTCACCGATGCCAATACCCAAGGCACCACCGGAAGCACCTTCACCAATAATGATGCAAATTACAGGTACTTTAAGGTTTACCATTTCAAAAAGGTTGCGGGCTATGGCTTCCCCCTGACCTCTTTCTTCGGCTTCTAAACCGGGAAAAGCACCAGGAGTATCGATAAGGGTAACGATTGGTTTGTTAAACTTTTCAGCCAACTTCATTAAACGCAATGCTTTACGATATCCTTCCGGATTAGCCATTCCAAAATTTCTTAATTGACGTTGTTTGGTATTAGTACCTTTTTGGTGCCCCATAATCATTACAGATTCCCCACCGATTTCAGCAAAACCACCCACAATAGCTTTATCATCAGCTACATTTCTGTCACCGAAAAGTTCGGTAAACTTATCGCAGATTTCCTCTATATAAAATAAAGTATATGGACGTTCCGGATGTCTGCTTAACTGTACTCTTTGCCAAGGAGTCAGTTTGGCATAAATGTCATTTTTTGTTTTAGAAATAGTAGCTTCTAATTCTTTAATGGAAGAGCTCATATCCACATTATTATTTGCAGCTAAGGCTTTTAACTTATCCAATTGGATGGTTAATTCTTCAATTGGTTTTTCAAAATCTAAAAATTGCATATTGATACAAGATAATTGTAAATGCAAATGTAGTTTTTTTCTTGGAAATGAATGATTTTTTAAATTTCTGTTCTGTTTAACACGGTAAATTTGGCATTATAATATTTTGGTTTGATATTTGTAAGGTAATAAATGAAATTAAACAATATTAAGATGGATTCAAAAGAGTTTAGAAATTATGCGATTAAGCATAAAAGAATTAGTAGTAATACTTTTGACCAGTATGCTGCACATGTCAGTGTTAATCCTACCGCATTGACCCCTTATATTATTGAAGAAAGACCTATGAATGTGGCTTCTATGGATGTTTTTAGCCGTTTGATGATGGATAGAATTATTTTTTTAGGAGAACCTATCAATGATTATGTTGCCAATATTGTTACGGCACAATTATTGTTTTTAGAGAGCACAGACCGTACTAGAGATGTTCAAATGTATATCAATAGCCCTGGTGGTGGTGTGTATGCAGGTTTAGGTATTTATGATACGATGCAGGTGATTAACCCTGACATTGCCACTATTTGTACCGGAATGGCTGCCAGTATGGGGGCTGTTTTAATGTGTGCCGGAACGCATGGTAAGCGTACTGCCCTACAACACAGCCGAATAATGATACATCAGCCCAGCAGTGCCGTTGGTGGACAGGCTACCGATATTGAAGTTTCTGTCAAGGAAATTCAAAGAATAAAAGATAATTTATACTCTATTTTGTCATTACATTCCGGTCAGCCTTATGAAAAAATTGCTGAAGATAGTAATAGAGATTATTGGATGTTGGCTTCTGAAGCTAAAGCTTATGGTATTGTGGATGAAGTATTAACCGCTAATCCAAAAAAAATTAAAAAACCCTAAATCTAATTAAAATAAAAATATTATGAATTTCAATAAATTAAATCTCTTGAACATTAGAATGGACGAGGAGGATGAAGAAGAGGAAGACGAAAAACCTCAAGTAGATAATATTCCGGGAAGCATGTGGGCAAGAAAGCAGGAAGAATTGTTTTTTAAAAACAGAAGTATTTATTTGTGGGGCGTGGTGGACGATAAATCTGCCAAAGATGTTGTCAATAGATTATTGTTGTTAGATGCGGACAAGCCGGGAGAAGAAATTAAATTATTCATCAATAGCCCGGGAGGCATCGTTACCAGTGGATTTGTGATTTTGGATGTGATGAAAATGATTCAATCACCCGTGAGTACTATCTGCATGGGAATGGCTGCCAGTATGGCGTCTATTCTTTTAAGTGCCGGAGAGAAAGGCAAAAGATTTATTTTCCCACATGGAGAAGTGATGATACACCAACCGAGCTTGGGAGGGTATTTTAGAGGGGTGAGTGCTGACTTGGAAATCCAAGCCATTCAAATTCAAAAAACTAAAGAATTAGGTACTCGTATTATTGCCGATAATTGTGGACAAGAGTATGAAAAGGTTTTAAGGGATATGGAACGCGACTATTATATGCATGCTCAAGAGGCATTAGAATATGGTATTGTCGATAAGATAATTGATAAGTTGTAAGCGTTTCGCTTTTGTATAAATTTAAGAGCTTGCATTTTTGTAGGCTTTTTCTTTTTTTATTAACGATTTCTCTAAATCTTTTTTTTTACCTTTGAGCGATTTTTAAAATTAAAGCATAAAAAAATAAATATGAAGAAGCTTACTTTAAGCGTTTTTGCAGCCTTCTGCTTTTTTCAAGTAGCGACGGCACAAGACAATTTAGTTAAATTAACAAGTGGTACAAAAGTAGATACGGCTAAAAAAGCATATCGTTTTACAGATGTAATCAATTTGGAGCATAGCCCTATTCAAAACCAAGGGAGTTCCGGAACTTGCTGGAGTTATTCTACCGGTTCTTTTTTAGAATCTGAAATGATGAAAGCAGGTAGAACACCTATCAGTTTTTCTAAAATTTTTGTTGCCCGTAAACAGTATGAAGATAAGGCAGATTATTATGTCCGCATGGGTGGTAATCTTGGATGGGGTGACGGTGGAGAGGCTCATGATGTGATTGAGGTTTTGAGAAAGTACGGAGCTCTTCCAGAATCTGCTTATACCGGTTTAATCGATGGTGCCACTGGGAATAATTTTAGCGAAATGCAGGCTGTACTTGAAGGGGTTTTAAAGGCTGTTGCTGCTAATAAAGATGGTTCTATTTCTCCTTCCTGGAAAAAAATTGTAAAGACAACCTTAGATGGCTATTTGGGAGAAGTGCCGGAAACATTTAATTATAATGGTAAAAATTATAATCCAAAATCATTTGCCAAAGAAGTGGTTGGTTTAAATCCTGATGATTATATTGAGTTTATCTCTCAAACTAATACACCTTATTACGAGAAAGCTCCAATGCTAGTGCCTGATAACTGGTCTATGCAATGGTTGCACAATATTCAAATGACAGATATGACCCGCATTATTGATAATGCTTTGAAAAATGGTTATACTGTTTCTTGGGGTACGGATGTATCTGAACCTTATTTTAGCTGGCCTAATGGTGTAGCTTTCGTTCCTGAAAAAGCTCCGACTATGGATAGCAAAAAAATGAAAAAGGCGGAAAAGGATTCTTTGTTTACTACCATATTGAAAGAAATGGTGATCACTCCAGAAATGCGTCAGGCCGGTTTAGACAATCAAACCACCACCGACGACCATGGAATGCACATTGTTGGCCTTTCTAAAGACCAAAATGGTAAAGAATATTATATTGTTAAAAACTCTTGGGGAGATAATAATGATTATAAAGGCTATTTACATGTGACCAAAGCATTTGTTCAGTTTAAATCTACAAGTATCTTAGTCAATAAAAAAGCGGTTCCTTCAGATTTGATGAAGAAATTGAAATAATAATCGGATAAAAAATGAAAGAATGCTACCTTTGTCGGTAGTATTTCTTTTTTTAAAGGATTGTAAATAATTGCTTTAGAAATATTGTTTTTTTTCGGATCAGTAAAATGTAGAATTTATGAAGTTTTTTTTACCAATTATGGTCTTCGGCTTGCTTTATACTAACCACAACTTGGCACAAGCTCCTTCAAATTATTATAATGGCACTCAAGGGCTTACCGGGTATGCCCTCAAAACCAAATTGTCTCAAATAATTTCTAATGGATATATTGTAAAAAGTTATGGTGAATTGTACAATGGCTATAAAACCACAGATAGAGATTATTATTATGAGAACGATGGCACCATCTTAGATATGTACTCTGAAAAACCTAATGGGGTAGATGCTTATGATTATAGTGCAACGAGTACAGGGGATAGATGTGGTAATTATAGTAGTGAAGGTGATTGCTTTAATAGAGAGCATATCATACCACAGAGTTTGTTTAATTCTGCATCTCCTATGAAGTCTGATATTAACTTCGTTGTACCCTCAGATGGCTATGTAAATGGTAAGCGAAGCAATTATCCTTTTGGAAAGGTGAATAGCCCTACTTGGACTTCAACTAATGGTTCAAAGTTGGGCTCTAATGCTTCTACCGGCTTTTCCGGAACTGTTTTTGAACCCATAGATGCCTTCAAAGGAGATATTGCCCGTATGGTATTTTATTTTGTAACCAGATATCAAAGTAAAATACCCGGTTTTGGTCAGGGAGATATTTTAGATGGTTCTATTACCAGAGGTTTGCAGCAATGGGAAGCCGATTTACTGCTGCAATGGCACAATCAAGATACCGTTAGTCAAAGAGAAAAAGATAGAAACGATGCCATATATAATTATCAAGGCAATAGAAACCCTTTTATCGATCACCCGGAATGGGTAAACTGTATTTGGGGTAATCAGAATTGTATTGGAGAGGACACTTCTACTTCTGTTTCCTCAGTAGTGTTACAATATGCACTTCAATTGTATCCTAATCCTGCAAATTCTAATGTTTATTTAGAGGCGCCTCAATCCATACAACTCTTATCTTATACCATATTTAATCCTCAAGGAAGTGTTTTATTGCATGAAAAAATTAACAATACTAATTTGGTGAATTTAGAAGTTTCCAATCTATCAAATGGGATATATTTCATTAAAATACAGACAGATAAAGGTTTTGTGATGAAAAAATTCTTAAAACAATAGCTTTTTAAAAGAGGGGATTACAAATTGTTGTATTTCCCTTAATTTTTAATAATCAGACTATTTTTATCAGATTAGTATTTGGAGGATAGATTTATTTGTTTGAAAAAAGAATGAGATAAATTTGGATATCTCGAAAAAAAATGCCTTATTTACAATCTCAAAAATAATGGTCTATTCTTACTAATTTTTATATTATGAGTAAAAAAAATTTATACACCCTAGAATTTCCAATTCGATGCAGTCCCGGAATATTATATGAATTTTTAGCTACTTCTGCCGGTCTTGGAGAGTGGTTTGCCGATGAAGTGAAACAAAAGGACAATACCTTTTTCTTTAATTGGGATGGCAATATTGATGAAGCAGAACAGTTAGAGTCAGAAGAAAATGTATTTGTACGGTATCGTTGGGATTATTATGATGATAAAGAATATTTTGAATTTAGAATTACTAAGAGTGATGTTACCAATGAAACTATTTTGCAAGTAAGTGATTTTGCAGATAAAACGGATATCAAAGACCAGCAACAACTCTGGGTACATCAAATTGATGATTTAAAACACAGAATTGGTAGTTGATTTTTCCTACTAAAATTTAGCTTCAGTACGCTTTGTATTGAAGCTTTTCTGTTTTTTAGCAGGATTATTGCTTTACAAAATCACTTGAAATCGTGTTAATTTTTAAGTACTTTTGCAAAAATTTATTTTAAATCATGGCAATTAGAATATTGGTTACCGGCGGTACTTTCGATAAAGAATACGATATGATAAATGGATCTTTGGATTTTGACCAAACCCATGTCCCGGAAATGCTAAATTTAGGTCGTTGTACTGTAGATACAGAAGTTAGAACCCTAATGATGATTGACAGCCTTGAAATGACTGATACAGAAAGAGAGGTAATAGCCTTAAACTGTAAAAAGGCAGAAGAAGATAAAATATTAATAACCCATGGTACCGATACTATGGCAGAAACAGCAGCTTATCTGGCTCATGCAAATATTGAAAAAACAATAGTGATTACCGGCGCCATGATTCCTTATAAATTTGGAAGCTCCGATGGTTTTTTTAATTTAGGAGCGGCTTTAGCTTTCTTGCAAACCTTACCTGTAGGTGTTTATGTTGCCATGAATGGACGTTACTATAATTGGGATAATGTCAAAAAGAATAAAAAAACAGGTTTGTTTGAAACCTTGAAATAAAATTGTTGCAAGGTGATTTACCAAGGATTTGAAAAAGAAGCAGAGGAGCATAAGTCCCAATATCGGAAATTCCTGAAAAAAGCTAATAAGAATAAAGTTTTGGCTGTATTGCCAAAATTGCATGAAGAAGCTTTTGAAAAAATAGACTGTCTTCAATGTGCTAATTGTTGCAAGCATTATTCTCCCAGATTTAAAATGCCGGATATAAAGAGAATTTCCAAGCATTTTAAAATGAAAGAAAGCGATTTTATTGACACTTACCTTAATTTAGATGAAGAGGGCGACCATGTTGTCAAATCCAGTCCATGCCCATTTTTAGGAGATGATAATAAATGTACTATTTACGATATTCGTCCTAGAGACTGTGCCAGGTTTCCTTATACGGATGAAGATGTATTAATCAAACAGCCAAATCTTACAATAAAAAATACTACGGTTTGCCCTGCCATGCATTATGTCATGGAGCAGTTAATCCAAATGAACCTTTAGCAAAAATATGGATGCAAGAGCCCTCAAAAAATATAAAACCGGACATTTTGAATTGTTTCAATGTCCGGTTTTATTATAAAGTTTGGTGTTTACTCCCAATCGTTATTAATTTTTAATACTTTTTCAATTACATCTCTTACACAACCCATTCCTCCTTTGATAGGGCTGATATAGGTGGCAGCATTACAAACTTCCACGGCAGCATCATTAGGGCAGGTGGCCAGTCCGGAATGGTGCATACAGGCGATATCTGGCATGTCATCACCCATGTATAATACTTGTTCTTGGTTTAATGCAGAAGCATTTATTAATTCTTGTAGTTTTTCCAACTTGTCTTCTACACCAATAAAGATGTCTTGAATGCCAAGGTTTTGAAGTCTTTTCATACAAGCTTCTGAGTGCCCTCCAGAGATAATCCAAATTTTATATCCCTTTTTGGCGGCAAGCTTCAAGGCATACCCATCTTTTATACTCATTCTTCTCAGCATCTCACCGCTTTCTTGCACATGTAAAAATCCATCGGTGAGTACACCGTCTAAGTCGAAAGCAAAAGCTTTTATTTTTTCAAAAAGAGATAAGATGTTCATGATTGTTGTTTAAATTGAATTACAAATATAAAAAAATAATGCCACGAATACTATTATTTTTCTTGAGGGTACATTTTTTGTATCGAAAGGCTGATGCTTTTGTAAAGCTCTTGCCATTCCGGATGATGGTCAAGTAAGGTTAAATGTTTATTGATTGTTTGTTCATCATGGCGTATTGCAGGGCCAGTCTGTGTTTCAGCAGGGTTTTTACTGTTTAGGTTTTGAATAGTTTGATGGATTATTGGTTTTAATATGTCGAAATCTATTTTCCTTTCTTTTGAAATAGCATCGGCGATAGCAAATAGATGATTGCTGAAATTATTGACCAGAACAGCGTTCAGGTGTAAATATTGTCTTTGGGCATAGTTGACTATGCTGGTGTTTTGAGAGATTTCTAGTGCTAATTTCAGTGCTTCATTTTCTGCATCCTTATTGTTTCCTTCGATAATTAAAGGGATATTTTGTGCGTAATTTTCTTGTTTGCTTATAGAATAGATGGGCCAGATAATTGCTTTTTTTTGACTATCGTTTTCAATAATTTCTAAATTTTGAGAACCGGCACAATGGATAATTAGGGCGTTTTTTGATTTTATTTTTGAAGCGAGTTCTGCTATGGCATTATCTTTCACTGCTAAGAAATAAATAGCTGACTTTTCATCAATTTCTTCTAAGTGATTAACCACCGGGATATTAAAATGCTCTTGAAATTGCAAGCCTTTTTGTTGGTCTCTGGCATAAGCTTGAATCACTTTGTATGTTTTGCTTTCGGCAAGTCTCGTACAAAAATAATGGGCTATGTTACCCGTGCCAAGTAATACAATTTTCATTTTTATTTATTTTCAATGATGTAGTTTTTCATAATTTCAAAAGCCTTGTCTTTTAGCTCTTGTTTTTGGCTCATGTCATAATTTGAAATTAAAATCGGAGGTAAAAATTCAAATCTAATGGTATGTGGCCAAGCCCAAAAATTGGGTTTTGTTGGTAATATGTCTCCGGTATGGAATAGTATTCCGGGGATAATATCTTTTTTTGCTAAGAGTGCAGTATTGAAGGCACCATCGTAGAAAGCTTGTAAAGGTTCTTTGGATTTATTTCGGGTACCTTCGGGATAAAGCGTCATGTGTAGTCCTAAACCCAAAATTTGTTGCATTTCTAAAGCACTTTTTTGACGGCTTTGAGTGTTTTTTCTATCTACCAACACAGAGCCTGCCCGATATATGAATCCGAAAAGGGGAATTTTAGCCATTTCAATTTTGGCTAAAGTTTTGTTGGGACCCGGCACCCAAGGCATAGAAATTGGAATATCCATTAAAGAATTATGGTTCACGATAACCACATAGTTTTTACCCTGTTCAAAATAATGCTTTCCTTTTCTTTTTACCCGAATAAAAATCAAGCCAAAAAAGACTTCCATCCATATCCTGTAAGACGGATGGATAATCCGAGCCCTTTTTGGCTCGGGTAAAGCCAAAGCTATCAAAGTAGGAATTAAGGCTACCAACATGGTAAAAAAGAATACCAATAAGGCATACACAAAATAAATATGACCTAAAACACGTTTAAAAATATTCACTTTAAGACCGTTATTTTATTTGCAAATATAAGGCTAAAGAATAAACTTCTTTTGTTGAAATAATTTCTTAGTATCCAATAATTGATTATGGATAACAAAGAAAATACATTTTTATTGGTTATGATTTTCACTATCCTTTCATTTCAAATATGCCTTTCAATTCTTTATTACTCAAATTACCAATCCAGTTTTCGCCTGTGGTAACGGTCATTTCTGCCAACTCTTTTTTTGCTTGAATCATATTATTGATTTGCTCTTCGAAAGTGTTCTTGGTAATAAAGCGATGCACCATCACATTACTTTTTTGCCCAATTCGATAGGCTCGGTCTGTAGCCTGTGCTTCCACTGCAGGGTTCCACCATAAATCATAATGAATGACATGGTTGGCTGCGGTAAGGTTGAGACCGGTACCTGCTGCTTTTAAGGAAAGAATAAAAATTTTATCGGCCGGGTTAGTTTGGAAAGCCTCCACCATCTCATTACGTTTTTTAAGGGAACTGCCTCCATGATAAAATAAGGGCATAACGCCATACCTTTCTTTTATGAATTGTTCTAATAATTTGCCCATCTCTTTAAATTGTGTAAATATTAAAACTTTTTCATTGTTTTCTATGATAGTGTCTAATTTTTCAAAAAGCATTTCCATTTTTCCACTTAATGCCGGATTCATTATTTTATTTTTCAGGTATTGGGTAGGATGATTGCATATTTGTTTTAATGCCAATATCATTTGCAATATCAATCCTTGCCTTACAAACAAACCTTTTTTGTCGGAATCGTCAATAGCTTCTATTTCTTTCATGGCTTCTTCCAATGTTTTAGAATAAAGGCTGGCCTGTTCCTTCGCCAAAGTGGCATAGCTGTCCATTTCGATTTTATCAGGTAAATCGCTGATGATAGATTTGTCTGATTTTAACCGCCTCATTAAAAATGGAGCAGTAACTTTTTTCAGGTTATCGGCAACTCTTTTATCGTTATACGCCTCAATAGGATTGGCAAATGTGGTGTTAAACTCTTTCGGATTTCCTAAGAAGCCCCTATTGCTGTAATCCATGATGCTCCATAATTCGCTTAAACGGTTTTCTACCGGTGTGCCACTCATGGCTATAAAATTATCTGCGGGTATGCTTTTTATGGCTTTTGCTTGCCTTGTATCGGCATTTTTAATGTTTTGTGCTTCATCGATAATCACCGTTTGCCAAGGTAGTTTTTTCAATTGTGTGGCCTCGCTTCTCATGATGCCATAGGTGGTGAGCAACACATCATAATCTTCATTCATTTTTCGATTTGTTCCATGGAAAATATGGGCATTCAATGTAGGTGCAAACTTTTGTATTTCGGCCTGCCAGTTAGACAGCAAACTCGTAGGAACCACTACTAAAGCTTTCTTTTCTGACAGTAAACCCTCTTCTTTAAACTTCAAAAGCGTAGCAATAACTTGTAGCGTTTTTCCCAAACCCATATCATCAGCAATCACAGATCCAAAGCCTATTTGGGCATTACGATACATCCAAGAATAACCTCTGTTTTGATAAGGTCGAAGTTGGGCATTTAAGCCTTTAGGTAATTTGATTTCTTTATATTCCGTAAATTCTTGAATCATTTTTTTCACTTCATCTGTCAAGGTAATAGCAGCTCCATTATACTCACCACTTAACACCGTTCGAAGTAAATGTAGCGGACTTAATGTTTCATTAGAAGTAAAATGCTTATGTAGTTTTTCCAAATCTTCTTTATTGACATAAATATATTGGGATTTGTATTTCAAAAGACCATCCGAAGTTTGCATGAGTTGTTCAAATTCTGTGATGCTCATAGATTCGTCACCTATGGCTACCTGCCAGTCAAAATCTAATAATTGATCCAAACGAAGGAAGGATTTGCCTTCTTTTTTCTTTGCCTTGATAGAAACTTTTGGCTTAAGCAATCCCTGTAAGGATTTTGGCAATAAAACGTCAATATCCAATAGCCGAACAGCCGGAATCATTTGCAATAAAAAGGGCGTAAACACCTCATTGCTCATTTTGATTTCCTTTTTTCCTGCCGTATTGATAAACAGATCTAAACCCGGAATGAAACCCGATAATTGAGTTAAACCCTGAAGGATTTCAAAACGAACTTTATGGTAGGCTTCATTGTTTAGAATTTCATTTAAAGACACCTGATCCGTAAGTGTATCCGCTTTAGGTCGAATATTAATGGTGATTAAAAAAGAGTCATCTTTACTTTCTTCTACTACAATTTGAGGTCTGAAATTTCCTTGAGTGATAAAATATTTTTGCAACCAAGCATATACTCCTCCCGGCAATGCCTCTTCACCGGGTTGTTTGAATGCATAATGTTGATGTTTGAAAAATAGGGATGTAAATAATTCTTCTTGATAATTATTTTGAATCAAAGCAATTATTTCGGTTAGGAATAAGGAAAGAAGATTTATTAATGGTGCTTTATTAATAGTCTTGAGTTTTTCTTTTTCTTCCCAAAAGAAAATATCAGGAGGCAAGATTCCTTCAAGAAAATCTACCAAATCTTTAACTTCTTTGCTGAGCAGGGCAGGAAGCCATCTAATAGCATAATTTTTATCTGGTCTTTGCACGATTTGGGGCACTACTGCACCATTTGCCAACAGGTGCAAAGCGGCATTTAAAATAGTATGCAAAGCTGCTGTGGATGCCTGATAATCTGCTGTTTTATTGGAAGGAATCTGAATAAGTTGTAAAATAAAGGAAGCAAAAGGAAAAGATTCTTTATTGACGAACACCTTGGTCAGGAAATTATCATCCAAAGTAATGGTTTCTTCACTGTGGGTGTTGATATGTTGTTTTTGCTCTCTACTTTTCAAAATGGAAGTAAGGTTCGTTCTGCCCCGTATTGCATTTTGAATGTTTTTTACAATAAAATTAAGCTCCTTAAAATATTTATCTTTGAAATTATCTTTGCCCGGATAAAATGCAGGAAAATCGGAAAGTAAAGCTACTAAAGCCTCATGTAGGGGCGTTAGCTGACTGAAGGAAGGTTTTTTGTAGGCATTTTCAGTCAGAAAAGAATGGACAGCCTTCTTTTTTTCAAAATATAAATCTTTGAGTAGTGGTATTTCTACCGTCTGGGGTTGGATAAATAAACCTCTTTTATTCAGCTCCTCGATTAAATCGACACGGTGTAATCTAAACACTAAAAAGGGGTCATTATCGATTTCTGCACTTAGTTTATAAATTACCGAAGCTAAATGTTTACAAGGCACAGCCCAGTCCGGACAGCTGCATTGCATTTTAAAATCGGTCCATTGCTTTGGAAAAACCTTTAGATTCATCTGCTCTGCAATTTCCAATACTTCATTATCCAGTTCCCGATGGAGCATCTTGGAGATAATCACCGGTTTTTTCATCAGTTCATCTATAAAAAGCTCTAATTCCGGATCGAAAAACGGAGGAAGAATAATATCTACTTTGTATGGAGTGGGTCTGCTGCCGGCAACTTTTGCGTGAATTTGATTACCATCAATATTTATCTTGGTTACAGCTCCTTTACGTGCATAAGTGGCACCTCTTGGCAAGCGGTTACTGTAGTCGATATTGTTTAATGATTGTAACCATTGTTGCCCCCACCAGGTTTTCCCAAAAGTTTGTAGCATATTATTAATTTATTTTTGCGAAAATAGATAAAATAATAGGCTTTGAGATAATTGTTTTGTCAATTTAGAAAATAGAAGAATAGCAAGTGAAAATTTTGAATAGCTATTTATGGTTTAGTCTTTTGAAAGACCTAATTTTAATAGGTTGTAAAAGATTTTTCCGAACAGCATGCCAAACTTCAAAATAACCTTCAAAAGAAAACTGGTAGATCTTTATAATATTAAGGTTGAAGTGCAATAAATAGGTAAAAGCCGTTATACGCTTGTTGTTGAGCGAAGTCAGAGCATCGTTTCATCAGGAATTTTTGCTAATCGTCAAATTGGTAGCAGAAGTTCTTATTTTCAATATGCTTGAATTAAAACTTCTGATGGAATATGTAATTTTTCTGTCAGTTTACGAATCATATCTAATGTTAGCTTTCGCTTTTTATTCAAAATTTCGCTAGCTCTACTTTTTGATCCAATCACTTCAGCTAAATCGTTTTGAGAATAATCTAATTGCTCCATTCTGAATTTAATTGCTTCAATTGGATCTGGAAGTTCAATAGGAAAGTGTTCGTCTTCATATTTTTCTATTAAAATCCCTAAAATTTCCAATTCATCACCTTCTTTTGTTCCAGGCTTTGCATCAAAAATTAATTCAAGTCTTTCCAAAGCTTGAAAATAATCTTGTTCTGTTTTTATTGGTTTTAATTTCATTTTCTTTAAATTTTATTAGCGTCTATTTTATCATATTCAGCATGAGTTCCGATAAATCGAATCCATATCATTTGATAACCAAAATTAATCTTCGCAATTAAACGATAATTATTTCCCTTTATGTTAAAACAAACGCTGTTATCTTCTAAAATACTTGCACTTGGATATTCATTTTTTAATTCATTTAAATTTTTCCAAGTTCCTTTATCAGCTTCTTGATACCACGATTTCAGTTGTTGTTCACAATCAGCATGTTTTTCCCAAAACTCACGTAATATTTTCTTTGCGATAACTCTCAATTATTTTTCTTTAGACAAAGATACAAACTAATTCCCAAAATGGGAAATTTTATTAAAAATTTTGGAGGATTGTTAGGAAAGGATTTCTGTTAATGGTTTGGGTATTGCCGAAGTGGCGGATTATTAGCACTAAAGATCAATACAATTACTGCCGTTTAAATTTACCACAAATATCTCATGGTAGCACTTCTTCCGCCATTTGGGCAATACCGTGTTATAGCCAGTGGCTCTTGTAGCCCATCCCTGTAAACGATTGGCGTGTCGGTCTGTTGGGTTAGCTATTCATTATTCAGCTTTTGTCATTTTTATAATTGTCCTCCAACTCCTTTAAACTTCTCTACAAACGAAACTATCTTTTGAAACACAGTTTGCTTCTTGGTCAAATATTGCGGATTTAAAGGACTCATTTTCGGTAAAAGTGCATTCAGTTCTGTTCCGTTTTCACTTGCATATTCTCGCTTTAAAGAAGCTGTGATATAACGCTTGGCAGCTTCTTCATTTAGATTTTCTTCTGTGATTAATTCCAATGCTTCCGCTTGTTGTTTGTTTTGAGCAAATACAAAAAATGATTCTATCACATTCGCTTTGTCTTGTAGCTTGTCAAGGTCAGTCTCGTTGATGAAATCAACAACCAAGCTTTCTTTTGCACGGTTGCCGATGCTGGCACGAATTACCCTACGAATTTCATCAATCAAACTCGCTTTGTCTTTGGTCTTTTTGTTATGCTCAAAAATCAATTCAAGAATATAGTCAAGATTTATTTCTTGCGATTTGAGTAAGTCAACTTCAAATACAACATCGTCCCAGTCTATTGTTGATGCTTCTGTTGCTGCACCGCTTTTTTCTCGCCTTAACCAATCCCGAATGTCATTGTAGGTAGAACGGTAATCCTGAACTGTCCTTTCTTTGAGCAATTCAATTTTCTGCATGGCTGCAATGTCCTCATCTGTTACAAAATGGGCTTTCATAAATTCTTCAACCGCCTCAGGATTATTTTTGTCAATTGTTTGCAATGCTTTCAGGTGGTTAAATTCATCGTAATTCTGGAGTATGTTTTCAACTCTTAGATATTCACCAAATAGTTTTGCAAATTCCTTTTTGTCCTTCTCTTTTACGATTTCGTCAGGATTAGGAAATTTTTCATTTAACTCTTTTACCACTTCTACATAACCTCTGCGTGCTTCACCTGTAACAATGTCTGTGAAGCCTTCTAAATATTCTTTGTAACTCTTTTCAAGCACCACATTTTTAGTGTTTTTATCACCAAAAAGCGTAATAGCATCAATGGTTGCTTTTTCTAAATCACGGAAGGTTACAATGTTGCCAAAAGTCTTTGTAGTATCATAAATTCTGTTGGTTCTTGAAAAGGCTTGCATTAAACCATGATAACGCAAATTCTTATCAACAAATAATGTATTGAGTGTTGGAGCATCAAATCCTGTAAGAAACATTCCGACTACAATGATTAAGTCAATCTCTTTGTTCTTTACACGTTTGGCAAGGTCTCGGTAATAATTTTGAAACTCATTACTGTCAACACCATAACTGGTTCTGAATAGGACGTTATAGTCATTGATGGCTTTGGTTAAAAACTCTTTGGCTGTAACATCCATTGCTGATGGTTCAAAAGTCTCGTCAACTATTTCACCTATTGCACTTTGTTCTTCGTTTGCTGCAAAAGAGAAGATAGTAGCAATTTTTAAAGGCTTGTCGCTGTCTTTTTGCAAGTTGTTTAATTCCTCATAATAACATTTTGCAGCATCAACACTGCTAACGGCAAACATGGCATTAAAGCCTTTGTTGCTTCCTTGGTTTCTATGGGTTTTTATCCTGAAATTATTCAAGATGTATTGAGAAATTTCTTTGATACGAGCAGGGTGGAGCAAAGCAGTTTTATTTTCTGCTGCACTTAGTTTTTTCTCGTCTATTTCAGTTTCTATACTCTTAAACTGTGGTCGAACATCATTATAATCCACTTTAAATTTGAGCACTTTTTCATCACGAATAGCATCGGTAATGACATAAGAATGCAGTTCCCGACCGAAAACACTGGCTGTGGTTTCTGCTCCCAAAGCGTTTTGTGGAAATATCGGTGTTCCTGTAAAACCAAATTGATAAAACTTTTTAAATTTTTTATTTAGATTTTTTTGTGCTTCTCCAAATTGAGAACGGTGGGCTTCATCAAAAATAAAAACAACTTGCTTTTGATAAATAGCTAAATCACTTTCCGTTTTCATCAGATTGTTGAGCTTTTGAATAGTCGTAACTATGATTTTATTGTCGTCTTTTTCAATGTTCCTTTTTAAACCTGCTGTGCTGTCCGAACCATTCACACTATCGGGAGAAAAGCGTTGGTATTCTTTCATCGTCTGGAAGTCCAAATCTTTTCTATCCACAACAAAAAACACTTTGTCAATAAAATCCAATTGCGTAGCTAAACGTGCTGCTTTAAAACTTGTAAGCGTTTTGCCCGAACCTGTGGTATGCCAGATATAACCGCCACTTTCGGGTTTGCTCCAGTTTTTGACTTCGTAAGAACTGCGTATTTTCCATAATATTCGTTCCGTAGCCGCTATCTGATACGGTCGCATAATGAGCAAAGTATCACTCGTATCAAAAACGGAATAAGTGAGCAAAATATGGAGCAACGTATTTTTCTGAAAGAAAGTTGCCGTAAAATCTTTCAGGTCTTTAATCAGCGTATTGTCAGCTTTCGCCCAATTCATGGTAAAGTCAAAGCTGTTTTTGTTTCGCTCCACCGTGTTGGCAAAATAGCGGCTGTCAGTTCCGTTTGAAATGATAAAAATCTGAATGTATTTAAAGAGGGAATTTTGACTGTTAAAGCTTTCTTTTGAGTATCTGTGAACTTGATTAAACGCTTCACGAATGGCAACGCCCCGTTTTTTTAATTCAACTTGAACCAATGGCAAACCATTGACCAAAATGGTTACATCATAGCGATTGGAATGAGTTCCTTTCTGTTCAAATTGTGAGATGACTTGCACTTTATTGCGGATAATATTCTTCTTATCAACCAAATAAATGTTTTGAATATGACCATCATCAAAAACAAAATCATAGATATAATTGTCGTGGATTTTTCTGGTTTTCTCAACAAGGTTATCGCTTGGCTTGTCCAAATATTCTTCCACAAAACGAGACCATTCTCCATCCGAAAATTCCATATTGTTAAGCGATTGTATTTGCACTCTTACATTCGCCAACATCGCTTCTTGCGTAGTTAAGTTTTTCGGATTTTCATAACCTTGATTAACTAGGTCTTGAATAAATTCCTTTTCCAGTGCTGCCTCTGTTTGGTAAACAGCAGGCGCTTCATTCACCTCAAAATGTTTGGTGAATTTATCCAACACGATGAAGTTGTTGGATTCTGCTATGGTTTTATACTGTGTCATTTTGTTCTATCAGTTCAGAGAATTTATAATTACTCTCTAAATAATTTACTAATTCAATTAGTTTATCTCTATCGTTTTCTTGAACTTCTCCATTTTCATCACCACCGTGAGCAGAATGACTTGAAAGGTTCAATATGCGATTTGCAAAAGGGTCAGGTTCTCCATTTATAATTGGTAATAATTTTTCCCATTCAGAATACCCCAAAAAAGTAGCAGTTTTTTCCAAAACATTTCTAATAAAATTAAAATGATATTTTTTTATTAGAATTGGATTGTTTTTAGCTTTTTGAATTTCTCTTAGTAACTGTAAATGATATAAAAATGGTGTCTTTCTACCAAGCAGATCAAGGCTAAAAGTACCATCAGCAAATTTTATAAAACGATACTTTATAGAATTGTCAGAATGATAAATCCATTTTTCAACACCAATATTTTGTTCACCTTTTACATACAAAGGATTAGGAATATTATTGTTGAGTTCATTTGAAATAACATTGTAAAATAACGGGTTGTGAGTAGTTATGATGAATTTAAGATTTGACCTACTATTTTTAATTAATCTTGAAATATTTACAGCTAACTCAATAAGATGATTGTCATCCAATGAACTTACTGGGTCATCTATGAAAACATATTCTAAATAATTAAATTCATTTGTTGCTCGATTAGTTAAATCCTTCTCGTTTAGTGTCTCAATTGCCTCTTCTAGTAAACTATAAAACACACACCAAATAAAATTACTTTCTTCTGCTTTGGAAATTTTAATATTTGGTAATCCTTGGTCATCTCCGCTTGTAATAGAAAATGTTACCTCTGAAAATGCTTTAATAACAATGTTATTTCCATTTTTATCCTGAGTTGTATATTCTTCATTAAAAACTGGAGTTAATGAATCGTTAGTATAATGCTGAAAATTGGAAATAATATTAGAATCTAACCCTTGGTCTTTTAAATACTTCAAGGCAAACCCAGTAAAATTATTCGGTCTTATAATTAATTTTCTATTAGTGTCTGCATCCAAATCATTATCCCAGTAAAAAAGGTCTTCCGTAAATGCGTTGTAATAAAGAACTTTAATGCCTGTTTCTTCTTCAACTTCTTCATTTTTTGGAGCAATCAAAAGCCTGAATTCACGTGACAGCCTAGTTTTACCAGTTCCATTAAAAGCATAGATTAGCTGTACTTTTTTACCAGCATCTCTTAGTTTTTCTGCTATTTGTATTAACGTCTGTCCCATGTTATGATTCAATATTATTCTTAGGAAAGGTTAGTAATAAATCTCGGTAGTATTCGTATTGTTTCTCACGAGCTGTAAGCTCTGCTGTAAGCTCTGCTGTAAGCTCTGCTGTAAGCTCCTTGAAATTATCGAGTATGGCAACTATTTTCTTTTGGATTTCCAAAGATTTTTTTGGGTCTTCTGGGCATGGGATTGGAATTTCTTTATAGGAATAATTACTAATCCACTGCCGCTTGTGGTTACCATCAACTAATCCGCTTGGCAATGTATTTAACCAATAGTAGATATATTTTAATAAGGTCTTGTTTTCGTCTTTTGACGTAATCATTTTCATTGCTGATGATTTTGCTTTGAAATCAAAATCAACCCACTTGTTAGCTGTTGTAAAATCATCAAATATTATTACTGGACTTTCAGAAGCTTTGTAAATTCCATCAGTCTCATCTGTATAACCAAGAATGAAAGTTTTTCCCGCTGTTAAAACAGGAGTTGTGTATTCATCCCTGTATTCTGTTGAACTTACAAGATAATTTGTTGGTTGTTCATAGTCCGCAACGTCTCCTAATTGCTTCCATTCAATATTAATACCATCTAATAATTTCGAAATGAAATTGCTGCTATTCTCATCACCAATGATTTTTATAGTTTCGTCAATCTTTGCACGAAGTGAATTAATGGTTTTTATAGTGTTGGAAACATCAGTGTTTAAGTTGGAAATATTAATCTGCTGACGATTCTTGTTTTGTTTCACATATTCGCTTACCGAAAGATTATAATCATTTTCAGTAATTTTTGCGTTGTCAACTGTCTTAGCCACAAATTCCACGTCTGCTTTACTATCGAATAATTCCATTATTCTATTGATGTGGGTGTCGGTAAGTTCATTGTTGTTGATAACCTTTTTAAAGAAATCCTCACCACTTGCATCAATAAATTGTGTCTTAGTATCGGTTTTATGTTTTGAAAGCACCAAAATATTTACAGAAATAGTAGTGCCGTAAAACAGATTTGGAGCAAGTGAAATAACAGTCTCAACATAATTATTGTCAACTAAGTATTTTCTGATTTTCTGCTCTGCACCGCCACGGTAAAAGATACCAGGGAAACAAACAATGGCTGCCCTTCCTTTGCTAGATAGATAACTTAAAGCATGAAGCACAAAAGCAAAATCTGCTTTTGATTTAGGAGCCAATACACCAGCAGGAGCAAAACGGTCATCATTAATTAGCGTTGGGTCATCATCACCAATCCATTTTATGGAGTAGGGCGGATTAGAAACAATGGCATCAAAGGGTTTTTCATCACTATAGTGTGGGTCAATTAGCGTATTGCCAAGGGCAATATTAAACTTGTCGTAGTTGATGTTGTGTAAAAACATGTTCATACGGGCAAGGTTATAAGTCGTATGGTTCACTTCCTGTCCGTAAAATCCTTCATCGATAATATGATTGTCGAAATGTTTTTTGGCTTGCAGTAACAAAGAACCAGAACCAGCCGCAGGGTCATAAATCTTGTTTACCGATGTTTGTTTGTGCATTGCCAATTGTGCAATGAGTTTAGAAACATGTTGTGGTGTAAAAAACTCACCTCCGCTTTTTCCTGCATTGGCTGCATAGTTGGAAATGAGAAACTCATAAGCATCGCCAAAAAGGTCAATTTGGTTGTCTTCAAATCGGTAGCTGGACTTGTTGGTTGCTGAGCTTGTGGTTGCTGAGCTTGTCGAAGCACCAAAGTTCAGCTCTTCCACACCTTTCAGCACGGCTGCTAAACGGCTGTTTTTGGCTTCAACTGTATTACCCAATCGTGTACTTGTTGTGTCAAAATCGGCAAACAAACCTTTAATGTCTGGTTCAGATGGATAGCCATTTGCAGAACTTTCAATAGCGTCAAAAATTGCTTTTAAGTCTGTATTGAGATTGGAGTTTGTATTGGCAGTTTTGGCAATATTTACAAAAAGTTGGCTCGGATAAATAAAGTAACCTTTTGTTTTTATGGCATCGTCTTTTATCTCAGGCGTAATTACATCATCTGATAAGTTGGCGTAATCATATTCCGAATCACTTAGATAATTGCTAAAGTTTTCACTAATAAAACGATAGAACAGTGTTCCCAGAACAAACTGTTTAAAGTCCCACCCATCAACCGAGCCACGCACATCGTTGGCTATTTTCCATATTTTGTTTTGTAATTCTTGTCGTTGAGCTATGCTTGTCATTTTTTATCTTTTATTAAGTCTTGTGGTTTAACTACTTTTATTCTGTTCATGTCAATTTGAAATGTATTCGCAAAGATAGTTTTAATAATTTGACTATCACATTTTTCAATATAAAAACCGTTTGAATTATTGACGGTCTATTTGTCGGTGTGTTGGCAAAAAATGGCTTCCCGAAAATCGGGATAGGCTTTTTGGTTTTGCTCACGGTATTATTGATTTTTAAAGGTATTCGTGATTTCGATTTGCTCTCAATTCCTTATCGCTCCATACCTCTGCTGTTTCCAAAAGACGCACCATAAGGAGGTTTTTGGATGTCCTTTTTATTTTTTTTTGTAGGTGTCCAAGATTTCGCTTCGCTAAATTGATGAGTTTTCCTGACAACTCCCATCGAGAGGCCTACTCTCATCTATTTTAAAGTTGCAAACGTTTTACAACGTTTTCAAGGCACACACAGTTTGCAAATTGGCGGTGGAGCCAACTTTTAGCATCCCGATAATTATCGGGATTGAATAGAATTACTAATCTTCACCTTGTACAAAAGCTCAATAGAAGTACTTCACCGGCTCTATTGCCAATTTGTTTGTTATGGGCTGGCGTTCTATTAGTTATGTTTATTTCGTTCATTGTTTGAATTGTTTTAAGTGTGTTGGATTGGTAGCTCTTATGTCTTTTCGTTTGGCTTTGTGCGGTTGAAAAAATGCAAATCTACCTCCAAGAGCGGGGCTATCTATCATCTATTTCAAAAATTTTCTTTTTTCAACTTCTTGCAATATGCTCATTTGCTGGATTGCTATTTTATTCAGTTTTATCAGTCGTTCTTTTTGTGGAATTTTCTCGTTTATGAATACTGCATTTAAGTTTTCCATATTTGATAAGCAAATTAGTTCGTTGATTGTCGCATAATCACGAATATTTCCTTTCAAGTTGGGATTTGTATCACGCCATTGTTTAGCCGTTATTCCAAATAATGCAACATTCAATACATCTGCTTCATTGGCATAGATGATAGATGTTTCTTTTGCTGTTAATTCTTTTGGAATAAGATTTTGTTTAACGGCATCTGTATGAATATGATAATTGATTTTTGTTAATTCTCGTTTAGCAGTCCAACCGATAGTTTTTTGTTCTTCTTCTTTTAGCCGCTTAAATTCTCTAACCAGATACAATTCAAATTCTGCCGAAATCCAAGAAGCAAATTTAAAAGCGATGTCTGAATGTGCAAAGGTTCCACCTCCATACCGTCCTGATTTAGAAACTATTCCTATGGCATCGGTTTCCTTAATCCATTTTTGAGCTGACATCCAAAAGTGAGGTTTTGCAGATTCATTTTTAAACCCCTCATATATGTGGGGTTTAAAATCTGGATTGTTTAGCATTTCCCATAAACCGATGTATTCAATCGTGTTATAAGTTCTTAGCCACAAACTGATTATTTGAGAAGGATTTTCTGTATCTCTAACTTTTGCGATGTCTGTTAGTGAAATATAATCTTCCTGCTCTTTTTTGAACACTATAATTTCCGTATCTTTTACATTAATTTTTGCCATATTGCAAAGGTGCGAAAATTATAGGGGTTAATTCAAGTTTATATTTGTAAATCTGAAATTCAAAATCACTTTATAATACTTTTGATATTATCAGACTTTCTCCATTCGTTGCGATTCGATTTTGTTAATGTCTTGTATTGTTATATCGTTATTAGCTATTAAATTTTCAAGATGTACTCAGTTTAGTAATATTATATTAGTATCCACCCGAGCAACTGCATATTTTTTCAAGTATTTTCTCTCTTTAGTTTTGCCAAAAAATAAAATTTATGGACAAATCAGAGAAAATGTTTCGTTTAGTAACCCAATTTTACAATTGTAGCCTTTCAGCAAAAGACTTTGCACTTCGACACAATATTTCTCGAACCGCCTTCCTTTATTGGGTTCAGAAAAAGTGATTATCAAACGGATGGCTACATAGTTTATGATAACATCGGCAAGCGTGAAGGCATTGTACATCTGAACTGTTGGGCTCATGCATGGCGCGAGTATGAAAGAGCAATGGATACCGATAAAGAGCGTGCCTCTCATGCACTTACTTTTATTCAATCGCTGTATAGCGTTGAGCGTGAAGCTCGAGAAAAGAACCTGACTTATTGCGAACGAAAAGAGCTTCGACTCACAAAATCACTGCCTACATTAAATGCATTGGGGAAGTGGTTAGCAGCAGAATTTAACTGTGGCAATGTTTTACCTCAAAGCTCTTTAGGCAAAGCGATTGCTTATACGTTCAGTAGATGGAAAAAGCGGAATGCTTATCTTTATGATGGCATGCTGGAGATTGATAATAACCTGATTGAAAATGCCATTCGACCCATTGCTATTGGAAGAAAAAATTATTTGTTTGCCGGCTCTCATGAAGGAGCACAAAGAGCCGCTGTCGTTTATTCTCTTTTTGCCATGTGTAAAATGGAAGAGGTCAATCCTGCCCATTGGTTAAAATATGTTTTGGATAACATTCAAAATGCGAAAATCAATAACCTGAAAATATTTTACCCTAGAAATTTTAAGAATATAAGAAAGACGTAGTTGGTCGGGGAGATACTTACCAAGCTTGCACAAGATGACATTTTAGTGGTTGACGATTTCAATTTCATCATTAAAGTAATCTATCAATGCAATATCTATAAAATAGTTATTTTTCATATCACTTATAATTTCTACTGTTTTATTCAATACTTCCGCGAAATTATAAAACTTGATTTTATCATTTTCTCGCATAAAATGCATTAAGTCCTCTAAAGTTTGATTAGGCAAAGAAACCTCTCCTTCTGCTTTGTAATAAGCATCTGTCCAAAGAATAACTTTATCGCAATTTATTTTACTAAGGATGTCTATATAGCCTTTCCTTACTTTTAATTTTTCTTGAATAGCTTCAAAATAGGAGTCGTATAGATGATTATTTTCCCCAATAATGTCTCTTATGAAAAAATGCCACATATTGCTTAAAGGTATAAAGTTTAGTTGAAATAAACCATTGCAATAAAATTCTAACAACATTTCTTTTCCATATTCAAAATCAACTGGTATGCTAAGTTCATAATCACAATAAATATTGCTTGATTTTAACGGCTTATCATCATCTATTTTCCAATAATTTACAGTCAATTTATAATCGACATTTTGTTTGAAATCGAAGTATTCATTTTCCCTATCATATTCTGTGTTTTCTTCATCAATATTGGCAAAAAAACTTACTATCAAGTTAACCTTAAAGAGACGTGAAATAATATTTACAAAATAAAGATAATCCGTTGAATAGAAATTATATTCACCAAGTGCATTTATTGTTTTTGCAATCCCCATTATTTCATTTTTTTCTTTGATAAATGACTTCCTAACATTCCTCCTAATAAACTTCTACCTAATAATGTTCCAGTTGTTGTAGAATCGGTCATATATCCAATTACTGCCGAATTTACAAAATCTTGATTTTCTTTCTTTTGTTCCTTATTTTCTTTGAGTTTTTTAGTTTCATAATTGTCTGACGTTTTATTTGCTATTTGGTATTCAGGGTGTAACGCAATCATAGCTGCGATGTTGACACTTCCTTTTTCATTCGCTAAACTATTAAATTTCACTTCTGAAACGGGAATAAGATTTTTATTTTTACACCAATTTAAATAGAGTTGATAGGCACTCAGTTTATTTGATATAGTATTATACCTATTCTTTAGCTCCATATTTTTATTCTTTTTTTTGGTTGTAAATACAATCATAACTATAATAAATATGAATATTGCTAAGAGAATTAATAGTGCTTTCATAAGTA
Organism: Edaphocola sp.; assembly: GCA_035444785.1. GTDB lineage: Bacteria > Bacteroidota > Bacteroidia > Chitinophagales > Chitinophagaceae > Edaphocola. The sequence goes on along the minus strand of DAOMPL010000002.1, from coordinate 47,536 downwards.
TATTTTATTGGTTATTAATCATCCATTTATTAGGTTTCGTTGTCTTTAATACTTTATACATTTCTTCGTGTGCGGCAAGTCCCAAAATATCTCTGAACATTAGCTTTAAGTCAAAATGCTGTTTATACTTTTTTTTCTCAAATGATTGAAAAAGAGGAATTATTTTCGTAAATAAATCTGCCGATTCTGTTGCTATTCTAGCTAAGATGGTATCGCCTTCTTCGTCTTCCTCATATAAATCAATATTTGGATTAGCTCCTCTTTTTAGTAAGTTTTTTGTCTCTTTTATATCAAAACATTCTGCTCTATTATAAAGCATTAAATCTATTTCTTTAATATTTTTTTGTAAAAAATATTTGTTTGGTTTCCAATTCGTATGATCTCTAATTTCTGGGTTTTCACTATAGAAATAGTTCCAATACTTAGAAAAATCAAATTTCGAGCTATCTCTATAGAATGTACTCTCCAATTGCCAAAACTCTAATACCTGTTTTATTTCATTTCTCCTTGCCCTTACAAAAGGTAGAAGATCGTCTTTCCAACCATCATCTGTACTCCAGATAATTTCATTGAACTTTGTTAAATAATATAAATCGAAAATATCATCACCATCTAATGGAAATAAATTAGACTTATAAAATAGATTTGGTTTTTCTGATTTAAATTTCTTTATGTTAGATAAATCGTTGAAAAAAGTAAACAGAAATAAATCTGTTAGTTCATTTTTTAAAATTTCTTTATCCATTTCTATTGTGATTTTTTTATTGTCTCTATTTCCTCATTTGCCACTAATCGGGTCACACAAGGGGATTTCTCCCTTGCATTTCCACAGAACCGTATCCCGCAAAACGGGACAGGAAGCTTAACAGTGGTTTATCTCATTTCCATGTTTGTTTTCCTAGGTATTCGATGGTTTTCAATTCATGGATTGCACTCCGTGCGACGCGAAACCTTAGTTATTTGTGGCTGTGCGAATTATACTTCTATTGATATTTTTACTTTTCCGCCTAAACCTTTTTCAACAATATCAAACAGAGTTTTTAGAGTTAGATTACTTCCATTATTTTCAATTCGTGAAATATATTCTCTTTTTTTGTCCACAAGTTCAGCAAGTTCCAACTGTGTTAAATGTTTTTCTTCACGAGCTTTTTTTAGAAGTAAACCTATTTTGAAAGATTCAAAATCTCTTTCAAGTTCATCCCTTCTTTCAGTTCCGCTTTTTCCGTAAACATTGTCTTTTATGTCTTTCCAACTTTTAGTTTCCATATTATTTTCTTTTTTGATTATAGTAGTCATTCATTATCTTAATCGCTTTTTCTATCTCGTTTTTTTGTGTTTTCTGAGTTTTTTTCTGAAAACCATTCATTAAAACGACTAGTTTTTCACCATCAAAGAAGCAAAATACGCTCCAAATATTTGAACCTAATTGTATTCTTGCCTCATATAAACCATCTGTTCCAGTTAAGTGTTTTAGATAATTAGAAGGAACTCATTCAAGAGTTTCGATAGCTTCAATAATTTTGAATATTTTATCTTGGACTTTTTTTGGTGGTTCCATAAGGAACTCCTCAAAATAATTTTTGAATGCTATGACTTCCCTTACTTTCATTTTACAAATGTAACATAAAAGTTACTAATTTAAAAAATAATTTGGACTTTTCTTTTGGGTTGAGTTTTTGTCGCATAGCCACCAACGTTTTGACGCTTGGCGCAGTGGCGGGTTTCGGAGCACAAATTTTCAATTTATTACTAAAGTTCATTAGAGGCACTAAGTTTAAAGTTTGCACATCAGCCCGCCTGACGCAAAACCCGTGTTATAGCCAGCTTTTCTTTTCTCAAAATGGCAAGTCATCTCCATTTGTTTCTTTTCGTTTTGTCATTCTAAATTGAAGTTGGTCTTGATTTTCAAGTATCCATTGTTCTCCCTTTTCAGTCAGTCTGCAAGCAATATATTCTTGTCCATTATTCCACTCGTCAATAGCTTTAAAAGTTTCAATCATTCCATATTTTGTCAAAGTCCGAATACCCACACTTGTTGCTATGTCTGTGTAGCCAGCCTTGCCCATTTCGTGTTTCAAACTATAAACAGAAACTGTATCTTCTTTTGAAATTGAGTTTTCCATTGTCAAAATAAGCAATGCAATTTCGTGGCTTTTTAGTCCTTCAGTTTCAACAACAGGTGTCGTATGAAGTGTTTTGACAGTTTTTGACTTTTGTTGTAATGCTTTTATTTTTCTTGTAATTGTGTCGGCTAAAGAATTGAAGTCGCTTGTAGAACTTGTTTTATATGTGATTATATGTCTATGTTGAATGTCAAATGGGAATTTTCCAGGCTGTCTTTCGTCTGAACAAACCATAACAACGTCTTTGTCACAAGCAAATGCAAAACCGAGTTCATACCAAACATTTGGATTGTCGGTTGTGATTTCTGAAAAACAAATTGCACTCTCTGAAATTCCTTTTTCAATTTCGTCAATTGGAACACGAACACTTAAATCTCTGTCAATACGATAAGGTTGGAAGTCCGCTTTTGTAATTGCAGGTTCAAAAATGTCAACAAATCGTTTGTCGAATTTGTCGTTGTCAAAGGGTTGTATTACGAAGCATTTTTCCATTTTCTGTCTGTTGTTTGTGTGTCGTCCTAAAGTTGGCTATAACGGTTTGGGTGTTTATGAAGGGCGGAGCATCAAGGTACAAATGTTGAGTTTTGTACTGATGCTCAATTGTGATGAAAAGACGAGCCTCCGGGTGGAAGCCCGCCTTTCATAAACACCTTGTTGTAAGATGTGCCTGTTCTATAGTCGCCTTAAAATCACTGTTTTATGGTTTTCAGGCATATTAGAAGATGGAACAAGCCATAATAGTGTGAGTTGATTTTCGGTAAAACTCTTTACTAAAAAGGAGTCAACTTTATTTCCTACCAACAAACAACCGCTTGAGTCTGAATTTACTTCATAATTGGCGGTTGAATATATTCCGTCAATATATATTTTAGAATCTTTTAGATCAAATTTGCCTTTCACAAATGCAGTTCCTTTGCCTTCAGGACAACTACTGGTAAGTGTTTCTGTACTCCAATCAAATTGCATATAGAAGGAATCATTTAAAAAATGAATTAATCTATAGTTTGACGGCATTGTTAAATCAGGAGTAGCATTATATACCTGAGACCATTTTCCTTGAATATCTTTAAGGCTAACGACACTTGGCGATTCCTTTTTACAACCTATGTAAATCATCACACTTCCTAGCAGAAGTGTGATGATAATAATTAATCTACTTTTCATAAACTACAATTTTTGCGGTAAAAGATTGGTTGTTATCAAATGATACATTCAGGACATAACTACCGGTTGCCAAATTGTTTAAATCAATTTTTGGAGATGATGACAGTACTGTAATTGACTTTACAATCCGTCCCTGCATGTCTGTAATGGTACACTTAGCATTTGTAGCATCATTTGAAAAGTCAAAGTTTATTTGATTTGAAGCTGGATTGGGGTAAACTCTTAATCCAATTTGGCTCAATGTATTATTCTCATTCTCTTGGTTTGGATTAGCATATCTAAAATTTTGAGATAAATCATTAAACTTATACATTGATGCTAAACTTGGAGCATCTGTACATCTTTTAAATATCCACCAACCAGTACAAGTTCTTTCAGTTCGAATTCCAAGAATTTGCTTATTGGCGATTTGAGATGCTTTTAGGTCTATATATTCGTTGTTTTTATTTAGCTCCCAATCATGAAATTTGTTGTTGCCTCCATTGTTCCAGTTTTGCGTGAATGCGCTACCGTTAAAGTCCGCTGTTGCAGACCATGTTTGGTTAATGTCCACTACTTCATCTCTTGCATCTGCATCAAAGTTGCCGTTCAGAATTACCTCATTGGGTCCAAGAGGAAGTATATACATACTTGCAAAGTTGTTAGCTCCGTATTGACTCCAAATCCAGTCCCAACTACTACCATTAAATCTTTGTACAGTTACCCAAGTGCCAGAAATTGTAAAAAGTTCATCCTTGGATGTGGTTGCATATTTACCGCTTAACCAACTATTGGTATTGCCAATTTGAACACCTCCAACCCAGCCGTTTCCATTGTTTGACCAAATGGTTTGGGGAACATAATACCCTCCACTATTCCAATTGAATTTAATGAGTTGTGCCCAACCATTTGGATTTGTACAAAGAAGGTCTGCTTTTCCGTCACCATCAAAATCAGCTACCCTGTAGTTGTCATTACTATTGATATACCAACTGGCCACCCAACGGGAACCACCATTTCCCCATTTATGAATCCAAGACCAAGTTGCAGGATTATATTCTTGCAAAGCCATCCATTGGTTGTTTCCTGAAATGGAAATAAGGTCAGATTTTCCGTTGCCGTCACAATCCCCAGCCAAATAGCGGTCATTGGTATTTCTATACCACGTGCCAAAAGTCCTATTCCCAGAATTGCCCCAAAGGTGATACCAATCCGTTCCTTCATCACACGAAAAATCCATGACGCCTACCCATTGGTTATTGGGAGATGCAAAGAAAATTTCATCATCGTCATTTTCACCATCAAAATTTCCATAAACCTTGTTGTCTCCTACATTTAAGAACCAAGTAGCAATCCACCTCGGGTTACGAAAATTGCTCCAAGTTTTATGCACCGTACTAAGTTGGTTGCCATTTGCATAATCGTTTAAACATCCTGCGTGGGCATTTATTGAGTTTAAAATAACGGTTCTAGTTACAGTACTAAAATAGTAAAAAGGGCCATCTGCCACAGCATAAGAACACATTATCGGTTTGTCATTTCCACTACATGTTGAGCTACCATATCCAGGGATTAATTGACCTAAGCTATTGTAGCTATCATCATCATGTTCTGACCCAAAAACATGCCCAAGTTCATGAGCGCAAATTAAAGTACTTTTGGGGTCGCTTTGCATGGTCATATATGCAGAGTAAATGTTGCACAACGAATTTCCAAAGGCATTACCAATTACACTTCAATCGTAGCGTAAACCAGTATAAAGAATAGCCACATCTCTATCTATACTGGTATTGTTTGCATTCCAGTTATTTTGAAAGGCATAAATTTTTGAATTTGAATTTGTAGTATTATATAGTGATGAATTATTGGGCAATAAGTTTATGTGGTTGATAACAAATGAAAGATTAAAATGGTGTGTATAAATACCTTCTACTAAAAACAAACTTTCTAATATCTTGCTTGTGGCGTTTGAGCCAAATTTTTGACACCACCAATAGTCTCCTTCGGCTGCAATTTCCAATAATCTTGGCGTACATTGTTCGAAATATCCACGGTACTGCTCATTGTTAGTTGTATCCGTTTCGTTAATTACTCCACAAATTGCATTTGAATTTCCAATTAAATCTTTAAGGTCATAAACCAACAAGAAATTTTCACTAGTAGTAAAATCAGAACCTGTTTCTTTAATAAACTCCTGCAATGAGATATAGTACAACACCTGATTGGTTTCAGTATTCCAAATATATCCTTTTAGGTCGTTTGTGTTGATTGCAAAACGGCAAATTTTACTTTTATTTCTGTCAGCAAATCCATTTACAGTGCACACAATGAATACAGAATCTGTTAATGGGCTTCTTTCAAATTTGATGATGTTTTCACCATTTTCAGAGGTTTCGGATTCTATAAAATTTGGAGAACGCAAGTCCCTTCTTTGCAGAGAAAGAAAAGTAGTATTTTGCCTGTCATTCAAATTGAATTCTAAAGCATATGGGTTTCCTAATAGATAATTATTCAGAGAATCAAAATCAAAGTTGAAGGCTTGATAATCGGAAAAGTGTTCGTTCAAAAATTGTAAAGTGTTTGCACTTGGATTTGCTTGTTGCAAGTCAAATTCAGGCACTGTGTTGGGTATCGGATTAATTATACTCGGTGCATCATTATTTGATGTTGAATCGTTGCCTGTTTGCGCCAATAGTGAAATTGAACAAAGGCAAAATGCTAAAGTTTTAAAAATTTTTAGTTTCATGATTAAAGTTTTATTGTGTTAAAAATACGGTTTAAATTCTCTGTTTTTATCGAGGAGGTAAGCGTTCCTTTCGGTGAAATTTTAATAGTTGCTTCATGTTTATTTTTTTGTTGAGGTTAGTACTGCGGTTCGGTGGCATATCTTACAACGGTTCTCAGCTATACGCAGGCAGGGCATTTTACCACTGAACTTCATACGAAGAACTGAACTTTAAATTTACCACTTTCCTGTCCTACGAAGCACGAAACCCCTGCTTGCGTATAGGTGATGTTATGCCTTCGCCCTTCTTTCTCGTATGTTGTTTTTCCGTTCATATTGCCTTGTTTTGTCGTGCGTTGGCTTGGTGGCTCTTTTGCAAAACTTTGACTTGTGGATTGGCTTGAGCGGTTTTGCAAATGTGCCACCAATAGCGTGGGCTTATTTCACTTTTAATTCATACTTATCTTCAAAAAATTCATTCAATATATTTTGGTCAGTCTCTTTAATTAAAAATTTCCTTTCTTTTTCTGTCAGTTCACAAACCCCAAAATTCTTAATGTAATTTCCGTTCAATGAATAATAGTCAGAAGAGTAGGGCTTGCTTGTCGTCTTGATGTAATACCAGAAGATGTTGGATTCCATTATCTTTTTTATGATTTCCATTTCTGTCTCAGAGCTACCAACTACCGCTAGTCCGTTGTAAAAAAGCAAGTCGTCATCCGAGTTGATAATAAAATTTGGTGTCCTGTCTGAGTACTTAGGGAAGAACATTTTATTTTTAATCTTCTCTAGTGATTGCGTTCGACCAAAAGCAAACCATTTTTCATAGTTACCTTTACCCTTGTCTCTTTCGCCTAAAATCGTTCTTTTGTTCTGCAGATATTTATATGCTTCAGGAAAACTTTCCTTCATTAAATTCTCATCAAGTAGCTTAGGTTTTTCTTGTTGGTCGTATGGGAAAATCACTTTCTCCTTAAGGTTATTTAGACTAACCTCTCTGCTTAACTTATTCGAGTTTATAATATCCTTACAAATGCCTTTTTCAATCTTGTAAAGACTTCCGTTTTGAAGATAAAAGAAGTTCTCGTCTTCGTCAACTGGTCTAAAAATATAGATATCATTCTTTAAGGTCGCTATACCGTGTCTCGTTTGATATAATTCACCAAATGGAATTCCTGTTGACTCAATTTTTGATATTGTTTTGTTGTCTTTTAAATTCCAACCTTTTTTAGAGTCAAGAATGTCGTATTTAATTTTCTTAAAAGAGAGTTTACCTGCCAGCTGTTTTGTTTCTGATTCCGTATATGAAATAAATTGCTCTTCCTTGTTTTCAATAAAACATATACAAGTATAGGTGTTCTTGGATTTAAAAACTTGTTCAGAGCCAAAGTCTATAATTGAAATAGCAAGTTCTTTTCTTTGAAAATAGTCTCTTAAAGCCCTTCCATTCAAACTTTTGAAAAATGAATTCATAGTGATGAATCCTAGAGTACCATTTTCAGCCAAATTCTCAATAGCAATTTGAAAGAAGGGAATATAAAGGTCTGAATTTCCAGATTGACAAACCGTCCAATTCTTTAATTTTTCTTTAGTTTCTTTGTCAAGATTTCTTGCACAAACATACGGTGGGTTTCCAAGTATAATGGAAAATCCATTGAAGTCATCAATCGCAGTAGCCCAATCAAAATCTAGGGAATCACCCTGAAATAAGTTGAACTGAAATTCTTCTATATCTTCTCCTGATTGTAATGCTAATAAGGATAGAAGCAACTTAGTTCGATTAACTGAATACTCTTGGATGTCTAAACCGAAGATGTGGTCTCTAAATATTTCTGAGTGGGTTTTGCCTGTTTTCTTTCTTAATTCAATAGATGCATTAAACAAAAACCCACCGCAACCCATTGCTATATCAGAAATTTTAATTGAATCATCTATTGATTTGATTTTCTTAAATGCTTCTGAAACAATAAAAACCCTGATGTTTTTAGGTGTATAAATTGCACCGTTTATAACTCTGTCTGCAGGAGAAATAACAAATTCAAAAAGTTCAATGAGTTCTTCGAATCCAAATACTTTTGTATCTGAATAGATTGCTGACACAAATTCAAGAAGGGATGAGTATTCCTTCTTATTTTTGCTACTAATGGAATATGACTTAAGAAGTTTATTTTTCTTTAACTCTAAATTGTTGATTTCAAGAAATGTAGAAATAATAAGCCTGTCCACATCTTTTGGAGTTGTAGAATATTGACTTAAATATTTGAATGCGTTTCTCATTTAAATGCTTCCTAATTGTTTTGTATACTTCCTGTATTCACGGTACAAATTCAATACTCTTTCTTTTAATAATTCATTATCCATTTTGTCCAACTGTGCTTCACATTCTTCAATTAGACTATCAATTGCTTCTATCTGCCATATTATCTCGTGTTGTGGCTTATGAAGCTTTAACTTGTAATACATCCATTTCCCTAGCTGTGTTAGATGTGTAATTCTACCACTATGATTTCTTGCAAATTGTTTATCATAATTATCATTACAAGGGTCTATAAAGCCCTCATCATTTTTATGATGTGTTAATTCATCCTCGGTTGGCCAATGTGCTCTTTTAGAATTATTACAAGACCTACAAGCATACACTAGATTTGAGTAATCTGTTTCGCTGATTGTGTTCAAATATTTTTGTGGAACAAAATGGTCTATTTCAAACCAAACTGTTCGCCACGTATCAACATCATTACAGTACCCACAGCGACTTTCATAGTCCTTTTTCAACTCATCTCGATGGTCAGAGTATCGAGCAACTACAGTCTTAATGTCTCTTCTTTTTGGAGTTTTATTTCTAAAAGGAATCATATCTATTTCTTATTCATCTTTTTAAGTTCCTCCAAAATTTCTTTTGTCTCTTTAACGAATTCATTGAGTTTAGTTATTGAATCTCTATTAATAAGATTAGCAGGTAAATCTTTTCCATCAGGATTTAACTCATCAAACAAAATATATAACTTTGACAATTCTTCTTCCTCTTTGATATCTAGACCTGAACTATTCTCTTTTCAATTAGCTGTTCAATTTTTAAATTAGTTTCATTAATTTTTTTATAGTAATTAGAAATATTAGCTAATATCTTGTTTTTAAAAACATCTAATTCTTCTTGGTCTTTATCATTTTCAATAGTTAAAATATCTTTGGTATAGATAATGTGCACATCATCAGTGTGACCAATTGCTTGAGTTGGAAATGAAGTAAGCATTATTATTGGAAAATGAGGTCTCGTATTTTTTAAAGCTTCAACTATTTTATTTCCGTTAAACGGCACTTCTGCATTTTCTTCTAATAGATAATCCGTGACGACCGCATCAAGATTATTTATTTGTATGTCTAATAATATGCTTTCAACAGAAGATTCTTGATTAACTTCCATCCTGAAAATTTCAAAATCGTTTTTAAAAGTATGATAAAAGGTATTAATCCAACCTTTATCTTCATCTATATATGCTATTTTATACTTCATTATCTTGATTTGAAAATTATTTTAAAAGTCAATCCGTCCTGAATATTTATTATTGAGATTGATGAATTGTTGTACTCTTCAATAATAGATTTCACTATGTAAAGCCCAAGTCCTGTTCCAATCTTGTTACCCTTGTTATCAGTTTTAGAAGACTCATTTAGGTTGAAAATCACTTCTGGATTGTCTTTGTATTTTTCATCTAAACCTTTTCCATTATCTGAAAAATAAATTTCAATAGTGTTTCCATTATTCTTCCAAGCTATTTCAATTTTCTTTTGTTCATTGTTGTATCCGTAATGTGCATTAATAGAGTTTGAAAGTAAGTTATTAAATATTGAATCCATATTTACTTCGAACGCTCTAATTATATGCTCATTATCGTCATCAAGTTTTTTTAGGTCAAGGCTTATATTTCTTTGTTCCAATGCTTTACTCCAGTTCGCTTTAAAGCTTTCAAAATATTTAGAAAAATCTAGGTTTTTTCTTTCACGCTTGTCAATCTTTAATGTGCTTAATGAGTAATCTAACCAATGCTTAAGCTTAATATCTTCCTCACGCATTAAATCAATCATATAGAAGGGATTATCATCTTTATCTAAAGTTTGAGATAATTTTTCTTCACTTAAATGGTTTCTAAGTTCATCTACTAGAAACTTTGTACGTGGAATTAGTCTCGCTCTCAAGCTTCTTACTTCGTGAGCAAAAGAAGAAATGATTAGTCCTACACTTGCAAGACTTCTTAACAACCTTAATTCTTCATCCTTTTTCTCATTTTCTTTTTTCAGAATCAAAAAACCATCTGCCATTTTTTCTTCAGCGTCAGAATAGTCTTTGTTTTCTTCAGAAGATTGGTCAGCATTTTTCTTGTCGGTGTTATCTTTTTGGGATTCTCGTTCTTCTTTCTGTCTTTGTACTCTTTCGGCTTCTTCTTCCGCTAATCTCAATTTCTCTGCTTCTTCATTTCGTTGAGAATGAAGTTGAGAAAGGTTATACATTATGATATTCCTATCTTTCTCAAAGAGCCCGATTATTTCAAGTAAAATGTTTTTAAAAAGGTCAAATACATCATTTTCAATAATCCCTTCTCTACCTGATTTATCTTGAAAACTCTCGTTATGTAATCTTGAAATTTTTATTGTGCCAGCAATTTGATTTGGTCTTATTCTATAACCCCCAAGTCTACCAACTCCACCTGGACTTTTTGATTGCCTTTCTCCTAATCTTAACCAATCATCTCCATTTTCTCCATAGGGTCTAATTCTAAAATCGTCTCGGAACATCTTGATTCCTCCAAATTTCTTCAACCAAGATTTTCTATTGGCACTATCGAAGTTTTTGTACGGATATTTCTTTACATCACCTTCTTCTTTATCATCTGAAATTGTATTTTTTAAAAAGTAAAATGTAAATCCAAATTGCCCCACTCTCTCTAATAAATCCTTATCTACTTTTTCAGATAATAATTTCTCGATAGGTAAATTAAGGTCAATTTTATTTTTTTTAAAGTCCTCCAACTTGAAGGGTGGATTTTTCATCATATCAAACTCGAAAACCTCAGAGTATCGGTTTTCTAGAGCATCTATATCAAGTTCATTTCTTGAAATTTCAACATTTAAAATTTTATCGTTATTTTGATTATATGATGCTTTTAATTTATAATCATAATCATCATAGAAAGCTCTTTTTACTGTACCAAATTCCTCCAAATTATTTAGAAGGAAGAAATCAATTGCAAAATCATTTTGTCCTTCTGGTGGAAGTAGCATTTCTAAATTACCGAACAGTTTTCTTAATTTATCTTCGTTCCATTCATCATTAAGTTCAGTAATCTCAATTATAGTACCTGATTTAAAATCAATATTTTCCAATACTTCTTTGACTTTGGGATATGATGAAAATCTGCTCAAAAGCACTTTTTTTAAGTTCAAGTTTTCTTCATCAGACAAAACAGCTTCAACATCAGATACAGTTGCCCCTTTTTTATCAAAATCTTTCCAGTCAACAGTCCATTCAAAACCAATATTGTCGTTGTTAGGTATAAATTTATTAACGTCAACTTCTTCTTCCTCCTCAATAGATATTAAAGTAGGAAGAGAGGTCATATCCGTGAGCATACCTAATCGGTTTAAAGCAAAACGCCCAATACCTTTAGCACCAGTTTTAACTCTACCTAGTTCAGTTGTATGCTCATATAGTTTGTTATCAGTACCTATTGTCATCCATTGGTTTTGAATAATTTTATCATTCATTCCAATTCCATTGTCGATAATGAAAATACTACTATTCTCTTTTTCAAATTTTTCAATCTGGATTTCATTACCTTCTTTATCTACAGTTTTTTCTATTTTAATCTTTAAGTCAAAAATTAAAATACAATTATTTGCATCTGCATCATAAGTGTTTTTAACAAGTTCAATAACTGCTCCCTCTTCTGTCGAGAAATTTTCTAGCCCAATTAGCTTAGCAGTTCTCGCAGAAACTTTGAATGGGACTTTTATTGTTGTATTTAACTTGTTATTCATTTATTCACAAATAAGTTCTCTTGGTGAAACATTTAGTAGTTCTGCAACTTTGACTAAAGTTGGTAAGGTAGGTTGAACGTCATTTGTACACCACCTAGATATAGTAGCTTCGTTTTTCCCAAGATTTTCTGCAAGCCATTTGCTGGTCAAGTTTTTCTCAACCAATACAACTTTAATTCTATTTATTGTCTTTGGGCTCATAAAAATTGCATTCGGTGCAAAGATATTGATTTTATATGAAACTAATTCGTTTTTCGGTTGGTGCGTTGGGGTAAAAGCAAATGTGCTGCATTGTGTTGGCTTTGAGCGTGGGATGCAGCTCTTTTGATTTTGCTGAAGCGTTGGCATTTTGTCTTTCATTTTTCTGTTCATTTATTGTCGGTAGAGTCGTCTTTTAGGGTGAGGCATAACTCTTATATATACGCAACTCATCGCTTTTAACGTTGTCAATATCGCTTTTGTGTTAAGGGCTTTATACCATATTTGCTCCAAAGATATATCTTTCATACAAAGAATCCAAAGGACTTGCTAGACTTTTATTGTTGATGCCGATTATCTTAGTATTTACCTCGGTGGTCTTGATGTAGGAACGACCTAAAGCACTATGAATGATAGGTGTATTGCATCTTTTTGCTTACTAGATTGGTAAAAATACTGGAGACGGGACTACAAGGATGGACAATCTATACCCTTAGGAAGCAATTCTGGCAAAGACACAACCTTGTTTTTAATTAAAAAACCAATCTGCTTTTATATGAAAATAGGAAAGCCGACAATAAGCGTTTGGTGTCGTTTGTTGTCGGATATTCTTTGACCACTGCATTAATATTTTCTAATTAGGGTTTGCCATTAAAATAAAAGCAAACCTGAAGTCCTCCGAAATAAGCTATTCCAATCATTTATTGTAAGTGAAAATTATCTTTTTGTTTCTTTTTTGCTTCACCAAAAAAAATATATATTTGAGAATTGCTGCATTGAATTAGATAAGGTGTCGTGAAGCCTATCTTGTGCTGTTTTTTACTACAAGGTCCAATTATTCAATTTTGGCTGTTTGTAATAAACATGCTATTTTTTAATATTATCTCTTTGGTCTTAGGCTATCAATCCCCATCCAAATAATACTGAAAAGAGTAGGGTGCTGATGGCAAGCTTCTTTAATTCAGGGTCTAAAAGTTCTGGTGATTCCACTTTGAAAACTACAATGATACTTCTAATGATGCCTATAAAAGCGATAAGGTATATCCAGTTGAAAATTGATGTTTGGGTGTATAAGGTGTAAATTATGGAAAAGATTATGCCACTTCCTAATAAAATAGCATGGTAAATTTTTGCATTTTTTAACCCAAGTTTTACTACGATGGTGCGTTTGCCAAAGGCCTCATCATTTTTGCGATCACGGAGGTTGTTAAGGTTAAGTACACCCGTGCTAAAGCAGCCGATGGTAAATGCCGGCAAGAGTTCTAAAGAGCTTAGTTGATGGGTATGTAAAAAATAAGTGCCCATTACGCCCACAATTCCAAAAAATATGAAAACAAATACATCTCCCAACCCACTATAGCCATAAGGATTGCGGCCCATAGTGTATTTCATGGCAGCAATTATTGCCGAAATGCCTAAAAGAAAATAGATAATTCCAAAACTTATTTTCATCCCTTGTGTACCCACAATAATCAAGCCGATGCCCGAAGCCAAAGAAAGGATAGTGAAACCTATGATTGCTCTTTTCATCTGGCTTTTAGTAATAGCTCCGGATTGTAAGCTCCGTTGTGGGCCCACTCTTTCAAGGTTGTCCACACCAGAAACGGTATCCCCATAGTCATTGGCAAGGTTGCTCAGTATTTGTAAAAATAGGGTGGTGAGTACAGCCATCAAAAAGATGCTCCAATGGAAATTGTCTTTAGAAGCTGCCAAGAAGCTTCCCAGAATGATGGTAGATAAAGAAAGAGGTAGCGTGCGTAATCGAAAGCTAACCAGCCAAGCAGAAATTGAAGCCATATAAATTATTAGGATTAAATCCTTTTAAATTTTTTTGGCTTCAAAGGTAAGAACAGATAAGCTTTAAAAAAAACACACATCAAATTTTGATGTGTGTTTTTTTTAAAACTTGGATTACTCTAACTTGTAAACCTCTCTAATGAAGTCTAATTCCTTTTCAAAATCTATTTTTAAGTCTTTGATTTCTCCATTTCTCAAATCGAAGACCCAGCCGTGAATTCTAAGATTTCGGTGTTTTACCGCTTTTTGCACCTCTGCAACTTTTAGTGCGTTAATACATTGTTCTTGAACATTGAGTTCCACTAATCTGTCATAGCGTTTGTCGGTGTCTTCGATGGCTTTCAATTCGTTTAAGTGTAAGCGGTATGCATCTCTGATGTTTCTCAACCAAGGGTTTTGAATGCCCATGTCTTTTGATTCCATAGCTGCCTTTACACCTCCACATTTGTAATGCCCACAAATGATGATGTGGTCCACTTCTAAAATGCTTACCGCATAATTGATTACGGACATTACACTAAGGTCAACATTGTTCACCAGATTGCCCACGTTTCTATGGATGAAAGCCTCTCCGGGTTTCAGCCCCATAATTTCTTCAGCGGTTACTCTACTGTCAGAGCAACCTATATAAAGTATTGTTGGGTTTTGACCCGCAGCTAATTTTTCAAAATACTGACTGTCTTTTTCAAGTTGTTGGGCTATCCATTGTTTGTTATGCTCAAAAATCTTTTCGATTCTCATTTTTATATAATTTAGTGTTTACTAATTCATGTTCCATAATTTTCTTAAAAGCCACTCTGTTGTTGCCAAGGCTAATATCAAAAAGAAAAGCCAGCGTTTATCTATTATGGGTTTGCTTTCTGTTTGTGTGTGGATAATGGTTTTTATGCCGGGGTTGGTGGCTAAACTATCTGCAATATTACTAAAATTATATTGTGTAAAAAAGCTTCCTTGGTTTTTTTGTGATAATTGATATAATAAATCGAAATCAGAGTGGGTTCTTAGAGCTTCTAAAGGAATATCATTTATATGCAATAAAGCATAGTCCTGGTAAGTCTTTCCTTGGTATTGAATAGCACCTGTAAGTTGGTAGTCACCCGGAGCTAAAAGTCCTATTTGCAACCGATAAGAATTACCTGTTTTTTCAAAGTTGTAGTTTAATTTTTTTTCTTTAAATTTCATGCTGAGCTTTGCTTCTGGCTCATTTATTAATTCGCCGTTAGCATTTCTAAGTTCTCCTAATATTACGGGTGATTCATTATCTGAAATATTGTTTTTTTGAACATAGATTTTAAAAGTTTTATTTTCTTTTTCTGAAGAAAGTGCATTGATGGTCTGTTGTACTAATTCTTCAGTAGCTTTATGATTATTGAAATTACGAAATTCATACATTGCCCATCTCCAAAGTCCCTCACCATTAAGGATTGCGTAATGGTTATTGGTATTGAATAGCCATAAATCCTTTCCGGTATGGTCTTGCAAAAGTGTATTGGACTCTTTTTGAAGGTTGGTGAAGTTGCTCGCAAGTGGTGGCAGTTTTGGCAATACTGCAAGTAGGTTAGAAGGCAGTTTAAACAAGTTGAAACCCGTATTGATTCTTGGCAAAAGATCCGTTTCTTGAATTGCTTGGATGTTGATATTTTTTGCTTTTAATTGTTGGGTAAAAATATTAATGTTTTGTGTGCCCAAAATATACCAAGTAGGAATGTTGAAATTGCCTTTAGGGAAAGCCTGATAGGCAATCAGAATGTCGTATTGGTTAATGTTATCAGGAGTGTGACCATCAGTAATAATGTTCAAATCAAACTGTGCGGCTGTGTTTAAAGCTTTTTTGATAAAACCGATATCGGGATGGGGAGCCTGTGAAAATAACAGTATTTTACTTTTCTTTTCTTTTACCTCTACTACCAGCGATCTGCCATTGTTTTGTGTGTTTTTTTCTCCTTCTAAGGTGCTAAGTTGGATATAATATTTTTGTAGTCCGGCATGTTTTGCATTTACAGTGAAGCTAATACTGGTTGAAAAGTCATTGTTATTAATATGGATATTTTGCGAGGCTATGCTTTGTCCATTATGGATAAGGCTGACCTGACTTTGTTGTCCTGCAAATCCTGTTGCGTTAATGTCTGCAAAGATTTCAAAACTATTATTTAAGGCTACGGTTTTGTTGGAATAGGCATTGTTTATTTTAAGGTCTTTAGGGGTAGTGCTGTCTCCAAGAGCAACAGTATAGATGGCTGTGGGTTTTGAGAATTGAAAGAAGTTGGGATTGTTACCTTCGTTATAAATACCATCTGAGGTCAATATTATGGCACCTAAATTTTTGTTTTGAAATTGGTTTTCTATTTCCTCAAAGGTGTTTGAGATATTTGTTGCCTTTTGGTTGTAATTGTAGATGCTGTCTTTGGTTAGGTTTGAACCAAAACCATAAATACTAACTGTGTATTTTTCTTTTAGTTTTTTTAGAAGTATCTCTTGTTCTTGTTGGTATTTATTTTTAAAATTACCTAAAGAGGTTTGTGTAGAGGTAGAGATGTCTTGCAGCCAAACGATGTTTGGTTTTTCTTCCTCTTTTGAAAGGCCGGAAAAAATAGGAGCCAATAAAAGTAAAGCGGTTAAAAAGGCTAAGAAGCCTCTAAGTAAAGCTGGGAGCCATTTTATGGGGGCTTCTTTTTTCTTGTCTTTTTGGTAAGTTAAAAAGAATAATCCTATGCCTATTAAAAAAGCTAGACTAATAAATAATATGTTCATCAAATTGTTAGGCTAATATATTTCAATACGGTAAAGATAATGATTAATGAAAATATTCCTAAAATAATTTTAAAGGAACTTATAGAATTATTTGAAACAAAGAAAAAGAGCCGCAACTTATTAGTAGCGACTCTATGAACTTTTACTTACTAACCCATTGTAAGTAGAGCAAATTTCTGAAAAATAATTGAATTAAAGAAATGTTTTTTGATTATGGCTGCTTTTTAGGGCAAAATTGCATTTTCTTTCAGATTATTTATCATAATCATGACAAAATGGCATAAATAATAATATTTGCATGACAAAAATGTTTATTTTGTTGGTTGGCTTTAGATTTGTAATATTCAAAGTAAATTATTCATTAAAAAAATAAATTAAATATTATGTACACAAAAGAAGCAATTAGAAATTTCGGTGATTTAATGGACACCATTTTTGAAGGAAATGTAGGAAAAAGAAATTTTAAGGACGATATGGAACGCAATTACAGCATTCAGCCTCCTGTAAATATCTTTGAAATGGAACATCAGTTTTTTATTGAAGTATTGGCACCCGGAGTTAAAAAGGAAGATATAAAACTACAGGTAGAAGACAATATTTTGACCTTGTCCTATGATAAGAACGAACCGGCAAAAGTGGAGACAGGCAAGCTTTTAAGGGGAGAGTTTACTGTAAAATCTTTTAAAAGAAGTTTTACTTTGAATGATGCTATCCAGACTGAAGGGATTCTTGCAAGTTATGAAGAAGGGATTTTGAAAATTGAAATTCCTAAAAAAGAACCTGTAAAACCTGTTCAGATTGAAATCAATGTAAAGTAAGTATTTTTGGTTATTAAATTAAAAGCAGTAGAATTTATTTTCTACTGCTTTTTTGCATCGTAAGTTGTGTGGAAATTGTGAAAATAAATTAAAATATTATGCGGCATTAAACCCCATATTTATTCTCAAGTCTATTTATTTAGTTTTAAAACTTTAAACCTTTAGGTGATTTTTTTTTAATTTTTAAATTTTTAGATTTTATGAAGACGAAAATATTGAGTTTATTTACGGCACTAACGTTATTATTCACTTTTAGTTTTGCCACTCAAGCAAATGCACAGCAAGGTAGATATCGCAACCATCAAGAACAAAGAGGGTATAATGATGGTTATGGGGATTATCATCAAAAAAACCATAAACATTTTAAACATCATCGCAAGCACCAAAAGATGAAAAGAATGCATCAGAAAGAAAGAGCCTATAAGGCTACAATTAGAGAGCAGAGAAGAATTATTAGAGAGCAAAGAAGAGCTTTGGCTTTTGAGAAAATGCATCGCAGAGAAATGAGGCATCGTCATTAATTCACATAAAGAAAGGACAATTCCAAAAAAAAGAATTGTCCTTTCTTTTTAGCCTGCCCATCCTTCACGGTCTAGGCTGCGGTATTGTATGGCCTCTGCTATATGTTCTGCCTTGATGTTGTCAGATTTTGCCAAATCGGCTATAGTTCTTGATACTTTTAATATTCTGTCATAAGCTCTTGCGGAAAGGTTTAATTTTTGGATGGCCACTTTTAATAGATTGCTGCTGGCTTGGTCTAATTGACAATATAAGTTTAAGTGTTTGTTGCTCATCATGGCATTAGAATAAATGCCTTCCTCATTCTTGTAGCGTTCTGTTTGTATAGCTCTTGCTTCAATGACTCTTGTTCTGATGGTTTCGCTGGATTCTGTTTTCCTTTGGCTGGACAACTCTTGAAATGGAACAGGTGTTACTTCTACATGCAAATCAATTCTATCCAATAAAGGACCCGATATTTTATTTAAATATTTTTGAACCATTTGTGTAGAACAAGTACATTCTTTTTCGGGATGGTTGTAATAGCCGCATGGACAGGGATTCATGGATGCTATGAGCATAAAACTTGCAGGGTAGTCTAAGCTGATTTTTGCTCTTGAAATAGTTACTTTTCGCTCTTCCATAGGTTGCCGCATCACTTCCAATACTGTTCTTTTAAATTCAGGTAGTTCATCCAAAAATAATACGCCGTTATGTGCCAAAGAAATTTCTCCGGGTTGCGGAAAGGTGCCTCCACCTATTAATCCGGCATCAGAAATTGTATGATGCGGGCTTCTAAAAGGGCGGTGGGCAATCAGTGACGCATGATCGTTTAACCTACCTGAAACGGAATGTATTTTTGTTGTTTCTAGGGCTTCCTGTAAAGTAATTGGTGGTAGTATGGTAGGCAATCGCTTTGCCAGCATTGTTTTTCCTGCTCCGGGTGGCCCTATTAGTATGGCATTGTGTCCTCCGGCTGCTGCTATCTCCAAAGCTCTTTTTATGTTTTCCTGGCCTTTGACTTCGTCAAAATCTATATCAAAATTTTCTTGTGCTGCAGCAAACTCAGCCCGGGTGTCCACTAGAGTAGGTTTTATGTTTGAATTGCCTTCCAGTATTTGAATAACATCACATAAATTATTACAGCCATAAACCTCAATATTATTCACCATAGCGGCTTCTCTGGCATTTTGTATGGGTAGGATCAATCCCTTAAATCCTTCTTTTCTTGCCTGAATGGCTATGGGTAAAGCTCCTTTGACAGAACGCAAAGTGCCATCCAGTTGCAATTCTCCCATGATGATATAGTCTTCAAGTGTGGAACTTGAAATTTGCTCTGTTGCTACAAGCATTCCAATAGCGATGGGTAAATCATAAGCTGAGCCTGCTTTTCGGATATCGGCAGGAGCCATGTTGACAATCATCTTATATCTTGGACTCTTGTAACCATTGTTTTTGTAGGCAGATAGAATCCTGTCCACGCTTTCTTTTACGGCATTATCTGCCAGCCCCACGATGTAATAACCAGATCCGGAAACCGTATCCACTTCAATTGAAATTGTCATTGCCTCTACACCATAAACCGCACTACCAAAAACTTTAGTTAACATCTGAAATCATTAATATACTGCAATTTATTGAATATTATTTATAGAAAAAACTTTAGGGTTAAAAATTTTAGAAGTGAAAAGAGAAAAGTGGAGCTCATGGATTTAAAATAGATACTTGATAGCTAATCCATAATTGTTATAGGCAGCTGTTGTAAGGTTTTTGTAAAATCCAAATTCGTACAAATAATCACCACTTTTTTTCATTTTTAGAAGGTCTAAGCCGGCAAAGCTTTCTAAACGAATAATATTATTATTTTTCAGCTTGTAGTTATAGCCTATAGCCAATTGTGGTGAGAGATTGAAAAAATGAAACTGGTCTCTTGGCAAGCCTATGTCGGGTAGATTTACCTGTTCTTTATAGAGTTCTGTCCAATTTAAAAGAAACCGGGCTTGTATTCCTGCAGCAATATTAATAGAAGACTTTTTGCTCCAGGAAGACTGAAAAGAAAACATCAAAGGGATTTTGATGTAATATAAAGAAAGATTGTAATGTATTGGATAATTTTCTAAATCTGTAAAAACAAATTGGTTTCGATAATTAGAAACACCTATGCCGGTTTCTATTGAAAAAGAATTGGGCAATGGTTTATTCACCAAAAAATTCAAACCGTATCCTAGCGGCTTGTTTTGCGAAAATTGTCGGCTGTGAATCTGACCGTTATTGTCAATAATTTCATTGGCTACATTTTTTAGAGGAGTGTGAAAAATCTCAAAGCCTATACCAATACGGATATTCTGTTGTGCATTGGATAGGATGGTTCCATAGCACAAAAGAAGTAAGGTGAAAATAAATTTTGAATTTCTCATTTTATTAATTTTGAATTATTAACACTCCGGCAATGCAATAGAAATATTGGTTGCTAGTCCTCCGTCTGCGGTCTCTTTATATTTACTGTTCATGTCTAAAGCTGTTTCCCACATGGTTTTAACCACTTCGTCTAGGCTCACTCTTGCCTTGTCCGGATTACTTTGAAGAGCCAATTGTGCAGCTGTGATTGCTTTAATGGCTCCCATTGTATTGCGTTCGATACAAGGAACTTGAACCAATCCTTTTACCGGGTCGCAGGTTAAACCCAAATGGTGTTCCATGGCTATTTCTGCAGCCATCATACATTGACGCACATTGCCACCCAGCATTTCTGCTAAAGCACCAGCAGCCATTGCAGAGCTTACGCCAATTTCTGCCTGACAGCCACCCATGGCCGCTGAAATGGTTGATCCTTTCTTAAAGATGGAGCCTATCTCTGAAGCACATAATAGGAAGTGGTAAATTTGGTCTTCGGTAATATTTTTATGGAAGGCTATGTAATACATCAAAACAGCCGGAATTACGCCTGCAGCACCATTTGTAGGTGCAGTGACCACCCGTCCGAAAGCGGCATTTTCTTCATTTACAGCCAATGCGAAACAGCTTACCCAGTCTAAAGTAGATTGAAAAGTAGCTTCTTGAGCCTGAATATTTTTAAGCCAACCTTGATAATCCTCGTATGCAGCTCCGTGCATCAATCTTGTATTCATTTTTGCGGCACGACGGGTAACATTAAGTCCTCCCGGCAGTACGCCATCGGTATGACATCCCCGATAAATGCATTGCTGCATGACCTCCCAAATTTTCATTACACCTGCTTTTGTTTCTTCTTCTTTACGCCATACGTGCTCGTTTTCTTGTACTACCTCTGAAATGCTTAGTCCGGTTTTGATGCACCAATGTAAAAGTTCTTCAGCATTTTCAATAGGGAAAGGAAGATCTACTTGATGAGCCGCATCAGCGGTTTGTCCTTCTTGAACCACAAAGCCGCCACCTATGGAATAATAGGTTTCCACCAGTTCTGTTCCATCTTTAAAAGTGCATTTTAAAGTCATGGCATTGGGGTGGAAAGGAAGGCTTTCCTGCATGAGAAAAATTACATCCTCTTTGGGTTGAAAATCTATAATCTTCTGCTGAGCTAAATTTAATTTACCGGATGAGCCAATTTGGTCGATGGTGGATTGAATAATATTGACATTAAAAGTTACAGGGTCGGCACCAAATAAGCCCAAAATAATGGCAATGTCGGTGCCGTGACCTTTGCCGGTTTTGGCTAAGGAGCCATACAATAAGCATTGCACCTTTTGGACATTTTCAATTCCTGAATTAGATTTTATCTTTTCCAAAAATAATAATGCTGCTCTCCAAGGGCCTAAGGTGTGGGAAGAACTGGGTCCGACACCAATCTTAAACATATCAAATACTGAAATGCACTCTCTGTTACTCACGATAGTAGAAATTTAATGGTAAAGTTACTAAATCTATTGGTAATTATATAATAACCGGATAATGAAAAAGAGGAATAAAATTTAAATTTTTAACTATTTTTCTTTTTTCCACTTTAGGTAATAAACAATTATTTATTTGAATGTCTTTTTAATTATCCATAGAGCCAGTATTTAAGTTTTGAATGCTATTGATTAGTTGTAGCTTCATGTTTACTGATTTCCATAGTAGGAATCAATCCATTAGCCGGCATATAAATAATTTGTGGTAGGCTGCCTTTATCTGCCAGTTTTTCTAAAGTGCGGATAAATAAATATTGGTTGTAGGTGGTATTTAGAGTTCCGTTTTCCACTTTCATAGCTTCTGCCATTCCTTTTGCCCGTTCGATTTCAGCTTGTGCATTTAATTTTTCGGCTTCTAATCTGGCTTTCGCTTCTTCTACTAAAATTCTTCTGTTTTGCTCTGCTTTAGCCATCTCAGCCTTTCCTGCCATTTCCTGTTGCCATACATTGTATTTAGGCAAACCGAACATTAGGGCAAGGATAATTAGGATTCCAAAAACAAAAAGGTAAAGAAAGAATTTAACGATTTTGGGATTGTTGCTTACATTGTAATTTGATACAGCCATGATAATAAAAATTTAAGCCCGAAGATAAGGAATTATTTTATTCTTCGGGCTTTTGAAATATTGATTGCTTAAATTTTAAAATTTATTATGGGGGTGAAGCATGTTTTTAGGATCTAAGATTTCATCTAATTTTTCTTGGGTTAATAGTTGATGTTCCAAAACCAAATTGTAAACACTCTTTCCGGTTTCTAGGGCTTCTTTTGCAATTTTAGTTGAATTTTTATAACCTATATATGGATTTAATGCGGTGACAATACCAATACTGTGTTTCACCATATTAAGGCAAACTTCTTTATTGGCAGTGATGCCAACAATGCATTTTTCTCTCAAAGTGTCCAAGGCATTACACATGAAATTAATATTCTCCATAATGGCATGGCAAAGCACCGGTTCCATAACGTTTAATTGAAGTTGTCCGGCCTCTGCCGCAAAGGTTACGGTAAGGTCATTGCCTATTACCTTATAGCAAACTTGATTAACCACTTCCGGAATAACAGGATTTACTTTGCCCGGCATGATAGAGGAACCCGGCTGCATAGGAGGAAGGTTTATTTCATACAAACCGGCTCTAGGCCCGGAGGATAATAATCTTAAATCGTTACAAATCTTGGAGAGTTTTACTGCCAATCTTTTTAATGCAGAAGAATATATTACATAAGAACCCGTGTCCGGTGTGGCTTCCACCAAATTTGGAGCTAAAACAAATGGAATATTACTTGCTGCTGCTAATTTTTCTGTGCAAAGATGAGCATAGCCTCTTGGTGCATTGATGCCGGTACCAATAGCTGTGGCACCCATATTGATTTCAACAAAAAGTTTAGAGTTGTTGTTGAGCTTTTCGATGTCTTCACTTAAAGTTTCGGCAAAGGCTTCAAACTCCTGACCTAAGGTCATCGGTACTGCATCTTGAAGTTGGGTGCGTCCCATTTTGATGATATCTTGAAAATCAACCCCCTTGGTTCTAAAAGTGTCTATCAATAAGATTAGTTTTTCTACTAAAACCTTATTCATAAAAATCAATGCCATCTTTATTGCAGTAGGGTAGGCATCATTAGTGGATTGTGATAGGTTAATATGGTCATTGGGAGAGCAATATTGATATGCACCTTTTTGATGGCCCATTAATTCAAGTGCCCTATTGGCTATCACTTCATTGGCATTCATGTTTACCGAAGTGCCGGCCCCTCCCTGTATCATATCTATAGGAAATTCTTTATCCATTTTTCCGGCAATCACTTCATCTCCGGCTTGGATAATGGCTTTATAAATTGGTTCTTCTAAAATGCCTAATTCAAAATTAGCCTGTGCAGCCGCTTTTTTTACATATCCTAATGCCTTAATAAGGGCAGGGAATGAATATAAATATTGATTAGAAATTTTGAAATTATTGATAGCTCTTTGTGTTTGTACACCATAATAAGCGTCCTTAGGTACTTGTAATTCACCTAATAAATCGCTCTCTGCTCTAAATTCCATTATTATTGATTATTTAAGGATTAATAGGCAAAGTTATCTTTAATAAATGAATAATCAGAGTAAAAAAATAATGACAATTATCAGGTTAATAAAGGAGGCAATGCCTTAAAAACATTGGTGGATATTAAAGAAAGTGGTGGAGCGTATTAATAAAAACTAATAAGGATAATAATAAATATTGCAATATATGTGATATAGATCAATAGAATATTATGACATAGCTCATTGGCATGGCGGACGAACCGATAGTACCTTTGCATTATCAAAATGAGATAAAAAGTGAAAGCAACGATAGCATTGATGGGTAAAGAAGAAAAGGTTTGTGGTTTGTTTATAGAAAAACTTATCCAACATCAATATCCTTTGGTTTTTATCGATAATGAAGATGGAAAGACAATAGTTCAAAAATTAATTGGTCTAAAAGAAAATAATCAAGAAGCTTATATCGAAATACAGCCGTGTCAAAAAGAAGCTTGTTGGGAAGCAGATTTGATTGTATTGTTTTTGGATACAATTAAATGTAATGATTCTTTTTTTGAAAGCATAAAAGTGTTTGCCACCCAAAAGACAATAGTCTTGGTGGGTGAAGGCTTAGCACAAAAAGACAAAGCCCTTGAAGTATATAATTATTTAAGGTCTTTTTTGCCAAAAACGAATGTAGTATTAGCTTTTAAAGAATCTGAACAGTTTGAAATTATTGGAGAGCATCCGAATAGTGTAGCTATGATAACAGAAATATTTGAACAAACAGCAATGTGAGTTTTTATTAATAACAATCAATAATTAAACTTTTAAAATTAAAAAAAGAATGAGAAAATTAGTGACTTTAATGATGGCAACGGTATTAAGTGGCACCGTTGTTGCACAAACCACAATCTGGAAAAACGATAAGGCTCATAGTAGATTAAGCTTTACTGTAGTGCATTTGAAGCTTTCTGATGTGGATGGAAGATTTGATGATTTTGAAGTGAAAATAAGCAATTCAAAAGAAGATTTTAGCGATGCCGTATTTGAATTGACTACAAAAGTAAATTCTATAAATACTGCTATTGAAAAGAGGGATGCACATTTGAAGAGTTCTGATTTCTTTAATGCTGCCCAATATCCAACGATGACTTTTAAAAGTACTTCAATAAAAAAAGTTGGGAAAAATAAGTTCAAACTAACAGGAAATCTAACTATGGCAGGTGTAAAAAAAGTGGTTACCATGGATTTAGTACATCGTGGTACTGTAAAAGATCAAGACAATACCAAAAGAGCTGCTTTTCAATTAACCGGAACTATCAATCGTAAAGATTTTAACATAGGCACTAGTACTCCAAATATGGTAGTAAGTGATATTATTAAAATTAAAGCAGATGGCGAATTTAAAAGCTAATCATCCAATAGTAAAAAAAAGATATTTTATAAACAATTAAATTTTAACAATTATGTCGAATACAATTAACTGGACTTTAGACCAAGCACACTCTGAAATTACTTTTAAAGTAAGACACTTGATGATTTCTAATGTAAAAGGTGGATTTGAAACTTTTAATGCAAATGTACAAACTCATGGAGAGGATTTTTCAACGGCACAAGTTGAATTAAATATAGATGCAAGTTCTATTAATACCAGAAATAATGACAGGGACAACCACCTGAAAAGTGCTGATTTTTTTGAGACTGAAAACTATCCGAGTATGAAATTTGTTTCAACTAAAGTTGAAAAAGTGGATGAAGATACTTTCAAATTACATGGTAACTTTACCATAAAAGATGTTACCAAACCAATTGCTTTGGATGTTGATTTTGGAGGAGTGGTAACCGATCCTTGGGGTTCTCAAAAAGCAGGATTTACGGTGAGTGGAAAAATAAACCGTAAAGAGTGGGGCTTGAACTGGAATGCCGCTTTGGAAGCCGGAGGGGTATTGGTAGGAGATGAGATTAAATTAAATGCAGAAATGGAATTGTATAAGCCAAAAGCTGACTAATGCTATTGAAACATTCAATCAAAAAACCTCAAAGACTATATGGCTTTGAGGTTTTTTTTATTTGATTTTTTAAGTATCTAATACATTATTGATTTTTCAAAAAATCTAAAATTAATTCAGGAGGTCTTCCAATAAATGATTTTTTTTCACTTATAAGAATAGGTCTTTGCAATAATTCAGGTTTTTCTACTAAGAGGTCGATATAATCTTCATCTGTAATCAATGCCTTGTCTCCCGGATTAGGGATATAATCTTCACTACGAAAAATGTTTTTAACCGGGACATTTAGTTTTGCAATTAAATCTATTAATTCGTCCTTGCTTAATGGTTGTTCAATATAGTTTCTCAAGCGGATGTCCAAGTCTGGAAACTGTTGGCTGTATTCCACGGCACATCTACTTTTGGAGCATTCTTGGATTTGTAAAATCGTAATCATTATTAAAAATTAATACCCTTTTTGTTTTAAAAATTCTTCAAAATTTCTAAGTTGATCACCTTTTAATACCCTTGGAAATTTATTCATGGCACCAAATTTGCCCATATATTTCAGGTATTCAATAAATGTTTCCTTAGGTAAGATTTCAATAAATACCTCTTTCAATGCAGATTTTCTTTCTACTTCATAGTCGTCATTTAAAGAGCAAAGGCTTCTGTCAATGATTTCTTTAATTTTTTCTTTGTCAAGGTTTTTATCGTCACTGCCAATAAACCAACGGTGAGCAAATCTGTTTTCAAAGGCAAATCCACCAACTGCAAATTCTCCAATATCCATGTTTGTCTCGCCTCTAAGAATATCAATAGTTTTATTAATATTATCAACAGACATGTGTTCTCCACAAAGACTAAGAAACTGTTTTGTGCGCCCTACGATAACAATTTCTGCCTCGCTGACAGAGGTAAACCTTACCACATCGCCAATAATATAACGCCAAGCTCCGGAAACGGTACTGAGCATCACGGCATAATCTTCATTTTTTTGAACTTCATGGATGAGTTTTGTGCTAGCTGTTGGTTTTATTTCGCCGTCATCAGTAAAGTTTTCTTCATTAAAAGGAACGAACTCGTAAAAGATTCCGGAGTTTAACTCCAATTTGATTCCGGCTACACCCGGTCTTGCCTGAAAACCAAAAGAACCTTCAGATGCCATATAAGTTTCTATATGGTTTACCTGCTTTCCAAAAAGTTTTTGTAAAGGTTTTTTATAGGGTTCGAAGGCTACGCCACCATGAATATAAACCGAAAAATGAGGCCAAATTTCATGAATATCTTTTAGTTTATATCTTTCGATAATTGCTTCTAAAACTATTTGAACCCATGCCGGCACACCACAAATGGTACCTACATCCCATTTTGGAGCATTTTCAACTATTAATTCAATCCTGTCGGACCAATCGGGTGTCATAGATATTTTTCTGCCAGGTTTATACATAAGGCTTGAAAATAAACGAGGCATATTTTTTGCACTGATGCCGCTCATGTCCCCTACATAATAATCGTCTTTGGCAGTGAGTTTGGTGGTGCCACCTAACATTAAAACCCCTTTGCTAAAGGCTGCAGAAGGAATATCAAAATTGGCAAGTGAATAAAACTGCTTCATGCCCACTTTTTTAATAGAGCGTATCATGTCAGAAGTGACCGGAATATGTTTGCTCGCTGATTCGGATGTGCCGGAGCTTAAAGCGAAATACTTTACTTTGCCCGGCCAGCAAACATTTTCTTCTCCCTCCAAACAACGATACCACCATTGCTCAAACATTGAATTGTAATTGTGAAAAGGTACAATTTTACGGAAGTCGGAAACAAAATCTAAAGACTGGGATAAGATATCTTCAAATTGATATTTCTTACCAAAAACAGTAAACTTACTCTTTTCAAGTAGCCCTTTCAAAGCTTTCTTTTGTAAGTTCAGATTATTGTCTTTCTTACGAGTGAACCTTTTTCTTATTTTTAAGGAGCGTGCAATGATGCCACCTATTATTGCCATTTTTTTATTGTATTGTTAAATTTTAATTATGTGATTACTGCAATCTGCAAAATTAAGCAATTATTCAGAGTATATGGAAGGAATAAAAGATTTAGAATCAAAATTTAGCTTTAAGTTAATATTGAGAATAAATTTTATATATTTTATAACTACTGACGAGTTGCAGTAGAAATTTAGTTTTTTTTTACTAATTAATAAGCTTTTAAGCCTTTGAAATAAGGAAATTTCAACTTATTTTTGCAAGAGAAATTTACATGCGGAAATTTTTTAAAATAATTCTTTATACCCTTCTTTCAATTGCACTCCTTTTAGTGGGAGTTTTTGCTGTTTTGAATAGCTCTTGGGGTAAAAACCAAATAAGAAATTATGCTGTAAATTACCTTCAGAAAAAATTAGACACTAAGGTTGAAATAGGAAAAATTGATTTTAAAATTCCAAGTTCAATAAGTTTAAACAAAGTTCTGGTCTTAGACAAAGAAAAGGATTCTCTTTTAAAGGTTAATGATTTGGATGTAAAAATTGATATGTTCAAATTAATTGAAGGAAAAATCACTATCAACCATATTAAATTGGATGGTGCAGATTTCCTTATGAAAAGAACCGCTACGGACACTAATTATAATTTCCAATTTGTTATTGATTCTTTTGCAGGTAAACCGGATGTCGCAGTTGCTGAAAAAGAACAAAAAACAGCCTCATCATTATATTTAGACGTTGGAGATATTTTAATTACCAATTCTTCCTACAAATTAAATGATACTATTGGGGGTATTTTTTTTGGAATAGGGATGAAGAAATTATTGGTGCAACCACAAGGTATAGACCTCGAGAATATGAAGTTTGATGTTGCTGCAATTGAAGGTAACCAGCTCAATGCGTATCTCAATATGTATCCTTCCGCATTACCTGAAAAACCTGAAGATACCGTAAAGACCAACTTGTTACTTTCTTTGAAACAATTAACCCTCAATCAAAGTCGGTTTGTGATGAAGGATTTTGGTTCAAATATGTCTTTTAATATTGAAGCTAAAGAGCTTGCTGCCAGTATGCCTGCCTTTAATATGTTGAAACAAGAAATTGAAATTGATAATTTTACAATTGACAACTGTTTAAGCGCTTTAGCATTTGAACCGATAAAAGGAAAGGTTAAGGCTGTAGAAAAGAATACATCCGAAACTGCTGAAAATGGTTGGAGGGTTAGCCTAAAAGATTTATTAATTAAGGAAACCGGTTTTGCCTATGATGATTTTAATAAACCTAAAATTAAGGAAGGAATTGATTATAATCATTTAGATATCAGACAGTTTTACACTACCGCTTCAAATGTTTTGTATAGTACTGATACGATTTCCGGAATATTGAAAAATCTTTCAATGTTGGAAAAATCAGGCTTAAATGTCCAAGCCTTCCGTACAGCATTTACCTATCATAATAAGGGAGCTATTTTGGATGAATTCTATCTTAAAACTCCTCAAACATTACTTCAGGATAAAATGGCGGTATCCTATAAGTCCTTGGCAAGTTTGGATAAACAAATGGACAAAATGAAATTAGATATTGCTCTTAAACAAAGTGTAATTGACTTTAAGGATGTTTTTATTTTTTTACCGGAAGCCCAGAAAAAACAATTAAGACAGTATAGAAACCAAAAAGTAAACCTCACTTTACTAGCATCCGGACCTTTAGAAGCCTTAAATCTGAACAGATTATTTCTTAAAGGCTTAACCCAAACAGCTATTGATGTCAGTGGGAAAGTATATGGGCTACCTCATGCCAATAAATTAAGCTATCAATTAGCAATTGCTAATTTAAGCAGTAGTAAACAGGATGTAAAAGGTTTTTTGCCGGCTTCTGTACTGCAACAAATTAACCTTCCCAATTCTTTTGCGGTCAATGGAACCATTTCCGGAAACACCAAGTTTTATCGGCCGGATTTATATATTAAGACTTCCGATGGAATGGCAAAAGTCAAAGGGGTGGTGGATATGAGCCACTCCGGACGTGAAAGCTATGATTTAATGCTCCTTACTTCAAATTTGAATATTGGTAAAATATTGAAAATGGAAGATAAGATGGGAAGTCTTAGTATGAATGGAAAAGTTAAAGGTATAGGCTTTGACCCAAAATCCATGACGGCTACCCTTGATGGTTCTATCCAAAATTTCCTGTTCAATGGTTACAAATATTCCGATTTAAGCTTGAAAGGCTTCTTAGAAAAAGGAAAAGGGAATGTGGTATTGAATGCTAACGATCCTAATGCATTTGTTTCCGTTCAAAGCTATCTTGATTTTTCTAATAAATATCCTGCTATCACCTCCAATATCAAGGCAGAAATGGTAAACTTAAAAGCTTTGAATCTTATTGACGAAGATGTTGTTTTTACTGGAGATATTGAGGCAGACATCGTATCCACAAATCCTGATTATCCTGTTGCAAATATTGTTGTGAAGCAACCTTTTGTTACTTTTAATGGCACTACTTATATTTTAGATGACTCTTACCTACATTCAAACCCAAATGACAGCTTTCAAAATATTTCTATATTATTGGGAAATATGATGTCTGCAAAACTTACAGGGAAAGTGCCTTTGACCAAAATGGGCGATGTGTTGTTGGCTCATGTTAATAAATATTATACCCTTAACAATCAAAAATATCTGAAACCTTTAGAATATGATATGAACCTAAGTGGAAAGATAAATTATCATAAACTCCTGCGTAAATTAGTACCGGAACTCCGACCTTTTGATACCATTGATTTTTATGCTATGGTAACTCCTTTAAATCTTAATGCCGGTCTTTCTGCCACTAAATTAAGATATGGGAATATGGTGTTTGACACCTTAGGGTTTACTGCCATTGAGCAAGATAGCACGCTTTCCTATGCACTTTCCTTAAACCGGTTTGCTCAAGGAAATATTGAGTTTTTTAACTCCTCTCTATATGGGTTTATAAAAAATGACAGTATCTCCTCTTATCTTAATCTTACTGATAAAAATGCTGTGGATCAATTTGCACTAGGTCTGTTAACCACTAAGGATAGGATGGGCAATATGCAGTTTCAAATGACTAAAGGTTTAAAATTAAATTATGATAATTGGACAGTAGCCCCTGACAATAGAATTGTTTACAGCAATAATCAAAAAGGGTTTTTTATTGATGGCTTAAACCTATCACATAAGAAAGAACAAATAAAAATACAGAGTAATGATACCGTATTTAACAGCCCTTTTGACATTCTTATTAAAAATTTCACTTTGGCCAATCTTACAAAGATGATTAGTAAGGATACCCTTATTGCAGATGGAATATTGTCAGCAGACATTAATTTGGACTTGAGGGACGCTTATCCTAAAATTGTAGGAAATGTTCAAGTGGATGGTCTTTCTGTTCTAGAAAACAAACAGGGAAGTCTTTTTTCTAATATTCAAAATCCCGATAAAGATAAATATGATATAAATGCCAATTTGATTGGTAACGATAATAATATTCAGGCTAAGGGCTATTATTTTACCAAACCTCAGCTGGGGAATGATATGGATATCGATGTGTTTATTCACTCTTACACCATGAAAACGATAGAAGGATTTTCATTTGGAAATTTAAAAAACAGTAATGGCAGCTTATTAGGTAAATTAAAAGTGAACGGCACTATTCAAACTCCATTGGTTACCGGATATATTCAAACTAAAGATGTTCAGACCACCTTGTCAGCTTTTAATACTTTAATGAAAATGCCAAATGAAAAGATTGATTTTATTTCTGGTATGGGTTTAAGGTTTAAGAATTTTGAAATCTTGGATCGCCTGAATAGAAAGGCATTTTTGAACGGAGATTTGATGACAAAAAATTTCACAGATTATTTGCTCAATCTTACCTTTGATGCCAACCGATGGGAGGCTGTCAATTCTACTAATAAAGACAATGAGTCTATTTATGGTAGAATGTTGTTAAGTGCAAATTTGCGGTTGAAAGGAGAGTTGGTGGCTCCTATGATAGATGGTAACTTGAATATTCATGATAGTACCGATTTTTATTATGCCATATTGGAAAATCCGGAATTAATTGCCAATGATGGAGTAGTAGAGTTTTATGATAGTAAGGTTTTGAACGATAAGGAAGATTACGAAGAAAAAATGAAAAAGGTGAAGTATCTGCTTTCAAAAAGTTCTGCCTTAAATGTGAATATAGATATTGACAAAGGTGCTCAATTTACTGTGGTTATCGATCCTGAAAAAGGAGATAAATTAGGTGTTAAAGGCACTGCATTTTTAAATGCAAATATAGGAGAAGATGGAGGTATGGCATTAACCGGAACTTATGAGTTAGATGATGGTTATTACGATTTGACCTTAGAGTTAATCAAGAAAAGATTTAAAATACAAAAGGGCAGCCTGCTTCAATTAGCAGGAGACCCCTTAGATGCTGAGGCTAATATTACTGCAATTTATGACGCTAATGCGGCACCTTATGATTTAATGGGTGCTCAAATTTCCGGTTCGGATGATGCCAATTATTACAGGCAACCGCTGCCTTTTCAAGTATTGTTAAAGATGAGTGGTAAGGTAATGAAACCAGAAATAAGTTTTGATATCGTACTGCAAGATAAAGGAACCAATACCACTAATAGTAGTGTTACTTCAACAGTAGAAACCAAGTTGAACGAGTTGCGTAACAGTCCTTCAGATATGAACAAACAGGTGGTAGCCTTACTGGCATTTGGTCGTTTTGTGGCCGATAATCCATTTTCAACTTCCGGAGGATTAGGTTTAGAAAATGCAGTGCGGCAAAGTGCCAGCCGTTTCTTGTCAGAGCAATTGAATAGAATGGCAGGTGGTTTAATAGAAGGGTTGGAGCTTAATTTTGGTGTGAATAGCTCTGAAGATTATTCCACAAAAGAAAAAATTAACCGGACCGATTTAAGCGTTTCAGCTTCCAAAAGATTATTTAATGATAGATTGAAAATTACTATCGGTAATGATTTTGCTTTGGAAGGGCAAAGTCAGGTGGCCAACCAAACACAGTTTTTACCTAGCAATATTTCTTTAGATTATTTATTAAGCTCAGATGGGAAGTATTCAATTCGAGGGTATAGACAAACCGATTTGCAAAATATTATGAATGGCTATATTGTAGAAACCGGATTAAGTCTTAGATTCGGATTAGAATATAACCGCTTTAGGCAATTATGGATGGGCAGAGACAGGTATTTGGATTATATGCGAAAACGTTGGCAGGAAAGAAGAAAGCAAGAAGCGGAGAAGGATAATTTGAAAAAGGAAACGATTAAAGAATTAATTAATAACAAGAAGATATTAGATAATATCCAAAAAGAAAAGACTGCCGAAACGTAAAATGATCAATAAGTTTTGTATTCATACTCTTATAATGAAATTGCTAATTATTGTATTTGCAATAATAGGCTTCTCTTCTTGTGCTTCTTACAAAAAACATTTGCCCGAAGTCGAAACTTTGTATGTTGGTAGTCAATTGAAAGTGGTGGACACTGTAATAAAAGAAAGAAGTACTTTAGAAAATGAACTGAAAGAGGCTTTAAGACCCAAACAAAATAAGAAAATTTTTGGTCTTAGGTTTAAATTAGGCGTCTATAATTCCGTAGGAACACCCAAAACTAAAACTGGATTTAGAAGTTATTTGAGAGAAAAAATTGGAGAACCTCCCGTATTATCAAGCACTTTTAATCTAAATAGAAATCAACAGATATTAAATAATATTCTTCAAAACAATGGATATTTTTACCCGGAAATTAAGGTAGAAAGAATTATTGACAGCACTGCCAAAACCACAAAGGGTAAGTTTGAAGTGCTTGCAGGAAACAGAAAATATTTTGGTTCTGTAACCTATATGGAAGGAGACACCTCAGCGTTGGCCCAAGCCATAATTCATGTTGCCGCACTATCTTTAATAAAACCGGGTAATCCTTATTTTTTGCAGGCTATTTTGGATGAAAGAGACCGTATAGATAATGAATTGAAAAATCAGGGATATTACTATTTTTCTCCGGACTATCTGATTGCCAAAGTGGATACAGGAATACATAAAGATTCTGTTGCGGTTCATTTCTCATTAAAATATGAGGTAATGGATCCTAAGGTGTTTAAGGTATATCACATTAAAGATGTTTTTATTTACCCGAGATATTTGGTTAGAAACAAAAATCTAAATTCGGATACAGGAAATACTGCTAGCTCCAAATATTGGAATACTTATGATACCTTGGATTATAAATCCTTTAAAATACTTTATAGAGGTGGAAATTTGAATTTTAAGCCTTCAGTTTTTAGTAATGCTATACATTTTCAACCGGAAGATGTTTTTAGCCGAAAGGTTCAAAATGTATCTTTAAGTCGATTGGTAAGTTTAAACGCTTTTAAATTTATCAAAAACGAAATGATTGAAAGTTATGATAGTATCGGAAGACCCATGCTTACTGCTAATTATCTTTTAACTCCTTATGATTCAAAAAAATTGAATTCGGAAGTTTCAGCCTTTTCTCAAAATGATAGTAGGCTAGGTTCAAGGCTTTCTTTGGGTTGGAAGCATAGAAATATATTAAAAGGTGCAGAACAGCTGGAAATTAAACTCAGTGGTGGGTTTGAAGTGCAGTATGGAGGGCAGATTAAGGTGCCAAACTTGTATAATATTGGTTTAGAAACCGGATTGACTGTGCCCAGATTGTTATTTTTAAACTCTTTGGGTATTTCCACTAATAGCAATTATATCCCCAAAACTAATATTAATGCCAGTTATAATTTTTATAATAAGGCGACTGCATATCGGTTGAATGCATTGAGTTTTAACTATGGTTATTCCTGGAAAGAGTCCGTCAATAAAGACCATAAACTTTTTCCTTTAAACCTCACTTTTGTAAGAACAGATACCCTTGACAATGTAAAAAATTATGATTTAGGTAATATTTTATTTACCGGTATTATTATCGGTCCTACTTATCAATTTAGTTACAATTCTTTTATCAATAAAAATTCTGCTAATAAATTCCTTTTTGATGGATTGATGGATTTGTCAGGTAATCTTACCGGATTGGTACAAGGTGCAAGTTTGAACGAGCCAGCAAAGAAAATTTTAGGAGCTCAATATGCACAGTATGTAAAGCTTCAAACCGATTTTAGATTTCACAAAAGCATAAGCCCAAAAATTGACTGGGCAAACCGTTTGTTTTTGGGTATGGGCTATCCTTATGGCAATAGCTCAAGAATGCCTAATATTAAACAATATTTTGTGGGAGGAGCCAGCAGTTTAAGAGGGTTTCGATCCCGATTGCTAGGTCCAGGATCCTTTCCTTATGATGCTGCTATTCAAAGTAAATATCTGGAATTACTTGGGGATATTAAGTTAGAAGCCAATACTGAAATACGATTCCCACTTTATAGCACATGGTTTAAAGGGGCTGTTTTTATGGATGCAGGTAATATTTGGTTGTGGCGTGCTGATACTGCTATGCCTAAGGCAAATTTCACAAAGAATTTCTATAAAGATATAGCTCTAAATACCGGAATTGGATTCCGTTTTGACTTTTCAATCATTGTATTAAGAGCCGATTTTGGAATACCTCTACGTAATCCCGGATTACCGGAGGGCAAACAATGGGTCATTCAACAATTTGACCCCACTTCTAAAGCCTGGCGTAAACAAAACCTTATATTTAATTTGGCTATTGGATATCCTTTTTAATAAAATACAAATTACCTGATAATTTTAAAAAAGGAAAAAATATTCGTACAATAAGAATATTTAAACTTACCTTTGCCAAGTATTGGTTTCCGTTTGAAGCAATCTTTTCAAACAATGGAATTAAAAGGGAATTTGGTGCAAATCCAAAACAATTCCCGTTGCTGTAAGTTCATATTAAAAGAAAATTACTACAAGACCACTGCATTTAAGCGGGAAGGTAAAATTTTCTTGAACAAAGTCAGAAGACCTGCCATACAATTATTTCCAGACATTTCTCGGGAAAAAGGAAAAGGAATTTATTTTTTTAAACACTCTTAATAATGAGAAAACTTTTATGTTCAACAGCTTTTGCTGTATGCTTGGGTACATCTGTATTTGCCCAAAATGTTTCTGATTTTGAAAATATCAATATCCCCACAGGTAGTTTGGTGATGTCAGACAGTGTTACCAATGGCACTTATTTTACTTTTGATGCCGGTGATGTACGTTTCGATGCCGGTAAAGCCTCTTGGGGCGGTTGGGAATTGTTTAATGTGTCTAAAGATACTTCTGTTACCTTCACCTTCCCGGCTTCTATGTCTAGTAATATAACAGGTGGTGGATACAATAATTCTACAAATTTTGGTTTGTGCTTTGTTAATTCCGATTTTATGGGCAATTATGATTATATTCCGGTTGGAGCAAAATTAATCAATAATGCCAATAGAGCTTTAGGGGTACAGGTAACAAACAGTAGTTATACTTATGATTATATAGCTAACAGTACTTTTTATTCAAACAACTCCGGATATTTTCACTTAATCATTAAAGGTTATAAAAATGGATTAGCAAATCCTGATTCAGTTGTAGTGAAGTTAGCAGATTATACAGATTCTACACCAATTTTGTTAAACACTTGGGAATATGCTGATTTAACACCACTTGGTCTTATTGACAGTCTTACCTTTACATTAAAAACCAATGATACCGGAGCTTGGGGCAGCAATACACCAAGTTATTTTGTAATTGATAATTTAACTACATTGACTACAACATCCGGATGTACCGATTCGCTTCCATTGGCAGTGTCAGCTATCAGTCATAACAGTGCAAATATTTCTTGGACTTTAGACAATACCTTTGTTGGTGCTGATTCTATTCAATTAGTAATTAATACTTCTAACACCATTGCTGCTTCTGATTCTATAAAATCTATTAGTAATGCCACAAGTTTCAATGCTACTGATTTGGATGCCAACACTAATTATTTTGCCCATGTTAGAGCATTTTGCTCTGCCGGTAATGATTTTAACGAATGGACATCTATTCCGTTTACTACATTAAATAATACAGGAATACAAAATCAAAATCAACTTCCGGTTCATGTCTATCCTAACCCAACTACCGGAATTATCAATTTAGATTATACCACTCCATTAAATGTTATGGTAATAGATATGAATGGAAAAGTACTATTTAACTTGAAAAATGTAAATCAAGTTAATTTAGGTAATCTTCCTGCCGGTACTTATATGCTTGATATTAGCAATAAAGAAAATACTAATAAAATAATCAAATTGATTATGAAAAAATAATAAACCTTGACTGAAACTTCCTAGGTGGATTAAAACTAGATCGGGCACTTTGATTATCAAAGTACCCGATTTTATTTTGAGCAAATTTCGAATTGGATTTTGGATTAATATCTTAAAAAAACTTCAGTAGCTCCAAAACCATATTTAGTGCTGTATTTGTTTTCAAAAAGTCTTACCTGCTTTTTCATTGCCTTCAACAATTTATGTATTTCTTCTCTTAATTTTCCTCCTCCTATTCCATGAATGATAATAATTGAAGGCCTCTGACCCTGATAAGCTTCAATAATGGCTTGTTCGCATGCTAGCAATTGTGCCTCTAATATTTGGTGGGCAGTCAATTTTTCTGAATTGTCCAATAATTGTTCTACATGTAAATCCAATTCTTTTTGAATATTTTTCTTTGGTTTATATTGATAAATATTTGAAGGCTTTGTGATGGGGTTAAATAAGTTTTCTTTGCTTATGCGACTGAGGTCAATTACGGGAAAGTCTTTTTCAATTTCATAACTAAACTTAGCTTGTCCTAAAGTATGAATCTGATGTAGTTTTTGAAATATTTGTTTCGGTTTTATTTTTATGGTTTTCTTGATTTCTTTATTGGTGCCAACATGTTGGATGTCAACTTCAAAAGCTAAGCCCTCATTAATCAAATCAAATTTTAGCTGATGCAGAAATAGATGGCTAAAAGGGAATAGGGTAGTAGCTAAAGTATATTCTTTTCCTAAATTGGTGATGCAATTGTATTTTAATTGAATGTTGTATTCTGTTTGGTTAAAAAAATATAACTTGAGTCTGCCAATATTTTCTTCTTCTTTATCGAAAAAATAAACGGGTAATACCGATAAAAAAAAACCGGTGTCTGCTGCAGAAATATTTTTTTGTGCTGAAAAAGCAATATTGCTTTTTTCCATTGGGAAATCTTCTAAGGTCAATGCACGCTTTTTGGCATTCATTTTTTTACTAGAAAACAATTCCAAATGTGGAAGTTCCAATTCATCAATAAATGCCGGTAGTCTGGTGTTTAACACTTGCAATTCTACCATCTCTTCATCTATTATCCTAATAATTTTTCCTTCTTCCTTTGTATGTTTAATGATTATCTTATCGCCTACAGTGAACTTCATTTTTCTAAAAATATATATTACTTTCTAATTAAAAATCTAAACCCAAGCCTAAGTGTAATTTAAAATTACCGTCTTTGTTCCAAGCGGCATCTGCCCGGAAGAAATAGCCATACAGCATCGTTCTTAATCCAACACCATAGCCTAAAGTAATGGATTCATCAAGAGAGTAGGGCATTTGGACTATAACTCCAGATGGGTCATTCGGATTGTTAAAAGTGGTGAAGGTGGTATTGTTATTAGTATTTCTGTTTTGTTTGTTAATCAAACCTTCCCAGGCATTACCAACATCAGTAAAAGCTACAAATTGTAAATTTTTAAAGATGGCATTTTGAACAGGTCTTCTAAAGAAGGTTTCAAATACAGGTACTCTGAGCTCAAAATTTGCCAAGGCATAAGTGTTGCCATTTCTGGCATTCATATTATAGCCCCGCATGGAGGTGACCATACTTTGGAAAGCATAATTTAAAGAGCCATAAGGGAATTGATCTAAATTTGTAAGTAGGGAGTTATCTACTCCTCCCAACATAAACAACACTCTTTCGTTACCGCCCGAATGTGCAAATGAGGCTCTTGAGGCAAAAGTTACATTTTTATATATTTGGGTATAATATCTAAGGTCTCCACCGATGACAAAGAAGCCTCCAGATTTTTTTCTGGTAAGAGCATCACCTGAATAGAATACTAAATCGTCATGGAATTTGTATAAATATTCACCATATATTTTAGCCTTTATTCCTTGAGGAATATTGAGCAACTTTGTTCTGGTGTCATCATGCACCCATTCCATTTTGGAACTGATATAATATTTGTCTTCATTTGGAATAGCATCGCTAAGTGCATCTACTGCTTTGATAATAGTCCTATCTTGCCTAAGTCCCAAATCTACTCTAATACTTTTGGTTTGGTTAATAGGATAAATAATATTGCCTTGTACTAAATTTATTATCGGTTTGATTTGATATTGTCTAAAAACCTGTCCGGAAGGTGTATTGACAACTAACTGTATGATTTGTTTTTTGGTTTCTCGATAATAAGTTAAACCCCAGTCTATTCTTCTTCTAAAATTATCAAATTGGAAATAGTAACCACTCCCATCAGAAAACCAAGGCAGTTTAATTGCCCCCGTAAAGCGGTAATCTTCCATTTTGTCATATAGGCTCGCAGAAAGCATCCCTCCAAATTCAGGTGTATTAACAGCCCCGGAAAAGTTTTTGTATTTAGTAAATATTTGATTGTTCTCAATGCTGATGCCATAAAAGTCAGACTTGAAGCTTCTCCTATATTTTTGAGATCTTAAACGAATATAAGTGCTATCTACCAGCAATACTTTTTTTGAATTAATTGCAGTATCGTTTAGAGTGCTTGTTAATTCTAAATTTTCACTGGTTGCATCAGGAGTTTGAAATTTGGTTTGGAAAGAAGAGCCTGATTTGTCGATATTGTTTTTGTAAACTCTTTTTTCTTGGTTTTCATTTAATAATTCATCCTTCTTGCTGTTTTTTAGAAAAGGTTCTTCAGAAAGCCTGGATTGCTTTCTGGTAACTGCTTTCAAATCGCCAAATGGTTCCGGTAATATTGCTTTCCTAAAATAGATATTGATGCCCTTTTCACTTTTGATAACATCTGCAATGCTTTTGCTTGCAGGATTGTATTGCTGATACAGAATACTATAATTGCCATTAGTAACCGGCAGGCTGGCAGCAGTGTCTCTGTTTTGTGCGTCCCTCTTGAAAATAACGACATTTCTGTTATACACACCATTTTCATTGGTAAGGTAGGCAAAGTTATCCTGACCATAAGCAATTATTTGACTTACATCTCCTTTTTCGTTAGGTGTTAAGGATAATAAATCAAAGCTTTTTGTAGTAGTACTATAAAAATAAGCTTTCATTTTCCCGGTGGGCAATTCGTTGGGTAAGGGCTTGATGTCTATATATGGTGCTGTTCTGTTAGATAAGAAAACGATACCTTTTCTGGAACCTCCACTTACATAAACTGGTTCTAGATCGTCATAAGGGTCGTCCGTTATTTGGGAGATACGTCGGCGTTTTAACTCATATTCAAATAAATCACTTTGTCCATTTTTTACGGCAGAGAGTAAAATAAAATCGTCATCTTCCATAAATGTAAAACTTAAAGCCCGGTCAAAATTCCTTTTGGGTATCTTGTAGTCGGTAATTTTTCCTTTAATGGCATCATAAATTTTTATATAGGTTTGGTTGTATTTGCGATAGATAATTCCTAATTTAAATCCGGTATTGCTCCAAGCTAAAATAGGATAGTTAGGGTCTTGTTTTAAGTTGTGATTTAAATATCCTCCACTGAGTAACTTAGAAAAGGTGTTTTTTGAAATGCCCTCTACTTTTTCAGATTTCTGTAGGATTACATTAAATTGTCCAAATTTAGAACTTACATAAGCCACATCCATTCCTCTTGGAGAGACTTTAATGCTTGAGATTGTTCTTTCCGGATCCTCATTTGCAATTTGAATTAATGGGTCTTCAAAATTAATATTTTGCTGAATCGTAGTTTCATCCTCGTAAATTTGATGATAATAGCTGTATAAAGAATCAAAAATTCTCACTATTTTCTCTCCTGTTAAAGCTTTAGAGGCTTTGTTGAGGTTGGTTTCGTTTTGAGCGATAAAAATAAAATCTCTTACACTCTTTTCTCCATATTTTTCTATCAGATATTTCCAAAATGCTTTTCCTGCTAATTCTGGATATTGATTGGCAATAACTTCAAATTTCTTACTTTGTTTTGGGTTTAAAATTATGGTTTTCCAGTCATTGTTTGCTTTGCTGTCCCAGCCGTCCACCATATAATTCAAATATCCTTCTGTGTACCATTTAGGAAAGTTTAGGGTGAGTGAATTTCTTAGCGACTCTAAAATGGTTGTTCCAAATAATGTTTTTTCTAAAATAATGCTGTATAGACCTTGTCTTAACTGTCTTTTTATTTCTTCATGGGTTCCTGAAAAATATATCAACATTTTATTATTCACTAGGTTTATCTGACCCGAAATATTGTTTTGGATATTGTTATTGGAAGCTATACCTATATTGTTTTGTTGGTAATCATCGTAACAATTATATACAATAACGTCAAAGCCATTTTGGGGGACAATGTCCCCAATTCTTTTTTGAATAATCTGCAAGTCATTTTCAAGTTGTTCGGCTACAAATCTTGAAAGCTCTATTCCGGCTCTGTCATAAAAATATATTTTTGCATTTTCAGATTGGTAATATTTCCAGTTAAAGGTTCTTAACTGTACTTTATTTTGACCAAATAAAACGTTATTGGTCTGAGCTTTTCCTAAAAGACTTTGACTAAGAGCAAGTAATAATATGATAAGGGCTTTTCTCATAATTATCAAT
Source organism: Edaphocola sp. (assembly GCA_035444785.1). Classification (GTDB taxonomy): domain Bacteria; phylum Bacteroidota; class Bacteroidia; order Chitinophagales; family Chitinophagaceae; genus Edaphocola. The sequence continues at coordinate 5,734 of DAOMPL010000002.1, read as the reverse complement.
ATGGTTAATGATTAAAGATAAATTATATAAAAACCAGTTTATTATAATTTATCTTTGTCCAAAAATAATGAAAATAATTGATCAATAGCTATTTTTGAGGGGTTTATTTTATCCTTTTCCCCTTAAAATTTTTGAAATTCACTTTTCCACTCCAAGCCGCTTATGTCAATTAGTTTCAAAGTGTAATGTTCGCCATGATTCAATGTTACGCTTATAAATAGTAAAAATAAAATCCTCTGTCTGCATTAAGCTGCCCTTAATGTGCTTGGGAGGGGTTATTGGATTTCTGGTTTTTTCTTTTTTTTAATTAATAAATAGGTTTCCAAGGCTAAAGCTGCCAATGCAATAATAACAAACCATTTCCACAATTCATTTGAACCTTCAGTATTAGAAATACTAAATCCGACGGAGCCTTCTTGTTGCCATTTAATCTTTGAAGGTTTCAGTGTGTTTTGTAGTTCTTTTTCCGTTGTGGCTTCCAACATCGATTCCAGAATGTTTCCATTTACGGCAACTAAAACGCTGTCTTTCCAATTTTCATTTTTAATGGTATAAAATCCAGGTTCATTAATTTGTTTGCCTAAGTAAAGATTCATGCCATTGCCATAAGGATTTTGTGGAGGAATCATTTCTTTGTCATAACCAAAGACTTTAAACACGCTTCTTTGCTTACTCTGATAAGGAATAAAAATGGGTAAATTGCTGTTTGCGTTCACGGCATAAATAGCTTGTGAGCCACTGATGGCAGTCATTTTATACAATATAGGCATGAATAAATTGCTCAATGCAAAATTATTCCATTGCTCTTCCAATCCACCTGAAATTAAGAATAAAGAGCCCTGCCCGATATGGTATTGGGCTAGAAACGGATTGCCGTTTTTCAAATTCATAATGCTTTGCTGTGCTGCACTAAGTCCGGCCTTTATCGGGTAGTGTTTTTGTACTAAAGGTAATTGTGCATTTGGAGGCAGAGCGGCAATCACATCTTTCAAAAGTGGGTGTTCGGTTTGTATAGAGCCTACTTGTTGTCTGGACGTATCTAGGTCTTCAAAAGTTATAGGTGCAATCTTTGATAAGGATTGGTTGAAACTATTGATATTAGTAATTTTCCCAGGAATAATTAAGAAACTTAAACCATTTTCTAAGCCTTCCTTTACTGCATTTGCCAAGTCAGTGTTTAGCTGTTGTATATTTTGTAAAATTATTAAATTGTAATCCGGCCATTTATTTTTGATGGAAGTGTTCAATCCCGATTGTTGAACCATGAAGCCATTAAGTGGGCTAAAGGCAGCTTGTAAATAAGGGCTGTTGTTACCCTCACTCAAATTTAATACAGAAAGTGTAGCATTAGTTTTTGCGGTTATTCTAAAGGTGTCGTCAAATTGAATGGGAGCATCTTTTACGGTAACTGCTATTTGATGCCATCCGGGAGTGTTTACCAATAATTTTAGGGTATCAGTCCATAGGCTGTCATTATTAAAGTCCACTTCTTTAGCAGCTCTCACTTGATTGTTTACCCATACTTGAACTTGACTTTTGATACTTTCTTTGGTGTTCGATTTGCCTAGATGGATGATTAAGTCGTTTTCGGTTTTGGTGTCTAATACTGGATTAGAAAAATAGGCAGTATCAATAAATAAATTTGAACTTTCTTTATGGGTAATTGGAAAAAAGATATAGTTTATTTTTTCGTTAGTTTTGTTCACTTCCTGTTGCAAGAAGGTGCTCTTCTGCAAGTCAGAAAAGCAATACACATTAGCTTTCTTGGCGTTGTTATCAGATAATGCATTATTTACAGATTCGTTGATTTGCTGCAGACTCACTGTTTTAGCATTGATAGTGAGATCTTGAATTAGGGCTAATATTTGTGTTTTGTTTATTGGCCTGCTTGCATAAATATTGGAATTAGTTAAAAATATAAATTTTTGTTCTTCATTTGAAGTGTTTACCAAAGCTTTTGCCTGATCTTTTGCATTGTCCAATAATTTTCTTTGGCCACCTTGATTGTCTGCCATACTTAAAGAATTGTCCAAATAAATAATTTGCAAGCCGGAATCTTCTTGAATACGATTACCCCAATAGGGTTGTGCAAATGCAAAGACCAAAGCAGTTAAAAACAAAATTCTACTTAATAGCAGTAATAAATCTTGAATTTTTCTACTTTTCTTAGAAGTAATTTTGATTTGTTGTAAAAGGCGGGTATCAGAAAAATAAATAGTTTTATATTTTCTGAAATTGAATAAATGAATAATGATAGGAATAGCAATTGCTAATCCTGCCAGGAGAAATAAAGGAATTAAAAAGTTCATTTTTTGACTAATTACTTATTTTGTCTTCTCATGAAAAAATAATAGAATGGAAGACCTAACAATACCACAATAATACCAAATAAACAAGTTTCCCATTTGGAAATCAATAAACCAATTGCCATGGTGCTTGCTAAAATAATATAAATAAATGGAATGTAAGGATAGCCAAAAGCTTTATAGGGTCTTTCTAAATCAGGACGGGTTCTTCTTAATTTAAACACTGCCAATATGGTAATAATGTAAAATATTAAGGTTACGAAAACTACATAATCCAATAGAAGTCCATATTTTCCACTTAAACATAATACACTTGTCCAGAAACATTGCACCCAAAGTGCCCAACTAGGAACTGTATTTTTATTGAGTGTTCCTGCTTTTTTGAAAAACAAATTATCTTCAGCCATAGAATAATATACTCTTGCACCAGAAAGAATTAATCCGTTATTACAGCCAAACGTTGAAACCATTATCATTATAGCAATTACTGTGGCACCGATGGCCCCAAAAATTGGAAAAGATGCCGCCGTCGCCACTCTATCCTGAGGAGCAAATGCAATACTACCGACAACACCTTCGGTAGGAAATAATGGTAAGACAGCAACATACATAAGATTGATTAAAACGTAAATTATGGTTACTATCACAGTGCCTAACAATAAACTTAACCCTACGTTTCTTTTTGGGTTTTGTATTTCTCCTGCGATATAAGTTACGTTTTCCCAAGCTACACTGCTGAAAACAGAACCAACCATAGCAGCTGATACAAAGCCCAGGCCTACAGAAAAACCGTCAATTGACTGAAATAAAGACCAACCGCCACCTTCACTTTCTGGCAAAGCAGTGGTGTGGCTCATGTTAAAGCCTGTTGCCCAGTTTGCATTCCAAATGTCTTGGTTGAATGCCAAAAGAAATCCGAAAATAATCAATCCAAATAATGAAAAAAGCTTTGCAAAAGTAAAAATTCTTTGAATGGTTTTGCCCTCTTTTACCCCTTTGCTATTGACCCAAGTGAGGAAGATGACCAAAGCAATGGAGACTAATTGTGCCGGATAAAGTTTGAAGTTATCTCCTATTGAAAATAATAGATTCTCATCTGTCATTTCCAAAGGTTTGATAAAATAGCCTGCAAACTTACTGAAAGCCACACCAACGGCAGCAATAGTACCCGTTTGTATCACCGAGAAAAAGCTCCAGCCATACAAAAATCCCACCAGTCTATTGTATCCTTCTTTTAGGAAAATATATTGTCCTCCTGCTTTTGGAAACATTGAAGCCAGTTCGCCATAAGAAATAGCAGCAAAAATGGTCATGATGCCGGTGATGACCCAAATAGCTATTAACCATCCGGCACTTCCAATATTTCTCACCATATCAGAACTTACTATGAAGATTCCGGAACCTATCATGCTTCCGGCAACTATCAGCACCCCATCCATTAGGGTCAGACTGCGTTTGAATTCGGTGTTGTTATCTTGCATTGATTTTATTTTAGAATTAGAGGGTAAATATAGTATAAAATTTCTTTTATACAACCATTAAACTGCAACCTCTTAATGCAGCACTGTCTCTACGCCCTAAAACTTCAAAGGTATTGTCTTCTGACACTTTGCCAATGTCTTCGGTAGCAATAAAAGCACAAGAGTCTATATTGGCGAGGTCTATTACATTAATGCACCCCGAACCTTTTTCAAAAGTACATAAAGGGTCATTTTCATCTCTTAGTAATACTTTTAGGGTACTGCTGGTTTTAAAGATGCCGTTTCCTTTAGAGTATGCCTGAGAGAGCATTTCACTCATGCCGAACTCTGAATGTACACTTTTCAAATTCCATTGTCTTTTGAGAAAATCGTGTACCTGCATCCTGGTCCATTCCTCTTTTCTTCCTTTCATGCCACCCGTTTCCATAACGATTACATCCTTTAAGTTCATTGGGAAAGCTTCTGCAAAATCAAGTAGGGCAAAGGTTACGCCAATGAAAAATATTTTTCGATCTGTCTTTTTTTGTAGTATTTCTGATAATTGATTCCAATCGTCCAAATAAAAACCGTTTAAAGAATGGTTGCTTTCATTCATCAAGTGCTGCACCATATAGACTAATGAGGAGTGTTGGCGTTCAAGATAAGAGGGTAGGAGGCCTAAAAATATATAATCTTTTGGATCCCCATAAAATTGTTTAAACCCTTTTAAAAAGGCATATTCGTAATATTCAGGATGAGCAATATAATGGCGGCTGGGTGTCATTCCTGTGGTGCCACTACTTTCAAATATTAATTTTTCTGGTAAAGAAGCATTAAAAACTTTATGGCTTTTGAAAAAGGAAATAGGTAAAAAAGGAATTTGGGTAATACTTTTTATGGTTTGCGGATGCTTATGAATATAATTACAATACTGCTGATAAACAGGGATATTCCAATATTGGAATTGGAAAAGTTGAAGTGCTTTTTCGTTAAAATTATCGGAATGAATGCTTGGAAGCCAATCCGAAGCGATAGAAATATTTTCTGACATCAATTTTGTTATGTAAATTTGAGCTTTATAATAAGATTACAAAGATAATATTTTAATAATGAAGCAAAGTTTTATCTCCTTTTTTATTGTGGCTGTTTTGTTGACTTCCTGTAATAAGAAAGATAACAATCCTGATTATCCCAATATTCCGGATATCGAATTTCTCAATATGAGCGATTCTATGCTTAACTTAAAAGTAGATACCGGGAAATGGTTTTTAAACTTTGAGTTTGTGGATGGTGATGGCGATTTAGGTAAAGATCCTAATATGGCTCAGATGAGTGTTTTCTTGAGAAATGAAGTAACGTTAGATAGTTTTAAATTTCCTTTTCCATATATTCCTGATTTTGCCCGTCAAGGTAAAGATTATGTAAAAGGAAATGCCAGTGTTGCTTTGCAAATACCATTGTTTATGAAACCTCGTACAGAACCTGCCGGGAGGACAAAAGATACCTTTAGTTTTAGTCTTTATATTGTGGATGATGGTGGTAATATTAGCGATACAATTTATACACCTAATGTTTATATAAGTCAATAAATTTTTAGGAGTGTGCTTTAAGTAGAGCTTGTTATGGAAATATATTACTTTGATTTTCTTATCTTTACAAAAGGGATATAGTGATTTGGTGATGTAGTGATTTGGTGATGTAGTGATTTGGAGGTTATTTTGGGATATAGCTGAGGCGGGTACTTCATCATCAAGTATTACAGCCTGAAGTGCACAATGAAGGGATGTTCCCGAAATTACAAATCATCTAATGGGCTCTTGACTTTGGATAACTGATTGTTTGTTACTTTGGCATAAATTTGAGTGGTTCGTACGTCTTTATGACCTAACAATTTTTGAATAAAAACCATGTCTGTACCGGCTTCTAAAAGATGCGTAGCATAGCTGTGCCTCAAGCCGTGAATGCCAA
>DAOMPL010000001.1:0-179546 GCA_035444785.1 Edaphocola sp. | reverse complement strand
TTTCGCATGGAGAGATCTCCAAGATAAGTGACAATGCTTTGGAGATTTCTCCACTTCGAAAGTTGATGCTACATTGCATTACGCATCACTTTCTCCGGTCGAAATGACGAAAAAAACGCCGTCATCTCGACTAAGAAAAACCCAAATTTCAAAGAAATTTGAACAGGTTTTTCGCATGGAGAGATCTCCAAGATAAGTGACAATGCTTTGGAGATTTCTCCACTACGAAAATTGGTTCTTCATTGCATTACGAACCATTTTCTCCGGTCGAAATGACGGAAAATTAATCAAAAAATTAATAATATTTTATTACCTTTAAACAAATTATATATCATGAAAAATTTAATACTATTTGTTGTCGTTTTATTGAGTTTTCAGTCCTTAATGGCACAAACAGAGTTTGCTCCTTTAGGTGCAAAATGGAGCTACAGAGGTTGGTATTCTTCGCCTCAGTGGAATCATCAAGAAGAAAATTTAATCAAATTTGAGTGCATCGACACTTTTCAAAGAGATGGGAAAACAATCAAAGTGGTAGAACAAATCAAAGAAAGGCAGTTTATGGTCTATAATTATTACACCCAACAAAATAATTATACATCACGAGATACTATCAGTAGAGTTGATAGTTTTTATGAGCAAAATTATACTGTTTTTGTATATAATCAGATTTTTTCAAAGTACACTCCGCTTTACATTTTTAATGCCCAAGAAGGTGATACCATCACGCTACCTATAATGGATACATTACTTTATAATAATTTTGCAAATGACTCGATATTTTCTTTTGTTATCGATTCTATTAGAATGGTCGATTATGATGGAGTACTATTAGAAACTTTTAATACAGGGTTTAATTTTGCCACCTTAGACACTTCTTGGACATCATATAACACCACCACTCAACCTTTTCTTAATTGGTCAACACGATTAGAATATATTTTACATAATGGCTTTCTTATTACGACTTATCCAGGTGCTTATGCCAGAACTTTAAGAGGAATAGGAAGTGGCTTGCTTCCAGTTAGACGCTTTATTCCAAAACCCTTTGTGGCAGAAGAAGAACATGATATTATTAATGTTATTAATTGTTATACAGATAGTAATATCAATATTCATTTAAGTACTAAAAGTTGCGATACACTTCCCGATTATACTAAATATACTTCAATAGCCGATGTTATATCAAAAAACAATTTGAATTTATACCCCAACCCTGCCAAAGACAAATTGTTGATTGCCACGGATAATGGAATTCATCCGCAAGCACAACTCTATATTTTTGATAGCTTCGGCAAGCTTGTCTATTCTCAAAAAGTAAGTAATAATAGTCAAAATATAGAAATTGATATACAAAACTTGCCTTCCGGAATTTATTTTATTCGAATGGCCCTTCGAGGCGGAGTTTTGGGTAGTTCTAAGTTTGTTAAAGCGTAAAAAAGTTAGAATGAGGATTTGGAAAATTAATGGATAATGGAATTGTTGATTGTTTCCCTTTTGTCTTAATCTAAAAATATACCTTAAATCCTGATTTATTTTCCTACTTTTGCACCCATGAATCAAGCGACTATTTTTGCAGAAAAATTATTACAGATAAAGGCTTTAAAGCTTAATGTGGATCAACCTTTTACTTGGACTTCCGGTTGGAAGTCGCCGGTGTATTGCGACAACAGAAGATTGCTTTCGTTTCCTTTTGTGCGTGATTATGTAAAAAGTGAATTGGCTAATCTTGTTTTCGATAAATTTCCGGATGCAGAAGTAATTGCAGGAGTAGCCACAGCAGGTATTCCGCATGGAACCTTGGTAGCTGATTTGCTAAAGCTACCTTTTGTTTATGTTCGTGATAAAGCTAAAGGTCACGGACTCGGTAATCAGATTGAAGGAACATTTGAACCCGGACAAAAAGTAGTCGTTGTAGAAGATTTAATTTCTACCGGAAAAAGTAGCTTGGCAGCCGTTGAGGCGTTAAAAGCGGCAGGTGCAGAAGTAATTGGTCTAGTAGCATTGTTCACTTACGAGTTTGACAAGGCAAGTCAGGTGTTTGAAGAGGCTGGTGTGCCTGTATTTACAATAAGTAATTATGGTGCATTAGTAGAAACCGGCTTGAAGTTAGGAATAATTAAAGAAGAACAACAAGAATTATTGGCATCTTGGCGTAGTAATCCATCTGAATGGATGCAATAAAATCACTAATTTTTTTAACATGGCTACCTTATTAAGGTAGCCATGTTGATTAATTGGATAATCCCCTGTTAAGGATACACTAGTTTAAATATTAAGGGTTGAAGCGTTTCCTTTTTTGAAATTTCAAAAAAAAAGTAAAGAATAGTGAAATGTTTTTTTGCCTCTAATTCAATATTTTTAGTGTTATTAAAAAGCCTGTTTTGTTCTTCTTCAATAATTTATGTTGTTTTTTTTATATCCAAACAACTGCAAAGTTTTTTTCGCAAAAACCACTCAACCTTAAAGACTCCCGCGTTACTTCTAAGTCTATCCTTATTTTTGCATGATTTTCATACCATGAAATTTCTTTAATAGGCATGTCTTCTTTAAAATTGAGATTTCCCAATCCATAATATTTATAAACGGCTTCCTTAGCTGACCAAGCGATAGTGAGGGTTTCTATTTTATTTTCACAAAGCTCTTGTTCCGGAATACTTAAAAATTTATTTTGAATTTGTTGAACCTTTTCAGAATAGGTTTGAATATCTACCCCGACAGACTTATCCAATCCAATAATTGCGACCACAAAGGGATAGGAATGTGAAATTGAAAAATGCAAATTACTATTCGGTATTTGGGGCTTGCCTTTCGGACTAATAATAATTTGTTCTACCGGAAATTTTGGGTTTAAAAATTTCAGTAAAAACCTTCCTGTTAAAAACTCTATTCTCCTTTTTGGATGCTTGATAAAGAAGTTAGAATAAATCTGATTAGAAAAAAAAGACTCTTCTTCTGTAATTTTCCAAATCGCCATGTGAAAGTGTTGCTCTTTTTTCTCAAATATAATAGGCATAATTAAATAAAAGGATTGAATAATTATTGTTCTACAAAAATAAGAATTTGTATTGATAATCACATAAAAGCAAGAGAGCTTGTTTATTAAAACAAGCTCTCTCTTTATTTATTGGTACGGTGAATTATTTAATCACTTCTAATTTTCTGTTTACTGTTCCTTCTTCAAACTCGATGGTTACTTGATATAAACCGGAGATTAAATTGGAAACATCTACCACTTGTTTGTTAGACTTAACAGCAATTTTCATTACTTGTTGTCCTAAAACATTGGTGATAACGATGTTTTTCATTCTAAATCCACTGTTATTATCAATAGTTACGGTTTGAGCAGTAGGGTTAGGATACAATTTCAATACATCGGTATTCAAATTCAAATCCTTGATGCTGTTTCCTGTAACGGTAACATTGGTACACACTTGTTGCTCTCCACAATCGTTAGACACAGTCAAACATACAGTATAAGCTTTAGATTGACCTAAAATTGGATAAGTATGGCTGGCATTTTGTGTAGTAGCTGTATTTCCTTCTCCAAATTCCCATAGGTAAGTAGTAACATTCAAAGGATTATTTGGAGAGAAGTTGAAGGTAGGAGAAGCACCTGTTGTAGTAATACCTGTTACAGATGGTAATTCTGCAATCACTACATTAATAGTATCAGAGGCAGAACATCCCATGCTATTGGTTACTTTAACACTGTAAGTACCACTTGTAGAAATGGTTTTCGTGTTAGATGTCTCACCACCAGGAGTCCACAAATAAGAGTAATTGGCTGTTCCACCGGCATTAGCAACGTAAGGGCCACCATTACATAGTGTGGTATCCGCACCAAGATTTACAGTTGGAGCAGGATTCACAGCAATAGTAATAGTATCAGATTTTGTACAAATACCACCTGCATCAGCAACAGTTACGGTATAAGTACCGGCTGTGTTTACACTTATCGTTTGAGTGCTAGCACCATTACTCCAAGCATAGGTAGCTCCGGTTGGTTGCGTTCCTGCATTTAAGGTAATAGGAGCATTAGCACAAATTGTGGTATCGGCACCCAAAGTAGGTGTTGTTAATGGACATGGAGGGCCTATTTGAACCATATAGTCTTCTACTTCTCCGTAGGTCGCTTGTGAACAAGGGTCTAATGGAGCGATGCCATTCCAAATTACACGTACTCTCATTCTGTAAAGTCCTGCTGCTTGTGTGGCAGGAACTAAGAAGGTTTGAGTTGTTCCTCCAGACGCTAATCCGTTAGGAGTGTTAAAGATTACTTCATTAGCATCAAATACACCGTTTTGGTTATAGTCTATCCACGCCGTAGCTTTCTCAGAAGTAGGAGAACCATAGGATGTACTTACTTTCAAATCAAAGCTATCGCCAGGATTCAAATCTGCAGGAGCAACAGTTGTAGTATAATCACCATAGCCATTTGTACTACATCCAGTGCTGTTATTGATATTCGTTGTAACACCTGTTAAGGTAACATTTGAAATGTCATCACCTACGGCACAGTTAGTAGTGTAGATAGGTGTACAATAACATTGGTTGTATGGTTTGATGTTTACTAATTTTGCAGCAGAATAAACCGGTGTTCCATTGCTACATACTGCTTTTAAGCGATAATAAGTAGCTGCATTTATTCCTGGGTTTGCATAAGATAAGTTAGTGGCACCTGTAATTGCAGTCCAAGGACCAGTTGCAGATGTGGCACTTTCCCATTGATAAACCAAACCGGATCCTATACTTGCACCAGTATCTTGCATTACAAAGCTTACACTTGGACAAATAGAATCTACACTTGAGATGCCACCCGCAGATGGAGGATTGGTACAAGGTACACTTGGAGCTACATTAATAGTATAGTCTTCTGTTTCAGCATAAGGATCAGAACTACAAGGAGTGAAGGTTGTAGAATAATCTACTACTTTTACTCTAAAACGAGCCGGACCAGCCACAGCAGTAGTTGGTACAGTAGCTGTTCCTGTAAATGAAGTTCCTGAAGTAATAAGTCCAGTGGATGCCGCCACTAATTCGGTTACCGGATCAAAATAACCATCATGGTTCCAGTCTGCCCAAATTTTTACTCCTCCATCATTGTATCCCACATTTACAGAATAGTCTAAAGTAGTACCCTGCATAGCTGTAATGGTCATTGAAGTATAGTCTGAATATCCGGTTGTGGTATTTGCACAACCCGTATTTAGATTGCTTACATTGGCTATAGCACCTGTTGTGTAAAAACTATTCACATGAGCTCCCCATTGACAACCATAAAGTGCAACAGAAGTACAATAACAATTAATATAAGATTTCATTGTAATGGACTTAACAGGGCTATAAACCGGTGTTCCATTTGAACATACCGATTTAAAACGGTAATGAGTAGCCGTGGTAATACCGGAAGTTACATATAAAGTTGGAGTGGTAGCACCGGTAATATCCGTCCATGGACCGGTAGCAGAAGGAGCACTTTGCCATTGATACACTAAACCTGTACCTATACTAATACCGGTAGTTTGTAAGGTAAACTGATTATTGGCACATATAGAATCTACGCCTGTAATAGCAGCAGCATTTGGAGGATTGGTACATGGTGTAGCTTGCACCACAGTTATGGTGTAATCTTCTGTTTCTCCATAATATCCGGTACTACAAGCAGTGAAAGCAGTGTCGAATTCAACTGTTTTTACTCTAATACGTGCATTTCCCGGAGTTGCATTAGCCGGTACGTAAACAGTTCCAGTAAAAGGTACTCCTACTGTTACATTTGAAGTAGAAGCCGCAATCAATTCGGTAACCGGGTCAAAATAGCCATCATGATTCCAGTCAGCCCAAATTTTCACACCACCATCGTATTCTCCTATTGTTACAGAATAGTTAAAAGAGGTTCCTTGCATGGCAGTTATGCCCATGGTAGTATAATCTGAATATCCGGTTGTAGTATTGGCACAACCTGTATTTAAATTAGAAATATTTGTAGTAGCTCCGGTAGTAAAGAAGCTTTCAATTCGGGTATCCCATTGACAACCATACTGTGTTACAGAAGGACAATAGCAACTAATATAAGATTTTAAAGTTACCGTTTTTACCGGGGTGTAAACCGGAGTGCCTCCACTACATACAACTTTTAATCTATAAGAAGTAGCAGCCGTAATGCCGTTAGGTACATTTAAATTTAATAAGTTGGCACCGGTAATATCAGTCCATGGTCCTGTAGCAGAAGGTGCACTTTGCCATTGATATACTAAGCCGGAACCTGTAGATGTACCTTGAGCATTCAAGATGAATGGATTGTTGGCACAAATAGAATCCACTCCACTTAGGGTGCCGGAAGTTGGAGGACTGGTACAAGGCAATAAAGCTTGGATATTTACCAAATAATCATGTGCCTCACCATAATAATTATTACTACAAGCATCAAATAAACTTGAACCAGGGCTGTAAACTAATCTTACACGCATTCTATGTTGGCCAGGAGTAGCGGTAACCGGTACTGTAAAGGAATAAGCTCCTGTTGAAGAGTTGGAGATTGCTCCAAAGCTTGCAGCTTGCTCGTTGGTTGTGTCAAAAGTACCATCGTTATTATAGTCTATCCATATTTTTACATATTCGCAACAACTATAGTTAGTGGTAACAGTACCATTATAGGATAGCCCCGGAGTTAGGTCTGGGATGGATAAGGAAGTGTCTGTGGTGTAATCCATGTAGCCACCTGCCGGACAAGGCGTGTTCAAGTTACTCAAGGTATAACTATTACCCACTAAGGTAACATCCTTGATGTCGTCACCTACTGTACAACCGGTGGTATAAGTAGGGGTACAATAACATTGTAAAAACGATTTAACACCTACACTCTTTACATTAGTATAAACAGGAGTTCCTGCACTACAAGTAGCTTTCATGCGATAATAAGTAGCAATAGTAATACCTGATGAAACAGTATAACCAATATTGGTGGCTCCAGCTATATCTGTCCAAGGGCCGGTAGCACTTGTAGCCGTCTGCCATTGATAAGTCATACCAGTACCAAAAGTAGTACCAGTGGTAGTTAATTGAAATGCAACGTTAGGACAAACAGAATCCGGAACAGAAGTGGCAACGGTACCCGCATTTGGAGTACCAGAACAAGGTGTTCCAGAAATTACTGTGATATCAAAATCAATTGATTCACCTGAACCCATACTTGTACAAGCATCACCTGAGCCATTTTGGTTGCCGTTTCCTCTTGAGCGTAATCTCATTCTGGTAAGACCAGGTGTTGCAGTTGCCGGAATAGTAATTGGAACAGCAACTTGGGTGCCGGATGGAGCATTGGTAGCTACTTGTGTCCATTCACTGGCAGAAAGTGTTCCATCTTGATTCCAGTCGAACCAAACCGAAATAATAGCTCCGGTATAAGTTCCTGAGGCATCAACTGTAACTTTTAAAGTGTCTGTTGATCCTAAAACAACTGAAGTAGTTTGTGAAGTAACATAAGTGTAAAAAGTTGAAGGTGGATTGACTGAATTGTAATTTATTGAGCCAAACTGTGTATTGGCTAGCATTGAACCAGGGCCCCCGGCATTGGTAATCGTACAATAGGTCAGTTGAGCCTGTACGTTAGTTAAAGAAAAGAAGAGTAACATCAAACTTCCTAAAAAGGAGGCTAATCCCGTTTTTATTCTTTTCTTAATCGTTGGATAATCTGTTCTTTCCATAATTAAAAATTGATTTTTGTGCCTACTCTGGATAGGTTTTCGGCTTCCCCTTTTTTATTAAAAACTTAACAAATATAGGTAGTAAAAGTTAAAAGCCAAATAATTTTTAAGAATATTTTTTGTTTTCAATCACTTTTCTTTTAAATTATTTATTTTATTTAATTGTAAAAAAATCTTTTAAAGAAGATAACTTGTTGTTGTTATTCTGTTTCTTTTTTACTAAATTAAGACTTGTTGAAAAACTAAAATAATAGGGGAGACTCTAAAATAAATTTATTACCTTAAAAATAAGATTTTTATTTTTAAGGTAATAAACAAAAAAAGTATTTTTTAATTGTAATATAGTATTGAATAACTATTTATTGTGCATTTTCTCTAACAAACTTTCTAATTCCAGCAATATAATGATAATAACTTGATTGCAGTCTAACTCTAAAAATAATAAAAGCTAATACTGCTGCTCCAATAAGTATTAGCGGTACATTGGTAGTGCGTTCCGGATAGGCTAAATATAGATAACCAGCTATGCCTACTAATAAAAAAAGGACACCTACTACTAAGTAAAGTCCTCCTAAATCTAATCTTCTGGGTTTGCTTTTTAATGAAATCTTACTTCCTGTTCCATCCTGTTGTATGGATACATGGGAGATGGGTGCCAATCTTGAGGTGTCGTCATTTTCGGTTTGGGGAATTAATTTGATTAAACCTTCAGAAGGTTTAACATCAAATTCTAAACCTTTAATGTTTAGTTTTTGCTCACTAAGTTTGTCAACAACTGCTTTGGGACTTAATTTGCTATTGATTGTAGAAGAACAATTAAAGAACATAATGTTAATTTTTATAAAGGTGATATTAATTTTAAAACCAAATATAATATATATTTATTTGAAATAAAAATAATTTTGAAAATATTTTTATTAATTTTTAAAAAAAGAAATTATTGAATAACTTCACACTTAAATAGTTTAAAAATCAAAGTACTAAAATGAAAAACTTTTCCTTTTACACTTATATAAAGACAGCATTATTGACCTTAATGGTTGGTAGTGTATCGGTATTATCTGCCCAAAAAAAATTAACGATTAATAATCAAAATGTTAAAATAAGCAAGGTGGGCAAAGAACTCGTTGCTCTTCTTGAGAATGCAGATGAAAGGTCGCCGATTCAAATTTATGCAAGTTTAAACAAAGGTCAACTTCCTTCAAAAAATATCGGGGAGGGGATTTCTTTTGGCGATTATTTGGGTGATGATTGGGTTGTATTAAAAATAACAAAGGCATTAAGTGAAAAACAACTTGAAGAGCGTTTCAAGGCTTGGGCTGTTGTTGATCCTCAAATTAAAATATCTGACTATTTTGATAATTCAACAGCCACCTCGGTGAGTGTTATTGTAAGTATGTTTAAAGGAACGGATACTTCTAATTTTAGTCAGGAAATGATAAATGCAAAGGCAACTTGGGAAAAAGTACAAAAATGGAGCTCCCAAAATAAATGGATTGCCCATATTGAGCTTTCAAAACTTCCTATCTTGGCTGCTAATCCAAATGTGCTGTTTGTTAGTCCTTATTTTGAAGACCAATCATTAGAAGACCCTGCCATTGCCATTGCCAATGGCTCCAATGCTTTATTGTCCTCAAACGGATTAGGACTTTCAGGAGAAGGGGTGGTATTAGGTGTTGGTGACGATTCTTACCCCAATCATGTAGATTATAACGACAGGCTTAATAATTTGAATCCTATTATTCAAACACAACATGGGGTTTTTACAACGGGTATTATGGCAGGAGCAGGTATTATCAATGAAAAAATTAGGGGAATGGCCCCAAAAGCTCAAATTGTAAGTAATTTTTTTAGTAATATTATTGCTTATGCTAGAGATTATGAGGATGATTTTAATATGAAAGTTACTAATAATTCCTATGCCGCTATCGTTGGAAATTGTAATTATGCCGGTACATATGATGTGGTTTCTCAATTTGTGGATGAACTCGCCTTGGACAGACCGGAATTACTCAATGTTTTTGCTGCAGGTAATGATGGTTATTTGACTTGTACTCCTTACCCTCAAAGGTATGGTACAGTTGTGGGCTCTTATCAAGCCTCTAAAAATGCTTTAGTGGTGGGTTTGATAGGGAAAAATAGTGATTTGGTTAATAATAATGGTAGTAAAGGACCGGTAAAGGATGGAAGGTTGAAACCTGAGATAGTAGCTGTTGGACATCAAAACACCTCTACGACCTTTAATAATAACTATACTTCCGGAAGTGGTACGAGTTATGCTTGTCCTAATGTGGCAGGTGCTGCCGGCATCTTGCAACAACGCTATAAACAAAAATTTGGAAATTCGTATCCTAGTAGTGCCTTGCTTAAAGCCATTATGATGAATAGTGCCGATGATTTGGGAACGGATGGCCCTGATTATGCCAATGGGTTTGGAAACTTAAACATTGGGGGCAGTATTGAAATTATTGATAGTAGTAGATTTTTTGTTGGAAGTTTGAATCATTTGGCAAATCAAAATCATGTAATAAATGTACCTGCAAATTTAGGTCAATTAAAGGTGATGGTTTATTGGAACGATGTGGCTGCCTCTCCTGCTAGTGCAAAAGCTTTAATTAATGATATAGATATGAATGTTTCCACACCGGGTGGAGGGACAGTTTTTCCTTTGGTCTTGAATTCTGATCCTTTATATGTTTTAGACCCTGCTGTGCCGGGAGTAGATCATTTGAATAATGTGGAGCAAGTGGTGATTAATAATCCGCAATCCGGTAATTATACAGTAAATTTGAGTGGTTTTAATATTCCGTCCGGTACCCAAGACTATGTAGTGGTTTATTCCTTTTTGAAAAAAGATATTGAAATCGTTTATCCTTCTAAAGGGGTTAGTGTTGAGGCTGGTGTGCCTACCGATATTCATTGGCAGGTTTTAGGAAACTCCGGTTCTTTTACAGTGGAATTGTCCACAGATAATGGAGGTACTTGGAGCAACTTGGGAACTACGGCAGCCAATAAAAGATATTTTACAATGACAGCTCCTATAAATACTGCTTCCGATCAATGTAAAGTTAGGGTAAGCCGTACCGCACAATCTGCCACCACCGAGCCTTTTACCATTATTCAGAGACCTGTGATTACATTGTCGGCCAATCAATGTCCCGGTAATATCTCAATTATTTGGAATACTATTGCAGGAGTGAGTAAATATTATATCTATAAAAAGGTAGGAGCTGTCATGGCTCTGGTTGATTCTACAACCAATACTGATTATACTTATTCCGGGTTGAACCAAGATAGTATTTATTGGGTTGCAGTTGCCGCAGGGGTAGGAGCTGGCAGAGGCTACCGTTCTTTGGCAATCAGCAGACAGCCCAATAATGGTAATTGTACCGGAATCACACTTCATGGAGATTTAGCTATTGTTTCAAAAACTTTCCCTGAGTCTGGACGAAAAAATACAAGTACTGAATTTACGGGTCTTAACACAGTAACTTTAGTGCTTAGAAATAATGATAATGTTTCTAATAATAATTATAAGATAAATTATCGCGTAAATAATGGCGTTTGGCAATCCTACACAGGAGTGAATTCTATACCTGCTGCAGGTATGACGGTGGCTAATATTCCTGGCTTTAACTTTACAGCCGTAGGTGTATATACTATTGAAGCCGTTATTCAAAACTTGTCCATGACCGACCCTATACTTTCTAATGATACTTTTATTACGGTGATTAAGCATTTAGAAAATAATCCAATTAGTTTGATTACTCCTTTTGTCGAAAACTTTGAGTCCAGCCCGGTAGTTTCACAACAAAAAAATTTCATAGGATTAGAAAATTCAGACCGTTTTGATTTTGAAACCAATAAGCCGGATGGTCGTTTAAGAACTTATGTGCAGCAGGCTGTAAGCATTGATGGTTCTCGTTCTGTAAGTTTAGATAACTCTTTAAACCATGTATCTGTTCCTTCTTCTAGTAGTCTAAATAGTTTATTAGGAACTTATAATTTTTCAAATTATAATATATCTAATGATGAATTGAGATTGGAATTTGACTACAGACTTCATGGTGTTTCAATATTTGATGGAGAAAATAGGGTGTATGTTAGAGGTAATGACCAAAGCACTTGGGTAGCCTTAAACACTTTTGATACCAATGGTATTGGAAGCGTTAAGAAGTATGGAGCAGTTTCTTTAAGAGATGCACTGGCAGCTAATGGACAGAGTTTTAGTAGTTCTACCCAAATTAAAATAAACCAAAAAGACGTTTCCTTAATTGGTGGCGTGGATTTTGGAACAGGTTTGACGGTGGATAATATTACCATATTTAGAGCAGAAAATGATATCGCATTGGTAAAAGTCAATAACATCAAGAAATTTAATTGTGCTTTGGGTAATAGTATTCCGCTTTCTGTTGATGTTGCCAATACAATGATTCAATCTAAGAGTAATATTCCAATTTATTATCAAATTGATAATCTGCCTATTGTGAGTGAGGTGATTTCCGGTATCCCAGGAAAGGATACTATCACTTATGTCTTCAATCAAACTATGGATTTGTCTCAAAATGGCTTACATATTGTTAGAATTTGGACAGATTTTCCCGGAGATAATTATCACTATAACGATACCCTTAGAAATATTGAAATCCACAATCAACCTGTGATAAATAGTTTTCCATATTTGGAGGGTTTTGAGCAAAATGATGGCAACTATTTTAGTGAAGGCGTGAATGATTCTTGGGAGTATGGTATGCCGGTTGGAGGAAGTGTGAACCATGCTGCAAATGGCAAAAAAGTTTGGAAAACAAGTTTGTCAGGTGCTTATAATCCCTATGAAAAATCAATATTGTATAGCCCTTGTTTTGATATTACTTCCTTAACCAATCCGATGTTGAGTTTTAGCTTTTTAGTAGAAATTGAAGATCCTAATGGAGGTGATGTGTTTGATAGTGCTTATATGGAATATTCTTTGGATGGTGGGCTGTCTTGGCTCAGATTAGGAGCTTATGGTCAAGGATACAATTGGTATAATCATTCCAATAATTCATGGGTGGGTACCTCTAATAATTTTTGGCATGTGGCAAGCATTCCTTTGCCTAAATCCTCCAACTTGGCATTAAGATGGGTAATGCACTCAGACCCAGGCTCAGAGTTTGCAGGTCTTAGTCTTGATGATATTCATATTTTCGATTATCAAAAACCAATCTTTGATGCAGATAGTTTTGCTGTAGCACCAACATCTGTTGTAAATGGAGTTGTGAGTTATGAAAATAATGGAAAAATTTCGGGGCTTCTAAATTCTCAATCTCAAAATTTAGGTATGTTAAGCTTTCAAAGTTATAAGCATACCAACTATATTAGTCCCGATAGCCAGCAATTTTATTTGCCAAGGAGTTTTATGTTAAAACCATCAGTTGTTATCGGCAGTCCTATTCAATTAGAGTTGTTTGTAAAAGATTCATTGATGAAAGTGGTGCGTGAAGCAAATAATTGCTCCGCCTGTACCTCTCACCCAAGAGAAGTTTATCAATTAGGAGTAACAAGTTATGTAGATGCAGATCAAGCAGTCATAAATAATTTACTGAGTGATGATACCACAGGTAATTTTGAGTATCTGCATAAAGACAGTGTTCTTTGGGTGCCTTACTATGATGGCTACTATGCAAAATTTAATACTAAAAATATTGGGGAATATTGGTTTAATGATGGCGGTATTAATAAAAATAATCCACTTCCATTAAATGCTTTAGATTTTGATGTTCAAAAAAAGGCAAACAGGACAGCAGAAATCAATTGGTTGAATAAGTTAGATTTAAAAGTGGATAAATATCATTTGCAAGTAGATATGGGAAGTGGGTTTCAAGAATTAGCCACCATTAATTCTATCAATGATTCTAACCATCAATACCATTATACCGACACTCCAAAACTGTTGCAACAGCCCTTTGTATTCTATAGGTTGAAATATACTTTTTATGACGGCAGAGTGTTTTATGGCCCTATGCGTAAGATAAGTTGGGACAATCTTCCAAGTAGTTTTGATGTATATCCCAATCCTACAAATGATGGGGTTATCAATTTAAAATGGTATAATACTGATGAAGGTGCAGTTTCCTGGGCTTTGTATTCTGTTATTGGTCAAGAGCTGGCTTCCGGAACTATGGATCAGCATAAATTTAGCGGAGTAGAACAAATCACTTTTAAAGATAAAGCCAAAATAGGTGAAATGTATATTTTGAAGGTTAAATTTAAAGAAAAAGAACAGCAATATAAAATTTTGTATTTGCAAAAATAGATTTTACCAAATATTGTATTGAAAAAAGCTTTAAATAAGCTAAAATATGTACATTTGTATCTTAATTATTGAATAAACTATGGCATCTAAAAATAACGTGAAAGATTCAATGTCTCAGATTTCTTTCGAGAAACTAAAAGTAGAGGTTTTGAAGGATTATGAATTGGCGGTAGCAAGTCGTGAAGCCAGTTTGATTGGAAGAAAAGAGGTCTTGACCGGTAAGGCAAAGTTCGGAATCTTTGGTGATGGTAAGGAAGTACCTCAAATTGCATTATCTAAAGTGTTTAAACCGGGAGATATTCGTTCAGGATATTATCGGGATCAAACCTTGATGTTTGCTACCGGTATGTCTTCTATTGAGAAATTCTTTGCTCAATTGTATGCCAATACAGATGTGGAGCAAGAGCCGGCATCTGCAGGCCGTATGATGAATGGTCACTATGGCACCCGATGGACAGAAGCTAATGGGGAATGGAAAAATCTTTTGGATCAGCCTAACTCCTCCAGCGATATTTCACCAACTGCCGGGCAAATGGTGCGTTCTTTAGGTTTGGCATTCGCTTCAAAATTGTATAGAAATAGTGAAAATTTAAAATCTGGTTTTGAGAAATTTTCTAATAACGGTGATGAGGTAAGCTTCGTAACTATTGGTGATGCCTCTACCTCTGAAGGACATTTTTGGGAATCTTTAAATGCTGCTTCTGTACTTAAAGTACCTTTGGTGGTCTGTGTTTGGGATGATGGTTATGGTATTTCTGTTCCTAGGAAATATCAAACCGCTAAAAATTCAATTTCTGAAGCTACAGCAGGGTTTCAATATGATGAAAAACTAGAAAATGGAATTGAAATATATAAGGTAAAAGCATGGGATTATCCATCCTTGGTGAAAGCGTTTGAAGAAGGAGTAGCAAGAGTGAGAGCCAGCCATATTCCGGCTTTATTCCATATTCAAGAAGTTACCCAACCACAAGGGCACTCAACATCCGGTTCTCATGAGCGTTACAAGTCTGCAGAGCGTTTGCAATGGGAAAAAGATATGGACTGTATCTCTAAGCTGAAAGAATTTATTATCGCAAGTAATATTGCTACCGAAGAAGAATTAAATCCGATAGAAGAAAGTGCAAAACAACAGGCCAGAGACGCAAAGCAGGCAGCTTGGGCAAAGTTTTTAGAGCCAATAAAAACTAATATTGAAAAAGCAGATCAATTAATCAGTGCGTTGATAGCTACCCAACCTGCTCAGTTAGCAGAAATCATCAAATTGTTGGAGGACTTAAAAAAGATTAAAGAGCCTATACGCAAAGATGTTTTCAGAACCGTTCAAAGAATTATTAAACTATCTGTCCATCAACCTAATGCAGCTTATAATGATTTGAATGCATTTTACCAAGAACTAAAGACCGAGGCAGAGGATATTTTCAGCTCCAATTTATATTCCCAATCCGCTTATGCAGTAGGAAATGTTGCCGAGGTGAAACCTTCTTTTTCGCAGAACAGCCCGGTGAAAAATGGTTTTGAAGTTTTAAATACGTTTTTTGACCAAACACTTGCCAATAACCCTGCCGTGTTTGCATTTGGTGAAGATGTAGGTAAGATAGGTGATGTGAACCAGGCGTTTGCCGGATTACAAGAAAAATATGGAAAGTTAAGAGTGAGCGATACCGGAATTCGGGAAGCCACTATTATCGGTCAAGGTATTGGTATGGCATTGAGAGGATTGCGTCCTATTGCAGAGATTCAATATTTAGATTATTTATTGTATGGACTTCAACCATTGAGTGATGATGTTGCCACCTTGCAATATCGCACTAAAGGTGGGCAAAAATGCCCATTGATAGTAAGAACCCGTGGTCATAGATTAGAAGGAATCTGGCACAGTGGTTCGCCTATGGGTGTTATCATCAATGCTTTAAGAGGAATGAATGTGTGTGTGCCAAGAAATATGGTGCAAGCAGCTTGTATGTATAATACACTTTTAAAAAGTGATGAGCCCGGATTAGTAATAGAATGCTTGAATGGCTACCGCTTAAAAGAGCAAATGCCTGATAATTTATTGGAGATGACGGTTCCTTTTGGTCAAGTAGAAGTTATTCATGAAGGTAGCGATGTTACCGTAGTGTCTTATGGCTCTACTTTGAGAGTGATTCAGGAGGCTATAGATTTGTATTTGGCACCACAAGGGATTAGTGTTGAGGTGGTGGATGTTCAAACATTACTACCTTTCGATTTGAATCATGATATTGTTAAGTCTTTAGAGAAAACCAATAGAATTATCTTTATTGATGAAGATGTTCCGGGTGGAGCTTCGGCCTATATGTTCCAGCAGGTAATGGAAATACAAGGCGGATACAAATGGTTAGATGTTTCCCCTAGAACTTTAACAGCAAAAGCACACAGGCCTGCTTATGCTACTGATGGTGATTATTTCTCCAAGCCAAATGCTGAAGACATTGCTTCTGCAATTGAAGAAATGATGGCAGAGTAAAAGCCCTTATAAATATTAAAAACAGCCAAGCATTAGCTTGGCTGTAGTCTTCCTATAAAATTTCTATTATTAAGAATAGGTTAATCCCTCTTATAGTAAAAATTAATATTGAGCTCCATATTAGTTTTGACCAGAATTGTTTGTTGGGTAATATTGGTCTTAATGAGACTGAATTACATATAAAAGAATACTTAGTTCAGCTATAGTGACATTCCTTTATTGGTATTTATCGTGTATTCTGAGTTTGTTAAAGCTCCGTCTTTCAGTCAAATTTATTACAAGATGCCCTATGTTCTTTGTTCTTTTTTAGGAATGGAGATTTTCGGAGTATTTATACCAGATATTATTTGATTGAACAAAGTCTGTATGAAAATTTCATTTTTTTATTATTTTTTGAAAAGCAATCTGACTGTCATAAGATTCTATTTGTAGGTAGTAGATTCCAGCTTCCAAATGGCTAAGGTCTATTTTAACAATTCCATTGTTAATAATAGGATTGTTTATTATGGAATGGAGACTCCCTGTTAAGTTCAAAACATGAATACTTTTTATTAAATCCCCACTTCTACTTTCAACGTTTAACCAATCTATTGTTGGGATTGGAAAAAGATTAAATTTATTGGTCAATCCTTTACTGTTTAAACCTGTTCCAATTGCCTTGATATATTCGATAGCACCATAATCTATCAAGCCATTTATTATTCTTGTATTTCCTAAATAATCAGTATTTCCAATTTGAGGAGCATTGTTATTGCCCTTGTCGATGATGTTTATACTTAGTGATGTGGGGGAGAAGTCTGCAACTGTGGCATCAAAACTTAAATCAATTCCGTTGGTTGGATTGGCTAACTCAATGTTATGGTCATAAGAATTTATTGACAAACCATTAATGTTTGAAGGTGCATTTGCATATTGATAATCAATTAGATTATTAGAAATGTTTACATACAACATTGTTGGACTAAAATTAAAATTATAATATCCAGTATCATAAAAACCTCCAGGGGTTTTGATTTCATTACCATGAATAATATTGTTTTGAACATCTACTTTACAGTGTGTTCCCCAACCATGAATAGCTGCTCCAGGGTCTTCTGACGAATTGTTAATTATTGTATTGTTGATGATGGTTGCCTTACAATGATTAGCCCAAATACCTGCACCATCCATATCGGAATAATTATTGGAAATAATATTATTTCTAACAGTGAAGATGTTCATATTGGCTTCGTCAAACAAAACTGTTTTCCCTAAAAGGTGTAAACCAGCCCCACCATCATTAATGCCACAATAAAAACCTTCTTTTTGGACACGGCTATTGTTTGAGATTAAATTATTTTCTATTAATGCCTTTGTTGATTGAATAGAAACTGCACCTTTAAGAGTTGTTGTGTTATGGTGGAATTTATTATTTCTGATAAAATCTTGACCTTGTGATTCGGTTCTGAAAATTGCAGCATTATCACTTACGTGGTTATCATACATTTCGTTACTTTCAAAAATGAGGATATTGTTAGTTGTGGTATCGTATGATAAATTGGCAAATACATCATATTTGCTAGTGTTACTGTAAAAACTATTATTGGTAATAATAGAGCTATCAGTAAATAAACAATGCATTATTTTGTCAGCATAATTATTATATATTACATTATTTGTAAATTTAATTTTACTTATTGAATTATATCCAAAGTATGATGTGATGATTATCCCACTTGAGTAATTATTAAAAAACTCACAATGATTAATCTCTACATTTAGATAATTAGCACCTAAAACAACCCCTCCCTGAATTTTTTTTACATCTCTAAAAACGCAATATTCAAATAATGGTAAAGGTACATTAGTAGCAAAATGGCTGACATAAGCATATAGGCCCCCCCATCCTCCATCAGGAATAGAAAAGTTGCTCCACTGTGATGGATTATTAGCTTTGAATACTATTTTTTGTTCTGGAGTACCAATTGCTGAGATAGTTCCATAAACATCAAATTTGTAATTATCCATAAAGATGACTTCTACTCCTGGTTGAATTGTCAAGTTCTGGTTTAAGGGAACCGTAATATCATTGTAAATATAATAAGGAGAATTTGCTAATGTCCAAGTGCCGTTCACCTCCGAGGAGTTGATATTGGTTGCTGCATAGGTACTTTGACCAGCTATTATACCAACTATTATACCAAGTTTTTTAAAATGATTCATCTGATAATGGTTTAACATGTTTTCAAGTATATAAAGACTATATTTATTATCAATAAGTTGGTAAGGACGAGTGTTTTGTAGAAAAGTGTTGTCTGTGTGTTTTGTTTTTTTTTGAAATATTTAATATAAACATTCTTAAGTTGAAATTTGATTTAGACTGAATGTGCTTTCTTGTTTTGTCAAATTTTTGATTGAGCTTTTCTCTTTCTGTCATCCGACCGACGAGGAACAAGGAGCGGAAGAATCTCCTAATCACGGTCACTTACTTTGGAGATCTCTCCATGCGAAAAACTTTTTCAAATTTCTCTGAAATTTGGGTTTTTCTTAGTCGAGTTGACGGTGCTTTTTGTTTTCAGTCCAACTGCCTATAAAATGGGAATTTACTTTATGACATTTATTAAATTGTAAACGGATATTTGGCTTTTCTATTTTTTATTTCGTCAGGATAGACGCACCAATACTTTTTAATTTGTTGGCATCCAAATATTGATTATTGGTAAACACACCTTTTATTTGTTCTAAGGCTTTGAGATTTTCAAGAGGATTTTTATCCATTAAAATAAAATCTGCATCTTTTCCCTTTTCTATAATACCATAATTTCCCTTAAATAATTCTGCAAAATTTGTGGTGGCTGTCTTTAAAATTTCAAAATTGTTTAATCCGGCTTTTTGATACAATTTCATTTCTTCTAATAGGTATGCCAAATCCAAACACAACAAATTTTGAACTCGCATCAGGGCTTATCAAAAGTTTTACCCCCTCGTCATTCAACCTTTTTATTACCTTGAATCTTTCCTGCATTTCAACGGCATATTGAGTTTTTTCTTTTTCAAATCCTTCTACACCAAGTTTAGCTCTATATTGTCTTGATTTCTCTGCTCAATCTGATGATATTTCTTTTGGAATGTATTCCATACCTCTTTGATGGAGCATTTCATCAATGCCGTATTGTCCATAACTAATTGCATACCATTGTAAAGTGGGGCAAATGAAAATGTTATTTTTTTTAATTGTATTTATTCTTGACTCATAAAACTCAGGCTCATCAATAAGACCTCCAAGATGTTCAATAAATTTAAAATTCTTAGAAAAAATCAAAGAATCTGTAAATTCAGAATTTTCCTTACTTGACGGAAAATGTCCTCCTAACATAATATTGTATTGAATGCATAAATTTGAAAGAGTTTTGAGCATATCACCATTTTTTATACTCAAAATTTTTATGTAGTCCATTCCATTGTCTTTAGCACTTTTTACATATTGTTCTAATTCCTCAGATGTCATATTAAAACTTCTATGCATTGCAGGTGGAGAAAGATATAGTTTGGGATAATAACTATTGGCAGCATTAAATTTTTTTCTTAGTTCTAAATCGTCCCATTTCCCTCTCATAGAACGAATTTTCGTAATTCCATTTATCAAATTTAATTTTAGCATCTTTTCAAATTCTTCCTGATTGTTAGGAAAATGAATATGAGCATCTGACAAACCGGGCATTAGATATTTCCTTTTAGCATCAATGATGATTTTAGCCTTTATTTTTATATTTTTTTCAATATCCACAATCTTTCCATCTTTAACCGTTAATGATTGATTTTTCAAAACCTTATTCCCATTCATAGGAATAATATTGACATTCTTGAAAATATAATCTGCTTGCCCAAATGAATAAGCCGAAATGAATACTAACACTAATAAATTTAATAATTTACCATAATAAATGTTTAAAATTTAAAATAATCGTTTTTTTCTTGTTCCAAAAATTTTTCAAATGAATTGAGTTTGCAAAACGCTTCATACCTGAAATCCAAATCTCTATGACTTAAATCAAACTCTTTTGAGAGTAAATTATATTTTTTAAGTACTCTTTTGCATATATTGTCATAATAATCATAAAGATTGATTCCTTCTGCTGTATAAACATCTTCTTTTATTAATAATTCCAAGCCTGAATTATATCTGAGAAACTGGTCTGCAAGTTATCCTAATAATTCATGCTTTTCCCTACCATTAAAAACAATGCTTTCTAATAAAATATCGAAACACTCCAATCATTTGGCGATGGTAACAATTCCATGAAAAGCACCATAAACGTTTCAATAATCCTAAACTTTTGAAGTAAGATTTCTCATCAAAATATTATCTACATCTATTTTAAAGTACTTGAATCCACCTTTAAAAAATATATTCGTGTTAAAATAATCCATTAATTTCTGCATCAATTTTGGACACAACCTTAGCAAAATCTTCTCGCTTTTTGGCAAAATTCAAATCATCAACCTCTATCACTAAAAGCTTACCATCTTTGTATTTATCTATCCAATGGATGTAATGTTCATTCAATCTTTTCAAATAATCTAAACGGATATTTTCTTCATATTCTCTGCCTCGCTTTTGTATCTGATCTACTAAAGTCGGAATTGAAGCTTTTAGATATATCATCAAATCCGGTGGTCGTATCATTTTTTTTATGGTTTTGAAAAACTGGGTATAATTTTCAAAGTCACGACTGGACATCAATCCCATTTCATGAAGGTTGGGTGCAAAAATATAAGCATCCTCATAAATAGTACGGTCTTGAATGATAGTTCCGGGAGTATCCTGGATTTCTATCAATTGCTTCAATCTATTGTTCAGAAAGTAAATTTGCAAGTTGAAAGACCATCGTTGCATATCATTATAAAAATCTGACAGATAAGGGTTATTTTCTACTGTTTCATATTGTGGAGTCCATTTATAATGCTTTGACAATAATTTAGTAAGTGTCGTTTTACCGGCACCAATATTGCCGGCAATGGCTATATGCTTTAATTCCTTTGTCATTCTTTTTTAATAATAATTAATACCTATGGCTTTTCTTACATCATTTAAAGTTTTAGAGGCACTTTCTCTTGACTTTTCGGCACCTGCTTTCAAGATTTTTCTTAACTGTTCTTCGTCTTCCTGTAGCAACCTAGCCTTGTTTCTGATTGGTGTAATAAAGTTAACCATGTCCTCTGCCAATTGTTTTTTGAAGTCGCCATAACGAATGGCACAGTTGTTATAATTTTCTTTAAAATGTGCAAAAGTGTCATTTGTGCTAACTAAACTCATGAGGTCAAAAAGATTTTGAATATAATCCGGCATCTCCATATTGTCTTCGGTAGGACCATTGTCGGTCTTTGCCTTCATGATTTTCTTACGGATAACCTCATCCTCATCATTTAAATAAATAGTAGCGTTTTGGTTTTCGCTTTTACTCATTTTACCATTGCCGTCAAGGCTCATGATTTTTACAGTATTACTATCGAATCTAAAAACATGTGGTTCCGGGAAAAGCTCCACATTATAACGTTGATTGAAACGGTTGGCAAAGTTTCTTGCCATTTCAAGATGCTGCTCTTGATCCTTTCCTACCGGTACTTTTACTGCTTTATGTATTAAAATATCTGCTGCCATAAGCACCGGATAAGTTAATAGTCCTGCGTTTACATTGTCTGGATTTAGGCGTACTTTATCTTTAAAAGTGGGTACTTTTTCCAACTCACCTTTGTAGGCCAACATGTTTAAGGCTAAATAAAGTTCTGTAATCTCGGGTACATCAGACTGTGCATACAAAGCCACTTTCTCTGGATCTAAGCCACTGGCAATATTCTCAGCTGCTACACGAAAAACATTGCTTTTTAAGTCTTTTGGGTCGGGGTGGGTGGTCAAGGAGTGATAATCGGCCACAAAAAAGTAGCAATTATAATCTTCTTGCATCTTCACATAGTTGTGGATGGCACCAAAATAATTTCCTAAATGTAAAAATCCTGTTGAACGGATACCGCTCACTACAATTTCTTTGTTCATAAGGCTTGCAAATTAAGTCTTTTTATCCTTTTTGAGGCGATTTAAAAATAAGATTTGAGTTTTTTATGGTTAAAATCTGTTGCCATTTGAAAGATAGTAACCACAGACTCATAAAAAGATATTGAAATATTCCTGTTTGTCGCTGCAAAGAGCCTTCAAACATAAATGTTAGAATGAAAATAGCTGTTCCTAAACTGACAAAATACTGTCCTTTTTTTTGCTTGTCAAAGAAAGAAATAAAGGAAAGGAAGATCAAAGGTAAGCCTAAGAGCCATCCGTATGCCAAAAAGTTGAGCATATATTGATTGAAGGGCATGAACTTTAAATGTTCCGGAACTTCGGGGTAAGCTTGCTGGTAGCCCTTCTTCATCACATCTAAGACATCTCCTATTCCTGTACCTAAAAACGAATTGTCTTTTAACTCCTTTGCTCCGATTTCTAAAGAAATCAGACGACCATGATCCGATAAATTATAATTTAAGCGTTCGTTATTATTAATGACATTCACCTCATGGAGTACATAATCTACTTTTATTTGAAAAGTAGGTACAGCCCAATACATTATTCCAAAAACACCTATTGCTCCAATAAACGGAATGATACGGGCAAAAAGAGAATTGTATTTTTTTGTAAAGAAATAATATGCCATTGCAATAAGGATAATGTACAAAGCCAATAATCCTGTCTTAGCGGCCAAAAGATGGATGTAAGCAATAAATAAAAAGATGGCAAACCAAGTAAAATATTTTAGCACTTTGTTTGTTTTGAATGCTTCCTCAAAATATAAATGATAGGCAGATAATAATACCAAAAATGCCAGCCACAAACTATAGCGAATATGGTCGCCGGAGCTGGTGGAAGGGAAAGGATTTGAATTTTTATAATCAACCGTGTATGCCTTAAAATCCATAAAGTAAATACCCAGACTGATGAAGACCGCAATTACAGTTGCAATAATTGTTATTTGAAACAACTCTTTTCTAAATAATTTATGCTCTAAAGGAGCGGAACAAAATCCTATGGGTAATAGTAAAAATGGTAGTTGCAATAAGGCTTCGCTGACCCAAGTCTCTTTATTTGATGACCAAAAATAACTGAGCAAACAAACCAGAAAGTATATAATGGAGAAAATGCTAAACTTGTTGGATAAAAATCTTTGTTTAACTATTGCAATATTTGCCGGCCAGAATGCATTTAAAAATAAAAGCCCTACTGACAAAGACATTAAAGCCCTTGAAGCAATATATCCAATAACGAGTAATGCTAAAAAAGTGATTGCAAAAAGTGATTGCAAATGTGCTTGTTTGCTATTATAAGTTGATAGTTTAAAAATTTCCATAATTTTGGCAAAAATAACTTTTTCTGATTATTATATGATTTAAAAAAGTTCTATTTTTGAAGTTTGGTCTTGAGAGCTTTTTTTGCTCAGGCTAATATTTAAAATAATTGATTAGCACAAATAGAATGGTGAATAAAACAAGATTCTTTAAAATATTTATTTCGGTTTGGCTTTTGTTTTTCTTGGTTTCATGTGCTAATATCGTTCCTCCAGGTGGAGGGCCGGCAGATCATACCCCACCGGTACTATTAAAGCAAGAACCCAAAGATTCTATTTTAAATCAAAAGGTAAACAAAATTATTCTTAAATTTAATAAATTTGTAGAGGTACATGATTTAGCAAAAAACATGACTCTTTCTCCATTGATTGAACCAATGCCGGAAGTTTTGGCAAAGGGGAAAATCATTGAAATAAAAATAATAGATTCCTTATTACAACCCAATACTACTTATAGACTTGCCTTAGGAAATGCCATCACCGATAATCGAGAACGGACACCCTACAGCAATTTCAATTATACTTTTAGTACCGGTAGTTATTTTGATTCGCTAACGTTACATGGGAATGTAAGAGGTGCCTTAACTAATGCCCCTGACACCGGAATTTTAGTGGCGTTATATCCCCAAAGTTTTAATGACTCCTTATTAAACCTGAAAAAGCCTACCTATATTAGCTTTACCGACGGAGCAGGTAATTTTCATTTTAAAAGCTTACCAGAAGGGAAATTTAAGTTGTATGCTTTTGCTGATGGGGATGGCAATAAATTGTTTAATAGTGAAAGTGAAAAAATAGGATTCCCCGAAAATTTAGTGGAAGGAAATAAGGAGGAGGATTCCAATGCTGTTGTTTTAAGGATTAGGACTTCTTTAATGGCAAAGCGGGTGGTACCCAAAAAAATTAATCCTGATAGTGCTACGCTACTAACTCCTAAGTATTTAGGAAGGGTTTCCCATACGGCAAAGGATGCAAAAATGTTTACTGTTTTGGTGGATACCGGAAATTTGAGCAAAGGCACCTTCGGGTTGAAAGATAGTATCGCTATTAAATTTAACTCGGTGATAAAGGTCATTGATACTCCAAAGGTTTTTTTAAGTTATTTAAACAAAAATGGGATTGAATCTCAATCTGGCAGTAGCTTTTGGCAGGATAGCCTCACCTTGTTTTTAAAGAGTGATTGGATGCCGGCAACCCATTATATTTTAAGATTGGTGAAAGGTTGGGCTGTAGATACGGCTGGCAATGAACTGCCTCCGGGGAAATATGAATTTAAAACAAAGAAATTGGAAGATTATTCAAAATTAAATATTCAGATTCCGGATTCCTTTGTGCAAAAAAATAGGATACTTGTTGTTCAATCAGAGAAAGATACGGTTTACTCAAAAGTTATTGCTTCTAAATTGGTAACATTAGAACTGTTGCTACCTGGAACTTACAATATTTCGATAATAGCAGACGATAATGTAAATGGGAAATGGGATCCTGGAAATATCTTCACTAAAACTCAACCGGAAATGGTTTATAATAATGAACAACATGTGATATTAAAAGCAGGATGGGAGCATCAGACTGATTTTAAGTACAATCCGAAACAGGAAGTAATTAACGAAGTTAAAAAGAAATCGCAAAGAATGGGAGAGCAACGCTAAATTGCTATTTTTCATTTACTTTTGCCAATATTAAAATAAGAGAATCAATAAAATATGGCTCAAAAAAATACAATAGAAGTTTGCTTTTCTCCGGCATTATTACCACTGTATGACGTGAAGGACAAGATTGTAGTAATAATAGATATTTTTAGAGCTACCTCAACAATAGTTACCGCATTGGCACATGGAGCCAAAGCAGTAGTGCCGGTAGCAAGTGTAGAAGAATGTATAGCCCTAGGGAGGCAAGTGGAGGGAAGTTTAACTGCAGGTGAAAGAAATGGAATTACTGCTCCCGGTTTAGATTATGGTAATTCTCCTTTGGCTTTTCCTGAGTCTTTAATCAAGGGTAAGCAATTGAATTTGACCACTACCAATGGTACCCGATTATTACATTTGGTAAAAGAGGAAGCCGTAGAAGTAATTATTGGTGCCTTTTTAAATTTAAGTGCTGTATGTGATTACCTAAAAAAGAGTAATAAAGATATATTGTTGGGTTGTGCTTCTTGGAAAGATAGACCTAATATGGAAGACTGTCTTTTTGCCGGAGCCGTTGTGCATCATTTAAAAAACGATTTTGAGGTGGAGTGTGACAGTGCACATATTACCGAATCCATGTATCGTGATGCTTTAACCCAATCCAATTTATTGGAATATTTAAAAGTAGGCTCTCACTATCACCGATTGATGAAGCACGGATTATTAGAAGATTTGAAATTTTGTACTCAGGTGGATTTGTATCCGATACTTCCGGTTTTAGATGGAGAGATGTTGAGCGTAAAGTAAAAAAATATAAATATGAAAATTGTTTCTTTTAATGTCAATGGCATCAGAAGTGCGATGACCAAAGGCTTTGTAGATTGGTTGGCAGAGGAGCAGGCAGATTTTGTGTGTTTGCAAGAGATAAAAGCCAACATTGAAGATATTGATGTTAAGGCTATTGAAGGTTTGGGTTATCAGACCTATTGGTTTCCTGCACGAAAAAAAGGGTATAGTGGTGTGGCAGTTTTTACTAAACAAACTCCTGAAAAAGTTAATTATGGAAACGGAATGGAGCAAAGTGATTTTGAGGGTAGGGTGTTGAAGTTGGATTATCCGGAGTTTTCTATTATTTCGGCATACTTTCCAAGCGGTAGTAGTGGCGAGGAACGCCAAAGCTATAAATACCAATGGTTAGACGAATTTTATGATTATATAAACCAGTTGAAAGCAGAAGGAAAACCTTTGATTGTATGTGGAGATTATAATATTTGTCATAAGGCTATCGACATCCATAATCCGGTGAGTAATAAAAATAGTTCGGGATTTCTTCCTGAAGAAAGAGCCTGGATGGATAAATGGTTTGAAAATAAAATGTCAGATACCTTTAGGTTATTACATCCTGAAACAAAGGATGTTTATTCTTGGTGGAGTTTTAGAGGTGCTGCCAGAGCCAATAATAAGGGATGGAGAATAGATTATATTAGCGTTTCAGATGAGTTAAAAGAAAAAGTTGATGCAGCTTCCATTCATCCAGAAGTTCGATTAAGTGATCACTGTCCAATAAAAGCAATCATTAATATATAAAAATAAATAGCCGGTCAAAATTTTGACCGGCTATTTATTTTATCTGTATTTAATTATTTAGCACCATCGTTAGCACGCATATACTCAACAATTTCTCTAGCTTCGTTTTCTTGTAAGTTTTGATTAGGCATTCTCACTAAACAAATTTCCAATTGCTCTTGTAATTTTGGATCTTTGTCTAACATAGCATCAGGGTTAGTGATGAAGTTCATCAACCAATAAGCGGTATGTCTTTCAGAAACACCTTTCCATCCTGGTCCTACTAATTGTTCGTCAGTAGTCTTGTGGCAAGAGAAACATTTTGTTTCAGAGATAGCTTTACCTTTGTCGGCCATAGCTTTATCTAAAGCACCTACTTTTACGTTGGTTTCGTCGTATTTACCTTCGCCACGCTTTGGGTCATAAGCAGCAAGGTCAGAGGCTGCATTTGTTTTCTCTGCCGGAGCGGCTTCTTCTGCTGGGGCAGTGGTTTCAGTAGTTGCTGTTTCAGTAGTTTCTGTTTTCTTTCCTTCATCTCCTGCACAAGCAACATAGAATAATGGCATGGCTAATAATAGCGCTACTAATGATGTCTTTCTCATAATTTTTTTATTTATTGTTTTCGTGACAAAAGTAATATAAACTTTTAACATTTTGGATGATTTTTATCATAAAATATAAAAAAAAGTTTATTTCTCAATAAAAGTATTAAAATACTCGTTTGATGGTAGATAAAAAGTAGATTTTTTTAGGGAATTTGTATTGGTATTTAATACTTACATTCAAATAGTAATTTGTAGTTCAAGAAGTTCTCTGAAAGAATTGTTTTATCATTACTAATCAGTTAAATTAAAAAACTGCTTTATGGTGTTTTCAAACTGAGATTTCGAATAGTTTTCAGAAAATTTTTTATTAATAGCCAAGGATTTACTTTCTAAAAGAGATTTATTATTTGCAATTTCTGTTAAATATTGAATAGCGGATTGAACAACTTCATTTTCTGAGTTGTTTTCTAAAAGGTAGCCATCTTTTAAATGCTCGACAATGTTTTTCATCTCTCCGACAGGGGTTACCATAGGTACAATTCCGAAGTGCATTGCTTCTAAGAAAACAATAGGTAAGCCTTCTGCTTCTGATGTTAGCAATAAAATATCTTTATCTTTTATGAAGTAATAAACATCTCTACCCAGTGTGAGTGGAGGGTAATATTTGGCAAATTCATAAAAATCATTAGGAAGTTCATCTTCAAAACTTCCTACATAGTGAAATTCAATAGGTAGGTTGAGCTGTTTGATTTTTCTGGCAATTTCAAAACTGAGCCAAAGTCTTTTTTGAGAGGTACCCCTACCGGCATAATAAACCTTTAAAGGACCGGCTGCATCTTTTTGTGATTTGATATCTTCTGGGATATCCACATAAAGTTTTAACAACTTGATACGGTCATTGTAATCTTCGGCAATGCCATTCGCTTTATAAAAGTGTGTTATTTTATCAATCTCCACCTGTGAAACACATAGACGTTTGTCCAAAAAAGAAACAAAAGGCATCCAAACATTAGAAAAAATGTTTGTAAAAAAATGAATGAGTTCAAGTACTTCAATTTTCTTTGGTAAATGTGGGGTAAGTTTATATCCAAAATTGCATTGACCAATAAAAACTTGACAGGCTCTTTGATTTTTTCTTATTTGATTTGCAAAAAAACCTCGACAAATAAAGTTGGCCCAATAGATTAATTTATTGTCAGCAAAACGACTAATATCAATAGTTGTAATATTGTCTTTCTGGAAATATTGGAATGCCGTTCTTTCGTATGATTTTTTTGTGAAAATTACCAAAACCTTTTTGCTTTCTAAAACATCTAGAATCTTAATATTTACAAATTCTGCACCACCTAATGCATAAGTTGGAATGAAAAAATAGATGTCATAGTCCCATTTTGGATAAAATATAGCAATGATTTTTCCTAATAAAACAAACGGGAACATCAGAAATTGTTCAATATATCGTTTTATGGTAAAGGCTTGGTATCGGGTCATAAATTTAAATAATGGCTTGAAATTTAAAATAAATATACTTGTTGCAAAGCTAAAACAATTTTATATCTTTGCCTGACTATGTATCCATCTTTATTGGATAAGATTTTTAACAGAAAACCATAAAAAAGATTTTCCAAATTACATTAAATTATATGTCCGAAAATCAATATCAAAAACGGAAAGCCAATTCCAAAATTTCTTTGCTTGATTCTAGTTATTTACACTATAAATTTTTAATACCTGATTTACTTGGAGCAATAAATAAGTATGCTAAAGGAAGATTGTTAGATGTAGGTTGTGGTAACAAACCTTATGAAAGTGAGTTTCCGAATGCTGTAACTGAATATCTTGGTTGTGATGTGGCTCAATCTGACAGGAAGGTAGTAGATGTTATTTGTCCGGCAACAGATTTAGCTTTTGAAGACAATAATTTTGATACCGTATTTTGTACTCAGGTGATGGAGCATGTCTATAATCATAAAAAAGCTTTTTTTGAGGTATCTCGAGTACTGAAGAAAGATGGGCTTTTGATTGGGTCGGTTCCTATGGCTTGGCCCCATCATGAAGAGCCTTATGATTTTTTTAGGTTTACAAAATATGGTTTAACCGGATTGTTGGAGGAAGCCGGATTTGAAATTGTTGAACTTAAAGCAAACGGTGGCAAATGGGCATTGTTGGGTCAAATGATGGTGTTGACCTTTTCTGGTCAATCTGCCCAACCTAATGTGTTCACTAAATTAAAAAGGTTATTATTCCGAATCACTTTTTCCAAAGTTTGGATACATTTAATCTTTGGAAATTTGGATAGATTAAGTAGTCATCCGGAATATTACAATACCCTTAATTTCGTATTTGTTGCTAAAAAGAAATAATTTTAAAGACTAACAAAAATAGACTTTTCTTTTATTGCTGTCATGGTACCAATGGGTTCTACAAATGCTTCATAACCATTTTTACTTAAAATGGATTGCACTTCTTTTAGCTTGTCTTTATCTACGGCTATTAGTAAGCCTCCATTGGTTTGTGGGTCTGGTAACAGTTGAAATGCTTCTAAATAATTGACCTCCGGAGCTATTTGAATTTTGTTGCCATAACCATTCCAATTTCTATAGGTAGCATCCGGAAGAATACTTTGAGCAAGATATTTGTTGACGGCTTCTAATTTTGGGATTTTGCCATATTCTATAATTGCAGAAAGTCCGGAGCCCTCACACATTTCTATAAAATGACCGGCAATTCCAAAACCTGTAACATCTGTCATGGCATGAACGGCATCACACTGACCCAGTTCGAAGCCAATTTTATTCAGTTGGATAAGTTGATGGTGTAGGGTAGCAAGATCTTCAGTAGTTATCTTTTCTCTTTTTGCTGCTGTTGATAATATTCCAACTCCCAAAGGTTTGGTAAGCAGTAATACATCGCCTACTTGAGCAGTATTGTTTTGTTTTAATTTTTGGGGATGAACTATCCCATTAACAGATAGCCCAAAAATGGGTTCTTTACTGTCAATACTATGACCTCCTGCTAAAGGGATTCCGGCTTCATTACAAATATTTCTGGCTCCTTCTAACACTTGCTGTGCTATAGAGGTTGGAAGTTGTTCTACCGGCCACCCCAAAATGGCTAATGCCATAATAGGTTTGCCTCCCATGGCATAAACGTCACTGATGGCATTGGCAGCCGCCACTTGTCCGAAGATATATGCATCGTCAACAATAGGTGTGAAAAAGTCTGTTGTGCTGATGAGGGCTTCTTCTTCGCTTAAAAGCATCACCGCTGCGTCATCCTTATCATCATTTCCCACTATCAAGTTTTTAAATTCAATTTGGGAATTATTACTTTTTAAAATTTCTTCTAAAACTTGTGGGGCTATTTTGCAGCCACAGCCTGCTCCATGGGAATATTGGGTGAGCTTATAATTATTTTCTTCCATAATATTTTTCTGTTTCTTTTATAATGATGCCGGCATTTTTTTGAGCATCTATTTTTTCAAAATGTATATTTATTACTTCTTGTTGGTAAATATTTCCTTTTGCATAAGCCTTGTCGTAGTATCTTAATAAGATTTCAAAGGCTTCTTTAATTTGACCGGATGTTATAAACTGGATAACGTTTCTAGTCTCCAGCCCTCCTAAGCGTTTTTGGATTCTTTCGGTAGCCTTTATCAATTCTTCATTTTTCAATTGACCATATCCTTCTACAATATATGCCAGTCTTTCTTCAAAAGGAATCTCGATATGTACTCTGGGTGCAGTTTTCATTTGATTAAAGAAAAGATAATTGATATTGATATCACCTATTCTGCTACTTTCACTTTCCAGCCATATTGGATGTTCTTTGTCAATTTTTTCTTTTATTTGCAATAATTCTATAGCTAAGTTGTTTTCAAATTGTTCATTACTATCTTGGATTTGCATACCTATCCCACCAAATGCCGAACCTTTATGTTTGGCCAAGGCTTCTAAATCTATTACAGCAATATTTTGTGAAGCAATTTGGTTTAGGATTTCTGTTTTTCCACTTCCTGTTTTTCCACTTAAAATAATAAGAGGATGGGGTGCTGCCAATTCTTGTAAAACCCAATTTCTAAAACCTTTATAACCACCTTCCAAAGTGTAAACCTTAAAGCCATAAAAATCTAAAAGCCATGAAAAGGCATTGCTTCTCATGCCTCCTCTCCAACAATGAACAATAACTTCTTTAGATTCGATTTCTTTTAATAATGCTTCCACTTGCTCAATGACAGCTCTCATTTTCTTCCCGAAAAAGTCAAAGCCTATTTTGATAGCAAGTTCACGTGTTTTTTGCTTATAAGTAGTGCCAATTTCTTTTCTTTCCTCATCAGAAAAAATAGGAATAGAAACTGCCTTGGGGATATGAGAGTGTGCATATTCTGACGGGCTTCTAACATCAATTACCGGTAAAAAGTTTGAAAGTCTCAAAAACTCATTAATGTCTATCCTTTTAGTTGCCATCATGCAAAATTAATTCTTTTAGAGTAAGTATTTTTTGTTTTTCCTATGAAAGTTTTGTTTCAAAAAAGATGTAGAAAACAAGAACTGTTGCATGATGAAAAAGTATTCGTGATTTTCTTTTTAAATTTTTGTACTTTTGTCTTCAAAGTTTTTTTAGATTTCGTACAGCATGAATATTAGAAAGTCAATAAGAGAAAAAGCAGAAGTACATACCTCGGCATTGAATGATGTCTTGTTTATTTTATTGTTTTTCTTTTTAATAGTAGCCACACTTGCCAATCCTAATGTTATTAAACTGGTAAATCCTACTGCCAATAAAGATACTAAAGCAAAGCAGACAGTGGTGGTATCCATAAATGGAGCTCAACAGTTTTTTGTTGGCACAAAAGCTATTTCAACAGATTCTTTGGTTGCAGCCATCAAAGAAGTAGTGGATGCCAGTGGAGATGCAGAACCTACTATTGTCATTAATGCTGACAAGCAGGCCATAGCAGATAATATTGTTTCCGTAATGCGGGCTGGTCAGATTTTAAATGTAAAAACCGTTTTAGCCGTTCAAAAAGAATCGGCACAATAAAATAAAGAAATTAAATTCTGTTTTTTTGTACAATATCAAATAGATTTTTTTCTCAATAAGAAAAACACCGTCTGAGTTATACTAGACGGTGTTTTTTGTTCTTATTTTTTCAGAATTAGCCTTCAGTAAAATACTTATGGAAGAATGGGATTGTTTCAATTCCTTTGAAGTAATTGACTACATCGTATTTCTCATTAGGAGAGTGAATATTGTCATTGTCTAAGCCAAAGCCTAAAAGGACAGTTTTTAAGCCCAATATTTTTTCAAACAATGCAATGATAGGAATACTTCCACCACCTCTTGTTGGGATGGGTTCTTTACCAAAAGTAGCTTGAATTGCTTTAGCAGCTGCTTGATAAGCCTTGCCATCTGTTGGGGTTACTACCGGTTCGCCACCATGATGTGGTGTAACTTTTACCGTTGTTCCGGGTGTAGCAATACTTTCAAAATGTTTTTGGAACATTTGCGTAATTTCATCGGAGCTTTGGTGTGGAACCAATCTCATGGAGATTTTGGCAAATGCTTTAGAAGGTAAAACAGTTTTGGCACCTTCTCCGATATATCCTCCCCAAATACCATTAACATCTAGCGTTGGACGGGTTCCGGTTCTTTCTAATGTAGTATAACCTGCTTCTCCGGCTACGCTATCTACGCCTAAATCTTTTTGATAGGCTTCTAAGTCAAAAGGTGCTGCATTCAAAGCTTTTCTTTCAGCATCCGTTAAGACTTGTACCTTATCATAAAAACCAGGAATGGTTATTTTCTTATTTTCATCATGAAGAGAAGCTATCATTTTGCATAATTCATTGATAGGATTGGCAACACCTCCTCCATAAACGCCACTGTGCAAATCTCTGTTAGGTCCTGTAACCTCTACTTCTAGGTAAGATAGCCCACGCAATCCACTTTCTATTGAAGGGTGTTCCATGCTAATCATTGAGGTGTCTGAAACTAAAACAATATCTGCTTTTAATTTCTCTACATGGTCTTCTAGGAATTTTCCAAGATTAACAGAGCCCACTTCCTCTTCTCCTTCAATCATCATTTTAATATTGCAAGGAAGGGTGTTTGTTTTCACCATCACTTCCAAGGCTTTTACGTGCATAAAGAATTGGCCTTTGTCATCAGCAGAACCTCTTGCATATATTTTACCATCAATAATTACTGGTTCAAAAGGACCACTGTTCCACAATTCAATAGGGTCAGCAGGTTGCACATCATAGTGGCCATAAACTAAAACAGTAGGTAAATTTTTGTCAATAATCTTTTCACCATAAACGATAGGGTTTCCTGCCGTAGGGTGTATCTCTGCCAAATCGCAGCCTGCTGCTAACATGGATACTTTTACTGCCTCTGCACATTTATTGACATCTTCTTTATACTTACTGTCCGCACTTACGGATGGAATTCTTAATAATTCTAAGAGTTCTTCTAAAAAACGGTCTTTATTGTTCTCCAAATATTCTTTCCAAACTTGCATAATTTTAAATTAATGATTAAAAAATAATTGTTTTAAATTTTACTTTTAGGATATTAAACCCAAATAATTTTATCTTCAATAGGTATTTTTCTAGTACCTTCTTTCTTTTTATCGGAATGCCCAAAATATATTAAGCCACTAATAAGATCTTCTTCATCCAGGCCCAAATACATTTTCATCACAGGGTGGTGGGTCATGCCACCGGTACACCAAAACGAAGCTATATCTTTTGCCGTAGCCGCTAAAAGCATGTTTTCTACAGCTGCAGCAGTGGCAGCAAACTCTTCTTCAACTATTATTTTACTGTCCTTGGTTCTTCTCATCACCACAATGACAAGGTGAGAGGCATTATCTCCTTTTGTAAGTAGCTTTTCTTTTTTGGTCTCATTACGAGTTTCTTCAGGTGTGTTGGTCCAGTAGAGTTCTGCATGGTGTTCTCCAAATTTTTTTAGATTTTCTCCTGATAAAACAAAGAATCTCCAAGGTTCGGTATTGCCATGAGTAGGAGCCCAATCTGCCATTTTAATAATTTCGGTAATATCTTCTTGACTGATTTGTTTTCCGTTCATCTGCTCCGGTTTTACAGATCTTCTATTGCTCATCACTTCTTTTAAGGTGTCAAACCTTTTCATAAAATAAATTTCTATAGTTCAATTAAAAAAGACTTCAAATTTAGGTCATTTAAAGCAGAAATAGTTTAATTATAAAAATTAAAAATAATAGAATTGTCATTTTTTTTATTAAGGCTAAAAAATTAACTTTGCACATTATTTTTTTAATATTAAACTAAACAATATGAGTATTATTACCAGAGTCCACGCCCGCCAAATATTAGATTCTCGTGGCAATCCAACTGTTGAAGTTGATGTGATGACCAATAATGGAGCTTTTGGCCGTGCTGCTGTTCCTTCTGGAGCTTCTACGGGTAAACATGAAGCTGTTGAATTAAGAGATGGTGACAAAAAGGTATATTTAGGTAAAGGGGTCTTAAAGGCTGTTAATAATATTAATGAGCATTTAGCAGATGAATTATATGGTTTTGACATTGCCGATCAAACCGGTATCGACCAGTTTATGTTAGATTTTGATGGCACTGCCAATAAAAGCAAATTGGGTGCAAATGCAATATTAGCGGTAAGTATGGCAGTGGCAAAGGCAGCAGCCGAAGAAGCAGGGTTGCCATTATATCGTTATGTTGGAGGTACTAATGCAAAAACTTTACCGGTGCCAATGATGAACATCTTGAATGGTGGTGCTCATGCAGATAATAAAATCGATTTTCAAGAATTTATGGTGATGCCCGTTGGTGCCGACACGTTTAGCGAAGGATTACGTTGGGGCGTTGAAATATTCCACTCTTTGAAAAAAGTATTGAATGAAAAAGGTTATAGTACCAATGTAGGTGATGAGGGCGGTTTTGCCCCGGATATTCAGAGTAACGAAGAGGCTATAGAAACTGTTTTGAAAGCTATTGAAAAAGCAGGATACAAACCCGGTGATGATGTAGTAATTGCTATGGATGCTGCTATTTCTGAATTGTATGATGCGAAGGCTAAAAAGTATGTTTTCAAAAAATCAAGTGGCCAGAAATTTTCTTCAGAGGAAATGGTCGATTTCTGGAAAAAATGGGTAAAGAAATATCCTATAGTTAGTATCGAAGATGGTATGGATGAAGACGATTGGAAAGGTTGGGAAGCATTAACAGAAGCTATTGGCAACAATGTACAATTAGTAGGGGACGATTTGTTTGTAACTAATGTGTTGCGTTTAGAAAAAGGAATCAAAGAAAATACTGCTAATGGTCTTTTGGTAAAAGTAAACCAAATTGGTTCTTTGACAGAAACTATTGATGCTGTAACTATGGCTCAAAGAGCAAAATATAATACCATTATGAGCCACAGAAGCGGTGAAACAGAAGATGCTACAATTGCTGACTTGGCAGTTGCTTTAAACTGTGGTCAAATAAAGACCGGTTCTGCTTCTCGCTCTGACCGTATGGCAAAATACAACCAACTTATCAGAATTGAAGAGCAGTTGGGCGATTTGGCTTACTATCCGGGTAAGAGCTTGAAATTTGGAATATAAAATTTTATAGAGTAATTCTTTTAGAGCTATCTATTTTTAGGTAGCTCTTTTTTGCGTATTTATTTTTGAGGGAAACTTAATTGATTTTTATATAGCCTAGAGGTGCAATAGTTTTATTTGCTTTTCTTCCTAAATATTCCAAAACCAATTGTAGATTGGACATTCCGATTGTTCATTATCAGCATCCGTACAAAATAAAAACTCCAATTTATTATTATGTTTTTGTAGTAAACTAAGTCCCTCTATTTTTAAATTGTTACTGATAATTTTGAAATCTAAGAGTTTCAATTCCGGAAAAGAAATTTTGCCAATACCACTACCCAACACTTCACCATCATCATAAGTAGAATTTGAGGCTTCTGCACTGGCAGAGAAGAATATGCTTCCATCCACCCAACAGGCATCCGTAAACCCAAAGGGTACCCCATTTATTATAGGGAGACTTATAGGAAAGTATGCAATTGAAGCGGTATCGTGATTCTTCCAATTATCTACTTTAATAATGCCACTATTCTGATTGGGACCATTATTCCGATTGAAAAAATATGCTGTATCTTTTTCAAGGATCACTCCTTCTATATTAAAGTCTTCATTTAGGATTGCAGTAGTAGTCCTCATCTTTGAATATAATTTTTCTAAAGAATGGTTACTAATTTCTTTGCTAGCTATATCTATTACTTTCAATTGAGTTCTTTTCTTTGTAGAGCCGGAAGAAAATAGGAATAGTTTTTCTTCACTAAAGGTAATGGATTCAAAATCAGGTTTCACTTTTTTGGGCAGTGCAATTATCTGTGATTGTTCTGGATTTAAAGAAATAGTCTCCAGTGTTTTCGTTTTAATATTGAAAATGTATAATACCAAAGTATTGTCTGAAATAATATAAAGATTGCCACAATGAAAATATAATCCTGAGGCTGCTTGGATTTCAGGGATATTTGCAAAAAGAGTAGGTGTTGTTTGTTCCATAATAATTTTTATCAAAACTAAAAAAAGCTGTTCAAAAGAGAACAGCTTTTTTTAGTTTTAAATGATTTCTTAAAGTTGTACGGCTTGTTTGCCTGAAACTCTTCCAGATTTCATCATGCCATCGTATTGGTTCATTAATAAATAGCTTTCAATTTGTCTGATAGTATCTAAAATAACCGCAACACCGATAAGCATTGATGTACCTCCAAAGAATGAAGCAAAACCACTAGTTACTCCTAAGAATGCAGCAATACCCGGAAGGATACCGGCTAGTGCAAGGAATAAAGAGCCTGGTAAAGTTATTCTATCCATAATAGCACCAATATAATCAGCAGTGGGTTGTCCCGGCTTTATACCCGGAATAAAGCTGTTGTTACGCTTTAAGTTTTCAGCCATTTCTGTTGGATTAAATATTAATGCTGTATAGAAATATGTGAATAGGATTACCAATACCGCATATATTGCATTATAAGAGAAAGAGGTATAATCAGATAAGCTTCTTAACCATTCTGAAGAACTACCATCTTCACCACTTGCAAATCCTGCTAACATTGAAGGAATAAACATTAATGCTTGTGCAAATATGATAGGCATAACGTTTGCAGAGTTTACTTTCAAAGGAATGAAGTTTCTGGCTCCTCCGATTTCTTTTGCAGCATTGTTTCCTACTATTCTTCTAGCATAGTTTAAAGGAATTTTACGAACCCCTTCATTCAACATTACTAATCCCATGATAACAGCAATAAAGAACATGAATTCTATAATTAAGAAAAGAATTTTATCTTGTCCAATTTTGGCTGTAATTTCTTGGAATAAAGAGTGAGGCAAACGAGCTAATATACCCACCATGATTAAGATGGAAACACCATTACCTACACCTTTATCGGTCATTTTTTCTCCTAACCACATTACGAATAATGTACCCATAGTTAAGATTACAACAGTTGAAATATAGAACAATAAATTGTCGGTAACTATAGCACCGCCAGTTGAGGTTCTTAGGTAAGTAATATAAGCAATGGATTGGAATAATGTTACAATAATAGTTAAGTAACGTGTTATTTGATTAATTTTTTCTCTACCGCTTTCTTCCTTTTGCATTTTGGCAAATTGAGGTACCACGATACCTGCTAATTGCATAAAGATGGAAGCCGAGATATAAGGCATTACTCCTAATGCAAATATGGACGCATTGTTAAAGGCGCCACCTGCAAACATATTAATCAGCCCTAAAAGTCCGTCATTGGACATTTGAGAAGCATTCTTTAAAATATTTGGGTCAATACCCGGTAGGACAATAAAGCTACCTAATCGATAAACTAAAATTAGACCTAAGGTTAACAGAATTCTGTTTCTTAATTCCTCGATATTCCAGATATCTTTGATTTTATCAATAAATTTTTTCACTTAATTTGAGTTTAAACAAGGGGCGAATAAACAACAAAATTCGCATTCTACCAAAAACTTA
The DNA here is from genome assembly GCA_035444785.1 of Edaphocola sp. Taxonomy (GTDB): domain Bacteria; phylum Bacteroidota; class Bacteroidia; order Chitinophagales; family Chitinophagaceae; genus Edaphocola. The sequence continues at coordinate 140,915 of DAOMPL010000001.1, read as the reverse complement.
TTAAAATATTATTTTTATTACAAAAACATTTTAATTTATATTATTGATAAAATGCGAATGATGAAGATTTTAATAAAGTTCTACAGTACCACCAGCAGCTTCAACAGCAGCTTTGGCACTTGCAGAAACTGCATTTACTTTTACAGTAATGGCTGTTTTTAATTCTCCGGAACCTAAAACTTTTACTAAGTCGGTACGATTAATTAAGCCATTGATATAAAGGTTTTCTACAGAAAATTCTTTAATACCGTATTTTTCAGCATAGTAATCCAATTGAGATAAATTGAAAACTACATAAGATACTCTGTTTCTGTTTTTGAAACCACGCTTTGGAGAGCGACGAGCCAAAGTCATCTGACCACCTTCGAAACCAATTTTTGATTCATAACCAGAACCTTGTTGTTGTCCTTTGTTACCTCTACCGGCGGTTACACCATAACCTGAACCTTCACCACGTCCTACACGCTTAGTGTGATGTGTACTACCTTTTGCTGGTTTTAAATTGTGCAATTGCATAATTGATATATTTTGTTTTTGTTTACTTTGCGCGGCAACATTTCCGCTCGCAAAAATGGATTAATTTATTTTGACTTCCGTCTCTTATTTTACTTCTTCAACAGTTACAAGGTGTAATACTTTTGTAATCATACCTTGAATTTGTGGATTAAGTTCTTTTTCTACACTAGCATTCATTTTATTGATGCCTAATGCTTTTAAAGTACGCTTTTGATTTTCTGGTCTATCAATGCTACTTTTTACTTGTTTGATTATTACTTTAGCCATGATTTCGTTTTTTAAAGATAATTGGAAATTGATAATCGTAGTTCAATTATCCGTTAAATACTTTTTTAAGGTTGATATTGCGTTCTTTTGCAACTTCTACCGGTTGACGCATTTCAGATAAAGCTTTAATAGTTGCTTTAACCACGTTTTGAGGATTAGAAGAACCTAAAGATTTTGCTAAAATATCGGTATAACCTGCAACTTCTAATACTGCACGCATGCTACCTCCTGAAAGTACTCCAGTACCTTGAGCAGCCGGTTTAATTAAAACCTTTGCAGCACCATATTTAGATAATTGGTCATGTGGAACAGTTCCTTTCATTACAGGTACATTTACTAAGTTTTTCTTAGCATCGTCTATACCCTTTTGAATAGCTTCTTGAACTTCTTTAGCTTTACCTAAGCCTTGACCTACAACTCCGTTACCGTTTCCTACTACTACCAAAGCAGCAAAAGAAAATGCACGGCCACCTTTTGTTGTTTTTACCACACGGTTAATGGCAACTACTTTATCTTTTAATTCAACCTCTCCGGTTTTTATTTGATTCTTATGTGATTGAGACATTTTAAATAATTTTTTATTGAGGGTTTAAGCCTCGAATTAATATTGATTTTTTTTAGAATTGAAGACCACCTTCACGTGCTCCTTCTGCAATAGCTTTTACACGACCATGATATAAATAACCACTTCTGTCAAATACAACGGCTTCAATACCTAATTCTTTAGCTTTAGCAGCAATAGCTTTTCCTACCATTGTTGCCTTCTCAATTTTAGTTCCAGCTTGTGCTGCAATATCCTTTTGACGACTGCTAGCGGCACCAAGAGTGAAACCATTTGTGTCATCAATTAATTGAACATAAATGTCCTTGTTGGAACGAAATACGGATAAGCGTGGACGGCTTGCGTTTCCTGAAACGTTCTTACGGATTCTGTAATGAATCTTTTTACGACGATTTTCTTTTGTAATATTCATTTTGTTTTATTTGTACGGGCTCTACTTTCTAGTTGCAATATTGGCATTTGTACTTTTTAGCATACACTAAATTACCTTTTTCTAGTACTAAACGCCATACAATTTTAAAAGTATGCTTCCGAAGGTTATATATTTGTATTATATATTGTAGGCATACACCAACAATATATAGAATTTTTTTGTTTTTATTATTTACCTGCAGTTTTACCGGCCTTACGACGGATAACCTCACCCACAAAGCGAACACCTTTTCCTTTGTATGGTTCTGGTTTACGGAAACTACGAATCTTAGCTGCTACCTGACCTACAAGTTGTTTGTCAGTTGATGATAAAGTTACCAATGGTGGTTTACCTTTCTCCATCACTGCAGTTGCTTTTACCTCAACTGGTAATTCTAAAATGATGTTGTGAGAATAACCTAATGCCATATCCAATTGTTGACCGGTTACGGCAGCACGGAAACCCACACCAACTAATTCTAATTTTAACTCATAACCATCTGTAACACCAACAACCATGTTGTTTACCAAAGAACGAGTTAAACCATGAAGTGCACGGTGACGAATTTGGTCGGTTGGACGGGTGATATTCACTTCTGTTCCATTGATTTCAACCTTCATGTCGCGGTCAATTGTTTGTTTCAATTCACCTTTTGGTCCTTTTACCGTTACCTCATTTGCAGGAGATACAGTCAATGTTACGTTTGCTGGTAAGTTAATTACCTTTTTGCCTATACGAGACATACTTTAAAAAATTTATTTGGTTAATAATACCTCCAAGTCAGTGTTCAGTTCCACGTATAGGAAAGAACTTTAGATGGTCAGACTCTTCAGTTTTTTAATTTTGGAGTGCAAAGGTAATGTTACTTTTTTATATAGCCAAATATTTATTATCTTTTTATTTGATAATATCTTTATATTTCAAAAGCTCATTTTTCGATGTTGCAAAATTAAGGTTTCTTTTCTGTAAGCCTGAGGAATTGTGTAACTTTGAAGTCCAAGATTTTATATTAATTGTGTATGGAAGCTTTAATTGCTGAAAAGGTTGAATCAATTGGTGATGCTGTTGTTGCTCAAAAGCTGTTTTTTAATGGTGGAAGGCTTAGAGATGTCGATTTTCGAAAGCAATTACTTCGTCAGCTAAAGACAGTTCTTCAATCTAATGAAGCCTTGTTGTATGAAGCTATTTATAAAGATTTTGGAAAATCTGAGTTTGAAACTTATAGCACCGAACTAAGTTTTATTTATAATGAAATCGATTTTTTTCTAAAAAATTTAAATCGTTTGTGTAAGCCTAAGTCGGTAGCTACAAATCTAGCCAATCAAATAGGCCGGAGTTATATTCACCAAGAGGCTTATGGAAATGTTTTGGTTTTTGGAGCCTGGAATTATCCCTACCAGCTTTCAATTTTACCTGCCATTGCTGCTATTGCTGCCGGGAATACGGTTTTGCTCAAACCTAGCGAGTTACCTTGGAATACTGCCATGGTAATGGAAAATTTAATCAATAGTAACTTCCCTAAAGAAATTTTTCATATTATTAATGGAGGAGTTGAGATAGCTACCGCTTTATTAAAATTCCGTTTTGATAAAATATTTTTTACAGGAAGTACTGCTGTAGGCAAAATTGTTTATAAAGCCGCTGCCAACCACTTGACTCCCGTAACCTTAGAGTTGGGGGGTAAGTCACCAGTGATAGTTACTTCAGCGGCAAACATTAAAGTAGCAGCTAAAAGAATTGTTTGGGGGAAGTTTTTAAATGCCGGTCAGACCTGTATTGCTCCTGATTATCTTCTGGTCGATCGAAAAATTAAATCTGATTTAATTGGTCAGATGGGGTTAGAAATTAAGCAATTCAATTACAATGTTGCATCTCAAAATTATACCAAAATAATTAACCAGAGAAATTTTGATCGATTGATAGCTATGGTTGACAAAGAAAAAATTGTTTTCGGTGGCGAATTTGACAGAGCATCTCTTTTTATTGCTCCAACTATTCTTGACAATATTACTTGGCAGGATGGCATTATGCAAGAAGAAATTTTTGGTCCCTTACTTCCGATATTGGATTTTTCTTATTTTGAAGAAGTATTTCAAATTCTTCAAGAAAAAGAAAAGCCTCTTTCCGCATATTTATTTAGTGCGAACTCTTCCGAAAAAAAGGCCTTCGTTGACCGTTTGTCTTTTGGTGGTGGATGTATCAATGATACTGTAATGCATATTGTTAATGCAAATTTACCTTTTGGGGGTGTAGGGTATTCCGGTATGGGCAGTTATCATGGTAAATATGGTTTTGAAACTTTTAGTCATCAGAAATCTGTTATGGAAAAAACGGTTAGATTTGAACCAGACTTTAAATATCCACCTTATACCGAGACGAAAAAGAAATGGGTGAAAAGATTATTGTAAAAGGATTATATTAAAATATTGAAACTTCTTTATTCAAGAATGATTAGTAGAAGTAGGTTCAATTGATATTTTAACCCAAAGGCAATTAGCCTAATTGATTTTTTTTGTTTTTTGCTAAGTATTTCCAAATAGCATCACAAGTGTTGTCTTGCTTTTTCCTTTCTTTTAAATTTCCCAAAAGAGTCTATTTGTTAATAATCCATTCAATTTCACCATTTCCAAATTCTTGTATTCCTTTTTTTGTTTCAATTAGTAACATTCCATTTGCATTTACCTTCAATACTTTACCTTCAAAAGATTCTTGGGTAGAACGGTTGATAAAAGTACGCCATTGATTCCTGCCAAAAAGATTGTCATTATAATGCTCTAGTAATTGGTCAAATTGTTCCGGTTGGAACTGTTGAAATTCATTGAGTATTCCGGCCCTTAGATCGGAAATGATAGGGAAAAGTTCAAATTGTTTTTTTGCAAAATAAGCCAAAGAACCGGCATTGGGTAATAGAATGCCATAATCTGTTTGGTTGACATTGATACCTAACCCAATAATGGCAGAGTTCCATTTGTTTCCTCTAAAAATATTCTCAATAAGAATGCCCACTGTCTTTTTGTCATTGAAATAAATATCATTAGGCCACTTTATGGCAATATTAACATTTGGGATTATTTGTTGAAAATACCTACAAAGTGTATTGGCGATAAGCATATTTAAATGTATAGGATGGGTATTCCCCAGCTTTTCTCCTTGAAGAATAAGGCTCATCATTATATTCTCATTCTCATTGGTAATCCAAGGTTTACCTCTTTGCCCTCTTCCGTTGGTTTGCTGTAAAGCCCAAATTACTTTTCCATGATGTGCCAAGCCGTCCTCTACCATTTTTGTGGCATAGTTATTGGTACTATCAATGGTATTAAATTGAATTAACCATTTTTGATTATAATTAACAGCCTGATTTGCCAAAAGATTTATTAATTTTGAACGCAATATTAGAAAATAATTATCTCAAAAAGCAATATATTTTTATAATTGGAGCCAAAAACAAAAGATATTACCAAGTCTGTAATTAAGAAACATCAGCATTTAAGTAAGAATAGTAAGATTATTAATACTATTGTTAATGCGATACAAGAAAAAAATGGAGATAGAATAATATCTCTTGATTTACGTAAAATTGAAGAAAGCGTTGCAGATTTTTTTATTATTTGTGATACTCAAACACAAATTGAACTTAGAACAATTGCAAGTTTTGTAGAGGAAGAGGTATGGGAGCATTGTGGCGAAAAACCATTTCATAAAGAGTTGGGTGACTATTGGACACTAATAGATTATGTAAATGTTGTGGTACATGTATTCATCAAAAGTGAAAGAAAGTTTTACGATCTGGAAGGTTTATGGATGGATGCCCCTTTTCAAGAGTACGAAGCTATTGGAAAAAAGAGCAAAAAGTAAAATATATAAAATAAAGACCCCGAATTTTAAGCATGGAAAATAACAATCGCCCTGAAATGCCTAATGGTATGAATAATAAACAGGGAAAGAAACCAAAATCGAATTTCTTTTGGATTTATTTATTGGTAATAGGAGCACTAATCGGCTTTAATTTTTATAACGGAGGCATCAATAGCAATTCCCAGCAAAAAGAAATGTCTTTTTTAGACTTTAAAAAAGATGTACTTGAAGACAAAGTAAGCAAAGTGGTTATTGTAAATAACTCACAAGCAGAAATCTATTTAAAAAAAGTGGATCAACCCAAACCTGCCGAAAATAATAATCCTTATGGGTTTATGCAAAACACCCAAAAGTATGATTATGCTTTCAATATAGGTAATTACCAGGTTTTTAATGATAATTACACTAAAGTTGCCGATCAAATAAAAGCCGAAGGAAGAGCAGATATTCCTATTTTTAACGAAGAGCGTTCTAATCCTTGGGGCTTCTTAATCCAATTGATATTACCGGCTGTTGTGTTGGTAGGGCTTTGGATGCTATTGTTTCGCAAAATGGGTACCGGCGGTGGCGGCGGTGCCGGTGGTGGAATTTTCAGCATAGGAAAATCTAAAGCACAACTTTTTGAAAAAGGTTCTATGGTGAATATTACCTTTAACGATGTTGCCGGTTTGGATGAAGCAAAAGTTGAAATTATGGAAATTGTTGATTTCCTGAAAAATCCTAAAAAATATACTGCCTTAGGAGGAAAAATTCCTAAAGGTGCATTATTAGTAGGCCCTCCGGGAACTGGTAAAACTTTATTAGCAAAAGCAGTTGCCGGTGAAGCTCAAGTGCCATTCTTTTCAATGTCAGGTTCCGATTTTGTTGAGATGTTTGTGGGGGTGGGTGCCAGCCGTGTAAGAGATTTATTTAAACAGGCAAGAGAAAAATCTCCTTGTATCGTTTTTATCGATGAGATAGATGCCATCGGTCGTGCCAGAGGTAAGAATGCCGTAATGAGTAATGATGAGCGTGAGAACACCTTGAATCAAATGTTAGTGGAAATGGATGGCTTTAGTGGAGATAGCGGTATTATTATGTTGGCCGCCACTAACCGACCTGATGTATTAGATTCGGCACTATTACGCCCCGGACGTTTTGACCGTCAGATTTCTATTGACCTTCCTGATGCTAAAGGGAGAGAAATGATTTTTAATGTTCACTTAGCCAGAATAAAAAAGTCAGTTGATTTAAATATTAAAAAATTGGCAGAGCAAACCCCAGGTTTTGCAGGAGCAGATATCGCCAATGTATGTAATGAAGCTGCTTTGATAGCTGCCAGAAATAATAAAACAGAGGTGGACATGCAAGACTTTAATGATGCTATCGACCGTATCATTGGAGGTTTGGAGAAGAAAAGCAAAATTATCTCTCCTGATGAAAAGAGAGTTATCGCATATCATGAGGCCGGACATGCTGTTTCTGGTTGGTATTTAGAGCATGCCCATCCATTGGTTAAAGTTACTATTGTGCCAAGAGGTACTGCCGCATTGGGTTTTGCACAATATCTACCTAAAGAAAAATACTTAACCCTGACAGAAGAATTATTAGATGATATGACCATGTCCTTAGGAGGTAGAGCAAGTGAACAGATTTTCTTTAATAAAATTTCTACAGGTGCTTTAAGCGACTTGCAACAAGTAACTCGAACCGCTTATGCCATGGTAAGTATTTATGGTATGAACGCTGAGGTTGGAAATATCTCTTTTTATGATCCTCATAATGAAAACGGTTTTCAAAAACCTTATAGTGAAGAGACCGGTAAGGTTATTGACCAAGAGGTGAAAAAATTAGCTGACCAAGCCTTTACCAGAGCTATTAACCTTTTGACAGAAAAAAGAAGAGAAGTGGAAATTATTGCCGAAGAGTTATTGAAAAAAGAAATATTGTATAAAGAAGATTTAGAAAGATTAATAGGTAAACGTCCTTTTGAAGAACCGGGATTTACAGGTTTTGACAATGGGGCTGAGGCTGATAATACTAATATTCATTCAAATAGTATCAATCATACGGTGAATGCTTCCCTTAAAGTAGATGAGGGAAAGACAGAAAAAAATATTTCGTAAAAAGATTTAGATAAATATTTAAAACATCCCAAAAGGTATAAATTCCTTTTGGGATGTTTAGTTTTTGGCTTTTTTGTTGATAATTAAATCATGTTACACCATATTTTTCATTTATTTTTGAAAAAATAATTTTTTTGCTTAAAGATGATACCTAAGAAGTTAATATTAGAAGGCTTGTATTCCTATCAAAATAGACAAGAGATAGACTTTGAAAGCTTGACGGCAGCAGGTTTGTTTGGAATATTTGGGGCCACTGGTTCTGGGAAGTCAAGTATTTTAGAAGCAATTTCTTATGTCCTTTTTGGAAAAACAGAACGTTTAAATACTGAGCTGAATTATAATATGATGAATCTGAACTCTAAACAAACTTATATAGAATTGGAGTTTCTCAACTTTCAGAATAAATTGTATAAAGCTATTCGTTCCAATAAAAGGAACTCAAAAAAATTTGATACCATTAACCGTTCTAATCATGATTTTTATGAATGGGTGAATGACAATTGGCTACCCATTGAAAGACCAAATGTTGAAGAAATTGTAGGAATGAGTTACAATAACTTTAAAAGGACTATTATCATTCCACAAGGACAATTTAAAGAATTTCTTGAGCTGAAACCAACAGACAGATCAATGATGATGAAAGAAATTTTTGACCTTCAGCGTTTTGATTTGCAAGATAAAACCTCTAAATTATTATTTGAAACAAAATCACAATTAGACATACTGTCTGGACAGTTAAATGAATACCAATCTGTAAATGAAACAGAAATTAACCAAAGAAAAGAAATACTAAGAGGTCAAGAGCTTATTCTTGAAAGAGTAAATGAAGAGTTTAAAAAAATTGAAGAACAATTTAAACAATTACAGTTTCTAAAAAAAGATGCAGATGCTTTAAAAGAAGAACAGAAAGTATTTGAAGGCTTGAAAGATCAGGAAGAAATGATTCTAAATCAGAAAAAAGAATTAGAACTTTTTGAGAAGATTTATAGAACATTTGCAGTATCTATTAGTGAATGGAAACAAAAAAAATTAAATCTTGACAATACCCAAAAAGACTTAGAAGCTACGGAAGAAAAAGTAAATGCGCTGCTACAAAAACAAAATTTAATTGAAACCAAACTAGCTCAACTTCAACCGAGTTATGACCAATTGGAAAATAAAAAAATTCAAATTGATGATTTAGAAAAAATAGAAAACATTATTGAAAAAAATAATGAAATCGAAAAATTGCAGGAGAGAAAGAATAAAGGTCATCAATTGATAAAAGATTTGGAAATAAATCAAACAAGTATTGAAGAGGAGCTTTTAACCTCTGAAGCTAAGATTAAGGTGCAAAAAGAGGGATTAATAGATGCACAAGTCCTTGTTGATTTAGAGAAATGGTATATCCTCAAACAGAACTTTGAAAAAGATTTAAAGCATTGGGAAAAAACTATTTTTGATAATAATGTTGAAAAATTACATCTTAAAAATTCATTAAGTCAGGAAGATATAAGTTTAGATAACTTTGAAATTGATTTTCATAAAGGAATAGAAAACCTAAAACAAACAATTTCTGAATTGGAATATGAGAAGTCTGATTTAGAACTGCAAAAAAAACTCTCCGGATATTCTATAGGTTTAATAGAAGGTAAAGCCTGTCCACTTTGTGGTTCAGAACATCATCCCCATATTGTTCATGCTCAGGATGTGAGCATTGATTTAGAGAAGGTAATCCAGAAAATAAAAATCTGTAAAAAAGAAGAGGACGAGTGGAGAAGAAAGAATTTGTTTTTTGTGGAGCAAAAAGGACTCATCGATAAATTAAGGTCAGATAATGTGAAATTGAGATTAGAAGAAAATAACGCTAAATTAAATTTGAATAGACATCTGGAAAGTTTCTACTGGTCTGACTTCTCAAAAGAGAATAATGAATTGTTTGAGCAAAAAAAACAAGAAAATAGAATTCAGCAACAAGAAATTCAAGATTTAGAAAATTATCTTGTGACCCTCAGAAAACAGAAGGATGAGGCTATAAATAATTTAAAGCGTTATAAGGTAACCCTACAAGAAGTATTAAATAAAGAGTTAGGCTTGCAACGTGAAATCGATATTTTAATTGGACAGTTAAAAATATTATCTGTGGATAATTATCGTAAAGAGTTGCAGGAGACTGTCCACAGCCAAAAGCAAAAATTAATATCTGAAATTCAAACTATAGAATCCGATTTTAAATCGCTAACAGAAGAAATAACTGAAATAGGGAAATTACTTGTTACAGAAAATACACGTAAGAAAATGCAGGAAGAAGGCATTCAAGAGTTAAGAAGTGCTACAGAAGAATTAAATAATATTTTGATTTTGAAGCTTCAGCAATCAGGAATGGCTTATCTTGAAAAAGTAGAAGAAATTTTAGCGTTGAAAATTGATACAGAAGCAAGAAAAATACATATACAAAATTTCGAAAATAAGTTTAGCCACTCAAGTTTTCAAATAGAAAAATACAGGCAAAACTTGGATAAAGGAAATTATAGCCCGGAGCAATATGAAAATGTCCTTAAACAAAGGCAAGATGTTTTATTCCGCAAAGATGCTGCAAATGAACAGCGAATTACTTTGAAAAGTGAGCTGTTGGTTTTGGAACAAAAGCTTAAAGAAAAAGAAAAATTAGATTTGCAATTTTCAAAATTTAAGAAAAAAACAGAAAATTTGGAGCTAATCTATAATTTATTTAAAGGACAAGGCTTTGTCAATTTCATTTCCGGTATATATTTGAATAGTCTATGTGAAATTGCAAATAAAAGATTTATGCAAATGACCAATGGGCAATTGTGTTTGAAGGTAAATGAGAAAAACGAATTTGATGTAATCGATTTTTTAAATGAAGGAAAAGTTAGGAGTGCCAAAACATTATCCGGAGGACAGATTTTCCAGCTTTCTTTGTCCTTAGCTTTGGCTCTGGCAGAAAGTGTTCAAGCAAAATCTAAAACTGAACAAAATTTCTTTTTTATTGATGAAGGTTTTGGTACGCAGGATGGAGAATCGATAAATACGGTTTTTGAAACCTTGTTAAATTTAAATAAAGAGAAAAAGATTGTGGGCATTATTTCCCATGTAGATGAGCTTAAAGAACAAATTCCTATGGCATTATACATTACCAAAGACAAGGAAAGGGGTAGTATTATAAATTCAACTTATTAAAAAAAGTTTTGGGTCAATAAATTGTTTTATTTTGTAAAATAGAAAATAGTATAGATGAAGCAACAGTTTAAAAAGAAAACCATGCCTGAATTGCAAAGGTTGAGTAATGAAGATGCACAGCAACAATATCGTTTCCCCTTAATTATTGTTTTAGATAATGTACGTAGTATGAATAATGTAGGCTCTGTTTTTAGAACAGCGGACAGCTTTGGCTTACAAGAAATTATTATTTGTGGATTTACCCCCCAACCACCACATCGCGAAATTCATAAAACGGCTTTGGGAGCTACTGAAACCGTTAAGTGGTCTTATTATGAAAATGTAACCGATGCCTTAGAAAGATTAAAGCAGGAGTCTTACATTATCCTTGCTGCAGAGCAGACCCATAACAGTGTTTCTCTGGAGACAGTGGATTATGATACGCATCAAAAAAAAGCCTTGATTTTTGGTAATGAGGTGGTGGGAGTGAGCGATGAGGCCTTAACTTATTGTGATAAAGTGATTGAAATACCTCAATTTGGAGCTAAGCACTCTTTAAATATTTCGGTTTCTGTCGGAATCGTTTGTTGGGAATTGGTACGCTCATTTCAAGAAAAATAATTTTTTTATATGAAAAAAAAGTGGATTAAATTCAAGTATGTAATTAGTTTTTTCCCGCTAAGGATAAATTTCTTTTTATTGATGGGCTTGGGTTTAGTCTTTTACTTTTACTTGTTTAAAACTCAAAATACCAAAGAAGAAACGATTGTTGATAGTTTAAGCCCCTTAGTTAGTCTTTTGGCAAAAATGGCTCTTGGGATTTTTTTGGTATTAGTATTGGTGTCTGCTGTCAGCACAATTTTAGTGTTTTTGTATTACCGAAAAAATAGAAATAATGAATCCTTTCATTTGAAATTGCAACATTTAAATGATGAAAATAATATATTAACTATAGCAGTCAAATTGAAAACTGCCTTTAGACCTTTGTTGGGTTATGTGTCTGGAAGGTTGCAGTTACAAGGGTTTGATTTAAGTGATAGTTTTGTTTTGGCCTCTACTCATTTTAGAAAAAACAGTTTGAAAGTAGATGAAATTTATGGAGAGAATCTTTTAACCTTCCCAGATATTAAGGAATACCAAATAAAAGGGACAGTTATTTATTTTGAAGATATGTTGAGGCTGTTACGACTTCCGGTAGTTCAAAAAATGAATACGTCTTTTTATAATCCGCCAAAGACTACAAAACAGGATAGTCCTGAAGTGCAGCCACAATCCACCAAAGATATGGAGGTGAGAATTAAAGAAGTAAGAAGGGTAGAAGGAGAGCTGTTTAATTATAAGCAGTTTGAATATGGTGATGATGTAAGAAGAATAGTTTGGAAAATTTATGGTAAAAATAGAGAACTCATAATAAGGCATGCCGAAATGCGAAATCCTTTTGCTTCAAAACTAGAGATATATGCCAGTTTTCATAATGGATTGGCTACATTTATTCCAGAAACTAATTTGGCAAATGCCTTCTTAAATGTTTATAAGAATGCGGTATGGTCATTATATATATCTTTAGTAGAAAAAAATGAATGGGAGCTCCATTATATTTCCGAACAAAAAATCATAAGTACAATTGAGGATATTGAGGAAAGAACAGCTTATGAAATAGCCCAATCAAAATGGCAAGAGCATACAGGAATTAATACTTATTTTAATTTAAAAAATGGTACGGTCTTTTGTATTCATTCCTTGACCAATATTGAAGATTTAAAACTTTTTATTAATAATGGAGGTGCTGATAAAATGATTTATTTTATTCCTTTATCTGAATTAATGGAAAAATCAAAATATTCTTTTTGGAAACGCTTGTTCTTTTTGGAGGACGCGTTAGAAGAAGGGGAGGGAAAGCTAAAAACAGAATGGTTACTTTCTCCATTAAGAATTCAAATGCTAAAAAATGAAGCCTTAATATTAAAACTATTGAAAGCATTTTCTATAGATGTATAATCATTCAAATTTTGAGGAAAATAAAATAATCTATACGACCCTTTAAACCATTTCTTAGAAGAGCTATCTATAAAGAAACAATAAAATTAAAGGGTTATGAAAAATTTACTATTTATTGCTGGATTGCTTTTTAGTTTTCATGCAAAGGCACAAGATGCAGGAAAGGTGGGTGCTTTAATTAAGAACGTGGCTACTCAAGCTGAGCTAAAAACGCCCCAAAATGAAATGATTCAATTAGAACAAAAAGTTCAGGATGGAAATAGGCCAACCACAAACAATAACACCATAAAAGGAAGATTCAATAATAATGTTGGAACTACTACAGGAGGGGCTCGACCTAGTACACAAGAAACTCAGGCTTATAATTGGTCAAATAATTTTGGTTATGCTGAAGTCTTTTTAAGAATTCCTGAAGAAGGGCTTTTTACAGTAACTTTAAACAATCAAATGATAAGTAATGACAATGGTAAATTCAGATTTTACGATTTGAATTCCGGAAGAAATGTATTGGAAATTTATCAATATGGCTATTTAATTTATAAATCTGCATTAAACATAAGAAATAATAATAGATTGGTTTTGGACTTTTTTACCAAATATGGTTTGTATAAATTGGATGAATATCAAATTCAGAATAATTATTATCAATTTAATCGTTGGGATGATATTTGGAATAAGCCTTATGGAGGAAATGGTTCCAATTGGAGCAATGGGCCACAAGAGCAATATGCTTTAATGAATGCTCAGGAGTTTGATAATTTTGTAAAATATCTAACAAAAAGTAATTATTTTGATAAGGATAAAATGGACGCCATCCGTCAACAATCTAAAAAAACTTTCTTTACCACATTACAGATAAAAAGCTTATTGGCATTGGTATATTTTGAAAGTAATAGATTGACACTAGCAAAAGATTTGTATCCAAAGTGTATTGATCCTAAAAATTTTTATACCATTTATAATATTTTTTCATTTAGCTCCAATAAAAAGAAATTAATGGAATTTGTAAATAGTTATGATAATCAAAGGTTTTAGAAGCTTTAAAAATTTAAATTGTATCAGGCTATTTGAATTGTACTAAGTTTTAACTAAGGTATTGTACTTTTTTATTATCTTTGAAATATTATTTTTAACCATATAAATATCTACCTATGTTTTCGTTTTATATTTTTATTGCCATAATATTTTTATTGCTCTTTTTACTGATTAATATCTTTAATAAGTTTGCCAAAAATAGAAATGTTGTAAAAGATGCTTGGAGTAATATAGATGTTGCACTCAAATTGCGACATGATTTAATACCTAATTTGATTAATACCGTTAAAGGATACGCTGCCCATGAACAAGAAACCTTAACAAGAGTAGTAGAAGCTAGAAACAATGCACTGTCGGCTCCAAAGGATAATATTAATGCCCAAATTATAGCAGAAAATCAATTGCAACAAGGCTTAAGAAGCTTATTTGCCATTGCAGAGTCTTATCCAAATCTTAAAGCAGATACTTCTTTTTTGAACCTTCAATCACAACTTTCAAAAGTAGAAGAAAATTTAGAGCGTAGTCGCCGTTATTTTAATAGTGCTGTCAGAGAAAATAATACTTATGGTGAAACTTTCCCGGCAGTAGTTTTTGCGGGGATGTTTAAATATGAGAAGTTCAATTATTTTGAGGCCACTGAAGCCGATAGAGAAAATGTAAAGGTTGATTTTTCAAAATAATATTGCTTATTACAAAAGAGGAGGTAGTGTAAACACACTACCTCCTCTTTGTGGTAAAAAGAATGGATATGTTTTATGCCACTATCTCATGATGTATAACTTACCATATTCATTCTTAAAGTATTTATCGATATTGGAGTTGATTTTTTTATCAATGGCTTCCCCATTTTTATCAGTAGTGATTACTCTATAAAGATAAACACCATTTCCTAATTGTTGTCCATACTTATCTGTGCCGTCCCATTTATAATCGGTAATATTTCTACCGATGTGGATATTTCCCAATTCAGCTTTAGTAATTTCTTTTACCACCTTTCCTGTTACAGAAAGTATTTGAATTTTGAATTGACTGGGAACTTCAGAACCTGTAAGTGTAAATACAAATTGAGTTGAAGTAGAGAATGGGTTTGGATAGTTCAAGACATGAGTTATGGTTGATTTATTAATCACCTCAAAACTTATTTGATAGCTATTAGTAGCAGTGCTACTGCCCAATTGGTTACCCACATTATCTTTAGCCTGGACAATTAAAGTATAATTGCCATCTTCTAATTCCGGTCTAAACTCAATGAAAGCTTCATTTTTACCATTGGCAGTTGCCGGAATAAATTTGCACTTTACGCCATCCATCACAATAGTTTCAATTTTTCCTGTTGTTTCACTTCTAAGTTTGACTATCATGTTAGAGGTGTCCTTTATTGGGCTCTGCTTATTCTCATCTCTTATCATAATATTTATGAAAGGTTTGGCAGATACAATATCGTTATTCAAAATGTGTACACCGTCAAAAGTAACGTCTGTTAATGGAGAGAATTGGTCTGGTTTAACATAAAAACTGAAATAGCCTAAATTATTTGGATGATAATATTCTGCTTGGTCATTATCAGGATTAGCTTCTATAAATAAAAAATTGGTTCCGGGATAGGCTTTTGTGTCTAAACTATCCAAGCTTACCATTATTGTATCGTTGCCAGGTAAAGGGTGATACCTGTAAGAGCCTATTGGTCTTGAAATATTGCTTGCATCAGTTAGTTTAAACCTTACCAACATACTGTCCATAGGGATTTCTCTTAAATTTTCAATAGGTAGTTTGATGGAGAACATTTCCCCCTGAATTAAGCTGTCTTTTGCCACCATTCCAGCATTTGGATTAAGAGCTGCTTCAGGTAATGGTTGGTGCAAAACTCTCCAATAATTTAATTGAGGTAAAGTATAGTTGATACTATCCTCTACATACCATTTTAATTGTAGGTATGGATATTGGTTAGCATCGATGGTAGAAAGTGCCGTATCTCTATTTTGAGTTGAAAATAAAGAATCTGCATTGGCATCTAAACTAGAAAGACCATAAACAGAAACAAATGTTCTATCGCCAAGGGTATCATTACCAAGAGGTTTTGTTTTCCATAATAATTGATTCCATTTTGCCACAGGTCCTATAATAGTACTGGTTAATGTGCCACTTGGAAGGTTAAAACTCAATTCTTTGTTTAGAGTGACAATTGCTGAACTGTCATTATCAAAAATAAGTTCTGTGGGGAAATTAGGATTACCTTTTTGGGTAATGCCTACAAAAGGTTTTTGGGTGCTTAAACTTGGAACATTAGTAAAGCCTAAATTGGTCAAATATTGGGTTAAAGATTGACCGTTGTTGTTGATGTCATCAGCAGACCAGTCTTGTGCAGTAGTAACTGTATCACCAGTACTTAAATAACCGTTAGATTTAAAAACAACATAATATTGATCTGGGATGCTGTCTATGAAATTCATGACAAGTTTTCGTTGTGCTGAATCATTTACATAAAATTCAAATTGATGTGGACGAGAACCACAATCCGGTAATGCACCGGGATATTGATTGTAGTTGTCTATAGTTTTTCTATTCTCCGGATTAATTAATAAAAAGATTATACTATTTTTTCCGGATGGGATACAGGATCCTCTGGCAATTCTATTGTCACCTAAATAAACATTATTATTACCATTTGGCCAAAACTTTGAATTGATATTTAGATTCAAATTGTATGTCTTACCTTTAAAAGTTCGGTTAGGTTCTTTGTTTTCAAGTAGGGACTCTTTGTCTTTTTTATATTGAAAAAAATGGGATTGATTCCATCCTTCACTTCCATTATTAAGATAGACAAATGAGCTGCTGTTCCAAGGTATATTTCCATTAAATAACGTGTCCGCAGCTACTCTCCAATAGTAAACCGTACTATCGGTCATTTGAAATGGAATTTGCCATTTAATCAACCCACCACCACTATTAATGTTTTGTGTAGTTTTAAAAGGGCTATTAAAATACTCTGTAGTGTCTATTTCCAATAGATACCTTTTAGGCTTTAAGAATGGATTTAATATAGATGCTTTTAAGCTAATTCCTTGTTGGTGAACTATAGAAAACTCATAAGGATAAATAGGTACTATATTGTCTTCTGCAATATAAAGTTGAAGGCTTGCCTTATTGTTTGCAAAGCTAATCTCATCAGGGATTTGTTCATCGTTTAAAGAAATGGAATAATTAAATAATCCGATATCGTCTTTTGAATCTAAAGGAAGATTAAAGCTCACTTCATTTTGATTTAATAATTTGATTTGTACCGAATCAGTGTAAATAATATTATTGCTGCCTCCTTTTGTTTTGGTTAACCTTACCCAAATACTATCTTCTAAAGCTTTACCTAAATTGTAAATTTTCGCTTTAATTTCAAAAGAATCCAGGGTTATATTCACAACTGCTGGATTGGAGCTTATTAGGTTTTCATCAATATAATAATCAGGCTTTTCAGGGTTAAATATTTTTAAGCCCGGATCACCTTGCAAAATAAAAGTTTGTTTATGGATTTGATAAAAAACATTATTGGGAGCATTGTTGCCATAAATTCCTAAAGTGTTTTTTAATTGTTCTCCAAAAGTTTTGCCATACTTTTGTTGGGCTATATTTCGATATAGTTCTTGCATATAAGGCTCTAAATATCCTGTCCATCCAAATGTAGAACATGCAAGCATAGCAATGGCTCCTCCTTGGTTATCTTTTAAATATCGCTCACTTATTGTTTTGTCCATTGTTGGTTCATATATGGCAGCTACATCACAGCCAAATGCCATGAAAATAGGAAAATATGGATTGGAATGAATATCTTCGGGGTTATTTAAATTGTAATCAAATATGGAGGAAGATGCATGTCCATAAAATGTTATATATTGAACACCATGACTAATAATAGAGTCGATAATAGAAGATGCATTTTCGGTAATACTTGTGGTCTTTTTGCCAACAGTGGTTACAATACCTCCTGTAAGTGTGTCCTGTAATATGCCTTTACAAATATTTAATGAAGCATAGAAAAGTGCTTGTAGGCTGGAGTCTGTACCCCCGGCGATATGTAAAGCACGTTTTTTCCATAAGGAATTATCTATGTTAGGCAAAGCCGGTATTTTTTGTGCATTTTCATATTGTTGTACTTTTGTAAGATAATCAGAAATCTCATTGTTAGAACTTGCAGAGAGCCTTCCTACTGCCATGGTCGGAGAATTAGTATTTCCATTTTCTGCAAATAAGAAATCTGATCCGGGGTTTCCAAAAGTTGGTACGGCTGGAAAAGTCAAAACGCCCCTATTTTTTTTGTAATTATCAATATAATTATAACTTAGGCCTTTACCGATAATAAATAAGTGTTCGGGTTTCTGTGTCCAAGAGGAACTTTGTTGAATATATTGCACAAAATGTTTAATGGCTAATGGATGATAGTCAATTCCATAACCGAATTGGTTGTAGAGTTCATTGGCAGATACTACTAAAACATTATAATTACCACCATCGTTTGAAGTTCTGTAGGTTTTGTATTGATTGATTCCTCCGTTTGGGGTATTGATATATTCGTCATCAGAAAGGATGATATAGTTACCTTGATTGGCACTTATTGAATAGTTTCTAAAAGTAACTGGTTGGATATTGCTAACAATATTTGGGCTAGCAGAAAAGCAAATGTCTCTATTGGTGGAAGAAGGGTCTAGTAGTACTTGGTTGAAGCTGCCTAAATGATATATATTTTGAGTAGTCAAATCTACTAAAATATTGTTATTTATTCCATTGAGATTGTTTAAAGTTAATAATTGGTTTTGATTATTGTTTTCTAAACTGAATATTAAATGTCCTGTTGAGGAGAAGTCGAAGGTTCGGTTATAGGTAATCTTGGTTTTAAGAATATTGAATCTACTGTCTCCATAATATTTTAAAGTTAGAGAATCCGACATTACAATTTGAGAGTTGGCATATTTTTCTTTTTTGATGAGACTGAAGGAATTAATAGTTGTATCAAAAAGGTAAGTGCCATTCATAAATATACCAAAGATTAAGTTGTTGACTTTTGAATTACTTAATGCTACAAACTCAAGCTTAGTATTAGGATTGGGACTTCTATTTGGTGTATTATAATGCAAAAATAGTTCTCCATAGCCTGTATAGGCAGGGCCTTCTCCTTTCTCCATTTT
Source organism: Edaphocola sp. (assembly GCA_035444785.1). Classification (GTDB taxonomy): domain Bacteria; phylum Bacteroidota; class Bacteroidia; order Chitinophagales; family Chitinophagaceae; genus Edaphocola. Next base: position 121,832 of record DAOMPL010000001.1, on the reverse strand, counting down.
TGCAGATTGATATTGAATAGGCTCTGCTGTGCCTAAATAATAAGATTCACCTGCAGAATAGCCATTTCTGATGTTCTCAATTGGATATACCGAAGTAATGCAATAGTTTTCTGCATTAGGAGGATTAGAGGGGATAGAATTACTTTTTAAATTTAATCTGGGGTGGGTGCCATTACTATAAGTCAAAAAATATGTGGCAGTGTCTGTTATTATATTTACTTCATCATTTCCTTGACGACTAATTGGATTATAGAGTTCTTTATCCATATTGCCATCAGACTTTTTGCCATAAAATTCAATATAGTCAGAGGATCCTAAATTATTATTGGAGCTCACATATATTGGGATTTTTTGACCGTCCCTATACATAGTAAACTGATTGCCGGAGATACTTCCCATACCATTACTCTGCAAGAGACTATAAGGGATTCTATAAATACCTTCTGTCCCAACTTTTATTTTAAAATAGTTTTGGTTGTAATTAATCCATTCGTTTCCAAAAAGATTTTGTGCATTTGAATTGTAATTTAAAAATAAAAGTATTAAAAGGAAGGGAAGTAAAATGCTTTCCTTCCTTTTAAATTTACCAACAATTTTATAAACTCTAAAGCTAAACATATTGAAGTTTTTGGTGAAAATTAATTGAGTTTTGTTATTTTTCTGGTTTCTTTTTGATTTCCGTTTTGATCCGATATCATTATTAGATAATTGCCTTCAGGTAAGTTTTCCATATTGATTGTTTCTTTTGTTGAATGGGAACTTACTTTATTCATCTCTTTACCTAGAGTATTGTAAATAGTTATATGGTCACCCAAACTCAAACCACTTATTTCTAATGTAGAGCGAACCGGGTTTGGAACAAAAGTATATTGGATTTGGTCATTAAAAATTAAGCTTTTTATTTTGCTAAATTCAGATTTCCCATTTAAATATACTTGTTTTACACGATAAAAATTTATTCCTGTTTTAGGGAAAGAGTCGGTATAGTTATAAAATAACGTAGAAGCATTACTATTGTTTTTAGCTTTCGTAATACCAATTTTATTCCATTGCTTACCGTTTATGCTATGTTCTATTTCATATTCTTTAACTTCTTTTATTTCACTGGTATTCCAAGTTAAATAAGAGCTGTTTCCTTTCTTGACAAGGTCAAAATTAAAAGATTTAAATGCTGTAGGAATATTGTTTACATAAAAAGGGAAATAACCCAAATTGTTGGGGTGGTATTGCTCTGCTTGATCTCCATTAGGGTTCACCTCTAGGAATAATATGTTTTCTCCAGAATATGGTGTATTGCTAATGTTGTTTAAATGTATCATAATAGTATCATTAGCATTCAATGGATTGAATCTATAAGGGCCAAAATTGGTTATTGTATTATTGTCAAAATTTTGAATTTTAAATTTTACTAAGATACTGTCCATAGCAATATTTGTAAGATTTTCAAATGCAATATCGAAGTTGATGTCGTCATACATTTCAAATGTATCCTGCAATTGATAGGCTTTTAACGGGTTAATAGCTCCTTCTGGTACTGGCTGATACATTACCCTCCAGAAGTCTAATTGAGGCAATGTGTGATTGATGGTATCTTTAGTAGTCCATTCTAATCTTAAATACGGATATTGGGAAGCATTAATCGTATTTAAGGCTGTATCCAAGTTTGTCGTTTTAAATAAAGAATCTCCATTTGGTGAATTTGGGTTACTGTAACCATATACTTGAACAAAAGTAGAGTCACCCAGAGGGTTATTGTCTAATGTTTTAGTATTCCATAAAAGTTGTGTCCAAGAAGTGGCAGGGCCTATTATTGTGCTTTTTAATATTCCTTTTTCATTAATAAAGGGTAATTCCGTTACTAGGTTTACAGTTCCTTCAATGTTATTAGAAAGAACGAATTGCGTATTGAAATTTGAATTTCCTTTTTGTGTAAATCCTGCAAAAGGTTTTTGACCATCGATTAAGTTAATATTGGTGAAACCTAAATTAACCAATGAGTGATATAAGGATTTTCCTATGTTTAAAGAGTCGTCTTGAAGCCATTGTTGGGCTGTAGTAAAGTTATTGGTATTGATATATCCATTAGATTTGAAAATTACATAATAATCATTGGGAATACTATCAATAAAATCCATAATATTCTTTCTTTGAGCAGGTGTATTTATCTGAAATTCAAATTGTTTATTTCGGTCACTTGCACAGACAATATTTGATCCGGCAAACTGATTAGTGTTAATCAAAGGTTTGCCAGTAATAGAATTTAGTAGGATAAACATTAATCCGTTTTGTCCGCCATATAAGCATGATCCTTTTGCAATTCTGTCATCCCCTAAATAAACATTATTATTACCTGATGGCCAATATTTTGATGTAACACTTAGAGGTACTATTTTCTCACTACCTTTGAATATTCTGTCTGGCTCTTGGTTCATAATATACTTAAAACTATCACTTTGGTATTGGAAAAAATGAGATTGATTCCAACCATCATTACCATTTTGTAAATAAATAAATGAACTATTATTCCACTTTGTATTACCAAGAATTATGGTGTCCACAGCGGTACGCCAATAATATACCACACTATCTTCCATTTGAAATGGTAAAGTCCATCTTATAACTCCTCCTTCGCTTAATAATGTTTTTACTTTTTTGAAAGGACTGTTAAAATAAGCAGTGGTATCTAACTCCAAAATATAGTTAGTGGGTTTGATTAATGGGTTTTCTGTTGAAGCCTTTAGCTCTACACCCTGATTATGCACTATTGCAAATTCTTGTGGAAAGATTGGTTTTAAATCATTATTAGAAATATATATTTTTAAAGTAGCCTGATTGTTTAAAAAAGTAATTTCGTCTTTACTTTGGTCTGAATTTACATTAATATTAAAATCAAAAAGACCATTGTCGTTTATTTTATCTATTGGAATATTAAAGCTAACGGTATTTTGGTTGATTACTTTTGCAAGGATAGAGTCTGAATATAATATAGTGTTGTTCCCAGTTCGATTTTTAGTCAGACGAACTTTAATGGTCTGGCTTACTCCTTTTCCTAAATTATATATTTGTGCTGTAATTTTGAAAGAATCCATGGTGGAATATATTACTTCCGGATTTGTTTTCACTAGGCTGGAATCAACATAATAATCAGGCTTTTCGGGACTGAACGATTTCACTGCCGGGTCTCCCTGTAGTAAAAAAGTTTGCATGTGAATTTGGTTAAAATTATTAGATAAAGGAATTCCTTTGTAGTTCACTAGATTCTCCTTTATTTGGATACCGAATGTTTTTCCATAATCCTGTCTTGCCATTCTTTGATAAAGCCCTTGCATATAAGGTTCTATATATCCGGTCCAACCATCTGCGGTACATGCTAACATGGCAATAGAACCACCCTGGGATTCCAACAGGTACCTTTCGCTAATTGTTTTGCCATTGGTTAAATCAAATATTGCAGATAAATCACATCCATAGGCCATAAATATAGGAAAATTTGGTGCAGACTGAATATTCTCAGGAGTGTTTAAATTATAATCAAATGCCATTGCTGAAGCATGACCATAAAAAGTAACAAATTGAGAGCCTAACGCTAACATTGAGTCTATTTTTTTTGAAGCAATTTGATCAGGTGGAGTAGATCCTTTCCCTTCTTTAAAAACAATAGCACCAATTGCAGTATCTTGTAATATCTTTTTACAGGAATCTAAAGAATAATTAAATGTAAATAATAGTGACTCATCAGACCCTCCGGGAATATTTAAAGCTCTTTTTTTCCATAGGCTGTTTTGGAGATTCGGAATTGAAGGTATGTTTAACGCATTTTCATATTGTTGGATTTTGTTTAGATAATTTAATATTTCAGAATTATTTACAACAGAGAGCCTTCCAACTGCTAAAGAAGGTACATTACTGTTTCCCACTTCTGCAAATAATAAATCCGAGCCTGGAACGCCAAAAGTAGGGACAATTGGATAATCGAAAGTAGTTCTGTTTTTCTTGTATTGGTCAACCAGATTATAACTAATACCTTTCCCAATTATGAATAAATGTTGAGGTTTTTGAATCCAAGAAGCGTTTTGTTGTGCAAATTTTAAAAAATGTTTAATTGCCAATGGGTGATAATCTATACCATAGGCAAATTGGTTGTATAAGTCATTGGCTGAGACTACAATTACTCCATAATTCCCACCTGAAGCAGAAGTTCTGTAGTTTTTATATTGTGTTATTCCTCCATTAGGAATATTTATATATTCATCGTCTGAAAGGATAATGTATTTTCCTTGATTGGAAGGAAGGCTATAATTTGTAAAAGTTATGGGTTCGATGCTTCCCAATATTGTGGGTGAGGCAGTAAAACAGATATTTCTTTCAACAGAGGACGCATCTAATAATATACTGGTATCTGCACCTAAATGGTATATATTATTGGTGGTTTTATCTACGACAATATTATTATTTGCTGTATTTAAATTGTTGAAATTTAATCTTTGAGTTTGATTGAAATTGTCTAATCTGAATAGTATTGTTTCGATTCCTCCAAAATCAAAATCTCGATTATAGGTGATTTTTGCTTTTAAGATATGTTTTTTTGCACTAGAGTTTAATTTTAATAGATTTGTGTCCGTTGACAATAAGGTACTATTAGAAATAACAAAATCCTTTTTCACTAAACTAAATAAGGGTGCAGTAGTGTCAAATATTTGAGTGGTATTTACCCAAACTTTAAAGTTTTGGGATGAATTTTCATTTAAAAAAAAGGCTATTGATAATTTGGGGTCATGAAGTGTTTTCCCTTTTAGTGCATTGAAAACCAAAATAGTATTTGCATTTGGAATTCCTTTTAAATAACTTAACCCTTCTCCTTTGTCGTATTTCGCAGAATAATATCTTGTTTGGTCATAAGGGTTATAAGATTCTCCAGGAGAATATCCATCTCTTATGTTTTCTTTAGGATAAATATCGGTGATACAGTAGGTTTCTGCTACAGGTGCTCCTGGAGTGATAATATTATTCTTTAAAGTTAATCTTAAATGTGATCCAGGGCTATAAGTTAAAAAGTATGCGGCAGTATCTGATACGATGTTCACTTCGTCATTGGCTTGACGACTTACCGGAATGAACAGTTCTTTATCCATTTGACCATCAGCTTTCTGACCATAAAATTCTATATAGTCAGATGCTCCTAGTGAATTATTAGTGGTAATGTAGATGGGTTGCTCTTGACCCTCTCTGTACAAAGCAAACTGACTTCCTTGAACAGCTCCCATGCCATTACTTTGCAATACGGAGTATGGAATCCTATAGATACCTGATTTCCCAATTTTTATCTTAAAATAGTTTTGCCCATAATTAATCCATTCATTTCCTAATAGGGATTGGGAATATGAAATATTACTGCAAAGAGAAAATATTGAAAATATCAATATTAAACGCTTTACGAGATTCGATTGCTTCATCTTTTTATTTTAATTTTTGGAATTTTTTATTTATTAATCTGGATTGGTTGATTGATTGATGGTTTTTCTTCTGGGAGTTTTGGTTGTTTGTCTTCGCTTTTTGTCTTCCTGTTAAAATTTAATTTTAAAGAAATTACATGAGTAAATAATGGATTATCTTGCATGTTTAAACTTGTAAAAGCATAGTCAATATTAAGTTGGTTAATTTTGAACCCAATGCCAATTGCCGGTTGGTAAATCCAATAATCTTTGAGATTTAAGGTGTCGTTATTGTTTTTTACTTGATAAATGTTGCTAATTCCGGCTCTTAAAAAGATACTGTTTTTATAGGATGCTTCTAATCCTAATTTGGGATCGATGCTAATTCTATCACTAGAAATTAAGGTCATTCTTTTCCCATCAGTGGTAATATCCGTTCCTATTTCTCCAAGAATTTGAATTTTACTTTTAGGATTCAAGAAATATCTGCCATAGGCAATGTTGATTCGGGGGTACATTACCTCATAAGATTTTATTGGAATTTCATTGTCTGTCTGTTGGAAAACCTGTTTTTCGCTTTCTGTAAAATTAAAATTCCAAGATGTTGTTGTGGTCGTAATGTCTTTTGCATTTATACCAAACATCCATTTGTCAGAATGGATATTTAATCCAATGTCTAATCCTGCTCCCCAAGCATTGGACATTTTACCCACATTTCGATAGATGATTTTTGCATTAGCACCAATGCTAGCCTTTATCTTTTTGTTGTTTTTAAACCATTTCAGCCTTTGGGCATAACTGACATTAAATGCATAATCTCCTGCTGATATTGATTTGAGTTTAGATTCATCAAAGGAGCCATCTGGTCTAACATAGTCAATGGTATATGGAATATTATCTGTTGCAAAACGTAGAAAAGAAATGCCAATTGCACGATTAGGGTCTTTAAGTTTCATGCCTAAACTTCCAAACTCATACTTAAAAATTCCTGCAAAATATTCGGCATGCATGATACCCAATTCTGTATTGTTCTTCATGTTTACAAGTCCGGCAGTATTCCAATAGGTAGAATAAGCATCGGCACTGCTTGCAGCTTGAACGCCTCCCATAGCCAAAGCTCTGGCTCCAACACCAATATTCAGGTATTCATTGACATAAATTCGGCTTTGAGCATTTATATTTTCCGCAAAGAAAATGATGCCTAAGACAATTGGTAGTTTATTTATATTTATTTTCATAGACGATAAATCTAGGAATTTATTTATCAAATTAAAATTTATTTAACGAACTTACAAAGTTAATTGAATTTATTAAAAATTCTTAAATATCGGTTAATTTAACAGCAAATTAATTTATTATTGACGATGTTTTTCAAAATGATAATCTCTTATTAAATTAAAATTGATAGTTTTGCACCATTATAAAAATAGTATGAAAAATTTTATTCCAGAACTAAGAGAAAGAGGATTAATTCAGGATATTATTCCTGGAACTGAAGAATTATTGGCTAAAGAACAAGTGAGTGCCTATATTGGCTTTGACCCTACTGCCGAAAGTTTGCATATTGGGAGTATGATTCCAATAATATTACTAATGCATTTTCAAAAGAATGGGCATAAGCCTTATGCTTTGGTGGGTGGTGCTACCGGAATGATTGGCGATCCTACTGGAAAATCTGCAGAAAGAAACTTGTTGGATAATGAAACCTTAGAGAAAAATGTAAAAGGAATTCAAAAGCAATTGGAAAAATTTCTTGATTTTGATTCTAGTCTCCCTAATGCTGCCAAAATAGTGAACAATTACGATTGGTTTAAAAATTACAGCTTTCTTGATTTTATCAGAGATGCCGGCAAACACCTTTCTGTAAATTATATGATGGCCAAAGAGTCTGTCCAAAAAAGATTGGAATTTGGCTTGAGTTTTACAGAATTTTCTTATCAATTGATTCAAGGATATGACTTTTATTATCTGAATAAAAATGAAGGCATCAAATTACAAGCAGGCGGTGCCGATCAATGGGGTAATATCACCACCGGTACAGAGATGATCCGCAGAATGGGAGGTGGCGAAGCTTATGCTTTCACTTGCCCATTATTGAAAAAAGCAGATGGTGGCAAGTTTGGAAAAACTGAAGGTGGCAATGTTTGGTTGGATAGAGATAGAACTTCTCCTTATACTTTCTATCAATTTTGGTTGAATGTTTCTGATGAAGATGCAAAAAGTTTTATTAAGAAGTTTACTTTTATCCCTTTAGATGAAATTGAAGGTTTGATAACAGAGCATGATGCTGCTCCTCACTTACGGATTTTACAAAAAAGATTAGCCGAAGAAATAACTACTCTAGTGCATTCAAAAGAAGATTTATTGTTTGCCCAGCAGGCTACTGAAATCCTTTTTGGGAAAGCCACCAAAGAGGCTTTGCTCGCATTAAATGAACAACAGTTATTAGAAATTATGGATGGTGTCCCAAAAGTGCTTTATGCTAAAGCTGTTCTTGACGACAAAGGGATTGATATGGTTGATTTTCTTGCAGAAACTGCAATTTATCCATCTAAAGGTGAGGCTAAAAAAGCTTTGCAAGCGGGAGGGGTGAGTATGAATAAGGAAAAAATGCAAGGACTGGAAACTGTAATCCAAACAAAGGATTTGTTGAATGACAAATATATACTTTTCCAAAAGGGTAAGAAACAATACTATTTGGCCTTGTTTAATTAAAAATCAAATGTCACAATTCAATCCCGGTAATATTTAGTGAATATTGTCGGGATTTTTTGTGTTTTCATCTGAAAGATTTTTAACTTTACGGTATGGAACTAAAATTTAATGTCCGGGTTTATGGTATTGCCATTAATTCAAAAAATGAAGTATTGTTAAGTTATGAACAATATAAAGGCTTTGAATTTACCAAATTTCCAGGAGGTGGATTGGAGTATGGAGAAGGGACATTAGCCGGGTTAAAAAGAGAATTTGAAGAAGAAATAGGCATTGAGCCATTTAACTTTAGGCATTTTTATACCACCGATTTTTTTCAAAAGTCTGTGGTTAACGATACCCAAATTATTAGTATTTATTATTTAGTGGATTTGCCCAATTACCAACAAGTTCCACAACATTCAGATACAGGAACTTTGTTTTTTCAAAAAATTGTACCTCAACTTTTAGATATCGTTAATTTACCTATTGATAAGGAAGTGGCAAAAATGTTAATAGAACAATTTTCTAAAAAGTAATACCTAATGAGGTGTACTTTTAATGACTTTCATTATTTTTTTCGTCGAAGAAAAGGTTTTTCTATTTGGTTCCAAGACAAAAAAGCCAATATTGATACCGTTAAAATATATAATAAAAATACAAGCCAATAAGGTAAACTTAATACTTGAACACTTATCAAAGTTTGTAAAATAGGAAAATGAAATATGTAAACTCCGTAAGAATAGTCATTTCCATTTAGACAATTTGCCAAATTTTTAAAAGTAAACCCAATATACATTATTATTATACCTAATCCTATTGGCCATAGCAAAGTAGTATTAAAAAGTTGTTTTTCTAAAAGCATAAGGCATCCCAAGAGTAATATAATGGGGTTTTTAAAATGCTTTGAATCTACAAAAAGATAAAAGCCCATCCCTACACAAAAATATTGTATTGAACCGGGTAGTTGATTGATTAGACTCTCTAAAAAAGGATAAGAATTGCTATATTTTAGGATAAGAACTCTGAAAAAGTATCCCAATAGGTATAAGATAATAATACTAAAATATATAGCTTTTTTGTTATTTAATTTTCTGAAAATATATACTAAAAAAGGAACGAAAAGATAGAAAGAAATTTCTATTTTTAATGTCCATAATGAACCATTGACAATCTCTTTTACTGGATTATTTAAAAAAACCCCTGGAAGAGAAGGTTCTAAGAAGTTTAAAAAGAATAAATTGCTAAAAAAATATTTCCAAACTTGAGGATGAGTGATATAATCCAGATAATTTAAATTGCTTAAAAGTCCGAGGAAAAAAGTGGATAAAAGAATAATGGAACAATAAGCAGGAAGCAATCGTTTTGCCCTTTTTACCAGGTATGTTTTTATATCTGGGGTTTTTAAATAACTTGAAAGGATTAAATAACCACTTAAAATAAAAAAACCTTTGACTGCTAAATGTGTAGTAAAAATTTTTGCCCATAATGGTCGCTCTTCTATTCCTGTTAATACTATAAAATGAGCTAATACTACTATGCTTGCCAAACCTAATCTAATAAAATCAAATGAATTTGTTGGTATTGGGTAATATAGCTTTTCAATATTGGATTTTTTTATCATTGTATATCCTGGGCGTTTCAAAAAACAGTGAATATTTTATAAAAAGTTATTAAATTTCTGTTGTTTAATCTAACGTTTTCAATAAGGTATGTTCTATGCAAAGATACATTTTTATCAAAATTTGTCAATTTTGAATGCTTTCTCTTTTGTTTCTCAAAGATTTATAGTTAAAAGGTTTTTTTTAATTGCTACCGCCATTTTCCGGTCAGGTTGTATTCCGTACTGTAAGGTAGTAGCAATTATAGTATAAATGAACTAAATCTCAAATCCATCTGAATAGTTAGAGCAACGAGCATTATTGAATTAATCAACCTAACCAATAACAAGGGGTGCTAATAGCAAATATTGAAACTATTATGGATGTCCTTTGATTTGTAGTTATGCATAAATATTAAAAATAAATGAATAAATATTCTTTACTTTAATATCATATATTAAGAAAAACATTAAAGGGTTCTCACCTTATCTATAAGCATATTCAGTTTTTTTTTTAATTCACCAATAGAATATTTACACTTCTTTGTAATATGGAGAAAGCTATTTCTGCCATCAGGTTTTCTTTGTCTAAAGTTGGATTTACTTCCGTGATTTCGAAGCAACAAATTTTATGAGATTGCATTAATGATGCAATTAAGTCTTCTGCTTCCTTTTCTTTTAACCCATTGGAAACCGGTGTTCCAGTTCCTCTTGAAATGGAGCTGTCTAAGCTATCCACATCAAAAGAGATGTAAATTTCATCACATTTATTCAAATGTAATAAGGTTTGTCGCACCACATTTTCCACACCTTTTTTCCTTACTTCCTGCACAGGAATCACTTTGATATTATGTTTTTTCAGCAATGCTTCTTCTTCTTTTTCGTAATCTCTTAAAGCAATGAATACAATATCTTCGGGTAATATTTTAGGTTGTATTTTCCCAATACCCTTTAATTTATTCCACCATTCAATAGTGGTGGCATCTAGTTTGTGTGCTTTATTCTCGATATTATCTTCACCTAAAGAGGCTGCTAATGGCATGCCGTGCATATTTCCGGATGGGGTAGTGTAAGGTGTATGCATATCTGCATGGGCATCTATCCAAATTACGCCAAGTCTGCTTTTAGGATTTGCCATTTTTATTCCTGCAATGGTACCTCCTGCAGAGCTATGGTCACCTGCCAAAATGATAGGAAACAAGCCGGAATGTATCGTTTCTTGAATAGTATGGGAGAGACGTTCGTAAATATTGTAAACCCCTTTTATGCGTTTGGCATAGGGAGATTCAATAGGTTCGTATAATAATTTATTTTCGTCTTGAATTTCTTCCGTTGGGATATTTACAAAGAGACTACTCATAAAATCTAAAGCAGCAACTTTTATAGCATCTACTCCAAGACTGGCCCCTCTGGTACCGGCTCCAATTTCAGATTTTACTTCAATTATTTTTAGGTTTTTCATAAAAGAAAAGTATTTTCGGTATCTGGTAAAGGTAGAAAAAATATTTTTACTTTTGAAAAAGTAGCAGGGTTATTTGTAATAGAGGCAGGTTCTTTTACTAAAATATGGTTTTTTATTCTAAAGATTGGACTCTTTTCTATTAGGCTTTTGATTAGATTTTATTTTATTAAAAAAGAGGACTTCAATAGATTAAAGCCCTCTTTTATTAATAATTGCATTATTCCTGTTTCCCTCCTAAGCTCCATCTGAAGCCGGCATAAATATTTCTTCCCATAGCAGACCCCCAGACTATAGAGGCGTCAAAGCCTTTTCCGTAAGGATTATCACTATTGATGATTAAATGATGCTGCATGGTGTTCAAAATATTTTCCACGCCAACATACAGATTTACTGCTCCGCCTTTTAAAACTTTATTAATTTGGGCATTCATTAACCAATATGCTTGGCTTTGCTCATTGGAAACTGGTAGGTTATTATGAGTATTTAAATATTGAGGTAATCTTTTGGATCCTATCCATTGTAAGGTATAGTCAAATTTCCAATTGTTTTTAGTGGTATAGCCAATATTGGCAAATGCCCTATGTACGCCAACTAATGGTTTTTCCTGTAGTCCGGAATTTTTATAATCGGTCTTTACATCATAAAAACGATAGGCTAATCTTAAATCCATATTTCTAACAGGTTCATAGTCTAATTGAGCATGAAGACTATGAGCAAAAGATTTACCCTCTAAGTTGTAGAAATTTACTTCATTGAACTTATCCAAATCTACCACTACCTGATTAGTAAAATTGGTATAATAATAATCTACTCCAAAAGAACCATCTCGGTAATTCAACATGAATTTTTGTGTAAGATTAATTCCCATATTCCAAGCCACTTCCGGCTTGAAAGGATATGGATTGTTAGATAGATTGTTGCCTATATTTACACCATTAAACATGAAATTACGGTTGCTCGCCATTAATCCAATATTTTCTGTAAGCACATTAGCTGTTCTTTGCGCTCTGCCTACAGAAGCTCGTATCGCTGTTGATTCTTGAGGTGCATATCTTATGTGTAAACGAGGCGTTAAAAATGCTCCAAACATATTATGGTAATCACCCCTCAAGCCTGCAACCACATTGATTTTGTTCATCCAGTTGTAAGAATATTCTACAAAGGCACCCGGAATTACCTCTTGGCGTTTCATTTGCTCCAAGTTGTAATGTTCGTTATATTGATCCATTAATGCTCCACCACCAAATTTTATCACATTATTAGTGTTGTTGATGATGGTTTGGAAAATATAATTAGCATAATAGCTGTTTTGTTTCCCGGAATACATTCTAGGTCCGTAATCGTTTGTTTGGTTATGAAAGATGGCTGAAAGTTGCAAGCCCATACTTTTATACGGTTTTTGAGGATACACTTTTCCAATCTTTGCCCAGGTTTCTAGTCTGTTTACTTTGTTTTTATATCCCCATGGCATATTGCCGGTAACTTGTTCATCATCGGCTTTATAGTCTAATTGACCACCTACTCCGTCCATTTTCACTCCTTTGAAACCGGCTTGAATTTCCAATCCGTTTTCATTAAAATAAAACCATCTATTAGCTGCCACAAAAGCATTGCCTAATGGGTTGTCTAAAAAGCCATCTTTATTTTCATCTACTTTTAGCCAGTCGCCTCTGCCATGAAGCAAAACATTTGTACTTAATTTTTTACTGAAATTATGATTGTAAACCAAATTGCCTTCTGTTCTTCCTTGAATACTTTGATAGCCGTTAAGCAAGAGCTTTGGCGTATTTTCTGTAAAAGGTTTAATCCATTCTACGTTAATTTGTCCGGCAGTACCTTCAAAACCGTTTACTACACTTCCTGCCCCTTTGCTCAACTGCATGCTTTCAACGAAAGTTCCGGGAGTAAATGTGAGTCCACTAACGGCAGCTAGTCCTCTGATATCAGGAATGTTTTCACGGGTAAAAGAAGTGTTGGAACCTGCAAGTCCTAACATTTGGATTTGCTTGTAACCGCTCACGGCATCGGTAAAACCAACATCTACAGATGGCGTTGTTTCAAAACTCTCACTCAAGTTGCAACAAGCAGCCTTTAACAATTCTCCAGTACCTATTTTTTCAACTTTGGCGACTCCTAAAGTGCTGATACTTGAATTTTTCTTTCTACCCATCACATTTACACCTTCTAATGTTCTCCCTGATTGCTCTTCTTTTAAGGAAACCATGACATGGTTGTTATGTAGGTTTTTAAGATTTACAATTTGAGTTTCAAAACCAATATATGCTACCGTAATAGTGCTAACGGTATCATCAAGTTCTATTTCGAAGAAACCATTGTCATCAGTAACAGTTTGTTGTTTTTTGTCAGTAGTATATATCAATGCACCCGGAAGATGTTCTTTCGTTTTGGCATCCATAATATGACCATTGATTTTTCTAGTAACTACATTATTAACTTGCACGCTATCTACCTCCTGCGCTGAGGTAATATTGATAGAGCTAAAAATCGTGCTGAATAAGGCAATACTAAAAAGAGTTTTCGGAGTATTTTTCAATACCTTAATGGTCATCTACGTCGTGATAAGCGCAGCAAGCAGGTAAGGAATCATAAGCTTCTTGAGGAGCTTTGATTTCACCAGCATCATGACCATGATTGGCAATGTTTTGCTCAATCTTTTCTAAAGTTGTTTTATGTGAATTGAAAACAAGTTTGAGTTCTTTTGTTTTTTGGTTCCACTCCGCACGCTTTACCCCTTTAATATAAGCGGCATTTTCAATTCTGGTTTTACATTCACCACAATTTCCGGCAACATTTATGGTTACCTGCTGTGTTTTTTTATTAGAAACTTTTTCTTGTGCGTTTGCATTAAAAGAAAAAATGAAAGTAGCAATAGTAGCTACAAATGCAATAATTAAATTTTTCATTGTTTTGATATTTTTATGATATTATTATTGTTGAAAATGATTCTTCTAAGAAATAGAATCGATTTCAGTATCATAAAGCACAAAACTGCCATGAAGTTTATAAAGAGGTATATTTTGCCAAATTCCCTCGGGAGGGGCATTTGCAAATGAAAAAAAGTTTTCTTTCTGAATAAAAAATTCGTTCTTCCAAACTGGAAGTATAATAGAGGGAAGACTTCCTGTTGTTTGAAGAATTTGTAATTGAGGTAAACTATTATTAGAGCTTTGGTCTAGATCTAATTTGAGTGTAATAGAAGCCTCATTACAGCATGATTTTTTTGAAAAATGCTTGGTAGATTTGTCATTTTGAGAAGGTGTGGTCTCATTGCAACAACAATTAGGTTTGTTGTTTTTATTCAGGCTAATAGACTCCAATTCATCGTCACAAAAATGCAATTGTACCACTGCTCCAGAAACTGAAACAGTGTATATTAGCATTAAAAATATGGCAATAAATTTTTTCACGATACAAAAATAAACATTTGTTTTAATGATGAGAAATAAAAACAGCTTATTAACTAAATTTTACAGATATAAAGTGAACGGTTTCTTGTTTTCAGCTAATATTCTTTGTTGTTAGGAAATTTGACAGGATAAATCCGGTACTGTTATTTTGGGCTTGCTGAATATTTAATATTATTTTGATTTTTGAAATAATAATTAGGAGCATAGCTTACTTGCATTGATTTTAACAGCAAGCTTTAATTGCATTCGCTTTTATGGGCTCTTATTCTACTCAAGGTTTCTTGTGAAATACCTAAATAAGAAGCAATATCACCCAAAGGTGCCCTCGCCACCACTTCAGGATAATGGACTTGTAATAGTTGGTATCTTTTCTCTGCCGGTTGAAATAATAAGGTGTACATTTTTTCTGATAAAATCTCTAAGAGGTCATAAGTGAGTTTTCTGCCAAATCGTTCCACTTCATGGTATTTATCAAACAATTCTTCCAAGTCAGAAACGGTAATACTGAAAACTTTTGAATGTTCAATAAATTCTAAATTGAGCCAACTCGTCTTTTTCTGAAAAAAACTATCATTGGCAGTAATAAAATCTCCTTCTTTACTAAACCAGCCGGTAATTTCTTTGCCATTACGATTGTAATACAATCTTGCCATGCCCTCAGAGATAAAATATAGTTTGTGACATCTTTTCCCTTGATGCTCTGCTATGGATCTCTTCTTAAAATGCTCTTCTGTAAATTTATTGAGTACTACATTCAGAATCTCATCAGGCATGGGAGAGTATTTTAAAATGGCTTCCTTTAAAGATGTCATATTTATAAATTTTGGTGTTTTATAGGTACGCAGGTAAAGTTAATGAATTTAAAGAAGGTTAAAAAATTATTCCTTTTCAATTTTTTGATATAGGTCAAAAATATTTCAAAAAATATTGACTTACTTGCAACCAATATTAATAGAAAAAATAAAAATAGATATATAATGAAAAGAGTGATTAAAAAAGTTGCGGTGTTGGGTTCCGGAGTGATGGGAAGTAGGATAGCTTGTCATTTTGCGAATATTGGAATTCAAGTTCTGTTGTTAGACATCATACCTAAAGAAGCTAATGAAGCAGAACAAAAAAAAGGGTTAAGCCTTGAGCATAAAGCTGTACGGAATAGGATAGTTAATGATGCACTGCAGTTTGCATTGAAATCTAACCCTTCGCCTATTTATAAAAAATCTTTTGCCGCTAGAATTTCAACCGGTAATTTCGATGATAATCTAAAAGATATTACCGATTGTGATTGGGTGATAGAAGTAATTATCGAAAACCTTAAAATCAAACAAGGGCTTTATGAAAGATTAGAACAATTTAGAAAACCCGGCACCATAGTATCCAGCAATACTTCCGGTATCCCTATTCATTTTCTTACAGAAGGTAGGAGTGATGACTTTATCAAACATTTCTTGGGGACGCACTTCTTTAATCCACCTAGGTATTTAAGGCTTTTAGAAGTAATCCCTTCAAAATTTACAGACCCTGAAGTAATTGAATTTGTAAGTAGTTTTGGTAGGGAAAATTTAGGAAAAACGGTAGTATTATGTAAAGATACACCAGCCTTTATAGCCAATAGGGTAGGAGTATATGGTATCATGGATATTGCTCATTTAGTTGAAAAGTTAGAGTTGACTGTAGAGGAAGTCGATAAGCTAACAGGTCCGGTGATTGGTCACCCGAAATCAGCCACTTTCCGTACAAGTGATTTGGTAGGCTTAGATACCTTGGTACATGTAACTAACGACTTGTATGCCAATTGCCCGCAAGATGAATCCAGAGAGACTTTGAAGCTACCGGAGTTTATTGACAAAGTGAATCAAAATAATTGGTTAGGCGATAAGACGGGACAAGGCTTTTATAAAAAAATAAAAAATGAAAAAGGTAAGTCGGAAATATTGGTTTTAGACTTGAAAACTATGGAGTACCGTCCATCTTCAAAAGTGAGTTTCCCTACTTTGGAAATGACCAAGTCCATCACTGACTTAAAGCCAAGATTAAAAGTGTTAGTGGGTGGTAAAGATAAGGCAGGAGCATTTTATAGAGCTTCATTTTCCGGATTGTTTCAATATGTATCCCATAGAATTCCGGAAATTACAGAAGACCTTTTCCGTATTGACGATGCTATAGAAGCAGGTTTTGGTTGGGAAATAGGACCTTTCAAAAACTGGGATGCCATTGGTGTTGCAGAGGGTATAAAAATGATGGAAGCAGAGGGTAAAAAACCGGCTGTCTGGGTTACAGAAATGTTAGAGGCAGGTATTACTTCTTTTTATAAAACAGAAAAAGGAAATTCTTATTTTTATGATATCGCTTCAAAATCTTATAAAATAATTCCGGGTACCGAAGATTTAATCAATTTGGATGCCTTGAGAGAGGAGCATACTGTTTTTAAAAATGCCGGAGTTTCTGTAATTGATATAGGAGATGGTATTTTGAATGTGGAATTTCATACTAAGATGAATGCCATAGGCGGTGATATCTTAGAAGGGGTGAATAAGGCTATTGATATTGCCGAAGAAAAATATAGGGGTATTGTTATTAGTAATAATGGAGCTAATTTCTCTGCCGGAGCCAATGTGGGTCTTATTTTTATGATGGCTGCAGAGCAAGATTTCGATGAGCTGGATTATACCGTTCGATTGTTTCAACAAACCACCATGCGGCTAAGATATTCTTCTATTCCGGTGGTAGTAGCACCGCATAATATGGCTCTGGGTGGCAGTTGCGAGATGTGTCTGCATGCCGATAAAGTAGTGGCTCATGCAGAGTCCTATATCGGTTTGGTAGAGTTTGGAGTGGGATTGATACCAGGAGGTGGAGGTACTAAAGAGTTTGCCGTACGGATTGCTGATGCCCATAGAGAAGACGACATAGATTTGAATGTTTTCCGTCAAAAGTTCTTAACCATAGGTCAAGCCAAAGTTTCTACTTCTGCCTATGAAGCTTTTGACTTAGGTTATCTAAGACCCGGAATAGATGAGGTTGTGGTTTCTCGTGAAAGATTATTAACGGAAGCTAAAGCGGCTTGTTTACGTTTGGCAGATGCCGGATATCAACAACCGATTCCAAGAAAAGACATCAGAGTTATGGGTAATGAGGCTCTGGGATTGGTTTATGTGGGTGCCAATTCTATGAAAGCCGGAAATTATATCAGTGAGCATGACCAGAAGATTTCTGAAAAGTTGGGCTATGTCCTTGCAGGGGGTGACTTGTCTGTGCCATCTGAAGTTTCAGAGCAATACTTATTGGATTTGGAACGTAAGGCTTTTGTGGAGCTGTGTGCAGAGCAAAAGACCTTAGAGCGGATTCAAAGTATTTTGAATGGGGGTAAGATATTGAGAAACTAATTTTAAAAAATAAAAAATAATTTAAGATAATGAATGCATATATAGTTGGTGGCTTTCGCTCCGCAGTGGGAAAAGCAAACAAAGGATTTTTTAAAGGCTATAGAACGGACGACTTAGCCGCAGATGTGATTAAACATTTAATGGCATCCTTGCCACAAATAGATAAAGAATTAATTGATGATGTTTTGGTGGGTAATGCCATGCCGGAAGGTTCTCAAGGATTGAATATAGGGCGTTTGATTTCATTGATGTCACTAAACACAGAAACGGTAGCCGGAGCCACTATCAACCGCTATTGTTCTTCAGGATTGGAAACTATCGCCATAGCTTCTGCCAAGATACATGCTGGCTTAGCAGATTGCATTATTGCCGGTGGTGCAGAGTCTATGAGCCATGTGCCCATGGGTGGTTGGCGGGTAACTCCTAACCCTAAAGTAGCAAAAAGTAATCCTGATTGGTATTGGGGTATGGGATTGACGGCAGAGGCAGTAGCCCAAGATTATAAAATTTCTCGTGAAGATCAAGATCAATTTAGTCTGAACTCTCACCTTAAAGCTGCCAAAGCTATTGCCGAAGGAAAGTTCACAAATGAAATTGTTGCTATCGATGTAGAAGATATTTTTATTGATAGTAATGGTAAAAAAGCCAGTCGTATCTTAAAAGCTAATGTGGATGAAGGCGTTCGTGCAGATACTTCTTTGGAAGCATTGGCAAAATTAAAGCCTGTATTTGCTGCCGGAGGTTCGGTAACAGCCGGTAATTCTTCTCAAACAAGCGATGGTGCCGCCTTTGTAATGGTGGTGAGTGAAAGGTTTTTAAAAGAGCATAACCTTACTCCAATAGCTCGATTGGTGGCTCATTCCGTGGCAGGACTATCTCCAAGGATTATGGGCATGGGACCTGCTTTTGCTATTCCAAAAGTGTTAAAACAAGCGGGGATGACCTTAAATGATATTGACCTTATCGAATTGAATGAAGCTTTTGCCTCTCAATCTGTTGCCGTTATGAGGACATTAGAATTGAATCCTGAAATTGTGAATGTGAATGGAGGAGCCATCGCTTTGGGACACCCATTGGGCTGTACCGGTGCTAAATTATCGGTTCAAATGTTTAATGAGTTAAGAAGAAGAAATAAAAAATACGGAATTGTTACCATGTGCGTAGGAACGGGACAAGGTGCTGCAGGTATTTTTGAACTTTTGTAAAATAATATTAATAAAAATTAAAAAAAATAAGATGGAAAATAAAGTAATTAAAGGTGGGGAATTTATAGTAAAAGAAACCGCTGCAAATGATATTTTCATTCCGGAACAATGGAATGAAGAGCAGTTGATGCTCAAGCAAACTTCAAGGGAGTTTTTAGAAAAAGAAGTCTATCCTTTCTTAGATAGAATAGATAGTTTGGAAGAAGGATTGATGCCGTCCATCGTAGAAAAGGCTGGCGGATTAGGACTGTTAGGGCTTAATGTTCCGGAGCAATATGGTGGCTTAGGTTTAGATTTTGTTACAGGAATTCTGTCTGCAGAGGTGTTGGGAGCCGGACATTCTGTGGCAGTAGCATTGATGGCTCATGTAGGTATTGGCACATTGCCTATTTTGTATTATGGTAATGAAGCTCAAAAAGAAAAGTATATCCCTAAATTGGCGAGTGGTGAGTGGAAAGGTGCTTATTGCCTTACTGAGCCAGGAGCAGGTTCTGATGCCAATAGTGGCAAGACAAAAGCAGTGCTTTCAGAGGATGGGAAACATTGGATTTTGAATGGTCAAAAAATGTGGATTACTAATGGAGGGTTTGCAGATGTTTATACGGTCTTTGCAAAGATTGATGACGATGAAAATTTAAGTGCCTTTATAGTAGAAAAAGGTACACCGGGATTATCTCTAAATCCTGAAGAAAAGAAGATGGGAATCAAAGGCAGCTCCACCCGCCAGGTGTTTTTCACTGATTGTAAAATCCCGGTTGAAAATCTTTTATCTGAAAGGGGCAATGGGTTTAAGATAGCTCTAAATATTTTAAATATTGGAAGAATAAAATTGGGTGCTGCTGCCTTAGGAGCGTCTAAAGAGGTAATCAGTAAATCTATTCAATATGCCAATGAAAGAGAGCAATTTGGAAGACCTATTGCTAAGTATGGAGCTATAAGGTTTAAAATAGCTGAGCAGGCAATTAAGACTTTTGCCAGTGAAAGTGCTTTGTATCGTGCTTCCCAGAACATAGATGATGCCATTAAAGAATTACAAGATTCCGGTATAGAAAAAGATAAAGCCATCTTGAAAGGTATTGAGCAATATGCCATTGAATGTGCCATATTAAAAGTGCATTGCTCTGAAACCCTCGATTATTGCGTCGATGAGGGTGTGCAGATATTTGGTGGAATGGGCTATAGTGCAGAAGCTCCAATGGAAAGGGCTTATAGGGATAGCCGAATAAACAGGATTTTTGAAGGTACTAATGAAATTAATCGTCTTTTGATTATTGATATGGTGTTGAAACGAGCTTTGAAAGGAGAGATTGATTTAATGACTGCTGCTCAAAATGTTGCCAAGGACTTAACGTCTATTCCTAGTTTTGATAGTGTGGATGAATCGGTACTTTTTGCAAAAGAAAAAGAACAGTTGAAAAAATTGAAAAAAGCGGTTCTGATGGTTGCCGGTGCTGCCGTTCAGAAATTTATGACCACTTTGTCCAAAGAAGAAGAAGTAATTATGAACATTGCTGATATGGCAATAGAAATATATGCTGCGGAATCTTGTTTGCTTCGTGTTGAAAAATTGATTATATTGCAGGGTGAAGCTGCTGCAGGTATTAAGACCGATATGGTGAGGGTGTATCTGAATGATGCTGTGGATAAGGTTTGGAAGTTTGGAAAGGATGCCTTAAATAGCTTTGGTGAGGGTGATGAATTGAGAATGATGTTGATGGGTTTGAAAAGATTCACAAAACAAGACCCATATAATATTAAAGAAGCCAGACAAAGAATTGCCCAGTATTTGATTGAGAAGAATAAATTTGATATTTAGATTTTTAATTAAAAGTTTTAATCACACTCAAAAATATATGGTTTATGAATAATGCAGCAAAACGTTTGTTCGATATCTTTTTGCCTGAAATTTTTGAAAAGCATCAAGAAGAATTTCTATGCTTTAAAAAAGATGGTCAATGGCAACATTACACCCCACAACGCTTCAAAGAGCTTTCTTATGGATTGGCTCATTATTTAATAAGCCAGGGTTATAATAAGAATATTTCTGATGGTCCTGAAAAAAGGGAAAAGGTAGGGCTGATTTGCTTTTCACGTCCCAATTGGTTGGTGGTGGACTTGGCAACCCAGCTCTCCGGTGCCTTGTTAGTGCCACTTTATCCCAATATCGTAGCCTCTGAGATTGTTGGAATCTTCAATGAATCTGAAGTTAAAATTTGTTTCGTTGGTGATATGGATACTTATAATAAGATCCAGAGTGTAAGAGGTCAAATACCAACCCTTAAAGAAATTTTAGTTTTTAGTAATCCGGAAAAAGAGACCATAAATTGGAGAAGTAAGATTGCTCCATTTACCAAAGAATTGGAAGCAGAAGTTTGGGCTAATGCCAATCAACTCACCGAAGATGATGTGGCTACTATCATCTATACCTCTGGTACTTCAGGAGCTCCAAAAGGTGTGTTGTTAACTCACAAAAATGTGATGTCTAATATCAAATCCAGCTCTGATGAGGTTTTCGATGAGATTAATCCGGATAAAAAAGAGGCATTGTCTTTCTTGCCCTTAAATCATATCTTGGAAAAGATGGTGATGTATGTGTATCTGTTCAATAATTTTAAGGTGACATTTGCACAAGGTATAGAAACTATTGCTTCTGATTTGCAAGAGACCAAACCCTATATTTTTGCCACTGTACCTAGGTTATTGGAAAAAGTGTATGAGAAAATTATGGCCAAAGGTAGAGATTTGACCGGCATCAAACGAGCATTATTCTTTTGGGCATTAGGTTTAGGGCAAAGATTTGAATTGGGTAAGCCCATGTCATTTGGGTATAAATTACAATTAGATATTGCCAATAAACTTATCTTTAGCAAGTGGCGTGCTGCCTTGGGCGGTAATATCAAAGCCATTGTTGTAGGTGGTGCTGCTTGTCAGCCTAGATTGATACAGATTTTTGCTGCTGCCGGCATCAATATTTTGGAAGGTTATGGTCTAACAGAAACTTCTCCTGTAATAGCCGTAAATCGCTATAATTTGAAGAATAGAGTAGTAGGAACAGTTGGCAGACTATTGGATACAGTAGAAGTTAAAATTGCTCCTGATGGAGAGATTTGGACCAAAGGAGATAATGTGATGTTGGGCTATTATAAAAATCCTGAAAAAACTGCCGAGGTGTTTGAAGAGGGTTGGTTTAAAACAGGCGATATAGGGGAGTTGAATGGAAGAATATTGAAAATAACAGATAGGAAAAAAGAAATTTTTAAAACATCAGGTGGAAAATTTGTGGTTCCCCAACCTATGGAAAACAAGCTTAAAGAGCATTTCCTCATAGAGCAAGCCATGATAGTAGGTGAGGGACATAAATTCGTAGGAGCATTAATCGTTCCTAATTTTGATGCCTTAAAAAATTGGTGTGAAAGAAACGAAGTTGCTTGGACAAATAAAGAAGATATTATCAAAAATAAATCGGTCTTAGAACAATTTGACAAAGCAATTGAAAAAGCAAATGTAAATTTTAATCATAGTGAACAGATAAGGAAAATTGCCCTTCTACCACAAGAATGGACAGTTGAGGGTGGAGAGCTGACGCCTAGCCTAAAAATGAAACGCAAGGTGCTGTTGGCAAAATTTAGTAAGTTAATTGATGGTTTGTATAAAGGTGTTGATGATGATTTCAAACACTAATTTTTTTAATATTGAAAAATTATTTAAACTTAAATATTTGGTTTGATAAAAAATGTAATTACTTTAGTCTTTTAATTTTAATTTATGAGAAAACTATTCACAGGAATGCTGTTCTTGTCTCCATTGGCACTTTTTGGACAAGGCTATCAGCTCAATTTACAAGGTGCAAGACAAATAGGTATGGGCAGCACAGGATTAGCCAGTCCTAATGATGCTACAGCCTTATTTACAAATCCGGGCAGTGCCGTTTTTGTTGAAGGAAATGGAGTAACCGTTGGTGCTTCTGCCGCTATTTCAAAGGGAACCTTTACTGATGCTAATTCAAATGTAGTCAGTCATTCAGATAATCCTTTGGTAACCCCTTTCTCTGCTAGTGCAGCCTTTGGCTCTAAAAATGGGAAATGGAAGTATGGACTTTCCGTATATACACCTTTTGGTAGTACCATGAGATGGCAACCGGAGTCAGTGGGTCGTTTTGAGACAAAAGAAATTTCTTTAGTAGCCGTTTCTTTCCAGCCGACAGTAAGCTATAAAGTGACTGATAAATTGGGCTTAGGATTAGGTCTAATTTATACCTATGGTCATGTAAACATTCAAAAAGATGTACCGGTACAATTTGAAAATGGTAGTTTTGGTGATGCAAACATAGATGCAAAAGCAGGTGGGTATGGTGTAAACGCCGGTTTGCATTTTAAAGCCAATGATAATTTATCCTTAGCCTTCTCCTATCGTTCCAGACAGCGTATGGAATCTACTTCTGGTACAGCTACTTTTAATGTGCCGGCTTCTGTAGGTGGAAATTTTCCTAATCAAGCCATTACAGCTACGTTGCCATTGCCACAAATTTTTGGTGTTGGGGCAAGCTATAAATTTTGCAATGATTTAAAAGCAAATGCTGAAGTTTATTTGTCCGACTGGACCAAATATGATACCATTCGTGTAAATTATACAGAAAGCCCGGTTGCCGGTTCTAATAGTGCCGACCTTATTCGTAATTATAAATATGGCTATTCTTTCCGTGCAGGTTTAGAATATACTCCAGAGAGAAGATATGAGTTGAGAGCCGGAGTGATGTATTCTGTTTCACCTATTCAAAAAGGATATGTCAACCCTGACGTTCCCGATGCTAATCGTTTGAATCCAAGTGTTGGTGCCAGCTATTGGTTTTCTAAAAACTTTAAAGTAGATGCGGCTTTATTGGCAGAGTTTATTACCAGAAAAGATAAAAATGTAATCAGTGGTATTGATGGTACCTATAATTTTAATATCTTTTTGCCTACTCTTGGACTAACCTATAATTTCTAAAAACAAATATTAAAATAAGCAACAATGAAATCAATACAAAAATATATATTAGCAGTGGGTTCTTTGAGCTTTTTGTTGGCCTCTTGTAATAAAAATGGAGACCAAAAGCCTGTAAGCAAGGGAGATGCTGACTTTACAAAATATGTAGCCATTGGTAATTCTTTAACTGCCGGTTATGCCGATAATGCTCTTTATTATGATGGGCAAATGGTATCTTATCCTAACTTAATTGCTACTCAATTTAAACAAGTGGGTGGCGGTGCTTTTAAACAACCTTTAGTAGATCCTAGCTCTGTAGGGATAGGTGGGAGTTTAAATGCCCGATTAATATTAAAAGTAGTAAATGGTAGTTTGGCACCTGTGGCTGCTGCTCCAATGGGAGATCTTACCATTTTTACAAATAGCGTTGCTAGTCAAGGGCCATTTAATAATATGGGTGTTGCTGGAGCAAAAGTTACAACTGCCGTTTTCCCTGGTTATGGAAATTCTGCTAATGGAATGGGGAATTTTAATCCTTTCTTTACCAGAATGACCACACAGCCCACTACGGCTTCCATGTTAGGAGATGCCGTAGCACAGCAACCTACATTTTTTTCTGTATTTTTAGGGAATAATGATGTTTTAGGTTATGCTACCGGTGGAGGTGTAGGAGATGTGATTACTCCAATGGATGGCCCGGCAGGGGTTGGGTTTGAGGCCAGTTATAAGGCGGTCCTTGATGGATTTACTCAAAATGGTGCCAAAGGTGTATTATTAAATATTCCTGATGTTACCTCTGCTCCCTTTTTTACTACGATTCCTTTCAATGGGTTGGTACTCTCTAGACAAGGTCAGGCTGATAGTTTGAATGCTGCCTATGCTCCTTTGATATCTGCTGGTTTAGTTTCTCAATTTAAAGTAGGGCCTAATGGCTTTATTATAGCAGATGCTGGCGTAACCGGAGGAAGAAGACAAATGAAAGCCGGAGAGTTGGTGTTGTTAAGCACCCCACAAGATTCTTTGCGTAATGCCGGATGGGGATCTATTAAACCCATCGCCGATCAATATGTCTTAACTACAACAGAAGTTGGAAATATCACTATCGCAAAAAATAACTTTAACCAGAAGATTAAAAACTTTGCTGATGACAAAGGTTTGGCTTATGTGGATGTAGATGGATTTTTGAAAAATGCAAAAGAGCATGGTGTTGAAGTAAACGGTAGAAGATTTACGACAACATTCGTTACCGGAGGAATTTTTTCTTTAGATGGAATTCATTTGACACCTATGGGAAATGTTCTTTTAGCAAATGAAACAATAAAAGCAATCAACAGTAAATACAATGCTTTTGTTCCTCATGTGGATCCATCTACTTATGGTGGCGTTAAATTTCCTTAAATAATATTTATTAATATATCTTTAAATGTGTTGTTATGAAAAAAATTGGAATAGTACTATTAGTTGCAATATTGAGCCTAATGGCATTTGTAGTTAAAGCACAAGAAATAACAGGCTATTGGTTTAATGATGTGAAGGAGGCAAAAATAGAAATCTATAAAGCAAAAAACGGAAAATATTATGGAAAAATTGTTTGGTTAAAAGAACCTAATCGGGATGGTAAACCAAAATTAGATATCCATAATGTAAAAGAAAGTCTTAGGACAAGACCGGTTATGGGTTTATTGCTATTGTCAGGTTTTGATAAAAAAGAAAGTACTTATGAAAATGGTACTATTTATGATCCTAAAAATGGTAAGACCTACTCTTGTAAAATTACGCCTAATGGAAATGATAAATTAAATATCAGAGGATATATTGGAATCAGCTTGATAGGACGTACTACAGTTTGGACCAGAACAACACATTAATCTCTATTTAAAGAAAAGTATTAAAAATGAATTTTGAAGAAGCTGTTTTAAAAAGTAAGACATTGAGTCAACGCCCTTCTAATGAGGATTTATTATTATTATATAGTTTGTATAAACAAGCAACAGATGGAGAGGCTCCTGAAAAAGGGGATTATAATATGTTTGATTTTGTGGCAAAGGCAAAGCATGATGCTTGGCTGAAGTTAAAAGGAAAGTCTTCTGAAAATGCCAAAGAAGAATATATACAGTTAGTAGCATCTTTATTTTTAAAAGAAAAAAATAACAGTTTGACAGATGGAGTTTAATAATAAATTGGTTTTTATTAGTGGTGGGTCAAGAGGTATTGGTAGGGCTATTGCATTAAAATTAGCTGCTCATGGTGCTTCTATTGCCATTGCTGCTAAATCTGTTACAGAAGATTCAAGGTTAGGTGGAACTATTTATTCTGTTGCCCAAGAGATTGAGGCAGCAGGAGGTAAAGCTTTACCTTTACATTGTGATATCCGATTTGAAGATCAGGTTGAAGCTGCTGTTAATAAAGCTGCTGATACCTTTGGAGGCATTGATATTGTAATAAATAATGCTTCTGCTATTAATTTAAGTACAACAGAAAATCTATCAATAAAAAACTTTGATTTGATGCATGACATCAATATCAGAGGTACTTTTGTCGTGGGAAAATATTGTATTCCTTATTTGAAAACCTCGGATTGTGCTCATATCTTAACTCTTTCCCCACCTTTAAATATGGACAAAGTCTGGTTGGGAAAACATGCTGCTTATACTTTAGCAAAGTATGGAATGACTATGCTGACTTTAGGATGGGCAGAAGAGTTGAAAGATTTTAATGTTGCTGCTAATTGTCTTTGGCCTCAAACCACTATTGATACTGCAGCCGTTAGGAATCTTTTAGGAGGAGAGCAACTGGCTAATAGAAGCAGGAAGCCTGAAATTATAGCCGATGCTGCATTTGCTATTTTGAGTAAAAAAGATAAAGAATATAATGGGCAATGTCTTATTGACGAACAGGTGCTCACAGCAGAAGGGATAACAGATTTTGAACCTTATGCTGTTGTTCCCGGAGGTCCTTTGTTTAACGACTTATTTCTTTAAAAATCAAATCGGCTATCTTTTTAAAAGATAGCCGATTTGATTTTTATTTATTTTTCTTATTCAACCGTAACAGATTTTGCTAAGTTCCTAGGTTGATCCACATTGGTTCCACGCAAAACAGCAATATGATATGATAATAACTGTAAAGGAATCATTGTTACTAAAGGTGATAATATCTCCTCAGTTTTTGGCACTTCAATAGTAAAATCAGCAAGCTCTTTAAAGTGTTTGTCTCCTTCATTTACGATAGCCACCACAATACCTTTTCTGGCTTTTACCTCTTGTACATTGGAAAGCATTTTTTCATGTGCACTTTCGTTGGTAGCCACCACGATTACAGGTAAGTTTTCATCGATTAAAGCAATAGGACCGTGCTTCATTTCACCGGCAGGATATCCTTCAGCATGGATATAAGATATTTCTTTCAACTTTAAAGCTCCTTCTAATGCAACCGGAAAGTTAATGCCTCTACCTAAGTATAAAGCACTTTCTGCATCCTTAATATGATTGGCAATTTCTTTTATTTGAGCATCTAATTTTAAAGCTTCTTCGATTTTTTTGTCAATATTTTCCAATTCATACAAAACCTGTCTGAGGTAAGAGAGCGAGATCGTTCCTTTCTCTTGGGCTAATTGCAATGCCATTAACGTAAGAATCACCACTTGAGTTGTAAATGCCTTAGTAGAGGCCACACCAATTTCAGGACCTGCATGGGTATAAGAACCAGCATGAGTTACTCTGGCAATGGATGAACCGATAACATTGCAAATACCATAAACCAAAGCTTGTCTTTCCTTGGCTAATTCAATAGCAGCAAGTGTATCAGCTGTTTCTCCTGATTGTGAAATAGCAATGACCACATCTGATTCGTGTACTATAGGGTTTCTATATCTAAATTCAGAAGAGTATTCTACCTCTACCGGAATGCGGGCAAGAGTCTCAATTAAATATTCGGCTATCAATCCTGAATGCCAAGAAGTGCCGCAAGATGTAATAATAAAGCGTTTGGCATTATTAATTCTATTAGCAAATTCACTAACACCTCCAAGTTTTATCCATCCTGTTTCTGCATTCATTCTACCTCTGATAGCATCCTTGATTACCCTTGGTTGCTCATGTATTTCTTTCAACATGAAATGCTCATAGCCACCTTTCTCTATGGATTCTAATTCTAATTGTAATTGATGGATAAATGGAGAAACGGTGTTGTTTTCTAAGGTTTTCAATGTTAAATTGCCTGCTCTATCTAATACGGCATATTCTTTATCATCAAAATAGATTACATTTTTTGTGTATTCGATTATTGGAGAGGCATCAGAAGCAATAAAGAATTCTTTGTCTCCCACTCCTAAAACTAAAGGACTCCCTTTTCGGGCGGCTATTAATTGGTTAGGATTGTTTTTGTCAATGACAACGATGGCATAGGCTCCAACCACCTGATTTAAGGCTATTCTAACCGCCTCATCCAAGCTTACATTTTCTTGTTTTTTTACTTCTTCAATCAGATTGACTAAGACTTCTGTATCCGTCTGGGAATGAAAAATATAACCAGACTTTTGCAATTGTTCTTTTAAAGGAGCATAGTTTTCAATGATGCCATTATGAATCAAGGCAATCTCTCCAGAATTGGACACATGTGGATGGGCATTCACATCATTAGGTAAGCCGTGAGTTGCCCAGCGAGTATGACCTATTCCTATGGTTCCATTAGTGTTTTTACCTTCTGTTGATTTTTCAAGATCTGAGACTTTTCCTGCCTTTTTGTAAAGATTTAAGTTGTCATCCAATAATGCAATACCTGCACTATCATATCCTCTGTATTCCAGTCTTTTTAAGCCTTTAATTAATATTGGGTAAGCCTCTCTGTTTCCTAAATAAGCTACAATTCCGCACATAGTGTTTGTTTTTTATTATTTTTTAGTATAAATGATATTGAATTTAAAATTTGTTTCACTTCCATTCCCTTTCCCCTGAGAGAGTACACGGTACATTCCCGGAGTAGAATTATTGCCTTTTAAACGGATGGTAATGCTATCTTTACCTTGTAAAATATACTGCTGTATAGTTCTAGGGATATTGATTCTATATTGTTGATAGCTTATGCCATTTATGGTTTCGGTTTTAATAAAAGGATCTACAGTGTAAGAACCGGTGCCGTTTACTCCACCATCATTATCTAGCCTTTCATACAATGGTTGTTCTTTTCCGTTTACCACAAGTACCGGATAGATTGGGTCTAATGGTTTTAAATATTCTAAATAAACAGGTGCTATTCCTGCCTTTTGAACTGTTATTTTTAATTCAGCCTGATTGATTACAGATAAAGGAATTGAATTTAAACCATTAATAGTAATATCTGTTTTGAAGCCCGGATTACTTTGAACCAAGATGGAATCACTGGTTTTGTTGATATAATTATTTGCAGCAAAACCGGTATAGTTATTGGTCAAGTTTGAATAATAAGCACAAACTGTCGGACGCATTACCAAGCTAATAAAACTTGTATCCGTGTTTTTATGGTAATGGAACTCAATTCTTGCATTTTCTAAAGACTTAGGCTCTGTGGGACCAGAAGGTAATAAAAAGTAAGCTAATAAGTTTTGAGCCTTGCTGAGATCAGGTGCAATACTGATACCATTGAAGTATTCAAAGAATGCAGTTGTATTCTTTAAATGATTGGTATCTGTATTGAAAATTTCTTGAGCAAAACTATTGGCCAATTTGATTCTTAACTGACCTTGTGTCGTGTCATTTGTTGATCCAATAACATGTTTTGTGGTGTCGTTAAATTGGCTGTAGCTTACTGTTGCCGTACCAATTAATTGACCTAAAGAAGTTTGTTGATTATTGAAATAGGTTTTTGATTTTACTAATTTTTCTCCTGTTTTGTATATATTCCAAGTATTAACAGAATTAGTGTCCCCATAAATTCTTCCGCTTTGGCTGCTATTTGAGAAAGGCAGTACCAGTACCGCAGAGTCGATTACTACAGAATCCGGAAATCTAAATTGAGAACTGTAAGGAGTAATTTGAAAGTGGGCAATAGAACTAGTCTGACCAAAAAAGGGGTCGGTAAAAGCTCCAATAGCAATAGCATTAGCACTATTAATGCTGAAATTACTTGTTGTTAAACTATCTGAGAGGCTGTTTGTAAAAGAGATGTCAAAATCTGCATTTCCTTTTTGAAAGGTATGGATATTGTCCACTTCAGGCACGATGCCGCCTTTAATGATAGAGTGTTCTTTACAAGAAGTTAAAGAAAAAAAGCCTATGCAGAAAGCTAAGGCTTTTAAATTGTTTTTTAATGTTAATGATGTCAAGTTATTGTATCTTTTATTTTGTAAAAATGAGGTATAAAAACTTAATCTACTGTTAAGGTTTGATAAACTTCGAATAAAGAGCTAATGTCCTCATTCCATTCTTCATTATATGGGATTACTTTTTGTGATTTTGTTTGTTTGATACCGTTCAAAACTTCTTCGCTAATAGAATCTTCACCATGAATTACTACATCCGCGTATTTGCAGGCACCATATATTAATCCCTCATTGTCATTGTTATAAGGCTCTAAGTCTTTATCTTTTATTGGAACACTGTTCAAAATCATCTTAAACATATCTTCTGGAAGTTTTTCCTCGAATTGTTTAGGTTGAGCTGTAAAAACAGATTTAGATTGACTAAAAACAGGTTCTTTTTTATAGGCGGTTTTTAATAACATAGGAATTAAACTAGTCATCCAACCGTGACAGTGGATAACATCTGGAGGCCAACCGAATTTTTTTACAATTTCTAATGCACTTTTTGCAAAAAATATCATTCTTTCAGTGTTGTCATTGTAAAATTGTTCTTCTGCATCCCTATAAACAAATTTTCTCTTGAAAAAGTCTTCGTTGTCCATAAAATAAACTTGCAAACGAGCATTAGGAAGAGAGGCTACTTTGATTAATAAAGGATGATCTTCCTTGTCCACCACTACATTGATGCCCGAAAGACGCACTACTTCATGCAGACGGTGACGTCTTTCATTAATAGTACCAAATCTAGGCATTATCACTCTAATTTCCATTCCTGCATCAAAAGTCTTTACAGAAAGTTTATTTAACAATTCTGCAAAATCAGAAGATTCCAAGTAAGGTGCTAGCTCACTTGTAATAATCAATACTCTTTTTTTATTCATAATCAAACAATTTTTTGAAAAATACCTTACCTGTGTTTTTATAAATAGTCTATAAAAATTTTTTCCCTTTATTAATTTTATTCCCTAATTTAGCCGTTTAGGTATTGTATAAACGCATGGCAATAAAAAATATTATGCAAAGATACTAAATTTATACGAATTTTATATCATATTTATTCAGATAATGCTCGTTTTTGAAAAAAACATTGTGTTTAACATCCTGTTAGATTAATTTTTAGATTCATATAAAATGAAAATATTTAAGGATAGCGCATCTTTAGGTCAATGGCTTCTTTCAGACTTTAATTCGGGTAATATTGGTTTTGTACCCACAATGGGAGCCTTACATCAAGGTCATATCAGCTTGATAGAGAAAGCAAAAGAATTGTCAAAAGTTGTTGTTTGTAGTATTTTTGTTAATCCTACCCAGTTTAATGATACTAAAGATTTTGAAAAATACCCTAATACTTTAGAGGCTGATATTGCTATGTTAATTGATGCAGGGTGTGATGCCTTGTATCTACCTGCTGTATCGGAAATTTATCCTAATGGCTTAAAAGAGTTAGAACATTATGAACTGGGATATCTGGAAACGGTTTTGGAAGGCAGTACAAGACCCGGACATTTTCAAGGAGTGATGCAGGTTGTAAGCAGGCTTTTAGATGCTGTTAAACCCAATGTGCTATACTTAGGACAAAAAGATTTTCAGCAATGTATGGTGTTGAATAAATTGGTTGCCTTGAAAAATATTCCTGTTAAAATAGAAGTGCTACCTATTCAAAGGGAGGCTGATGGGCTTGCTATGAGCTCTAGAAACAGGAGATTGACCGAAACCCAAAGGGCAAAAGCACCTCTAATTTACCAGTGTTTGGTGTCTATTGAAGCCCAACAGGGAATAAAACCTTTTGAAATAGTGAAGAAAGAATGTTTAGAGCTATTAAAAGATAAAGGTTTTGAGCCGGAATACATAGTTTTGGCAGATGCTGACACCTTGGAAGTGTTTGAAGATTACCAACCAGGAAAAAAAATGGTTGCATTAATAGCAACCTTTTTAGGAGAAATTAGGCTAATTGATAATTTAATTTTAAGAGCAAATTTAAAAGAGTAAATTCGTTTTACTTTCTCCTAAAGTATCTATATCCAAATAGCAACAATCCTTTACCGAAGACAATAAAGACAGCCAATGAATAAATGGTTGGTTATTATATTCATAATGTTCTAAAGACATCAAAAAAAGATAGTCTATTTCAGGGAGTTCTTTTATTAAAAGGTAGTCAGATTTTTTATTTTCATATAATAAAATGTCTGAATTGGAAAAAGGAATCTCGAAACGATAAAAGCCAAAATGTACCTTTGCTTCCATTGGTATATTTTCAAATAATGTCCCAGGAATGCCCAGCCCTGATTTTTTATCGACAAAAAAGGTGATTGTAGGGTCATTTTGAGGAATCCTTTTAAAGGAAAAGCCTAATTTTGCTTTCATTTCAGTGCAAAAGACAGTAGGTGTCACAAGAGCTTGTACACCTATCAACTGGTAATCTTCGAAGAAGTCTTCGGCTATTAAACTATTGTCTAAAATTAATTTTTTCTGCATAGCCTATGAAGTTCAAAGTTACAATATTTTTATTGAAACAATCTTGACTATTAAATTATTGTGCTTTATTATTTGGAACAGACATTTTTTAATGGCGCTCGCATTTGAATTTTATGCAATTGTGAAAGCAATGATTCTATATCAAGTACTCTTAATTATTTATTCAAATCTTATGGGATAAAATGCTTAATCACAAAAATACATAGACAATTTTTGAGAAAGGCAATGACTAAAACATAACATAGGAAATTAATTTTGCATATATTTTTTTAAATGCGAACGCCGAGTATTTTTATTGTTTAAGGTTTAAGATAAATTTTTATTTTGTACCTTTACAAATTGTCTTTTGTATATGAACTTAAACTCTAGCATTGATTTTTTAAAAGCACTCTCTCTAAATAATAATAAAGTTTGGATGGATGAAAATAAGAATTGGTATCAACAAGAACGAACCAGAATACTTAATTTCACTTCTGAATTATTAAAAGGGCTAACAGAGGAAGACCAAGATTTTTCATTATTGCAAGCAAAAGATTGTTTGTTTAGAATTAATAGAGATGTACGGTTTTCTAAAGATAAAAGCCCTTACAAAACCAATTTCGGGATAGCATTGAGCCCCGGAGGAAAGAAGAGTGGGAGAGCAGGCTATTATGTTCATATTTCAGAAAACAATTCCTTCATAGGTGGTGGCATTTGGATGCCCGATGCGAAGGTTTTAAATGATATTCGACAAGAGATTGATTATAACTGGGACGAGTTTAAGGCTATTATTGATACTCAAAAGTTTAAAAAGAATTTTCATTTTGATGGTGAAAAACTACTTCGCCCACCTAAAGGATATGATGCCTCAAACCCGGCAATTGATTTTTTGAAATATAAAAGTTTCACCGTTTTTAAATCCATTAGTCTGCAAGCGTTAGAATCTGATGACTTAGTACAGACCAGCCTTGAGGCATTCAAAGATATGAAACATTTTATTCAATTTTTAAATAGAGTATTTGATTAAGAATTTATGAATCTAAATTTATTTGAAACCAAAATACATTATAATTTACTACCCTTTACCCATACCAGACCTGTAGCTGATATTCGTTGTGGCATTTTTACTATGCGTCAAAGATGGATGAGTTATTTGCAGCAGGAATTTTCTGGGACGATATGCCACGAAGCCTTAACAGAAGCGTTTCCGGTATTGTACGGAGCAGATAATGTTTATGTAAATTCCAATTTATTTGCAACGATTCCATTGGCAATTGTTATAAGTAATTTAAAAAACAATCAGGCATTGGTGCAAGGGGAGACTTTGATTGCCATTAGGACAGAGCAGCATTTGGATTATGCCCAAATTAATAACGAAAGCCTTAAAGATTTTGAACCCGTTTTATTTAATGAAAAACTGGTACAACTTCAAAATGTTTGGGATATTTTCATGTTGAATGATTATGGTATCCGTTCCGATTTCGCTTTTTTAACCCACAAAACCCAATCTCAATCTATTCCTTCAGGAGTAAGGATAATAGGTGATGCTGATAATTTTTTTATTGCAAAAGGTGCCAAATTGTATGATGCCGTGATAAATGTTTCTACAGGTCCGGTTTACATTGATGAAGATGCCGAGGTGATGGAAGGTGCTTTAATACGAGGCCCGTTTTATTTGGGAAAACATGCAGTAGTAAAAATGGGTGCTAAAATTTATGGTGCTACCACTATTGGTGATGGCTCAAAAGTAGGTGGGGAGTTAGGAAATGTAGTGATGTTTGATTATTCTAATAAGGGGCATGATGGGTTTATCGGGAATGCTGTTATAGGCTCTTGGTGCAATTTAGGAGCAGATACCAATTGCAGTAATTTGAAAAATAATTATGATGAAGTGAGTATCTGGAATGAATATGATGGCAAAATGGTGAAAACAGGCTTGCAATTTTGTGGCTTGTTGATGGGGGATCATTCTAAATGTGGCATCAATACCATGTTTAACACCGGTACCGTTGTTGGAGTGAGTGCTAATATTTATGGGGGTGATTTTCCCGATAAATTTATCCCTTCCTTTAGTTGGGGTGGAAAAAATGACCTTACTTTGTACCGATTTGATAAAGCCCTAGAAACTGCAGAAAAGATGATGGAAAGAAGACATTTGAAATTGACTGCTGCAGAGCAAGATATTTTGAAAAATATTTATAAGAAAAGTGAAGAACTTTATAAATAATAAAATATCAATTTAAATAATTTAATAAAATCTAAAACATAATGAGTAGAAAAAAGATTGTTGCCGGAAACTGGAAAATGAATAAGACTTTGAAAGAAGGAAAGGCTTTAGTGGAAGGGATAATGGCTGAGGATATAAATTTAAGACCAGATCAAGAAGTGATTATCGCTCCTCCTTTTATAGCTTTAGAGCAAACAGCCAACCTGATAAAAGATAAAGAAGGATTTTATTTGGCTGCTCAAAATTGCCATCAAGAAAGTTCCGGGGCCTTTACAGGAGAGGTTTCTGCCCAAATGCTGAAAAGTGTAGGTGTTGATTATGTTATCTTAGGGCATTCCGAACGAAGAGAATATTTTGGTGAAACGGATGCTTTGTTGGCAAAAAAAGTGGATACTGTTTTGAAAGAAGGCATGAAGGTGATTTTTTGCTGTGGAGAACCATTACAAATTAGAGAGGCAGATACTCAAAATCAATATATACAAAGTCAAATTGAAAAGGGGATATTTCACCTTACTGCCAATGCAATGAAAAATATTGTAATTGCCTATGAACCCATTTGGGCAATAGGTACAGGGCTTACTGCCAGTGATGCACAAGCTCAAGAAATGCATGCATTCATTAGAAGTTTATTCCTTGCTAAGTACGGAGCAGCAATAGCAGAAAATCTTAGCATTTTGTATGGTGGTAGTGCAAAGCCTTCCAATGCCGCAGGGTTATTTGCTCAAAATGATGTAGATGGTGGATTAATAGGAGGTTCTTCTTTAAATGCCCAAGATTTTGTAGCCTTAATAAATGCCAGATAAAATAGAAGGAAGGACTTTCGTTTTCAAATAAAAAATATGTTAATGGCAAAAAAAAGATAAGAAGTTTTTAATTAAATAATTATCTTCGCCTGAGATTTTATTAAATCTTTAAAAAAATTAAACTTTAAACAAAATAAAAATTAAAAAGAATGAAAAAAGTACGTTTAATTTCGTCTGCTGCAATGTTAGCATTGTTATCTGTAGGTACAGTAACATTTATGTCTTGTGGTAAAGAAGATTGTCCTGTGGGAATGGAAGGTAATAACTGCGATAAAGAAATCAGAGCAGAAATGATTGGTACCTATAATGCTACTGATGTAAATGATGCAGATGCTACTGAAGTTTATACTTACAATCCTGTAGTTACTACCGGTGCAACTGTTTCTGTAATTAATGTTTCTAAATTTGGTGATTTCTTTACCAATACTGAAATCGTAACTGCAAATGTTACTAAAACTAATGATGTAATTTCTTTTGATATTCCAACTCAAAAACCTGATGGAGCTTACACTGTTTCTGGTTCTGGTACTTATACTATTTCTACCAAGAAATTAGTTGTTAATTATGGTTTGACTTCTCCAGGTGGTGCTACTGAAAACTACACCGGTAATTGGACAAAACAATAATTTGTTTGTAATGATTTAATTAAAGGGGCTACTCAAAAAGTAGTCCCTTTAATGTTTTTATATTAATTTTGCTTATTAAATTTTTGAGGTATAATGGGGTTGTTAATTCTCTATTATAAGGTAGAATTTAAAGGATATTTTTAAAATAAATTTAAATGGTATGAATGTATTTGATTTGCTCATTCAAGATAAAGAGCCGGTGTCTTTAAATGATGTTGTTCTGGATGAAAATACAAGAGAAAGTTTTGTACAATTAATAAAAGAACATCATTATATAGAAGAATTAAGCCGTTATGGACTTCCTGTAAACAATAAAATCTTGCTCCATGGTAGTTCAGGTTGTGGTAAAACTATGACTGCGAAGGCAATTGCCCAGGCTCTTGGAAAGAAAATTCTTATTCTGAATTTGAGCAATATTGTATGTTCTAGAATAGGGGAAACTTCTCAAAATATTAAACAAGTTTTTGATAAAGCTTCCAGAGACAAGGCTGTTCTGTTTTTGGATGAATTTGACCAAATTGGTAAAGCCAGAGGAGATGATGAAAAAGATGTGGGAGAAATGCGTCGATTGGTCAATACTTTAATTCAATTAATAGATTATTTGCCCGAACAATCTTTATTGATAGCCGCCACCAATCATTTGGAAATTATTGATACCGCCCTATTACGGAGGTTTCAATTAAAGGTGGAGTATCGATTGCCTGCTCCAAATATTTTGGATGAGTACTATGATGGGCTACTTGCTCGTTTTCCAAAGCATTTATCAAACATTGAACGGAAATACAATATTTCTTTTGCAGAAGCTAAGGATTATACTTTTACCACAATTAAGTCTTTGTTGATAAAAGAAATAGAAGAGCGCGTAAGCTTCCAAGAGAAAGAGTAGTTGATTGTAGGAAATGGAGCTTCAAACTCTGTAGTAGAGCGTTTAATTTTTGGATAAAAATTTAGATTTTTTATTTTTTACATGTTCAGCATAGTCAACTATTACTATGATTATTTGTTAATCCTGAATCTTTATACTCTTTTGAAGTTTTTATTGGATTAAGAAGTGTATGGAAGTTTAATGTCTTTCTATTATGAAAAAATGCTGTTTCTTTTTTGAAACAGCATTTTTATTAAGATGAAATCTTTGATTATTTATTAAATCTTGAAGCTTTCTTGTCTTCAGTGGTTTGTTGTGCTTTTTGTTGTGCATTTTTATCACCAAGTCTTGCAGCTTTTTTATCAGCTTCGTCTTGTTTTAGACGGTCTTTTGCGTCTTTATCTCCAAATCTAGAAGCTTTTTTATCAGCAGTAACTTGCTCTTGAGTTCTAACCTCTTGCTTAGCTTGTTCAGCAGGCTTGTTGTTGTTTGGTTTTGTTGTGGTTGGTTTCTTTTTGTTAGAAGTAACGGCTTTAGCAGCTCCAGCAGCAGCACCTGCGGTAGCAGTAGCTTTAGCGGCTTCGGCAGCGGCAATAGAATCTTGAGCCATTTTGTTTAATAAAGAATCATTAGTTAAAGCATTAGCTGCATTAATAGAGTCTTCTTTAGCCTTTTGGATAGAATCTAATTGAGCTTGAGTAAAAGTAGGCTCTGTAACAGTATTAGTTTCTTCACCATTTTTACAAGAAGAAAAATAACCTAAAGAAGCAGCTGCTGCAAGGATTAAGATTGTCTTTTTCATTTTAATTATTTTTATTGTTTTGTTTTAAAGATTAAATTTTTTGGCAAATATACAAAACATAAATAGACAGTTTATAAAAAATTATCTATTTTATTTGTTAATAGCAACTTGCACTATCTCTTTATTAATACTTTTATTTCTAAAAGGTAACCTTCTTGGTATTTAAATTTGTTTTTTTCTAAATTCTGATGCTTTTTTAGGAGAGCATTCTTTAAAGTAAATTTTGGTTCTAATTTATTCCATGCTCTTTTGAAGTACATATTCGTCCACTGTACTAAATAAGAATTCGGGATATAAATTAGAAAATTTTGATTTAATAAATCCTCCCATTAAAGGCCTTAATGCCGATTGTTGGAGGCTTGCCGTGTCGGTAGGAGTAAGCGTATAGCCGGCTTCCGGAAAATATTTTAATACTCTTTGGGCTAAGTCCACTCTATTCATATAGTCTGTACCTCCAATGTGAAAAACTCCTTTGTGTTTATCTCTTAAAAGTAAAAGCATAGCTCTTGCAATGTCCCATGCGTTAGTGGGGGAGGCATATTGGTCGTAAGGTAGCTTTAGGTCCAATTGTTTTTGCTCTTTACATTGATTGATGATTCTTGATACAAAATTTTTTCCTCTTTCTTCTTCACCATACACATTAGTTATTCTAAGCACCAAACTATTTGGTATTTGATTCAAGACCATCCTTTCGGCTCTTAATTTGTGCTTACCATATATATTTATTGGATTCGTTTTTGCATCTTCTTTATAAGGTCCTTTTTTGCCATCAAATACATAATCTGTTGAAATGTAAACCAATCTGGCATTACAGGCCTTTGCTATTTTGATTAAATTCCCGGTGCTGCTTACCGTTTTTTGATAGCTTTCTTTTTTTTGCTCTTCACAATAATCTACATGAGTCAATGCACCACAATGGATAATAACGTCTGGTGCAAAAGCCTTGATGTCAAAATTTTGAGGATGATTTGGCTTTAAGGTATTATAGAAAGTTGTTTGAGGAGTGGCATAAGAAAGATGGGTGCCTATTACTTGATGCCCTTCTTCTGTAAAGTGTTTGAGGCAATTGCTACCTACTAA
Source organism: Edaphocola sp. (assembly GCA_035444785.1). Classification (GTDB taxonomy): domain Bacteria; phylum Bacteroidota; class Bacteroidia; order Chitinophagales; family Chitinophagaceae; genus Edaphocola. The sequence continues at coordinate 82,532 of DAOMPL010000001.1, read as the reverse complement.
ACCCGATGCTCCAATGATTAATATTTTCATATTTATTATAAAAGGAAAAAGTCCTATTAATAAGGACTTTTATTGATTTATTATTATTTTACATATCCTAATATCTTCAACATACTGATTGGTGTTTGTTCTTTTGCGTAAACCCAATCTTCCATTTTGCCATTTTTATCGATATTGACAACTATATGTTTTGGAGATGGAATCATGCAGTGTTTGATGCCACCATATCCTGCCAATTGGTCTTGATAAGCACCGGTATGGAAAAACCCAATGTAGAGGGGTTCTTTATTTTCAGCGGTTTCGTCATCTAATTTTGGTAAGAATACGGCATTGATATGTTCTTCTGAAGTGTAAAAGTCATGACCATCACAGGTTAGTCCGCCAAGGTGAACTTCTTGATATTCATTTTCCCATTGATTGATGGGTAGCATTAAAAATTTCTCTCCTATACCCCAAGTGTCCGGCAGGGTAGTGATGAAGGAGCTGTCTATCATATACCAACTTTCACGATCATTTTGTTTCTTTTCTCCTAAAACGCTATAGATAACGGCACCGGCTTCTCCTACAGTGAAGGAACCAAATTCTGTAAAAATATTTGGCATTTCTACCTTTTGTTTTTTACAAACATTTTTGATAGTGGCAATAATTTCATTTGCCATATATTGATAGTCGTAATTAAAGCCCAAGCTATGTTTGATGGGTAATCCGCCACCTATATTGATGCTGTCCAATTCTGGACATATCTTTTTCAATTGGCAATAAATATGAATAACTTTGTTTAAAGAACTCCAATAATAGATGTCGTCTTTAATTCCCTTATTCATAAAGAAGTGTAACATTTTTAATTGAAACTTATCGTTTCCTTTAATTTTGTCCACATAAAATTCCAATATTTCTTCTTTTCTGATGCCTAACCGAGAGGTGTAAAAATCGAAAGTGGGTTCTTCTTCAGCAGCAATTCTTATTCCTAATTTTACAGTCTGCTTGGATCTTACTGCTTTTTGATAATCTTCAATTTCTTCTTTATTGTCCAATACCGGAATTACGTTTTCCCAGCCTTCATTTATTAGTTTAGAGATAGCTTTAGTGTATTGTTTGGTTTTATATCCATTACAAATAATAAATCGCTCTTTGTCTAATTTTTTCTTGGTGTTTAAATGTCGTATGATATCGATATCATACGTTGAAGAGGTTTCTAAATGGATGTCATGCTTTAAAGCCTCTTCCATAATGAATGAAAAGTGAGAACTTTTGGTGCAATAACAATAATTATAAGAACCCGGATATCGATGCTTTTTTATAGCATTGTTAAAAAGGTCTTTTGCTTTATTAATTTGAGAACCTATTTTAGGCAGGAACGTTAATTTGAAAGGTGTCCCATACTTATCAATAAGTTTTTTAATATCAATATTGTTAAACTTTAAGTAGTCGTTTTCTACTTCAAATCCTTCTTGTGGAAAGTCAAATGTTTGATCAACAAGACCACGATAAGTATTATTCATTTATACCTAATAAATAAATTGTTTAAAAATGTTGTTTCAAAAGTATGCAAATCTACATCTAAATAATTAATTAGGGTCATAAAAGATTTTTATATTCTTATTTTTTGTCCCACCTTTGCCTTATGAATTTTAATCCTTCAGAAACCGAAATCAAGGAAGGTGCTGTTATCTTGATTGACAAGCCCTTTAGATGGACTTCTTTTGATGCTATCAATAAAATAAAAAGGACAACTCATGCAAAGATTGGACATTGTGGCACCTTAGACCCTTTAGCGACCGGATTGCTTATTTGTTGTACCGGAAAAATGACTAAACAAATTGAAACTTTTCAAAAACAAGATAAAGAATATACCGGTAGTTTTTGTTTGGGTGCTGTGACGCCAACTTATGATTTGGAATCAGAGCCGGAACAGTTTAAAGAAGTTGGTCATTTGACAGAGGCTGATATATTGGCTGCTGTCAAGCAATTTACGGGTACGCTTCAGCAATTGCCACCTGCACATTCTGCCATAAAAAGGAATGGTAAGCGACTGTATGAACTGGCTAGAGCAGGTAAAGAGGTAAAGTTGGAACCTCGTACCGTACATATTCATGCGTTTGATATTGAAAAAATAGAATTACCCCAGGTTTACTTTAGGGTGACTTGTAGCACCGGCACTTATATACGTTCTTTGGCTAATGACTTTGGAGCTGCTTTGGGTGTAGGGGGGTATTTGAGTAGCCTAAGACGCACAAAAATTGGAGCATTTGAAGTGGAGCAAAGCAGAACCATTGAAGAATGGATGGAATATCTACAACCAAAAGTAGAAGAATAGAGATTCTTTGAAAAAATTAAAAAACTCCGATTCTTAGAATCGGAGTTTTTTTATAAAAATAATTTTCAATTATGCAATAGTAATTGAATTGTCTAAATAAACATCTTGGATAGCATTCAATAATTCAACGCCCACTTTCATGTCTTTTTGGAAAGCTTTACGCCCCGAAATTAAGCCCATTCCTCCTGCACGCTTATTGATAACTGCAGTGGTAACTGCTTCTGCAAGGTCAGTTTGTCCTTTAGATTCTCCACCGGAGTTGATAAGTCCTGCACGGCCCATATAGCAATTAGCTACTTGATAACGTGCCAAATCGATAGGATGGTCAGTGGTTAATTTTTCATAAACTAATTTAGAAGTTTTACCTACTTTGATAGCATTGTAACCACCGTTGTTGGTAGGTAGTTTTTGTTTAATAATGTCTGCTTGAATAGTAACTCCTAAATGGTTGGCCTGTCCGGTAAGGTCGGCAGCAGCGTGATAGTCCACTCCATCCACTTTGAAAGCAGGATTTCTTAAGTAGCACCATAAAACGGTTGCCATTCCTAAAGAGTGAGCATATTCAAATGCTTTAGCTACTTCAACGATTTGGCGGTTGCTTTCCGGGGAACCAAAATATATGGTGGCACCTACAGCAACGGCACCCATTTCCCAAGCATTTTTGATAGAACCAAACATTATTTGGTCATAAGAATCTGGATAGGAAAGGAATTCGTTATGGTTGATTTTAACAATAAATGGAATTTTATGAGCATATTTGCGGGCTACAGAACCCAAAACGCCATAGGTAGAAGCTACGGCATTACAGCCACCTTCGATTGCTAATTTTACAATATTTTCAGGATCAAAATATATAGGATTTGGAGCAAAAGATGCACCACCACTGTGTTCTATACCTTGATCCACTGGAAGAATTGATACATAACCGGTATCAGATAAACGACCGTGTCCCAAAATTTGCTGAAGACTTCTTAATACTTGTGGGTTGCGGTTAGACAATGCCCACACCTCGTCCACATGGTTTGGGGATGGGGAGTGTATCATAGACTTACTTATAGTCTTACATTCATGGTTTAATAAAGAATCGGCGTCTGCTCCTAATAATTCAACAATCTTGTTATTAGTCATGTTTTACTGTAAATTTTAATTTTTTTATGAAAATTGTAAAATGTTTGCAAATGTAAGAATATATTCTAACATAAAAAAATATGCTATACCTGAATTATATCATCTTTTAAGAAAATCTTTTGCTCCTCAATTAAAGTTTGAATTAGTGAGATCACTAATTTAGATGGATACTGTGAAAATTTACTTAACAGCTCATTAATTGAAATGCTTCCATTGCTTTGAATCACTAAAATAATATCTCTAAGAATGGTTTCTTTATTGGAGTCTAAGTTTTTATTTTGACAATAATCGCAATGGCCACAATCCACGTCAGGTATGGGTTCTCCAAAATAAGAAGAGAGTAATTTGTTTCTACAGCAATCTTTTTGCTCTATGTAATTTTTGAAAGCCAGAATTTTGTCTGTATAGTTTTTTTCCCGTAATAAAATATGTTGTTCGTTTAAAGACAAGTAGTTACCGGCTATGCGGTTTTCTAAAAAATAGATATGACTGCCGATGATTGCCGGGTGGTACCTAAGTATGCCCAAGGTTTCTAATCGAAATAAGCGTTCTTCAAATATAGTTTTGTCAATATTTAATAGTTTGCTCATCTCAAAAATTTGAATTGGAGTTTCAAAGTGGTATATGCTTCCATAGTGCCTCAACAAGATTTCTATCACCTCGTAAAGTTGTGGGTGGCTTTGTTCTAATATTTCTATTTGGGTTCTATTTGTGGTTAGGCCTACGGTGTATTTTGTACGAGCATCTTCATTCCAAATCCAATAAGATTCTTGTTCCAGAATTTTTAGGGCACTAATGGTAGGCAATAAATCGAGTTTGAATGTATTGGTGAATTTCACTACATTAAAAGCTTTTGTCCAATCTTTGCCTTCTCCTATTCCTATATTAAGAAAGTCCATAAGCATAGGATAAATGTTTCTAATGTAAGGGATTGGTGGATATTGTATTTGGGGTAATAATGATAGTTTGTGCAGGTCGCCTTGGTTATAAAGTAATATTCCTTTTGCTGGGGCTTCATCTCGTCCTGCTCTGCCTACTTCTTGATAATATTGTTCTATATTTACTGGAAGGTCATAATGAAAGACCATCCGGACATCTGGTTTGTCTATTCCCATTCCAAAAGCACTGGTGGCAGTAATTATAGAGCCATCTTGTTGCTGCCATTGTTCGTAAGCAAATTTTTTTTCTTGACGGTGTAATCCTGCATGATAGGCGAATATTTTTTTTCCTAACCTTTGCTCAAGTTCTATTGCTAGTTCTATGGTTCGCCTCCTGCTTCCACAATAAATAATGGCACTTCCACTTTTTAAGTTGCTCAAATATTTTTCTAATAATGTTATTTTATTTTCAGAATAAATTACATGGTAACTTAAATTATCTCTTCTTATAGATTGCTCAAAAACTTTTGCATTTAAGAAATTTAGTTGTTCCAAGATGTCTTTGCGTACAGATGCCGTAGCAGAAGCTGTTAATGCTAATATTGGTACTCTAGGGAAAAGATTGGTAAAATCAGCGATTTTTCGATAGGCAGGTCTAAAGTCGTGGCCCCATTCTGATATACAATGTGCCTCATCCACTGCAATTAAAGAAAGCGTAAGATTCTGGATGGTTTCTATAAAATGTTCTTGTAACAAACGTTCAGGAGCGACATAAAGTATCTTGATTGCTTGATTTTCAAGTAATGATAAATTTTCTTCATATAGACTACTGTCCATACCCGAATGTAAGCAGCAAGCTGAGATGTTTCTGTGTTGAAGCTGTCTTACTTGGTCTTCCATAAGGGCAATTAAAGGACTGATAACTATAGTAAGCCCTTCAAAATCCAGTGCTGGTACCTGATAGCAAATGGACTTGCCTGCACCTGTCGGCAAAACGGCAAAAGTATCTTCTCCATTCAAAATAGAAAAAATAATTTCTTTTTGAAGTGGACGGAAGCTGTCATATCCCCAATATTTTTTTAATATTTCTAATGCAGAATGCTCCATAAACTTTAAGCTTTTTGAAATAAATAATTGACAAAAATTGGATTTAGAAGTATTGTTGCAATTGGAGTTTTAAGTCATTAGGTATGCAGGTTTTCTTTTTGGTTTCGTTGTCATAAAAAACCAGGGTAACTGTTCCTCTATTTAATAATTTTCCTTTTTCATTAAATAATTCTGAAATAAAAGTAATGTCCGATTGTTCAGGAATGGCTTCCAGTCTGGTTTTTATTGTAATTAAATCATCATAAAATGCAGGACGAAAGTATTCTGATTCTAATTTTATTACCGGCATCATTATCCCTCTTGCTTCCAATTCTTTATAGGAGGAACCTAAGGCCCGTATGGCTTCTGCTCTACCAACTTCATAATATTGGGCATAATTGCCATAGTATAAATAGCCCATTTGATCGGTTTCTCCATACCTTACTCTTAATTTGGTTTCGTGGATATACATTTTGCAATTATAAGTAAAAAAAATGTCCTTTTGTGTCAAAGATAGCAAAAGGACATTTCTATTGATGTTTTTTTTAATGATGTTTTATGCCATATTGTGGAAAACTCGTTGAACGTCATCATCTTGCTCCAATCTTTCAATTAATTTGAAAATATCGTCGCTTTGCTCTTCGGAGACTTCAACCGTATTTAGTGGCAACCATTCTAATTCTGCATTAATAGGCTCCATACTTCTTTCTTCTAAGGCTTTTTGCATATTTCCAAAATCGGTATAAGCAGTATGGATAATGATATGACCATCGGTGTCTTCACCTAATTCTTCTAAGCCTGCATCTATCAATTCTAGTTCTAATTCATCAGGATCTAAACCTTCTTTGTTTAATTTGAAAACGCCAACATGATTAAATAAAAATCCTACAGAGCCACTATTTCCAAGTGTCCCACCACCTTTATTAAAGTGAGAACGCACATTGGCAACGGTTCTGGTAGTGTTGTCGGTAGCAGTTTCTACCAAGATAGCTACCCCGTGAGGTCCGTATCCTTCATATAAAACTTGTTCGAAATTGCTGGTATCTTTACCTAAAGCATTTTTGATGGCACCTTCAATCCTGTCTTTTGGCATATTGATGGCCTTAGCGTTTTGAATAACACGTCTAAGTGACGGGTTGGTGTCCGGTTCTGGTCCTCCTGCTTTTACGGCTATTGCAATTTCTTTTCCAAAACGAGTGAATTGTTTGGCCATTCTGTCATACCTAGCAAACATTTTAGATTTACGAACTTCAAATATTCTTCCCATATTGTTATATTTGTTGAGTTATTTTTAAAGATTGCAAAAATAAGATTTTTTTAAGTAATCAATTAATCAAATCGTTTTTATAACTTTGACTTTTATAAAAAAAATTTAATTATGCATGATATCTCAGAATTCTTAAGTCCTAAACATTATAAGGATTTATTGGAATTGTATCAATATAATAATTTACAATTTGCACAAACAGTTGATGCTGCCAAAGCTGGCTATTTGGACTTTAGCCAGGCTGATATTGTTTTGGTGGGTTGTGGAGAATTAAGAGGTGAAAATTTTGAAAATATTAATTATTCTGACGCACCTAATGTAATCCGTAAAGCTTTTTATGAATTGTATAATTGGTTTCCAAATATTGCTATTGCCGATTTGGGAAATATCATTCAGGGGGCCACTCTTTCTGATACTAGGGTAGCCTTAAAAGTGGTTCTTTCAGAAATAAAAAAAGCTGGTAAAATAGCCATTGTTTTAGGAGGAAGTCAAGATTTGACATTACAGCAATATGAAGTGTTTAAAGAAAATGGAGAGCTAGTGGAGGTTTCGGTTTTGGATAGCCTTATTGATTTGGAAGAAGGAGAAGCGGTAAGTCCATCTAGAGGTTTCTTGATGGATATGTTGACCGGTGAACCCAATTATGTGAAACATTATAACCATATTGGATTTCAGAGTTATTTTACCCATCCTAAAATGTTGGAAACTTTAGATAAGCTCAGATTTGATTTTCATAGATTAGGAAAGGTAAGGGGGGATTTGGATGATATGGAGCCGGTATTGCGTTCTACAAATCTATTAAGTGTGGATATGAATGTGGTGCGTGCTTGTGATGCTCCTTTTAACCATAATGCTTCACCTAATGGACTTTTCGGGGATGAAATTTGTCAGTTGATAAGATATGCCGGAATGAGTACCAAACTAACTTCTTTGGGGATTTATGGCTACTATCCTGAAAATGATATTAATGAGAGTGGTGCAAAATTGATAGCACAAATGCTTTGGTATTTTATTGATGGGTATAGGGTTCGTTTGCAGGAGGTCCAACTTCGTCAAACAGATAGTTTTTTAAGCTATCATGTTCCTTTTGCACAATATGAGACCCAATTCTTGCAAAGTAAAATTACTAATCGATGGTGGTTGCAATTGCCTGATGGTCAATATATTCCTTGTTCTGAAAAGGATTATAAAAATAGTACTGAAAATGAAGTGCCAGAACGCTGGTTGAGAGCTCAAGAAAGATTGACCTAACTTGAATTTTTTTTAATGTAAATTTTTAATATTTCTTAATCTCTTTTTTCTAAGACGGAAAAAGTTAAAAAACTTAAATTTAATAGATGAGAAAAGTAAGTATTTTGGGTGCCGGTTTGGTGGGTTCTTTGTTAGCTATTCTTTTAAAAAAGAAGGGCTATGATGTTACGATTTATGAAAGAAGACCAGATTTGCGAAAAAATGATATTGGTGCAGGACGCTCCATCAATATGGCAATGAGTGATAGAGGGTGGAAAGCATTAGACCTAGCCGGAATGAGAAAGCATATAGAAGATATTGCAATTCCAATGCCCGGAAGATTTTTGCATCAAGAAGATGGCAGCTCTTCTTTTCAAGCTTATGGTAAAAATGGGGAAGCTATTTATTCTATCAGCAGAGGAGAGTTGAATAAAAAGCTGATGACAGAAGCAGAAGCTAATGGCGTTAAAATTCTTTTTTCTCAAACTTGTACTAAGGTAGATCTTCACAATAATACCATTTATTTAAAGGATGAAAATGAACAAAAGCAGGTGGTGGTTTGTGATTTGTTGTTCGGTGCAGATGGTGCATTCTCAGCTTTACGGACTAGTCTTTCTCATACTGATAGAATAGATTTTTCTCAGTTTTATATTGAGAGTGGGTATAAGGAACTGCATATTCCTGCAGGAAAAGATGGAGCTTGGCTTATTGAAAAAAATGCTTTACATATTTGGCCTAGGCATAATTTTATGATGATAGCCTTACCTAATACTGATGGTAGTTTTACTTGTACCTTGTTTTTCCCTTTTGAAGGTAAGCCTTCTTTTGAAAGCTTGAAAACAAAAGAGGATGTTATTTCATTTTTTAAGACTCAGTTTCCTGATGCGGTTGCATTAATGCCTACCTTGCTGGAAGATTATGAAAATAATCCTACCTCCTCATTGATAACAACTAAAATTTATCCTTGGGCTTATCAAGATAAAAGTTGTTTGATAGGTGACGCTGCTCATGCAATTGTACCTTTTTACGGTCAAGGAATGAATGCAGGATTTGAGGATTGTAGTGTTTTGTGGGAATTGATGGAACAGTATAATGACGATTGGACAATGATATTAAATAGGTTTCAAATTTTAAGAAAACCTAATGCAGATGCTGTAGCTAATTTAGCTTTGAAAAATTTTATCGAAATGAGAGATTTGGTTGCTGATCCTGAATTCTTAGAAAGAAAGAAAATAGAAAAAGATTTAGGCAAACGCTTTGAAGGAAGATTTAATTCTGTTTACGAAATGGTGAGTTTTACACATACCCCTTATTCAATTGCCTGGGGTGCTACCGAAGCTCAAGATTGGTTGTTGAAACAAGTGATGGCTAAAGGAAATTATTTTGAAAATATTAATCAAGCTGCGTTTTTACTAGAGTTGGAAGACCTAATGCAACAATATGAAGAGAAAGTAAATAAAATAAATAAATAAATAAATAATATAATAAAATATGAAACAAGCATATGTTTTTCCCGGGCAGGGAGCACAATTTCCAGGAATGGGAAAAGATTTATATGAGAATAATCCTAAGGCAAAAGCTTTGTTTGATGAGGCGGACCAGATTTTAGGATTTGAAATTTCTAAGATTATGTTTGAGGGTACAGCAGAAGAATTAAAGCAAACAAAAGTTACTCAACCTGCAGTATTCTTGCACTCTGTTATTAGTTTCTTATGTGTTGAAGGAGCAAAGCCTGACATGGTAGCAGGGCATTCTTTGGGAGAGTTTTCAGCCTTGGTTGCTAATGGGGTATTGAGTTTTAAAGATGCTTTAAGTTTAGTGTATAAAAGGGCTTTGGCTATGCAAAAGGCCTGTGAGTTGAATCCTTCAACAATGGCTGCAATCCTAGGATTGGAAGACCTTAAGGTAGAAGAAGTAGTTGGGGCTATTAAGAGGGAAGTGGTGGTGGCAGCCAATTATAATTGCCCGGGACAGCTGGTGATTTCCGGTTCTAATAAAGGTATTGACTTGGCTTGTGAAGCATTGAAAACTGCCGGAGCTAAAAGAGCATTGGTTTTGCCGGTAGGTGGTGCTTTTCATTCTCCATTGATGATGCCCGCTCAAGAAGAGCTTAAAGCCGCTATTGAAGCTGTGGATTTTAATGTGGCAAAATGTCCTATTTATCAAAATGTAGATGCTAAGCCTTATATGGATGCTCAGCAGATTAAACAAAACCTAATCAACCAATTAACTGCTCCAGTAAGATGGACTCAGTCTGTGCAAAATATGATTGCTGACGGTGCTATTAGCTTTACAGAATGTGGTCCCGGTAACGTTCTACAGGGATTGGTAAAGAAAATCAATAAAGAGGTGCAAACCCAAGGAGTGAATTAATTACAAATAGGGTAATTGTCAATACAAAGAGGAGTCATTCGAAAAGAAGGATTCCTCTTTTTTAGAATAAAAAAATAATTTGTGTTTATTGATGGAAGGGCTTTAAAGATTTTTTTAATTGTTTTAAGCTTTAAAATATAAAATTTTTAATTTTTTTATTTTAATATCGGATAAGTGTGATAAAATAAATACCGATATTAAGAAAAAGATGTATCTTTGTGGTGTAAGCAATGAATTGGAAAGAATATACATATCAATTTGAGGGTTTTGACACCTATTTTGAAAGGTTAAGGCAAAAAAAGGCTGTGTTAGATAGTATGCGGCCAATTCCAGCTATAGCCTTAAAAAGTATTAAGGAAAGCATTACACTAGAGTGGACTTATAACTCAAACAGTATAGAAGGTAATACCTTGACGCTTCAAGAAACAAAAATGGTAGTTGAAGAAGGCTTTACTATTAGGGGTAAATCTTTAAAGGAGCATTTTGAGGCAGTTAATCATCAGGAAGCTATTGAATATGTTGAAGAGTTGGCTCATCCTGAATATAAGTTGTCAGAGAAAGATATTTTGGCTATTCATTTTTTGATTTTGCAAAAGATTGAAAAAGATTATGCTGGGTTGTTTCGGAATTCCGGAGTTAGAATTTCCGGAGCTAATTATACGCCACCAAGTGCATTGAAAGTTGTAGAGTTTGTTGCCGAATTATTGAAATGGGTAAATATTTCTGATAAGGATATGCTGATTAAAGCAGTTATTTTTCATCATAGATTTGTTTGGATACATCCTTTTTTTGATGGTAATGGACGTACTGCAAGATTGTTATTAAATTTGCTTTTGATGAAAGAAGGTTATCCACCGGCAATTATCCTAAAGAATGATAGAAAAAAATATTATGATGCTTTAAATTTGGCCAATGAAGGTGATTATTCCAAATTGATGTTATTGGTTTTTCAGGCTATGGAAAGAAGTTTAAATATTTATTTGGGTGCCTTGAATAATAATTTTGACGAATTTCAAGATATTTCTGATATTATTAAAGAACCCGAAATTCCTTATGGTCAGGAGTATATTAGTTTATTAGCTCGTAGAGGTAAAATAGATGCTTTTAAGGAGGGTAGGAGTTGGTTGACTAGTAAAGCCGCTGTATTGGATTATATAAAAAAACGAGAACGGAATCGGAAGGTCTAACTTTGTATAAGCAATTTTTAAAATTGCTTATACAAAGTATTATTTGCATTCAATTCAATTGCTTGTGTGGTTGTTTAAAGGATGCAAAAATTGTATTTTGATTTAGGGGTGATTCTAATCTTCTTTATTCCTACTCCAAATACAAGAACCAAAATATACTTCTGAGTTCGGAATTAATGAAATATATGAATACAGAAAGGCTTTGTTTTTGTTTTGCCTTATCATAGAAGAGGGTAAATTTTGGTTCTACATGCGGTCTATTTTTGTTTGATATTTAGTCTTTTCTTTTATTTTATGATTGCTTTTTTAAAGGATATAAGGGGTGGATTGCAAACTTTAATTAATTTTTAGCACCAAATCTTTTAATAATCCCAAAATTGAAATTGAAAAAAATGTTAGAAAATTTAATTTTTTTTAAATCTCTAATTTCTTTTCCAAGGCAAACATTTCATCCCTTAATCTGGCAGCTTCAATGAAATCTAAATCTTTTGCTGCTTGCTTCATTTGTTTTTTTAATTTTTCTATTGCTTTTTTCATTTCTGCAACAGTTTGATAGGTGATTGTTTCCTCAGCTGCTACGGTATCTTCAAGGTCATCCACAGCTAAAGGATTTCCTTCGTCATATCCTTTGATGTCTAAAACGGAGGTTTGCCCCATGATTTGTTCTATAGATTTACTTACGGTCTGTGGAGTAATGTGGTGGACAGTATTATAGGAAATTTGCTTTGCTCTCCTTCTTTCAGTTTCATCAATTGTTCTTTGCATGCTGTCTGTCATCTTATCTGCATAAAAAATTACTAAGCCTTCTACATTTCTTGCTGCACGACCCGCCATTTGTGTTAAAGAACGTTCGTCTCTTAAAAAACCTTCTTTGTCTGCGTCCAAAATGGCTACCAGTGTTACCTCCGGCAAATCCAATCCTTCTCTCAATAGATTGACACCTACTAAAACATCAATTTCTCCAAGTCTTAAAGCTCTTAAAATTTCTATTCGCTCCAAAGTGTCAATTTCACTATGGATATACCGTGAATTGACATTAATTCTTTGCAGATAAGCATCCAGTTCTTCTGCCATTCTTTTAGTTAGCGTTGTTACCAAGACTCTTTCGTGTTTTTGAGCTCGTTTATCAATTTCATCAAGGAGGTCATCTATCTGGTTTAAAGAGGGCCGCACCTCAATTGGAGGGTCTAATAAACCTGTAGGACGAACTACCTGTTCCACTACCAAACCTTCTGTGGTATTGAGTTCAAATTTGCCAGGGGTGGCACTCACAAAAACGGTTTGGTTGAGCAAACTTTCAAATTCATTAAAGTTAAGAGGTCGGTTGTCTAAGGCAGATGGTAGTCGAAATCCAAAATCCACCAAATTCATTTTTCGGGAGCGGTCTCCTCCATACATGCCACTTATTTGAGGAATAGTAACATGGCTTTCATCTACGAATAAAATAAAATCTTTAGGGAAGTAGTCCAAAAGGCAAAATGGACGTGTTCCTGGTTGTCTTCTGTCCAAAAATCTGGAATAGTTTTCAATGCCACTGCAATAGCCCAATTCTTGTATCATCTCCAAATCATAATTTACACGCTCTTTAATTCTTTGTGCTTCAATATGTTTTCCTTCTCTTTTGAAGTATTCCACTTGTGCAAACATTTCATCCTGAATATCTTTTACGATTTGACCCATTTGGTCTTTGGGAGCCACATATAAATTTGCCGGGAAAATAGCCGCATTTTCTATGTTCAAAATACGTTTGCCGGTTTCTATTTCAAAACGTTCAATATTTTCTATTTCATCACCAAAAAAAGTAATGCGGTATCCATAATCTACATAGGGCAAGTTAATATCAACGGTGTCGCCTTTTACTCTAAAAGTTCCACGCTCAAACTCTCCTTGAGAGCGGTTATACAATGCATTTACTAAGCCATGTAAAAATTTATTTCTTGAATATTCTTCACCAACAGTTAGCCGGATAATTCCGTTTTCATATTCTACCGGATTACCCATTCCATAAATACAGGATACAGAAGCCACCACTAAAATATCTCTACGACCACTAAGCAAATCGGTGGTTGTTCTTAACCTTAGTTTTTCCAACTCTTCATTTATAGCCAGATCTTTCTCAATATAAGTATCGCTCACCGGCATATAAGCTTCCGGTTGGTAATAATCATAATAAGACACAAAATAGTTTACCGCATTATCAGGGAAAAATTGCTTAAATTCACCGTAAAGCTGGGCCACTAATGTTTTGTTATGGGTGAGGACTAAAGTAGGCTTTTGGATTTGCTCCACTACATTTGCCATAGTGAAGGTTTTTCCCGAACCTGTTACTCCTAACAAAGTTTGAAAAGTATCGCCCTCATTCAAGCCTTGGGTAAGTTGTTTGATGGCAGAGGGCTGGTCACCTGCCGGCTTATATGGAGCATGAAGCTTAAACTTCATTGTAAATAAGTTTTTATTTTTTAATTTTTACCATAAATAAATTCAAAATAACGGTTTAGGTCTTCTGCCAAACGCTCTGGGCATTCAAACATGGACATGTGACCGATATTATGATAAAGTTGTACTTCATTGACAGCAGAAAGATAACATTGTTGTAATGCACTTTCCATAGTGGTTGCGGTGTCTTCTGTGCCAATAATCCATTGGATAGGTATTTCTTTATTCGTTGCTAACCATGCTACCTTGTCACTACGGTGCATCATAGCTTCATAATATCCGGCAAGTGTTTCTGTTGGTAACTTCAAGCCATTAATGATAATGATGGAGGATGCTTCCGGATTCATTTCTTTATAGGTTTTGCCTATCAATGCTTCTGCCATGGTCTTAAGAAAAACCATTTTTGATTTTTCATCTCTATTAATAAGTAATATCGATTTTCGACGTAACTGTTTAGTAGCCTCGCTATCACCCGAAGCCAAGGAGTGTACCAGAGAAATGGCCTTAATTCTTTCGGGGAAATGTTGAGTAGCCTCCATAGTGGTGTAACCACCCATAGAATGCCCTACAAATAAAGCTTGGTCAATGTTCTCCTTATCTAAAACTTCTTTAAGGGATAATGCCATATTGGTTAAAGTCAATGGCGTGCAAACCGGGCTTTTACCAGCCCCGGGCAAGTCTATTAAAATGTATTGATAAGCCTTTGAAAGGTGAGGTAATACGTTATCCCAATTGGAGCTATCATTAGGGAAACCATGAATAAGGAGAATGGGCTTGCCTGAACCAATTTTTTTATAATGAATCATTTTGTGAAATTGTTATCTTACAAATTTACGAGGTATTTTTTTAGAAATAAAATTCTTGAAAAGAGAATGGTTAAATTGGTTTAGCTTTTTTTTAATAAAACAGAATATATTATGGGATTGTTGGCAATTGTGTACATGTTTTCAAGCCTTTTTGCAAGAAATCATTCTAATTATTTTTGAGAATCCTTTCTTTGGGTTGATGTTTTAAATATGATTTCAAGTATTTTGAACAATTCCGGGTGCTTTTGGCTCATTAGTTCCGGTTGTTTGAAAAAATATTCAGAAACCACCGCAAAAAATTCAGCCCGGTTAGTTAGGGCGTATGGGTTAATATCTGATTTTCCATTTTGAATGGCTAACATATTTTTATGGATATAGTCTAGCCAAGGAACGGCGTATTGATGTTCTATAAAGATAACGGGAAGACCATCTGTCTTTCCATCACTCTTGTCCAATAAATGTACAAACTCATGTATGGCAGTATTTGAGGTTGAATTTTGATTTGAGAAGCCTGACCTCAAATCTGGTAATGAAAGTATCATTGTGTTTTCCATAGGGCCATTTCCCACCATGCCTATTGTATTTCTACCTTCACCTTTTAGTTCAAAATCGGAGGAAAAAGAATGTGGATAAACTAAAACCTGATTTAGATTTTGATACTCCCAGTTTTTAAAATTAAATATCGGAATAATGGCAGCTGATGCTATATACACCTTGTCTAAATCTTCAATTTTTGTTTTGACTCCTATTATTTTTATTTTACTCAAAAAAATCCGTAATCTTTTTAAAAACTCTTGTTGTTCCTGGTTGTTTAATTTAGCGTAAAAGGAAACATAGTTTTCTAGCAATTTACGTTCTACGTCAATTGGAGGTTGCTCTCTTGTTTTTCTTTTCCGTGGTTTTATTAAGAAAAAGAATATTAAAAAGATTAAGAAGACAACTGGTAGTATCTTTAATAATTCCATGAAGATGATTTGTTGTTTTTGTAAAAAGATAAAAAAATGCCGGTAATATTATTTATTACCGGCATTTTTTTATCCAAATTTGTTCTAATTAGCTTCCATTTCTGAGTTTCCATTATAAGGGAAACTATAATAATATCTACCTTGTGAGCGACCTTTGTAGGTGCCTTCCAATTGAACATTACCTCCGGAGTTTGCCAAGGCGTCTTGTAAGTCGTTTACGCTAGTAATGTCAGTGCCATTTACGTTGGTAATAATAAATCCCTCTTTAACGCCTACATTTTTTAAAACACCTTTATCGATACCGGTTACCAATACACCGCCGTTCAAACCATAGTTTTTGGCTTCTGACTGGTTTAAAGGTTTTAAAGTGGCTCCCATAACTTTTACAGAGGCTCCCGCATTAGCCACTAAACTTTGAGTGGACTTGTTGTCTTTTAATTCTACATGTGTTGTATTTGCTTTTCCGGCTCTTAGATAATCGATTTGCACTTTGTCGCCTGGGTGGTATCTGGCAATTTGTTCGATAAGTACTGCACTGTTTTTTGTTGGCGTTCCATTCACGGCGGTTATCATATCTCCTTTTTTCAACCCACCATTTTCTGCTCCACTACCTTTCAATACATCTGAAACGTAAACGCCTTTACCTTTTTCGAAATCGTTTTTGCTAACGCCTAATTCCTTAGCCTGATCTTCGGTCATTTTATCTAAATCTGCTAAGGTTGCTCCCATATAACCTCTTTTTACACTTCCAAAGCGGATAATGTCATCAGCAACCTTTTTTGCCAAATTAGAAGGTACAGCATAACCATATCCGGCATAACTACCTGTAGGTGATGCAATAGCAGAATTGATGCCGACTAACTGACCTTGAGTGTTTACTAAAGCACCGCCACTATTTCCAGGATTGATGGCAGCATCGGTTTGGATAAAAGATTCAACAGCACTGTTAGATTGTCTTCTGTTGATACCGATAGAACGACCTTTAGCACTTACAATGCCGGCGGTAACGGTAACGTCAAGGTTTAAAGGATAGCCTACTGCCAAAACCCATTGACCTAATTTTACTTCATCAGAGTTTCCCATTGTGATAGCGGGTAAATTATTGGCATCTATTTTTATCACAGCCAAATCTGTTTGAGGATCTGTGCCAATGACCTTTGCCGTCATGGTATTTCTTGTATTGAAAGTTACTTGTACCTCATCTGCACCGGCAACTACGTGGTTGTTGGTTAAGATATAGCCATCACTTGAAATGATTACTCCAGAACCTTCACCGGTTACATCAGGTTGCTTATACTGTTGCATTCTGCGACCGCCTCCGCCTCCGAAGAAATCCTCAAATGGATCCCAAACCGGAGCAGATACCGTTTTGCCTTCTTTCTTTATTTTGATTTGAACTACCGATTTTACACTGCTTTCAGCAGCTTCTGTGAAATCAATAGGTTGACCATATCCTGCTCCGCTGTTACTGGCATAACGGATACCCGATTTTGTGGTTTCATAATTGCCGTTATTCCCGAAGGAATTGCCATTGTTATTTTCTTGAATTTTTTGATAACCCCAAACTGTACCAACGGCTGTTAAAGCCGCAATAACGATAGGAACTGCTATTCTTTTCATATTCTTTATTCTAATTTTAAGTTTAATAATTGTTTTACAAATTTAATTAATAGAATAAATGTTTTCCTATAAGCAAATGTTTTTTATGGATATTTTAATAATACTTTATTGATTTCTTTACAATTTAGACAAGAACTCCATAGTGTCCACGCCGTCAGCATAATCTGTCAATGTTGGACATTGGTTTTGACCATAGGAAAGCACATGTGGTTTAATTGTGTTTTTGTTGTTGGTATTGATACATTGGATATTGTCATCTTTTAGAAGCTGCTCAATACAAGCATCCTTTTCACCATCATAATATTGATAATGCACCACACTTATAGGAGCATATAAACTGTCTGATTCTACAAAAAGCAAATGCCCATTAGACATATAGAATTGTTTGTTCAGCAAGAAAATGGCTAATTGGTAGTCGTAATTGTTTTTAAATTTATTATGATGGATATGTTCTTTGTATTTATCCATAGCGGCTATCAATCTTTCAAAATTATAATCTCTTGGAACAAAAATTTGAGTTACGTTTCTACATCCTAAACCAAAATATAGATTCATGTCATCTGCTAATAATTCCAGGTCTTTATTGGTTTCATTACCGTCTAACACAGCGACAGAGCTTCGGTTTCGACGGATGATATGTGGATATTTTTTAAAATAATAATCAAAATACCTTGCAGAATTATTACTACCCGTGGCAATATAGGCATCGCAACCTTTCAGCATTTCATCTACTTGAACCCAATTAGAAAAATCAGGATTCCAAGCGTTCATTTTATCAATTATATGCTTCCATAATGTAGTATCTTTTGATGATAGTTTTATTCTTTGACGATGTCCCGAAAGAAAAACACAGAGAAAATCATGAAAACCTACCAAAGGAATATTTCCTGCCATGACGATACCTACTGTTTTAGGGTGTTCTTGGGCTTTCGAGAGTTGAGGATAAGTATTTAACCATACTTCCAATTTGTCTTTTTGTAAAAAGTTTTCTTGAATAGTTTTCAATGAAAATTCTACAAAATCTGGTGTAAACCAAGCATTGTTTCTATGTGCGGTTTCAATAACAGTTCTCAATTCTTCATCCATTTTTTCAAAATATACTCCTAACTGTTGCATTAAAAGTACTTTATCTGTAATATTTATCATTGTTTACTAAAGATTGACCTGTTATTTAGAATATTAATTGTAATTTTGTAGGCAAAATAAATCAATCTTTTCTTAAAATGGCTATAAAAATAACAGATGAATGCATTAATTGTGGAGCTTGTGAACCCGAGTGTCCTAATAATGCCATCTACGAAGGAGGGATAGAATGGAAAATGTCTGATGGAACCAAGGTAAAAGAAGATTATACTTTGATGGATGGTTCAGTTACCGGTGCTCATGAAACTCATGATCCAATTTCAAATGATGTTTATTATATCGTTCCCGATAAATGTACGGAGTGTCAAGGCTTCCATGAAGAACCGCAATGTGCTGCAGTTTGTCCCGTGGATTGCTGTATCCCTGATGAATTATATCAAGAAACTATAGAGGAGCTTTTGGTTAAAAAGGACCGAATGCACCCTGGAGAATAGTTTTAAGGTGTTTTTCTTTAATCCCCATAAAAAACCGACTATCTTTTTATTGGATAGTCGGTTTTTTTAGATTTTCTATTCTTATTTTACTAATTTAAAAATAGCCATTGGTGCCATTCTTGCTTTATTCAATGATAACACACCATCATGTACAGTATAATTATCAGCACTTCTAATCACCTCCATAAACGCTGTTTCAAGTTCCATAGCATCCAAGCAGGCTTTCATGGTTTGGATAGCCTCTCCAAATACAATTCTGAAGGCATCTACCTCTTTTAAAGAACCACTATAACCGTTGCAACCATTATTGCCAAAGAAAGTGCCATCTGCTTTGAACTCTAAGAATGGTTGTTTTTGGCCTTCACCTCTTTTGATTTTTTTGCCATGCAATGTGGTTAATACCCATTTGCCACCTAATAATTTTTTATCTACTTTAAGACTATTGTTTTCTTCCATTAAATCTCCTGTTTTTGAGAAAGTACTATTGTTGCTACTGTTTACTAAATTTCCTTTTTTTATTACTAATTTGGTTTGGATTTCAGGGAAACTAACACTTTTTTTGTCAGTAGATAGTTTGTAGAAACCAGATGTTTGAGTATTGCCATTTTTGTATAAATAGCTCATGTCCTTAAAAATACTTAGCTCTTGCATTCCGTTGAAATAAACTCCTGAAAGGTTAGGAGATTTGGCCTTTGCCGGTTGAGCCATCAAAGTACCTTGACTTAAAGATAGCATTAAAACACCTGACACGATGGTCTTTACTGATAATTGCATATTTGTTTATTTTTTGTTTTTTAATTGTATTTTGAGTTTAGACAAAGGTAATTAGAAATAGTTTAAGGTAATATCGATTTGAAAAATCTTTTTATTGAATTTCTATTTCAGATTAATAAGATTTTTATTTTATGATTATTCCTACTTTCCCTCTATCTTTGCCCACTTATTAAAAATAATAATGTTAGGACGTTCAAAAAATCTAATCATCACCATTATCGATTTTTTTTACCTGCCTTTTATGCATAAATGGATACCCCTTAAAACGTTTCGTTATGCAGCTTGTGGCGGTGGAAATGCTTTATTCAATTTAGTTGTATATGCTTTGAGTTATAATTTTATTTTTTTAAATGAGGTTATACATATAGGTTCTTTTGCAATGACTCGATATATTGCAGCTTTTGTATTTGCATTATGTTTCTCTTTTCCTTTAGGGTTTCTTCTAAATAAATACGTTGTCTTTTCTGCGTCCAATATGAAAGGAAGGATACAGCTTTTCAGGTACGGAATGGTTACGGGCCTTAGCATTTTAGGTAATTATCTTTTGCTCCATTTTTTTGCGGGATATTGTGGTTTTTGGGCCACACCTTCACAGGCTTTAACCACTACCATTTTATCAATTACCAGTTATTTTGCTCAAACCTATTTTTCATTTAAAACAGAAAAACCCTCAAAGGCATTAGACTAATTCTAAAGTTTTTACCAAATAGTGAAAGTCGAAACCATAAAAGTTTTTTAGCTGTTGGTATTTTTCAATAAAAGCTTCTTTTGATTGAAAATCTTTTTTCTTTTGGGCAATCAGCATTACATTCTTTGGTGTATGCTTATCTGAAACAAAATCTACAACTTTGGTTTGGTATCCGAAATATTCTAGTACTAATAAGCGGATGGCATCAGTGAGCATTTCTGCTTGACGTTCCATAAATAAGCCATAATTTAAAATAAAATTTAAATCCATAGAAGGATTTCCTTTTTCCATTGCTTTTCTGATTTGCTTATGACAGCAAGGAGCCACCACAATTAATGAGGCCTTATTGTGTATTCCTTTTATTATGGCGTCATCTGTCGCGGTATCACAGGCATGCAAGGCTATTAAAACGTCTAAATGCTCCGGATTAAAATCAGCTATTACTCCTTCTTCAAACTTTAGCTGGTCAAATTTGGATTGTTGGGCAATAGCGTTACACAATGTTACCATGTCTTTTCGAAACTCCACACCTGTAACTGAGGATTTATGGTGTAAATGATTGACCAAATAATCATATAATGCAAATGTCAGGTATCCTTTGCCGGAGCCCATATCCGCAACATGGGTTGTTTCATTTGGTGGTAAATTTTTTATTAAAGAACTTAATATTTCTATATAATGTTGGATCTGTTTGTATTTATCTTGGGCATTTTTTAATACTTCGCCATTACTATCCGTAATTTTGAGTGCCTGCAAATAATGTTGTTGTTCCAACTTTATCTGCCTTTTTTTTTCTTTATTATGACTTGTCTCGGGAACTGAGGTAATACTTGCTTTTCTTGTTTTTAACTGACTGTTCCCATTAGGTTTAATACTGTATTCTAAGTCTAAATCTGAAGCAAACAAGGTAATAATTTGAAATTGATTTTTGCCCACCAATCCTTGAAGGATATTTATGGCTTCCTGGAAATCGTAGTTTTTTACAATGTCTCGTGTTTGGTATCTATAAGTGAAATTTAATCTTGCTATTCCTTTTAAGACAATTTTTTTTACATAAACATTTTTTAAAGGTTCTGTTCCTTTGTATGCAGATAATGTCATTTTTACAAAGGTGTCCTTATCCCATTTGTCAATTATGGCGGTGTTAAAATCGTTCCAGTGCGTATTCATTCCCTTAAATTACTTTGACGGCAAAATTATGGCTTAATATTGATTGTTAGCGTTAATTATATTTTGAGGACTATGATTTTTGCTTATTGGCTTTTAACTTTCCGGTAAAAAAGACCATTAATATTCGTAATTTTGAAAAAATTTTATCGAATGAAAAAAATATTATTTTCAATATCTGCCCTCCTGTTTGCTTTCTTATCCAATGCACAGGTTCAAAGCCCAAGGTGGCCGCGTTACCCGGCAATTTCTCCTGATGGTCAAAATATTGTTTTTGGCTATATGGGTAATCTGTATAAGGTAAGCACTCAGGGCGGTACGGCAATTCCATTAACGGTTGGTGCTGCCTATAACGAAAGACCTGTTTGGAGTCCTGACGGAAAGACAATTGCGTTTTCAAATAACCAACATGGTAATTTTGACATTTATACGATGTCTGCAAATGGTGGCAATGCCACTAGGATTACCTTTCATAGTGCAGATGATTTTCCCTATGACTTTACCCCTGACAGCAAAAATGTTTTATTTGGCAGCTTTAGAGAAAGTACTGCAAAAAGTGTCCGTTTTCCTAATACTCGTTATTTTCAAAATATTTATACTATCCCTGTAAATGGCGGTCGCCCTACACTGGTAAGTGCAGCAGGTATGGAGCAAGCCAGATTTAATAAAGAGGGTACCAAGATTGCTTTTCAAGATAAAAAGGGATATGAAGATTATTACCGTAAACATCAAACCTCTTCTATCGCCCGTGACATATGGATTTGGGATAAGCAACAAGACAGCTATACTCAACTTACAAATTTTAATGGAGAAGACAGAACGCCTTATTTTAGCAATGATGGCAGTAGCTTGTTTTATACCAGTGAAAAAGATGGCACTTTCAATGTTTATAAAATGAATTTGGCCAATAAACAATCAATTCAGTTAAGCCAGTTCAAAAATTTTCCTGTAAGGGATTTGTCTGTTTCTGAAAATAACCTAATGGCGTTTCAATGGGATGGTGATATTTATACGTTAAAAGAGGGTCAGCAAGCTAAAAAGGTAACGATAAATATTCAAAACAATGCCGGTTATAATGCCATTACAAACATGAACACCAGAGCAATTACCGAATTTGCTTTAAGCCCTAATGGTAAGGAAATTGCCTTTGTCAGCCGTGGAGAAGTCTTTGTTGCCAGTGTGGAAGGAAAATTAACCAAACGTATTACCAATACCCCTGAGCAAGAAAGAATGATTAATTGGGCTCCGGATGGAAAATCATTGGTGTTTTCCAGTGAAAGAGATAATAGTTGGAATATTTACCAAGTTACATTAGAACATCCCGAGGAGGCTTTCTTTTATGCTGCTACCACACTTAAAACAGAAGCGATAATTGCTACCAATACTGAAGAGTTTAAACCTAAATGCTCTCCAGATGGTAAGAAGATAGCTTACATTGAAAATAGAAATGTCCTGAAGGTTATGGATTTAAAAAGTAAAAATACCACCACCATTTTACCTCAAGGTCAAAATTTTTCCTATAGTGATGGTGATTGGGATTTTCAATGGAGTCCAGACAGCAAATGGTTATTGGTAGATGATGGCAAAGGGTATTTCTTACATTATAATACTGCATTGTTGGCGGCAAACGGAAGTGGAACTGCTTTTTATCCTGTAAATAGTGGTTTTGGAGAAAATAATTCAAAATGGGGTATGGAGGGCAAAGTGATGACCTATTCCAGTGGAAAATTAGGAAGGAAGTCCTTGGCTTATCAAGGAAGCCAAGAAGAAGACATCTATGCTGTTTTCTTTGATCAATCAGCCTTTGATGAATTTAAATTATCTAAAGAAGATTATAATTCATTAAAAGATAAGAAAGCTTTAGATAAGAAAAGTAAAAAAGAAGATAAAGAAGATAAAGATAAAAAGAAAGATAAAGATAAAGTTGAAAAAGTAAAGCCTTTGGAGCTCAACCTTGAAAACTTAGACAGCCGAAAAGTTAAATTAACGATTAATAGTGCATCTATAGGTGATTATATTTTAGCTAAAGATGGTAGCAAGTTGTTCTATTTGGCAGCATTTGAAAAAGGCTATGACTTGTGGGTAACAGAACCAAGAACTAAAGAAACAAAAATACTGGCAAAGTTAGATGGTAGTCCTAGTGGCATGGCTCTAAGTGATGACGGTAAAACGCTTTTTCTGATAAACAAAGGACAATTGTCAAAAGTGAATACAGAGTCTGGGAAGGTAGAAGCCATCAGTGTAAACACAAATTTTGAATGGAATCCGGCTGCTGAAAGGGAGTTTATTTATTATCATACTTGGAGACAAACCAAAGAAAAATTTTATGACCCTAAATTACACAATGTAAACTGGGAAATGTATCGTGATGCTTATGCTCAATTTCTACCTCATATCAACAATAACTATGATTTTTCGGTTTTGTTAAGTGAGTTGTTAGGGGAATTAAATGCTTCCCATACAGGAGCAAGATATAATGCAAGCCCTGATAATCCTGATAGAACTGCTTCTTTAGGTGTTCTTTATGATGAAACTTATCAGGGAGATGGTATTAAAATAGATGAAATAATTGAAGGAGGACCTTTAGACTTCTCAGGATGCAAAGCTAAAGCCGGCGATGTGATTACCGCTATTAATGGTAAAAAAATATTGGCACAAGACAATTGGAACACGCTCCTAATAAATATCACAGGAAATAATACTTTACTTGAATTTAATGGAGGTAGAAAATCTTTTACTGAAACAATCAAGCCTATTGCCTTAGGACTTCAAAGCAGTCTTATGTATAAAAGATGGATAAAGAGAATGGAGCATTTGACAGATTCATTAAGCAATGGTAGGGTAGGTTATGTTCATGTTCAAGGGATGGATGATAACAGCTATAGGGAATTTTACGATAAAGTAAAAGGAAGCAATAATGGGAAAGAAGCCTTGATAGTGGACACCCGCTTTAATGGTGGGGGTTGGTTGCATAACGATTTAAGTACATTTTTGAGCGGTAAAGAATATTTAAAGTTTGCACCTCAAGGACATTTAACCAAGGGTGGAGAGCCGGTGGATAGGTGGTCTAAACCAAGTATAGTGCTTATGAGTGAAGGTAATTACAGTGATGCTTTTATTTTTCCTTATGTGTATAAGCAGAATAAGATAGGTAAGTTGGTGGGTATGCCGGTAGCTGGTACGGGAACTGCAGTTTGGTGGGAAAGACAAATAGACCCAAGCATAGTTTTTGGCATTCCTATGGTGGCTACTATTGGTGAAGAAGGTCGCCCTACCGAAAATTTGGAATTACAGCCTGATATCAAGGTAAACTTACCCTATCGAGAATTTTTAAATGGAGAAGACCAACAATTAGAAGCTGCAGTGAAAGAATTATTGAAAGGATTGAAATAATAATAGGATACTAATTTCTTAGGATGAAATAAAAAAGAGCCTTTAGATTTTCACTAAAGGCTCTTTATTTTTTTGAGATTATCTGCTTAATAGCATACTTCTAGATTTATACAAATTTCTGAAATAAGGATCTCTCAAGTCTTTGATAAAGCGAATAGCTTCTCCTGTACTCTTCATTTCAGGTCCTAATTCTTTATTTACATTAGGGAATTTGTTGAAGCTGAATACCGGCTCTTTGATGGCATAACCTTCAAGCTTTTCTTCAATCTTAAAGTCTTTCAATTTGTTTGCTCCCAACATTACTTTTGTTGCAATATTCAAGAAAGGTATTCCATAAGCTTTGGCAATGAAAGGTGTTGTACGGCTGGCTCTAGGGTTAGCTTCAATTACATAAACTCTTCCATCTTTAATGGCAAACTGAATATTGATTAAGCCTTTTACGTTTAATTTCAATGCCAATTTTTTGGTGATGTCCACCATTTCTTCTACTTCGAGTTTCCCTAAGTTGAATACCGGCAGTACTGAGTGGCTGTCTCCAGAATGGATGCCTGCAGGTTCGATGTGCTCCATGATGCCCATGATATGCACTTCTTCACCGTCGCAAATAGCGTCAATTTCGGCTTCCTGACATCGGTCTAAGAAGTGGTCGATTAAGATTTTATTTCCCGGTAAAATTTTTAAAAGACTTACCACACTTTGTTCTAACTCATGGTCGTTAATCACGATACGCATGGCTTGTCCTCCTAAGACATAAGAGGGCCTCACCAATACCGGATAGCCCACTTGATTGGCTACTTCCATGGCTTCGTCAGTTGTGAAGGCGGTACCGTAATTAGGATAAGGAATCTTTAATTCTTTTAAAAGGTCAGAGAAGCGGCCTCTGTCCTCGGCGATATCCATATTGTCGAAAGAGGTACCAATAATTTTGATTCCTTTTTCGTGCAAGCGTTTTGCCAATTTCAAAGCGGTTTGTCCGCCCAACTGAACTATTACACCTTCTGGTTTTTCATGTTCGATAATTTCCCAAATATGCTCCCAGTAAACAGGTTCAAAATACAATTTGTCTGCAATGTCAAAGTCTGTAGAAACCGTTTCTGGGTTGCAGTTTATCATAATGGACTCATAACCACATTCTTTGATAGCCATTAAACCGTGGGTACAGCAGTAGTCAAACTCAATGCCCTGACCGATTCTGTTAGGGCCGGAGCCTAAAACGATAATTTTTTTTCTGTCTGTTATAATAGATTCGTTTTGTAAGATACCGCTATTGATGGATGGTTCTTCGAAAGTGCTGTAGAAGTAAGGGGTTTTAGCCTCAAACTCTGCAGAGCAAGTATCTACCATTTTATATACTCTAGTCACTCCCAATTGTTTTCTGTATTCATATACCTCTTCTGCACTACAGTTTCCTAAAAGTTCAGCTAATTGTTCATCACTAAACCCTAGTTTTTTTGCTTCAAACATGATAGCTTTAGGTACATTTTCAAGATGTTTAAATTCTTTTAGTTTAGTTTCAAACATCACAATTTCTTGAATTTGGTATAAGAACCAACGGTCGATTTGAGTAAGCTCTCTCAATGTTTTAATAGAGATACCCATTTCCAAAGCTTCTTTGATTCTGAAAATTCTATCCCAAGTTGGGCGTTCCAAATATTCTAAAAGTTCATCAGGACGCATCCTGCTTCTGCTGAAAGACATTAGGCCTGTGGCATTATTTTCCAAACTTTGTGCTGCTTTTTGCAAAGCTTCCGGAAAAGTACGACCAATAGACATCACTTCACCTACTGATTTCATTTGCAAACCCAAAGTGTCATCTGCACCTTTAAATTTATCAAAATTCCACCTAGGCATCTTCACGATTACGTAATCTAAAGCCGGCTCGAAGAAGGCAGAGGTGGTTTGAGTAATTTGATTTTTCAATTCATCCAAGGAGTATCCTATGGCTAGTTTCGAAGCTATTTTTGCAATAGGATATCCGGTTGCTTTTGATGCTAATGCAGAAGAGCGGCTAACCCTTGGGTTGATTTCGATAATGATAATCTCTTCCGTTTCAGGATTTAATGCAAACTGAACATTACAGCCACCTGCAAAGTTTCCTAAATCACGCATTACTTTAATTGCAGTATCCCTCATGAGTTGCATGGAGGTATCGCTTAATGTCATTGCAGGAGCTACTGTAATACTGTCTCCGGTATGGACACCCATAGGGTCAAGGTTTTCTACGGTACAGATAATTACAACATTGTTCTTATTATCTCTTAATAGTTCCAACTCAAACTCTTTCCAGCCAAAAAGTGCTTTTTCTACTAACACTTCATGGATTGGTGATGCCGTCAAACCAGAATTTAAAGCAGATTCTAATTCTTCTTTTTCTCTTACGATGCCTCCCCCAGTGCCACCTAAAGTAAACGAAGGTCGAATTACTAATGGGATGCCTATTTCTTGTGCTATTTCTTTACCTTCTAAAAGAGAGTTAGCTACACGTGCGGGAGCTACGGGTACGCCTAATTCTAT
Organism: Edaphocola sp.; assembly: GCA_035444785.1. GTDB lineage: Bacteria > Bacteroidota > Bacteroidia > Chitinophagales > Chitinophagaceae > Edaphocola. Next base: position 55,126 of record DAOMPL010000001.1, on the reverse strand, counting down.
CATCCATTCTCTGAATAATTCCCTGTCTTCTGCCTTGTCAATAGCCTTGATATCAACACCAATTAATTTTACATTATATTCTTCCCAAATACCTAATTCACCTATTTCTTTACAAAGGTTCAAGGCCGTTTGACCTCCCATGGTTGGCAGTACTGCATCAATTTCGTTCTCTTTAAGTATTTGTTCAACACTTTCAGGAGTTAAGGGTAAAAGATAAACCTTATCTGCAACGATAGGGTCGGTCATAATGGTTGCCGGATTACTGTTAATCAGAACAACTTTTATTCCTTCTTCTCTAAGGCTTCTTGCAGCTTGAGAGCCGGAGTAGTCAAACTCGCAAGCTTGGCCAATAACGATTGGACCGGAACCTAAAATTAATACGGTCTTAATGGATTTGTCTAAAGGCATTGTATATATAAATTTTCAATTAATTACGAATTGTTGTCTGTCTTGTTTTTTGACAGATTGGAGGGCTTTGAAGGTCAGTTTTTTTGAAAAAACCGCTTAGAAAATAACAGATACAAAAAAACGGACTTTCGCCCGAAATGCAAAATTAATACTTTTTATCTGACTTTCATTAAAAAAAATTTCTTAATAGTTATCTTTTTATAAATGATAAGGAAAAAATGTTTTTTAGATACCACCATAATAGAGCACTTGTTTGGAATGCATTATTGGAAGAATATAGGAGTATCCTTAAAATAAAAAACAAATATTAAGCTAAATTATATCTATCTTTGCCTTAATAAAATCAAGGCTTATGAAAGGTAAAATTCTTAGTTCTGGTCAAGTGATAGGCGGTGCTGTCTTTATAGCTTTGTTATTATTGGGGGTAGTGCTTTATCGCTCTGTATCTTCATTTGAAAAAACAGAACCCGAGATAGATAAGGAGATGATGGTCTGGCAACAAGTAGAAAAGGATAAAGAAACTGACAATTCTTTTGAAAATTCTCAAAAGGAGTATAAAGGCATGACCTTTAGTAAATCTGAAGAGGGTATAGAAAGTAAGGCTAAGCCGGCCAAACTTTTTAAATTTGACCCAAATACCGCATCGTTTCAAGATTTTGTTGATTTAGGTCTTAGCAAAAGAGTGGCACATACTATCCAAAATTATAGAGAAAAAGGAGGAAAGTTTTATAAGAAAGAAGATTTTGCCAAGATTTATACTTTACCTAAGCAAGATTATGAAAAATTATTTCCTTATATTGAAATAGACAAACAACAATTTCCTCAACGTAATTTTTCTACAAATTATTCAAAAAATAAAAACCGGTTTGACCATAATACTCCTGAATACAGCTCCCCTCAAAAGAAAAATACAGTAGTTCATTTAAATAAAGCCACTACCGAAGATTTGAAAGCTTTAAAAGGAATAGGCAACGTATTTGCAGGGCGAATAATCTCCTATCGGAATGTTTTGGGAGGTTTTGTAAAGGTGGAACAGTTAAAAGAAGTTTACGGGATTTCGGACAGCCTTTATAATGCAATTAAAGATTTTATTGTTGTTGAGGGTGATATGGTGGAAAAAATCAATATAAATACGGCTGAGCAAAAAGATTTTTTAAAACATCCTTATTTTAGAAAGATAGGCAATTATATAATTTCATATAGAAAAGATGTAGGAGGATTTAAGAAAATTGAGGATTTTAAGCAAGTTCCTTTGATAAATGAAGAAATTTATCGTAAAATTGCACCTTATTTGACAATGTGAATAAAATATTCTTAAATTATGGATTTTAAATACACCGAAACCCAGGAACAGATTGCCGGAATGGTAAGAGATTTTGCCCAGAAGGAAATTAAACCCAATATGATGGAATGGGATGAAAAGCAAATCTTCCCGGTTGACTTGTTCCGCAAAATGGGCGAACAAGGTTTTATGGGAGTCTTAGTGCCACAAGAATATGGTGGAGCAGGACTTTCTTATTTTGAATATGTGACGATAGTTTCCGAAATTGCTAAAGTGTGCAGCTCCATAGGCTTGTCAACTGCAGCTCATAACTCTTTGTGTACCGGTCATATTCTTTATTTTGGTAATGAAGAGCAAAAGAAAAAATATCTTCCAAAATTGGCAAGTGGTGAGTGGATTGGTGCTTGGGGCTTGACAGAAGCCAATACGGGCTCTGATGCCGGAAATATGCGTTGCACCGCAGTTAAAGATGGTGATGATTGGATTTTGAATGGAACAAAAAACTGGATTACTCATGGTATTACCGGTGATGTTGCCGTAGTTTTAGCCAGAACAGGAGAGCCAAGAGCAAAGAATAATGTTACTGCCTTCATCGTAGAAAAAGGAACACCAGGCTTTTCTGCCGGTAAAAAAGAAAATAAATTAGGAATGCGTGCTTCTGAAACTGCTGAATTGGTATTTGATAATTGTCGTATATCAGATGCTCAAAGAATGGGTGCAGTAGGAGAGGGTTTTAAACAAGCCATGAAAATCTTGGATGGTGGCCGTATTTCTATTGCCGCTTTATCCTTGGGTATTGCAAAAGGTGCTATGGAAGCAGCTATCCAATATTCAAAAGAGCGGGAACAGTTTGACCAACCTATTTCCAATTTCCAGGCTATTGCCTTTAAATTGGCAGATATGGCTACCAAAGTGGAAGCTGCCGAATTGTTAATTTACCAAGCTGCCGATATGAAAAACAGAGGAGAGAAGATGACTAAAGAGTCTGCAATGGCTAAAATGTATGCTTCTGAAATTTGTGTACAAGTGGCTACAGATGCTGTTCAGGTGTTTGGAGGCTATGGCTATACCAAAGATTTCCCTGTTGAAAAATTCTATCGTGATTCTAAATTATGCACCATAGGAGAAGGAACAACAGAAATTCAAAAATTAGTCATTTCAAGAAGTGTCTTAGGTTTATAATCTTTATTTCAATAACTTTTCAGAAAAATCGATTACTATATTGTAGTCGATTTTTTTTTGAGGTTAATAGGGTTAAGATTTTAATTTTATTTAATATTGTATTTTACTTACAATTTTTATCTTTGTAAACAATTTTAGTATTTCTTTTTACGATTTCATGAAAAATATTGCAGAAAACCCTAGGGCTTGGATAATTGGACTCCTATTCAGTATTATGGCGATAGTATTAGTGTTCAGATTATTTAATCTTCAGGTAGTGGATGATAAATATAAATTACTGGCAGACGATCAAGCTATTTACCGTAAAGTTATTTACCCGGCAAGAGGTAGTATTGTGGATAGAAATAATAATCCGGTATTATATAATAATGTGGCTTTTGACTTGATGGTAACCCCTTCTAAAGTCGGAAAAGGTAGTGGTATGGATACTATGGTCTTTTGTGAGTTATTAGGAATTGATTCTTTGACTTTTAAAAAAGAAATAGATAAAGTTATCAATAAGGTGGGTCGTCAAAAAGTAGGTGTATTTAAAGCTGATATTTCGCATGAATTAAATGCCAGACTTCAAGAGAATATGTATTTGTTTTCCGGGTTTGAATTGGTTGAAAGAAGTAACCGATCCTACCCCAAGGCTGCTGGTGCATTGCTTTTAGGCTATCTTTCAGAAGTTACGCCCGGAATGTTGCAAACAGAAAGATTTGCTTCCTATCGTCAAGGAGATTATGTGGGTATGAGTGGTCTTGAGAATGTGTATGAGGAAGAGTTGAGGGGGACAAGAGGGGTACAATACTTGGTGAGAGATGTGATGAATAGACCCCGTGATTCTTATAAAGATGGTGAATTGGACACAGCCGCAATAGCCGGGCAAGAGTTAGAGCTTTATTTGGATGGAGATTTGCAAGCTTATGGAGAAAAATTAATGTCTGGAAAAATGGGAAGTGCCGTGGCTATTGACCCTCAAACCGGTGGAATTTTAGCTATGGTTTCTGCTCCAAGTTTTGACCCTAACTTACTTACAGGTTCCGAAAAAGGGAGAAATTTTTCAATGCTCAGTCAAATGGCGACAAAACCTTTGTTTAACTATGCTATCCAAGGAGCTTATATGCCGGGTTCAACGTTTAAGCCAATTACCGGATTGGTGGGTTTAGATGTGGGAGCTATTACTCCTGCCTTTGGGTATCCTTGTGGCGGTGGCTATGGTGCTTGTGGTCGTTTTATTCGTTGTACGCACGCTGGTGGTGGACATGCTGCCAATTTAAAAGTCGCCTTAGCAAACTCTTGCAACTCTTATTTTTGTGATGTTTTTAGAAAAGTAGTGGATTATTCAAAGTTTGGAGGCGTGCATAATGGCTTACAAAAATGGCATGACTATATGTATAATTTTGGATTTGGTCATCCTCTAGGAGTGGACATCACCGGTGAAAAAGGAGGGCAGATACCTGATTCTAATTATTTTAATGGGGTATATAGTAAATGGAATTCTTGTACTATGACCATCATCGGGATGGGGCAGGGAGAGATAGCTTTGACGCCATTACAATTGGCCAATTCTATGTGTTTGATTGCTAATGAAGGTTATTATTATACACCACATTTTGTGAAGTCTATAGGGAAAAATGCAAATCATCCTAAGTTGGCAAAGTTTAAAGAGAAACATACCCCTATGCATATTGCTCATGAATCTTATAAAGCTGTTAAAGATGGAATGGAGATGGTAGTGACCAATGGTACAGGTAGAGTTGCCAGATTGGATGGAGTGGCTGTTTGTGGAAAGACTGGAACCGTAGAAAACTATGCTTCTGTATATGGTAAATATACTAAATTAGACAACCACTCTGTGTTTGTATGTTTTGCCCCTAAAGATACTCCTAAAATAGCTATTGCTGTAATCGTTCAAAATGCAGGATATGGAGCTACTTGGGCCGGTCCGGTTGCCAGCTTGATGATGGAAAAGTATTTGACAGATACGGTAAAAAGAAAGCCCTTGCAAGAAAAAATGTTTAATGCTAATCTCATCAAAAAATATACTTATGTGCTAGACTCCATGCAAAGGCAGAAGGATAAAATAAGATGGGATATGAAAATGGCAGGGAAATTGGAAAAAGAAAGAATGGCAAAGGTGGGTGATACTATTTTGACCCAAAGAATGATAGAGAATTTTTATAAGTTAAAAAATAAATAAGCTACAACAAAATGGCAAAAAGAGCAAAGACAGTTTTAGAAAGATTAGATTGGCTTACTATTTTTTTAGTGGTAGTATTGGTTTTAATTGGTATTATGGCTGTTTATACATCTGAATATACCAGTTTCTCGGAACCTTTTTTCGACATGCAGAGGAGCCACATGAAACAATTAATGTTTTTTGGAATTTCTTGTATTATCGCCCTGATAATATTTTATACAGATAGTAAGCTCTTTTTCTCTTTGGCAAATTTGAGTTATCTTTTAGGTATTGTGTTGTTATTGGTAACATTTGCTATTGGTGGAGAGGTTAAAGGATCCAGAAGTTTTATTAAAATGGGATCTTTTACCTTTCAGCCAGGAGAGGTAATGAAGATTTTTACGGCACTGACTTTATCCCGATTTTTGGCGGCAGCCGAAACCAATTTTAAAACACTTAAAGATAGATTAAAAGGCGTAGCTATCGTAATGATTCCCTGTGTTTTGATTATTCTTCAGAATGAAACCGGTTTGGCCTTAGTTTATTTTTCATTCTTCTTGCCGATGTATAGAGAGGGATTGCCCAATAGCATCATTATTGTTGGCTTTTCCGGGGTAGCATTATTTCTGTCTTCTTTATTGGTAGAGCGTATGCCATTATTTATTATTATAACTGCAATCACTGTTTTGGCTATCGTCTTCTTATGGAAACAAATTTTAAGACAAAGAATAATGATAGTTGTGGTGATAGGTGCTTGGTTGGTGGCAGTAGGAGTGTCTCAGTTATTTGTACCTTTTGTATTTAAAAATGTATTTCAAGGGTATCAGGTAGAAAGAATATATTCGATGCTGGGGCAAGATGTTCCTTTAGAATTTCAAAAACCGGGGCAGCAACCCGGAAAAGATTCGGATTATAATGTAAGACAGTCCAAAATAGCTATAGGCTCCGGTGGTTTATTTGGCAAAGGAATAATGAATGGTACACAAACCAAATATTCCTTTGTTCCGGAACAGCATACCGATTTTGTATTTTGTGGAATAGGAGAGCAGTTTGGGTTTATAGGGAGTACTGTTTTGGTTCTAGTCTATTTGGCATTGATGTTGCGAATAGTCGTCATTGCAGAGCGACAGCGATCCGTATTCTCAAGAGTGTATGCCTATTGTGTTGCTGCAATTTTATTTTTCCATTTTGCTATTAATTTATCGATGACTATGGGTCTGGCACCTGTTATTGGGATTACCTTGCCCATGTTGAGTTATGGAGGTACTTCTTTAATGTCATTTATTATTTTAATTGCAATAATGTTAAGATTAGATGCCGACCGTCATGTTATTATTCGTTAATTTCGCCGAATGATTACACAGATATTTCCGCTTTCAGAGGGACATTTTACAGTAGGTAGAGATAAAGCTTTTTTGCCTTTTCATCTTGAAAATGATGAACTCAATGATAGAAGTATAGGGTCTTTGTTGGTAGAAGTACAACCCTTTTTGGTGGTGAATGAGCAAGATGTTATCCTCTTAGATACTGGTCTTGGGTTTAATAATGAGCATGGAGAAAGCCAGTTAATAGCTAATCTTAGAGCCCATAATATTGAGCCCGAAGATGTTACCAAAATCTTAATGAGCCATCTTCATAAAGACCATGCCGGAGGACTTCCTGTTGTTTTTGGCAGTGGTAGCTTTTACAATGCTAAGATTTATGTATATACTCCTGAGTTGGAGTTTGCTTATGAAAAAGGAGCACCTTCTTATATCATTGAAGAGCTGGATGAATTAAGATTTAACCCTCAAGTGGTTTTTTTAGAAGGAGAAGAGGGTACCATTGATGATTATATTCATTTCAGGCATACCAATGGCCATTGTCCACAGCATTTGGTGTATTGGATAGACTCCAATGATGGAAAAGTCTTTTATGGTGGAGATGAAGCACCCCAATATAAACAGGTCATCATGAAATATATAGCCAAATACGATTTTGATGGTAAACGTGCTATGGAATTAAGAAACGAATGGGCAACACAAGGTGCCGAGGAACAATGGAAGTTTTTGTTTTACCATGATGTAAAAACACCAATTGCTCAATTGAAAAAATAAAGATTATTAATAATAGAATTTGCCTTTTATTGAATTGGCAAGACTAACTTTGCTTATTATTGAAGAATAAAATTATGGAAGAAAATATCATAAAAATTTATGTTGAACGAGCAGATGGTTCTGTTCATGAGATGGAATGCCCTACGGATATGGGTTTTAGCCTGATGGAAATCATGAAGGCTAATGAAATGCCTATTTTGGCTACTTGTGGCGGAATGGCATTATGTGCCACTTGTTGTGTAGATGTATTAGAAGGAGGGGAGCATTTGCCAGAAATAGAAGATGCAGAATATGCCATGTTAGATACTTTGCCGGACCTGTTGCCCATTTCCAGATTAGGTTGCCAGTTAAGAATCACTCCGGAGATGAATAATATGAGAGTAAAAATTCACGAAGAACAGCAATAAGACTAAACTGAAAATATTAAAAGTAAGCCCTACAATGTGCAGGACTTTCTTTGGTAAAGTGAAATGCTCATTGTTTTTAGTCCATTATTTCGGGTAAAAAAATCCCAATCGAAAGGTTCAATTGGGATTTTTCTGTTTCAAAAAATTAAATTATTGTGTAAGGCTTTCTGCCGCTTCCGGAACGGCTTCCGGTTGTCCTAATTTTTTCTCTGCTCTACTTTTACAGGTTTTGCACAGTTCCGAATCGCCTATTTTTCTTTCTTCCCAGGCTTGTTTTACGGTACCTTCATGTTGTTCTCTGTTTTTGATATGTTGGCAGTCGCTGTACAAGTGGTATTTGTTGCCGGCATTAGTCCAATAAACCAAATCCACACCATTATTTAGATTTCTGATTTCGTCGGTTTGCTCATTAATTTGCTTAGTGTATTTTTCTATGGAAGGAGGGTTGAAGTCCACACCTGTTATGCCTCCTGCCAATAATGCCACGATAGCAATCGCACCGGCAATACCTTTGGTTTTACCATCAATTTTTTTATTGGTAAAGATAAAGATGACCAAAGGTAGGAATGCGATGACCGCCATTAAAGCCCCTAATTGATTTTGGATAAAGAATCGTGTTTTGTCTTTTTCTGATGCCGGGTCTAGTCTGTTGGCTCTTTTCCACATCAAGGAACCGGCTATAGACAAGGCTAAAATAACTACTATGGCTACTATGAGCCAGGTCAGCATTTCGTTACTTATTAGTTTTAATATTGCAAAAATTTCTCCACCTATGGCTATTATCCACGCCAAGATGGCAAACATCCTTAATTGTTTAGCCTGTGATTTAGCTTCTTCGGTCGCAATAAATTCTTTTAGTTCTGCCATGATTATTATTGTATTTAAATTTAATTAAAACAAAAATATAAAACAAATTGAACTATTCTAAATTTTAGCTTATAATTTTTATTCATTAACCCTTTGTTTGCTAACTGTCATTTCTCTCCTTAAATAAAAGTATTAATTTACTCTTACTAAAATGCTTGCTACCTTTGTGCTTCATTCATTAAATAGATAAAAAAATAATTTTATGGCTACTGTAAACGAAACGGTGATTAATGTTCAAGAACTTGAACCTAAATTGAGGCATTTAACCATATTTCAAACTTTTGATAATTTACAACCCGGTGATAGTTTAGTGATACATAACAATCACGACCCTAAACCTGTTTATTATCAATTGCAGGAAATCAGAGGCGATGTGTTCACATGGGAATATTTGCAGTCTGGTCCTGAATGGTGGGATATCCGTGTTACCAAAAAAGAAGGTGCTCCACAGCCAGCAGTTTCTGTAAATATGCAAAACGAAATCGTGATTACCGTTCCTGCTTTGGAACCAAGAATCAAACACGAAACCATATTCTTTACTTTTGCTAATTTGCAACCCGGCGAAAGTATGATCATCCATAACGACCATGACCCTAAGCCTGTATATTATCAATTGCAAAGCATGCATGGCGATATTTTCACTTGGGAATATTTAGAGCAAGGTCCAGAATGGTGGGATATCCGAGTTACCAAAAAGAATGCAGAGCAACCTAATCCTTATTTGAATAAAAATGGAGATTTGGTGATTAATGTTCCTGCTTTAGAGCCTGCCGTAAAACATAGCACTATCTTCCATACTTTTGGAAACCTTGAAAAAGGTAAAAACCTAATCATCCATAATGACCACGATCCTAAACCATTATACCATCATTTGCAAAGTACTCATGGTGATACTTTCACTTGGGAATACTTGCAAGAAGGGCCTCAATGGTGGGATGTGAAAATTTCTAAAAAAGCAGCAGAACAAAAAGGAGATGGCGAAAAGACTTATCTTAAAGAAGGTACTAATCCTTCAGGTAAAAAAGAAACGACCATCACCATTCCGATGATAGAGCCAAAATTAAAACACCCTACCATCTTCAATGTTTTTGATAGCTTAGAAGAGGGCGAAAGTTTGGTGATTCATAATGACCACGACCCCAAACCGGTATATTATCAATTATTAGGGGAGCGTGGTGATGTGTTTACTTGGGAATATTTGGAGCAAGGGCCTCAATGGTGGGATATCCGTGTTACCAGAAAAGGAATGGATGATACCGAAACCATAGGTGAGATTACCGCTAAAGACTGGCGTAAGGCTGAAATATTTAAAAAATATGGTATCGACTTCTGCTGTGGTGGAAAGAAAACCGTAAGAGAAGTTTGTGCCGAGAAAGGTATTGACGCTACTAAAATTGAGCACGAATTGCAACAAGCTGCTAAAGATACTGCAAAAGGTGGCTATACTAATTATGACGATTGGAGTTTAGACTTCTTGGTAGATTATGTTATCAATACCCACCATAACTATGTGCGTAAATATATTCCTGAAATCAGAATGTATGCCGATAAAGTAGCAAAAGTGCATGGCAGCAAGCATCCTGAATTGGAACCTATCAGAGAATTGACAGAGTTAGTGGCTAATGAATTAATGGAACACATGGTAGAAGAAGAAAAAATTCTTTTCCCTATGGTGAAGAAAATTTATAGTGCCAAACAAAATAATACACCCTATACCAGAGAAGGGGACAGGACTTTTGCCCAAATAGTGGATAAGATGGAAGAAGAGCACGATACCGTAGGTAGAGCAATGGAAAAAATCCGTGAGTTGAGCCAAGACTATGCTTTACCTGAAGATGCATGTGCCAGCTATACATTATTGTTTAAAATGTTAGGGGAGTTTGAAAGTGATTTATTCACCCATATTCATTTAGAAAACAATATCATGTTCCCTAAAGCTGCCGAGATTGAAGCAACGCTATAATTAGATTTTTCTAACCCAATATTATGGTCTCATCAATCATTTTGAGACCATAATTAAAAATAAAAAGGAGTATTTTATGGAAATGAAAGAAGCACTTCAAAACAGTAGTTTTAAAGTTTTAGAAGTCAGTTTAAACAAAGGAGAAGCAATGCCTCTTCACAAAGCAAGTTCTGATGCTTATGTGATTAACCGCCAAGGGAAAGGTAAAATTACAATTGCAGGTAGAGAAGTCATCTTAAACCAAGGAGAGACTTTCTTGATTCCTGCCAATCAGGAGCATACTTTAGACATCTTAGAAGATTTTAGAGCTTCAATTGTTATGTTCCCGGAAGCTAAAATAGACTTCGTTCAATAAATTTCTCTACAACTTAATCCGGATTTCTTTGAAACCGGATTAAGTTTTTTTATGAATATCCAAGGATAATATTACATTATACCTTTCCTGATTCTCCTTTCCTTTACAGCAAGTTTTAGATAGTAAGCTTGTAAGCTGAATTTAATAAGTCTAAATCTTGAATTTCTAATAAGAATAATAGAAACAATTTTTGTTATTAAAAAGACTTGCACATTTGAATATCTTTTAAGTGTTTAATGTGCTGGTTGGGTTTAAATCAAACATAAAAAGTCAGCGATTCGGAAAATAATACTTGCAAGTCTGCTTAGGAAGAATTGGGAGTGCAGGGGTTTTTGCAACATTTAGACAATAGCAGGATAAGCAATGGTACATTATATGACAGAGTATATCAATGGGCACAGCTCAGTGAAATAGCTCACGAAATGCCTTATACTTTTGCATTTGTCCGACAGGCATGGTTCGAATAAATTAGTAAATGGTTTTTAATGTTTTAATTTATCCTTATATTTACGGTGAGAAATAATAATTCATTGCTCATTTAAAAAAATATTTTATGAGAAATTTCATTTTGATTGCATTATTGCTGCCCTTGATGGCAACCTGCAAAAAGAAAAACAAAAGCACAAAAGAATACTTTTCTTTTGATGCTAATGGTGTGCATTATGATTACCTACAAGATATAAAATATGGTTTTGGAACAAGTAGAAGAGCCATTTATGCTGTAGGTGGAAGTAATTTAGGATATGTTATTGTAGGTAGCAATTTCAAAAATCCTACAGCTGAAGGTGCTATAATTTTTAACTTTGCCGAAGACCATATCCCCGATAAGGATACTATTATTTTTAATGGGATCAATAATAAAATTTTGATAGAAAAATTTTTAAATATTGATAATAATTATGAATTAAAACTTCCTCTTCAAGGGAGAATTATCTTTACAGAAAGGTCTAATAATTTACTTTCAGGGATATTTGAATTTGATGTTTATAAAATGAAAGTAGTAGATTGGCATTGGGAAGCAACAGATACTATTCTTCATATAACCAATGGCAAATTCTCTATAATACCAGCAAATCAATAAAAATTTATAACCTTATGCGTAAAATTTTACCTATTTACTTCTTTTTGTGCACATCTTTTTTTACTGCTTCGGCACAAAGTCAGACACACACCGAAGAATTTGACAGCCTCTATCAGGCTGTAGATAAAGAAACATTACCCTTTTACAATCTCTATGACCGGGGGGGTATATCCAAATCTCTATTATACTTCTTTACTGCTTCTGAAAAGCATGACAAAAGTCATCTATTTGATATAGCTAAAGGGGGTATCTTTACAATAACGCCAATATATTAATCGATTATGAAAAAACTATTATTATTAACACTATTGCTGCCCTTGATGGCAGCCTGCAAAAAGAAGATGAAGGAAAATGTTGTTCGCTATAAAGTTGACGGCATGGAACGAACTGTAAAAGGGAGCTATTCCCAGATTAATTTTAAGGGAATCGAATATGGAGTTCGAGATGGGAAGTTAGGTTTTTCAGCATATACTTCTGCTGGAGATTATATTTCTGTGGGAGGGTTTGACCTTGGCCTTTCTACAGGGCAATATCTTGAGTTTGATAGTGCAATGTTTAACACTACAACTAATAAAATGTTTTTGGTGCAGCATTTGCAGACGGGTAGTTCACGTGAATTTGGGTCACTTGAACGTGAGTCCGGTGGATTGACATTGTCAAAGAATAATACAGATATAGTTTCTGGAACTTTTTCGGGAATGCTTTACACATACAATAAAACAAACTCTGTTTACATTTCTGACGGCTATTTCTATCTCAATAAATAAAAATTTATAACCTTATGCGTAAAATTTTACCTATTTCCTTCTTTTTATCCGCTTCTTTTTTAACTGCTTCGGCACAAAGTCAGACACACACCGAAGAATTACATGATAGAGTATATCCTTGGGCAAAGTTGAGAGATATAACCCCCGAAAGGTCTTATACTTTTGCATTTGCCCAACAGGCATGGTGCGAATAAATTAGTAAATGTTTTTTAATATTTTAATTTATCCTTATTTTTACAGTGAGAAGTAATAATTCATTACTCATTTAAAAAAATATTTTATGAAAAATTTCATTTTGATTGCATTATTGCTGCCAATGATGGCAGCCTGCAAAAAGAAAAACAAAAGCCCAAAAAAATACTTTTCTTTTGATGCTAATGGTGTGCATTATGATTACCCACAAGGAGAAACACCTGGAGGATTATTTGGAGGGCCTTCTAGTTCATTAGGTGCAGGGTCTATGGGTTTTGGATTAGGATATCAAATATATGGATTTAGCTTAAAAAATTCAACAGCTCCTGGTAGAATCACGTTCAACTTTGCCGAAGACCATATCCCCGATAGGGATACTATTATTTTTAATGGGATCAATAATAAAATTTTGATAGAAAAATTTTTAAATATTGATAATAATTATGAATTAAAACTTCCTCTTCAAGGGAGAATTATCTTTACAGAAAGGTCTAATAATTTACTTTCAGGGATATTTGAATTTGATGTTTATAAAATGAAAGTAGTAGATTGGCATTGGGAAGCAACAGATACTATTCTTCATATAACCAATGGCAAATTCTCTATAATACCAGCAAATCAATAAAAATTTTAAATTATGAAAAAATATTTACTTTTATTACTATTTGCATTTAAAAGATGCAAATGCTTTTTGCACAAAGCTATACCAACACTCAAGATAGTATTTTTAAAAATTTAGATAAAAGCAGGATAAGTACTGGTGTGTTGTATGACAGGGTATATCCTTGGGCAGGGTTGTCTGATACTGCTGATAGAAATCATCCTATTGATTATAACTTTGCCCGCCAAGCTTGGTTAGAACTGGAACTGGCAAGCTATCAGTTGAAACCGGGAATCTTAACCTTGGAGGCTGCCCAAAATAAGGTTTTGTCCAATAAGCTGAACCATAAAGGCATCAGCATTGGGTTTATCGATTATGATTTCAACAGCATAGATTCTACGGCATTAGACAGAGGTGCTTTAGTGATGGAAGATAGCATATTATATGATGGAGAGGGTAATGCTTATAGAAACCATAGAGCTACTATGCCTTTTATCAGCAGCATGGGTTTGGTGGGCGAGGTGGCTTCGTTTTATTTTGACCCCGATATTTATCTGTCCAATACAGGAAGAGCTATTGATAAGATTGAAATAGGTTTGGATAATGGCAACTCCCTTACCCTGTATCCCAGCGAGAGTGGCACTTTGGATATTAGTGGCATTGACGACAGCATCATTACTGCCACCGTAAAGCTATATTTTATTCACCAAGGCCAAGCCGAAATATTTATGGTAGAATGGACGAATGGCAATTTGATTCCTATAGCTATGAGTTTTAATGAAGATAAGTGTTCATCTGGAAATCCTATTTTGTTTTCAAATGGCAATAATCTAGTTTTTAAGGGTTACGATGAAACAATAGCATCTCAAGGTAAAGGAGAATATCGCATTTTCTACCGGCAAATCAATGGTTCTTGGAACAATTGTGCCTCTGATATCAAAAAACCTATTATCTTTATTGACGGTTTTGACCCGGGAGATGAAAGAAAAATAACAAAGAGTTTTAATAATGGAAAAGAAATCCTCGGTATTTGGGATTTATTAAAATACAATAATGAAACCCAACATTTAGGAGACGAATTGCGCAAAAAAGGTTTTGATGTCATCTTGCTTAACTTTCCAAATTATCCAATTACCGTAAGCAATTCTACTATCAATCGCGATGGAGGTGCCGATTATATAGAACGAAATGCCATGGTTTTAGTAAAAATGATTCAGGAAGTAAATTCTTGGTTAGCCTCCTCGGGCAGTTCTGAGAAAATAGTAGTCATAGGTCCCAGTATGGGTGGTCAGATTGCTCGGTATGCCTTGGCATATATGGAAAAACAACAAAATATTGGTGTACCAAACATGAATCATAATACCCGGTTATTTGTCAGCTTCGATAGTCCGCATTTGGGGGCTAATATTCCAATAGCTGCCCAACAAGCTATGTATCATTTAGGATATTATGCTAATCAAGTAGAAGCAAAAGAAAGCTATGAATCTCAACTGCGATCAAAGGCTGCCCGACAAATGTTAATAGAACAAATGGATGGATTAAATAAAACGGCTATATTTTATCAATCTTATTATAGTAATTTAAACACTAATGGTCCCAATGGAAGTAACGGTTGGCCTCAGAATATAAGAAAAGTATCCTTAATCAATGGTAATGCAAATGGATATAATACTAACACAGCAGGTCAAAGAATTCTACACGTCAAAGCAAATGTAGTGGCTGGACTTATGAGAGGAATTGAATTAGATTTATACAATATGCCCAATTATGGAAATCAATTAATGACTTATGATGGAATGGTAAGAAAGGCACAATGGAGTTGGAATGCATTTAATACCTTTGGTCCTGTCCCATTTAACTTTGTAAATAATAATATTTTTGGATATTATTCAAAAGAATATACAAATATTTTAATTTTCCCAGTTGTCACAATTGGTGGAATTTCAACTTTTAGAGGCAGAATCTATACAATTAATACCAATCTAAATGGGGTAATGGATATTGTTCCGGGAGGAACTTATAGTACCATAAAAATATTTAAAGAACAAATTATAAAACAACTTGATAAATGGTATATAACAAAAAAATCTATTGAATGGAAAGATACTTTAATAAATCATACCTTTATCCCTTCTGTGAGTGCTTTAGGTTTTAAAAATTCCAATTTTAATTGGGCAGATAACATCGGAAACCGCAATCTTGTATGTTCGCAAGAAATTCCTTTTGACAACTATTTTACTGCCAAAACCAATGAGGAGCATGTGCATATCAGTAATGAAGCTGCAGCTTGGAATCCTCCAAGAGATTGAAAAAGGGCAGCCCAACTGTCCGCCTATCTGCAAGTCTGCTAATCCGGTATCCAATAACTTAAACAGTGCTTTATGTGTCAACAGTACCCGGACTTTATATCATAATTACGACCTACCTCTGGGTGCTTCTGTAATATGGGAATGGGACTCCCAATTTCAAAAATTATCAGAAACTAATAACAGTATCACAGTAAAAGGGCTTACAAAATCGGATAAATCTTATATTAAATTTACCATCCAAAACCCCTGTGGTGCCAATATAAGAGATTCTTTTTACTTGCCAGTGGGTACACCTAATGTGAGTTTAAAGGTAAATTATGTAGAACCGGAAAAATATGAAGCCAAGAATACAAATTTCAAGCCCGGAATTAATACTTATTATTGGAACTGGGAAGGCTCGGGTTGGAATAATATCAATGAAGAATATTATCCTACTCTATTATATGCACCTATTGGAGGTTCAAATAAGGAAATATGCCTTAAAGTGGCAAATAATTGTGGTAGCGATTCGTCTTGCAAAAATGTTTACCTCACTCCTGGGCCTAATACAATGAGTATGAAATTAAGCTCTGATGGTCTTAACGTTTATCCCAACCCCACCACCGACAATTGGATGCTGGAATTACCAGAGGCAATGGATTCCTACCTCAGTATGTATAATGCTATGGGCACTTTGGTATGGAGTGCACCTTTAAAAGGTCGTTTCATCACCATTCCGGGAATCGGTCTTTCTACAGGCATTTATCTGTTAAGGGTAGCACAAGAAGGAGCAGTATATTCTGTTAAAATGGTGAAGGATTGATGTTTACTACTTTAGACAATAATGTATTAACTGCATATAATAAAATATTAGAATTTAATAGTGTTTTAAAAAATATTCATCTTAACTATATAATTGAAAAATTTTATGAATTTTAATAAATCATACCAATTTCTATTGTACGATAGCCTAAAAAACAATTAATAAAAGTTTACAATACCACGGTAAAATACAAAAGGAGAATAGGTAATATTATGCATTTTTAACACTAATATTTGAAACGTTATTAATAAGTAAATTCATTAACTTAAAAAGAAAAGGTGATTGTGAGGCAATATCTCCTACCTCAACCTTTTACGGTAGCAGTTTAGATGAAGAGACAATTGCTATTCAGTAATATTTGATAGATAGACCTTATTTAATCTAATGTGGGCATTCTGTAAGACAAGTTCATTTTCTTAGGTTTTCCTTCACTGATATTAATGGTATGTCATAGATTTGCAACCTTTATTAAAAGATTGTTATAGTTCTTTTTTATCTTGCCTGATACTCCTTAATTTTGTTTGTTTAGTAGAAATATAATATTACACAGCAATAGATCATACCATGCTTATCAACAAAGATACCAAAATAGCCGCTTTATTAAAACATAACCCTGAATCCTTAGAAGCTATTATTAGCCTAAGTAAAGATTTTAATAAGTTAAGAAATCCGCTTTTGAGAAAACTAATGGCGGGTCGTACCAGTATCGGTATGGCTGCAGTTATTGGGGGATGTTCTTCCGAAGATTTTTTTAATGTCTTAGCTCCATTAGGCTTTGAAACTGATGCCGCACAAACTTCAAAGGCTCCGGTGGAGGAGTCTGAAACCAAAAAGCCCTTACCCGATTATTTAAAACATATCGATTCCGAAAAAATTATTCCATTCGATGTGCGTGCACTGCTTGCAGGAGGCGAAGATCCATTAAGGGCTATACAAGAAAAAGTTAAGGACTTGAATCCGGGAGAAGTATTGAAAATTGTCAATACGTTTGAACCAACTCCTTTAATAAAACTATTGGAAAAACAAGGCTTTCAAACGCATGTGGATATAATAGAACCGCAGTTAATTGAAACTTATTTTTACAAGACCGACAATTCAGGAGGAGCTACATTGGCAAATGAAACGGCATCTGCCGATGGCGACTGGGAAGCGATGCTTCAAAAGTATCAGGGAAATAGGGTTGAGATAGATGTACGCCATCTAGAAATGCCTATGCCTATGATGACCATTCTTGAAAATCTTGAAACTTTGCCAGACGGAAAAGCTTTATTTGTAAACCATAAACGAATACCGGTTTTCCTCTTGACAGAATTAAAAGACCGCAATTTTGAATACCGAATTAAAGAGGTTCAAGAAGGTGAAGTGTATTTATTGATTTTTAAAAATAATTAAGCCTTATGTTTGGACCAATGGCGGTAGGAGGTCTTCAAAAGACTACTTCTTACAAAGTGGTTTTGCCCTTCTATGTTTATGCTTCTGTCTCCTTAGTGGTGGCGGCTGTTATGCTTTTCTTGAATACGGATATCTTTGCCCAGCATCATTTTTCGCCTCATACTCTGGCGGTAACGCATATCATGGCATTAGGTTGGGGTACCATGATAATTTTTGGCGCTTCTCACCAATTGCTCCCGGTGATTATTGAGGGGGAATTGGAGAGTAATCTCTTAGCTTATCTGACCTTTATCTTTACCGGTATAGGTATCCCAATGGTGATTTATGGCTTCTATACTTTTAATCTGGGTTGGATATTACAAGCGGGTGCCGTCCTTGTAAACCTTGGCGTTATTTGTTATTTGGTTAATGTTTTTACCGGAATTTTCGAGAGTAAAAAAGTCAATGTGCATGCGATGTTTGTAGGTGCAGCTGCTTTTTGGCTGTTTAGCACTACTTTCTTTGGCTTGCTTTTAGCATTTAATTTTACCTTGCATTTATTACCATCAGATTCGGTAAGTTATTTGACCATTCATGCCCACATGGGTATCGTAGGCTGGTTCCTGCTCCTTGTTTTAGGGGTAGGCTCCAGATTGATTCCTATGTTTTTGATTTCAAAATATACCAATAATAAGAAGCTGTGGCAGATATTAATTTTAATTAATGCCGGACTGATTAGTTTTATTGTTTTTTGGGCAATGGGCTTACCTCAGTTTACCTATTATATCTCTTTGGCATTGGTTTTGGTTCCTATTGCAATGTTTGTACAATATTGCAAGATGGCTCATAAAGTGAGATTGCGTAAGGCGGTGGACGAGCAAATGAAAATATCTTTATTGTCGGTAGTGCAAATGTTATTGCCTATTATTGTTCTTGTAGTGGTTTTGTTATTATTGCCTCAGCAAAATAGTGAAAATATTAGTTTGTTGTACGGATTCACTATCTTCTTCGGATGGCTTACAGCCATTATTTTAGGAATGACTTTTAAGACCATGCCTTTTATTGTGTGGAATAAAGTGTATCATAAAAAAGCACATGGAGGTAAAACCCCTGTGCCTAAAGAATTATTTAAAGAAAATATTTTTAACCAAATGAGTGTCGCTTATATAGCCGGATTTTTGATTACAATTTTGGGTATAGTGATACAAAATGATTTAACTTTGAAAATCGGTACTTTCCTGCTTTTATTAGCAGCGGTACTGTATGTAATTAACACAACTATTATTTTATTTCATAAAGCAAAAATACAATGAACGTAGCTTCTAATGATAATATCAAATGCAGTATTGCACTTTCAGACCTTTATAATGTAATGGATCCGGAAATTGGATTAAATGTTGTAGATTTGGGTCTGATTTATAAAATCGATTTCGATGAACCCAATAAAAAAATTGATTTAGAAATGACCTTGACCACACAGTTTTGTCCAATGGGGGAAAGCATCACCAGCAATGTGAACCAGTCTGTTTCTAATTCTTTTCCAAATTGGGAAGTAAAAGTAGATTTAACTTTTGAACCTGCCTGGGATTTTTCAATGATTTCTCCGGAAGGTCAAGAATATTTAGGACATTAAAATTATGTTGAGCCAAACTAGCAAAACCGCTATCAAAGCCGTTATTTATCTTTCAGGGAAAAGTAAACTGAAAGAAAAAGCAGGTATTAAAGAAGTGTCTGAAAAAATAAATGCCAGTGAGCATACCGTAGGCAAAATCTTACAAAACCTTGCAAGGCATGGTTATTTGAATAGCACCAAAGGACCCAATGGAGGCTTCTTTATGGATGAACAGCAGCAGCAACAGGCTATTTATGATATTGTTGTGGCGATAGAAGGTGATGGCATCTTTACCGAGTGTGGCTTAGGATTGAAAAAATGCTCCTCGGAGCATCCTTGCCCTATCCATAATGATTATAAAGTGGTGAAAGACCTTATGGTGAAGACTTTTAAAGAAAAAAGAATAAAAGACCTCTTAGATCCTGTTACTCATGGCTTAGCTTATTTGATAGGGTAATTCTTGGTGTTTTTGAATAAAATATCCTTGTTATATCGAGACAACAAGGATATTTTATGTAAGAATAATTAGGATTTGCTGAATAAAAATATTTAATTGATTTCCTTATCTTTATAACGAAAAAAATAGATTTTTATACAAGGCAAAAACTGCCCAAATGCATAAAACTGTCAAGAAGGCTTGCCTCAAAAATATTAAATCCTCTTTAATATAGGATACATCTTGGAATTTGTCCAATTTTTTTTTATTGTCGATGAAACCTGAAATGATGTTGATTCCTGTTTTATTGTTGGTGTGCGTGAGCTATCCCAAAGCCACGCGGTGCATTTGGCTTTGGGTCGCCTTTTTTGTTTCTTTTTTGGCGAAGCAAAAAAGAAAAGAAAAAATAATATAGAATTGATCATGAAATTTAGGTAATGTATAATAAAGCATACATTGATTGCTATTATATTATTAGCAGACCCTAATTATCCTGATATAAGGTACTCTAATGATTTCTTTATCATATTTTCTACAGAAGCTTGAGTGTCTTTTGAAAAAGTGCCATTGGGTCTGTTGGCTATCACTGTGTTTATGGAAAGGCAATGATGCCCTAAAAGCTTTCCTAATCCATAAATGGCAGAAGTTTCCATTTCGAAATTTGAAATAAAATGTTCACCATTTCTAAAGGTGGATAGCCGGTTGATTAAATTTGGAAAGGCGGGAGCTAGTCGAAGCTGCCTGCCTTGTGGGCCATAAAATCCGGGGCAAGTAACCGTAATACCATGATGAAATCCTGCATTTTTTGGAAATTTATTTAACAAATGAATAGAAGCCTCCGCTATATAAGGTTGAATGACGGAATTGCTTAGTCCTACATGTTGGATAAAAGTGCTTTTGATATAACTTTCTGCTGCATTTTCTTCAAAATTATAATAGTGCAAAAGGTTGTCTAAGCCTAAACCATAAGTGCCGGCTACCAGGCTATCTACATCAATTTCTGCTTGTAAAGAACCGGTAGTGCCCATTCTGATAATGTTTAAGCTGGTAAGTTCTTCTTTTGGTGTCCGTCTTTCAAAGTCGATATTAACCAAAGCATCCAGTTCATTGAGCACGATGTCTATATTATCCGGACCGATGCCGGTTGAGACCACAGAGATTCTTTCTTTACCAATGTATCCGGTATGGGTGATAAACTCCCGATGCGATTTTTTTGCCTCTATTTGGTCAAAATATTTTGAAACTTCAGCTACTCTTCCGGGATCGCCAACGGTAATTATTGTATGTGCTATTTCGTCCGGATGAACGTCCAGGTGGTAGATGCAGCCTCGAGGTGTGATAATGAGTTCCGAGGAATTTATAGGCAAATTTCCATTTTTCATTATTTTTATTTTTTATTTTTTTGAAAGTTCAATTTATTTTTTATCTTTGCAATCCTTTCCGCTGAATAGGAATCAAAAAGGTACCATGGCCGAGCGGTTAGGCACCGGTCTGCAAAACCGTTTACAGCAGTTCGAATCTGCTTGGTACCTCAGCAAAGATAGTAAATACTATCAAAAAAATTAAAAACCGTCTTTTTAATTAGGCGTTGGTAATAAGGAAATTTTTTTAGTAAAATTGAATAAGCTTTGTTACTTTCGTGGAGATTAAAATGACGGTTATTTTTTATAGAAAATGAGCAAACACAGCAGACAAAACAATAAAGTTTTTATTAAAAATAAATCAGCAACTTTTGAATTTGCTATCGAAGACCGTTTGAATGCCGGGATGGTACTCACCGGATCCGAGATTAAGTCCATCCGTGCTAATAAAGTGAGCTTTAATGATAGTTATTGTTTTTTTCATAAAGGGGAATTGTGGATTAGAAGTTTGCATATCGCCCAGTATGTAAATGCCGGTTATGTGGGGCACGAACCCACAAGAGAACGAAAACTGCTATTGACCCGTAAAGAATTGAAAAAATGGGAACAGAAGATTAAAGAAAAAGGCTATACCATTGTACCTATGGCAATCTTTATCAATGAAAGTGGCTATGCCAAATTGGAAGTAGGATTGGGTAGGGGAAAGAAATTGTACGATAAAAGAGAAAGTATTAAAAATCGGGATTTAGATCGGGATATGAAAAGGAAAGAATGGTAAACCACCATTCTTTTTTATATTAAAATTGAAATAATCGAACATGATAGTCGCAGAGATATTGGAAGCATTGCGGGTTTTGGCTAAGCCGGAAAAGGCCGCATTCTTGCCCCGATTCTTTAAAACCGGAAAAGGAGAATATGGAGAAGGCGATAAATTTTTAGGGGTGATCAATCCGGATGCCCATAAGGTAGCAGCCGAGTTTTGGAATAAAGTTGATTTGAAAAATGTAGAACAAATATTAAGTTCCGAATTTCATGAAATGCGTTTTGTGGCGCTGCTGATTTTAGTGAAAAAATATGCCAAATCCAAAACTCAAGAAGCCCAACTAGAACTTATACAATTCTATTTAAAACATACTCAATATATCAATAATTGGGATTTGGTGGATTTGTCTTGCTACAAAATTTTAGGGCATTACTGTTATCATCATCAAGAAGATGCAATTTTATGGTCGCTATCCCATTCTGAAAATATGTGGGAAAAACGTATTGCCATAGTAGGCACCATGTATTATGTCAAAAAGAATGCTTTTGATCTTTGCTTGGATTTGATATTGAATAATTTAAAACATCCTCATAATTTGATGCACAAGGCAAATGGCTGGCTATTAAGAGAAGTGGGAAAAAAAGACGAAGAAAGGATGTTGGAATTTTTAAAAGAGCATTATAAAGTAATGCCCAGAACCAGTTTGAGATATGCCATTGAAAAATTGGAAGAACCACTTAGACAACAATTTTTGAAAGGATTGGTTTAAAATTGAAAACTAAACTTTAAAATATTTTTTTTGAATTTCCTTTATTCAAACTAATAATTGCGGTTATATTTGCAATATGTTGTGGACTGAGATTAAAGGACTGGAAAAATCCAAAAGCGATTTAATAAAATTTTATCGTTCTGCAAGAATGCCTCATGCCATATTGGTTTTGGGTAAGGAAGGTTTTGGGGGTTTGCCCTTGGCTGTAGGTTTTGCACAATTTTTATTATGTGAAAATAAAATAGGGGATACATTGCCCTGCGGTGTCTGTAATGCTTGTATTAAGACCAAGAAATTTGTACATCCGGATTTATACTTTAACTTTCCTTCCTTTCCTCCTAAGTCTCCATTAAAGGCCAACAGTAAATATTTTATCAAAGAATTTAGGGAGTTTTTGCAAGAAAATCCTTTTGGAAATCTGAGCGATTGGTTGCAGAAAATAGGAGCTGCTGATAAACAAGCCGGGAATATTTCTGCCGAAGAAACCCGTGAAATGGTGGATAGGTTGAGTTTAAAAGCAGCCGAAGGTTTGTATAAAATTCAAATTATTTGGCGTCCCGAATTTTTAGGACGTGAAGGAAATATACTATTGAAATCCTTGGAAGAGCCACCTCCCAATACTATTTTTATTTTGGTAGCAGAAGAATTAGACACTATTTTGGAAACTATCTTGTCCAGAACGCAGTTGGTCAATATTCCTCCGATATCTCCTGACGAAATGAGTCAAATATTAATGGATGTTTATAAGATTAATCCTGAAAACACGCGCCAGGCTGTATTGCTAAGTGAAGGTAGCATGACAAATGCTTTAGCCGTAACAGCAGATACTGATTTGGATTATTTAGAGTTTTTAAAGGAATGGTTCAATGGGGTTTTTACTTTTAATGGTAATATTATTGGTAAGTGGATTGAGCAGGCAGCAAAACTTCCTACCAAACAGTTAAGAGAATTTTTGGCTTATACTCAAAAATTGTTAACCTACTCTGTAAAAGTGGCAATGATACCTAGTTATCAACCATTGTTGGCTAATGAGGATTTGCAATTTGTACAAAAATTAGCAAAGCAAAAATTTAGTATTCAAGCCTTACAAGAAATGGATGGATTAATAAATGATGCTATCTATAATATTGGAAGGAATGCCAATGTAAAGGTGGTCTTATTGCATTTGTCAGTAGCCTTGCAATATGCCTTAAAAGGACAAAAGCTGAGTGTTTGATATTGAGGTTTGCTGAATAGCTATTTTAAGTACTTGCTCTACTGAATTAATGCTGTTATGTTAGGTACAAGCCAAACGTAAGTATTACTAATAAAATAATGAAGGGTTTTTTATCAATAAGGAGGTAAAATTTCTATTTTCCCTCCTTATTGATAATGAATTTTAATATTGCTTGAAATTGCTCTATTCTTGATTTTTCAATTTTACCATGGTCAGAATTGTGGCAACACCTACTAATGGTTCTTCAGTATCATCTAGCATTTCTACTAGCCACTTCACTACACCTCTCTTGATTTTTGATTTTGGGTCTTCTTCGTTTGGAGTAGTATCGTTGGGCAATTTTTGTTTGCAGGTAAAGCGGATATGAATTTTAGCTCCGGCATATACCGGTTTAGTGAATCTCAATTCATCTATTCCATAATTTAATAAGACAGGATTCATGTCATAACTATCTACAAACAAACCTGCAGCTACACTCATAATAAAATATCCATGTGCTACCTGCTCTTCAAACATGGTGCCTTTAAAATCAGTTTCTCTTTTATGAGCATAAAAATTATCGCCACTTAAAGCTGCAAAACGGTCAATATCTTCGGAAGTAATTTCACGTGTTGCTGTAATAAGTTGGTCGCCTACATTTAATTCTTCATAATATTTTTTGAAAGGATGTATAGCTTCAATATTTCCTTTTGCTCCTTGTTGATAAACATTGGTAATTGCTGTAATTACAGTAGGTGAGCCTTGAATAGCAGTACGTTGCATATAATGTTTTACACCACGTACTCCACCCATCTCTTCACCGCCACCCGCTCTTCCCGGACCTCCATGCACTAGTAATGGCATTGGAGAGCCATGTCCGGTACTTTCTTTGGCACTGTCTCGGTTCAATATCAATATTCGTCCATGAGATGCGGCAGCCTCCAAAGTGTAATCTCTTGCAATCTTATTGTCGTAAGTTATGATAGAACTGACTAAAGAACCTTTGCCCAAAGCGGCTAATTGTGCTGCTTCTTCCGTAGTGTTATATGGGATAATGGTGCTCACCGGACCAAAAGCCTCAATATTGTGAACATCTGTTTTGTTGAATGGGTCATCATTGTAAAATACGATAGGAGGTAGGAAAGCCCCTTTTTCTTTATCGGCACCTAAGACCTCAAAGTGGTTCAAGTCTCCGATGACGATGTCTTGTGACTTTTGTAGTTCTTTTATTTTTCCTAAAACTTCTTCTCTTTGAGAAATTGCTGCTAAGGAACCCATACGGACACCTTCTGTGGTAGGGTTGCCTATTATAGAACTTGCCAAGCGTTTACCTAATGCTATTTGTACGTCTTCTGCTCGGTCTTCAGGTACTATGATTCTTCTGACAGCGGTACATTTTTGACCTGCTTTTGTAGTGATTTCACGAGCCACTTCTTTAATGAAAATGTCAAATTCAGGTTGGTCCGGAGTTACATCTAAGCCCAATACAGCGGCGTTCAAAGAATCGGCTTCTAAGTTAAAGGGTACTGCTTCCTCTATCAATTTAGGATGAGCTTTCAGCATTCTACCCGTAGAAGCAGAACCGGTAAAGGTTACGGTATCTCCATTTTGTACAAAATCTAAAATACCGTTGGCCGATCCACAAATCAATTGCAATGCTCCTTCCGGTAAAATTTTAGATGCAATAATATCTTTTACCACTGCTTCTGTCAAGAACGAGGTTAAGGTGGCAGGTTTTACCACTGCGGCAACTCCTGCTAACAGATTTACTGCAATCTTTTCTAGCATTCCCCATACCGGAAAGTTGAAAGCATTAATATGTATGGCAACTCCTCTTTTAGGTACCATAATGTGGTGTCCAATAAAGGTACCATGTTTGGATAATGGAGCTACATCACCATCTACATAATAGGTCTCGTCCGGAAACTGACGACGTAAAGAAGCGTTGGCAAATAGGTTGCCTATACCTCCTTCAATGTCCACCCAGCTGTCTGCCCTGGTGGCACCTGTGAAGGTTGAAATTTTGTAATAATTTTCCTTTCTTTCTAAAAGGTATAATGCTAAAGCTTTTAGCATCCTACCTCTTTCATGAAAGGTCATCTTACGCAATGCTGTGCTGCCTACTTTACGACCATAATCCAGCATGGCCTCAAAATCTACATTTTTACTGTCCGCAGTATAAATAGCCTCTCCTGTAATAGCATTGTGCAATAAGGCACCATTATCGGTAGCCGGAATCCATTTTCCGGCAGCATAGTTTTCTAATTTTGTCAAAGACATGATGTTTGTTTAATTTAAAACGATTTGCAAGTTACGAAAAATATCATAAATAATTTCTTAAATAGGCTCTGGCTCGTTCCACATCTTCTGCTACATCTATTCCGATACCCATTTCTTCAACTGTAGTCATTTTGATACCAATTCCATTTTCTAAAAAACGTAATTGCTCCAGTTTTTCTACTTGTTCTAACTCGCTTTTGGGTAGGGTAGGGAATAGTGTTAAGGCTTCTTTCCTAAAGGCATAAACACCTATGTGTTGGTAGTGGGTGATATTGGTTTCTGTATCCCGCACAAAAGGAATGACACTTCTTGAAAAGTATAAGGCATTGTCATTCTTATCGCAAACTACTTTTACGGTATTTGGACTGTCTGATAAAGTTTTTTCAAATAAAGGTTTTTTTAAGCTGGCAATACGTACTGTTTGATCATTGAATAATTGAATGAGTTGTTCCAATACATTTTTTTGTACAAAAGGCTCGTCACCCTGTACATTTACAAATACATCTGCTTCCAAATCCTTAGCTATAGAGGCTATTCGGTCGGTGCCACTTTCAAAGTTTCCGTTACTCATTATGGCAGTGCCTCCACTTTTTTGAATAATTTCAGCTATTGCCTCAGCATCTGTTACCACTATTACTTGATGAAATAAATTTGTGGCTATTGTGGCTTCAAAAGTTCTTTGAATAACGGATTTCCCTTCTAGGTCAATTAATAATTTTTGGGCAAGACGAGTGGAGTCCAACCTTGCCGGTATTAAAGCAATTACTTTCATTATTGCAATGATAATATTTTAAGATGAAAAAATTAAATATTTATTAATGTTTTTTTATTTTTTTATTTTCGAATTTGCATTGTCAAATAGAGGTTACCTTTGCTTTTTGAAAAGATTTAATCATGGAAGTTAAGGAAAAATTATGGACTAAAAAATTTATTACCGCTTGTATTACCTATTTTTTGGTTGCCGCTTCTTTCAATGTGTTAATGCCTACTATTCCTATATACCTCTCTCAAGTGATGAAGGTGCCGCAGAGTAAGATTGGGATTGTATTGTCTTCTTACGTGATTGCATTATTGTTCTTCCGTCCGTTCAGTGGTTTTTTGGTGGACATCTATAATCGGAAACATTTATTGATAATAGGTTTGGTGTTTTTTGCGACATCTTTTATTGGTTATTATTTTGCATTGACCATAATGTTTTTTATTCTAGTCCGCTTTATTCATGGTATCTCTTGGGGTCTGGCATCAGTTGCCAATAACACGGTGGCTATCGATATTATTCCGGCTACTCGAAGGGCAGAGGGTGTGGGCTATTTTGGAGTTACTAGTAATATTGCAATGGCAATTGCACCCTATTTAGGAGTGTTTGTATATGATAATTATGGATTTAATATTTTGGTATCCGTCGCTTTAGCCTTGGCTGTTTTGTCTGTAGTTATGGGGAGCTTTATCAAAGTGACCCAAAAAGAAATTCCAATTAAAAATGGACCTATTTCATTTGACCGTTTTATTTTGGTGAAGGCGCTGCCCATCTTTTGGAATCAATTATTTCTTTCTTTTGGATGGGGGACACTTGCTGCCTATGCCGTGCTTTATGGTAAAGAGATAGGTATTACCAATGCCGGAATCTTTTTTGTGTTTATGGCTATGGGCATTGTTTTGTCAAGGGTACGGTCTGGTAAATTGGTCGATCATGGCCATTTACATGTCATTATGATGGTAGCTATTTTATTAATAGCCATTGGCTTTTTAGGCTTTGCCTTACTGCACAAAGTTTATTATTATTGTGGTGCAGCATTTATTATGGGATTGGGGTATGGAACTTTATTTCCTGCTCTTCAAACTATTTATAATAACATGGCACCGGCATCTAAAAGGGGTACTGCCAATTCAACTTACCTTACCGGTTTTGATTTGGGGATAGGCATCGGAATGTTTGTAGGCTCTTTGTTAGCAGAAAAATTTGGTTATGACAATATGTATATTATTACTTCCTGTTTGGCTTTTTTGGGTTTGTGGATATATTGGTTCAATTCAAGAAAAGTTTATGAGGAGAACAAATTAAACCATCAATAAAATATTCTGAAAATCGATTTCTTAATAAATTATTAATAAGTTCAATATTTTTTCTGAACTTTGTATTTTAATTTCTTGTATAGATATGTCTCAACCCCCTTTGTCACCTGAAATGCAAACAGAAGATAGTTTCTTTCAACTTTTACGTAATAAAGAATACAAAAGATTGGATGAACAAAAGCAATGTTATTTAGATTTTACCGGTGGAAATCTTTATCCTGAAAGTCTTTTAGTTAAGCATTTTGACTATTTAAAGTCGAATGTTTATGGAAATCCTCATTCCGGCAATCCCACTTCTTTGCGTTCTACCGTAAATATAGAAGCAACCAGAAAGCGAGTTCTAGATTTCTTTAATGGTGAAGATTATGTTTGTGTATTCACCGCTAATGCCTCTGCAGCTTTAAAGATTGTGGGCGAGTGTTATCCTTTTAATGCAGACAGTAAGTTTCTTTACACTGTGGACAATCATAATTCTGTAAACGGGATACGGGAATTTTGTAAAGCGAAAAAAGGAACTGTTCGGTATTCTTTATTAAATGTAGAAGATTTAAGCTTTAATAAAGAAAGCCTTGAAACAGAGTTAAATGCTACTGAAGGCTTTACCAATAAATTATTTGCATATCCTGCACAAAGTAATGTTTCGGGGGTGAAGCATGATTTGGGCTGGATACAATATGCACATAATAGAGGTTGGGATGTTCTTTTGGATGCTGCCGCCTTTGTACCAAGTTCAAAATTAGATTTAAAGGAAATTCAGCCGGATTTTGTTTCTATTTCTTTTTATAAAATATTTGGATATCCCACCGGATTGGGTTGTTTATTAATAAAAAAAGAGAAATTTGAGAAATTAGAAAAATCTTGGTTTGCTGGTGGTACGGTTACTTGGGTTTCTATATTGAATGATAGTTTTACACTTGCCAATAATCATGAGAAATTTGAAAATGGAACATTGAATTATTTGGATATTCCTGCACTCTCATTAGGTTTAGATTTTATTGAGACTATTGGAATAGACCGAATAAATCAAAGGGTTAAGCACCTCACCCAATATGCTATTGAACAATTAGAACCCTTAGAGTATGATAATGGAATCAATATTGTGAAGTTGTATGCCTGTAAAGATTTAGAACACAAAGGGGGTACCATAATATTTAATATTCATGATAGTAGTGGTAATATAATACCGACAGATAAAATTGAACATTTGGCAAATATTGAAAATATTTCGTTAAGAACAGGATGTTTTTGCAATCCGGGATTGGATGAGATTAATAATTGTATTACCAATTCCGATTTGGTTCATTATTTTACCAGTAAAGGGAATTATGAGTATTATGACATGATAACATTTTTGGGTAAAATGAGGGGTGCTGTTCGGGTTTCTTTTGGATTGGCAACCGTTAAAGAAGACATCGATCATTTGGTGCAATTTATTATAAAGTTAAAAGAGATGGAAATGGATGGAATTGTTAGTGACGATGACCTTATTATGAAATAAGTTTTAGATATTGTTTTTACAATTTCATTTCGATTTTAATATACTTAATGAATAGGGTTACAGGTTTTAGGTGTCAAATTTATAAATTTTATCAAAATTTTAACAATAAATAAGGGTTGAAAAATAAAATTTGAAAATAAAAAATATAATAATTTAAAAAAGTTTTGTACTTTTGCATTCCTTTTTTTAAATTATGTCGAAACAAGCCCTTATCAAACAAGACGGAAGTATCGTTGAATCCTTATCTAATGCGATGTTTAGAGTTAGATTGGAAAACGGTCATGAAATCCTGGCCACTATCTCCGGAAAAATGCGTATGCACTATATTAGAATCCTACCTGGAGATAAAGTAGGTGTAGAAATGAGTCCTTATGATTTGACTAGAGGCAGAATTATCTATAGATATAAGTAAAAAGGCAAAAAAATTTATTTGTAAACCATAATAATAAACTTAAAAGTAATGAAGGTTCGTGCATCCATCAAAAAGCGCAGCGACGATTGTAAAATTGTACGTCGCAAAGGCAAATTGTATGTTATCAACAAAAAAAATCCTAGATTCAAACAACGTCAAGGATAATTTTATTTACTAAACTTAAAAATAACAATTTTTACTAAATGGCTCGTATAGCAGGGGTAGATTTACCAAAAAACAAACGTGGCGAGATAGGCTTAACTTATATCTACGGTATAGGTCGTAGTAATGCTCGTTACATTCTTACAAAAGCAAATATTGACTTAAACAAAAAAGTTAATGATTGGAATGATGACGATCAAGCAGCAATCCGTAATATCATTGGCGAAGAATTTAAAGTTGAAGGTCAATTACGTTCAGAGGTTCAAATGAACATCAAACGTTTAATGGATATTGCTTGTTATCGTGGAATCCGTCACCGTAAAGGTTTACCATTACGCGGACAACGTACCAAAACTAATAGCCGTACCCGTAAAGGTAAGCGTAAAACAGTTGCAGGTAAGAAAAAAGTTACGAAATAGTAATTTAATAATTCATTGTTGTAATACTAGATCTTTGTTTCTTACTATTTCTAAAGGGAGGATTACAACGACTAAGCAAATAGCTTAGCTTTAATAAACATTTAAAAGATTACCTTAAATAAAATGGCAAAAGGAAAAGTTAGCAGTGCAAAAGCTGCAGCAAGAAAAAGAGTAGTAAAAGTTGATGCTCATGGAGATGTTCACGTTACTTCTACTTTTAACAATATTATTATTAGTTTTACAAATAAAGCAGGTCAAGTAATTTCTTGGTCTTCAGCAGGTAAAATGGGTTTCCGTGGTTCTAAAAAGAACACCCCGTATGCTGCACAACAGGCTGCTGCCGATGCTGCAAAAGTAGCAATGGACGCAGGTGTTAAAAAAGTTGACGTTATCGTTAAAGGACCTGGTGCCGGTCGTGAAGGAGCTATTCGTTCTGTAGCCAACAGCGGTATTGAAGTGGTTACTATCAAGGATATTACTCCAATTCCACACAATGGTTGTCGTCCTCCTAAAAAACGTCGTGTATAATCTACAGATTGTATATTATTATTGCTCTGTCTATTAAAACTAATATTTAGAGCAATAATATCAATAAATATAAAAAAGCTTTTCGTATCCGCTTTTCGATTTTTAGATGAGACGAAAAGAATAATGTTAATTAAAAATCGATAATAAAATCATAGAAAATGGCTCGTTATACAGGACCAAAAAACAAAATTAACCGTACTTTCGGAGAACCTATCTTGGGTTCAGGTAAAAACCTTTCAAAAAACAGCAATCCTCCGGGAATGCATGGTGGCAACAAAAGAAGAAAATCTCAATCTGAATACGCTATCCAGTTGAAAGAAAAACAAAAAGCTAAATACACATATTTAGTTCTTGAAAAACAATTCAGAAATACTTATGCAGAAGCAGCTCGTTTAAAAGGTGCTACTGGTGAAAACTTAATTAAACTTTTAGAATCTCGTTTGGATAACACCGTTTATCGTTTAGGATTAGCTCCTACTCGTCCGGCTGCACGCCAATTAGTTTCTCATAAG
The DNA here is from genome assembly GCA_035444785.1 of Edaphocola sp. Classification (GTDB taxonomy): domain Bacteria; phylum Bacteroidota; class Bacteroidia; order Chitinophagales; family Chitinophagaceae; genus Edaphocola. The sequence goes on along the minus strand of DAOMPL010000001.1, from coordinate 23,262 downwards.
CACATCTTAATTAATGGAGAATCAGTTAATATCCCATCTTATATATTGAAAGCTGGAGATGTAGTAGAATTGAAACCAAAATCTAAAGTAAACTCTGCTGTGGTGAGCCTTTGTCGTCCTAAGAATCCTAACATTAACTGGTTGGATGCTAACGAAAAAGAGTTCAAAGGTACATTCTTGGCTGCTCCTGAAAGAGAATTTGTTCCAGAAAATATTAAGGAGCAATTGATCGTTGAGTTGTATTCTAAATAATAATGTAATATTGCTTATTATTAATAGGATTAATAAGCAATATTTTCAATTTAATATTTATTTTTTAAGCCCCAAAAAGGCATAACATTTAAAAACAAATCCAATATGGCTATATTGAGTTTCCAAAAACCCGATAAAATTGTTTTACAAAAAGCAACCGATTTTGAGGCACAATTTGAATTTCGCCCATTAGAACCGGGTTATGGTGTTACCATAGGAAATGCTTTACGCAGAGTCCTATTAGGCTCTTTAGAAGGATATGCTATAACCGGTATTAAGATGGCCTCTGTTTCTCATGAATTCGATACCATTAAAGGTGTTATTGAAGATGTAACAGAAATTATCTTAAACTTAAAGCAAGTTAGATTTAAAGCCACTACTGAAGGGGTAAACTCTGAAAAGATTTCTTTGGTTATCAAAAATAAAGAAGTCTTTACCGCTGAAATGATTGGAGAGGCAACTCCTCATTTTGAAGTAATGAATCCGGAGTTGGCTATTTGCCACTTGGACACATCTGCTACTATTGAGATAGACCTTTACATCGGAAAAGGAAGAGGATATGTGCCTGCAGAAGAGCAAAAAACTAAAGATAATTCTTTGAACTATATCGCAATCGATTCTATTTTTACACCAATTAAAAATGTAAAATATACTATCGAAAATACGCGTGTAGAACAACGTACCGACTTCGAAAAATTAATCATGGATGTGATTACTGATGGTACTATCCATCCTGAAGAAGCGGTAAAAGAGGCTTCTCGTATTCTTATCCAACATTTAATGATTATTACAGATGAAAATATCTCATTAGATGCCAGACCGGAAGAAAAAGAAGAAACCGTTGACGAGGAATTGTTACAATTGCGTAAAGTGTTAAATACACCATTGGAAGACTTAGAACTTTCTGTACGTGCATTTAATTGCTTGAAAGCAGCTAAAATTGGTTCTTTAATCGAATTGGTTCAATATACTCCTGACGAATTGATGAAGTTCAGAAACTTTGGTCAAAAATCTTTAACAGAAATCGACCAAATGTTGAATGAAAGAGGCTTACACTTCGGAATGGATGTTACCAGAGTAAAGTTAAGTGAACAAAACAATTTTTAATTGATGATTTTGATGGTCCCTAAATCAAAATTTATATTTCAAATTTAATAACAATAGTTTTATCGAAAGATTTTATCTTTTAGGGCGGTAAAACAATACGGTATTCCTTGACACGGTATCGTATTTATCTTAACCAGTCATTTTTATTATGCGTCACGGAGACAAAGTAAACAATTTAGGCCGTACAAGTGCCCACAGAAAAGCGTTAATGAGTAACTTAGCCAGTCAATTGATTGAGCATAAAAGAATCGTTACCACATTGGCAAAAGCTAAAGCTTTACGTGTATATGTTGAGCCTTTGATTACAAAATCTAAAAACGACAATACCCACAACCGTCGTACTGTTTTTGCTTATTTGCAAAACAAAGAATCCATTAAAGAACTTTTTGGCGTAGTTTCCAATAAAGTTGCTGACCGTCCAGGTGGATATACCAGAATCATTAAATTGGCTCCCCGTATGGGTGATGCTGCCGAAATGGCAATGATCGAATTGGTGGACTTCAATACCCTATACAAAGCCGGTGAGAAAGCTGCTGCTAAGAAAACACGTCGTAGCCGTGGTGGTGCAAAAACTGCAACAGCTGCTTCTACAACTGTAGCTAAAGCCGTTGAAACTGCTGCTCCTGTAGTAGCTACAGATGATTTGGCTAAAATCGAAGGCATCGGTCCTAAGATCGCTGAAGCATTGGTAAATGCAGGTGTGGTTACTTTTGCTGATTTAGCCGGTAAAACTGCTGAAGAAGTTAAAGCTATCTTAGATGCTGTTGAAGGTGGTCACTTTAATATGGCTGATCCTACTACTTGGGGTCAACAAGCTCAATTAGCTGCTGATGGCAACTGGGATGAGTTATCTAAATTACAAGATGAGTTAAAAGGTGGTAAAGAAGTAGAATAATTTTTTTAGTCCCCACATTTTTTAAAAGTGCAATGATTGAATTCATTGCACTTTTTTTGTACACTATTTGAAAAAATTTTTATTATTGGAGATATTTGCAGGATTGATATTTATTGACAATTTCTTTATGTCATCAGTTGTAAATGAACATAAATTTTAATGTTTTGATGGAATATTGTTTACATTTAAAGTTGGAGTATAAGGAATATCCCACTTAAATTTAGGGGCTGACTTTTGGTCAGCCCCTAAATTTTTACTCCACTTGTTTTATCAAAAAGCGAATGGATCTTTGTATTTGGGATTCGTCAACAAGCTTGAATCTGTAAAGGTCTTCAAGAAGGCAACTAATGCTTTTCGGTCATCCTGATTAAAATAGGGTCTGTTGGTCAGTAAATCCATGTGTTCATCAATGTTTGGAGACTTGATTTTTACAGAATCTAAATAAAAATCAACCACTTCTTCCAATGTTTTAAAGCGTCCGTCATGCATATATGGAGCAGTCATTGCAATATTTCTTAGCGTAGGAACTTTCATTTTTCCAATATCTTTTGCTAACTTAGTTACTTTTGCCAGTCCGGAATCGGGTTGTAAATCAAGACCGTTATTTCTAAAAAAATTGTCGGTTAATAGGACATCACTATGGCAATGGTTACAGGTTCCGCCACCAAAAAATAGTTCTAGTCCTCTTTCTTCTTGAGGTGTAAGGGCATTGGCATCTCCCTGAAAAAAGTATTTATCAAATTTAGAGTCGAAAGATACTATGGTTCTTTCAAATTGTGCAATAGCTTTTAAGACGAGGTCTTTTGTAATAGTGGATGTTCCAAAAGCTTGTAGGAATTTTTTCGGATATTCCGGGTGGTTTTGCAATCGAGGTAAAACAATTTCCCAACTACTTGCCATTTCAATAGGATTTGTAATAGGGTCATTTGCTTGTTGTTCTAAAGAGTTGGCTCTGCCATCCCAAAAGAAGTGTTTATTCCAACCTAAATTTACGGTGGACATAGATTGTTTTTGACCTAAATCTCCTCTTACACCTATACTAAATTGCCTAGGGTCAGAGAAGGCGTATTCTTGTCTATGGCAGGCTGCACAGCTCATGGAGCGGTCTAAGCTTAATATGCCATCATAATATAAGTATTTACCCAATTCCACACCTTCTTCGGTTAAAATATTGTCTTTTGGAATAGGCATGGGCTCAAAATAATCTGAGACAAATTCCGGTAATTCTAAAGAATATGGTTTTGGGTCAAAAGACTTATCTTTTTTTCCTGTAAATGCACTTAGTGTTGCAATCACACTTATTATGGCTGCACTAAATATTACTAGTTTTTTATTGGTCATTATTCTTCGTGTTTGCTTTTGGTTACACTTACTGCCCATCTTACGGCACTTATTATTCTGCCATTTTCTAATGGGGTATAGCCTTGTTTTTTATAGAAACCTTTATGTCTTTTTCCATCACCCAAAACTACTATTGTCGGCATACCCATGCCACCATAAAATGCTACTTCATTGGCACCTTTTACAAAGACCGCATCCGGATTAAAATTGTTTTCTTTTACCCATTTTAAGGCTTGTTTTGCAGTAGTTTTATTGTCATAGGCTGTTTGGAAATAATAAACCTTTCCCGGATATTTTTCTTTTAAAGAAGTGACAATTTTCTCTAGACCTTTACCGGCTGTAATGCAAGGCCGACAATCTACCATGAAATATTCATGAATAATGACATAGCCACTGTCCAGTAAGTTCCAAAGTTTTATATGCTTACCAGTAAGCAGGTTTTTGTTTTCCCAGTTTTGTGTGTTGAATATTGGCGATTCCGGTAATGCAAAATTGTGGGTATGGTCTTCTTCTTTTTGCTCATAATCTTGAGCATGAGCATGCAAAGTAAGGGAAGAGAAAAAGAGAATAAAAAAGAAATATTTCATGTTATTTAATTGTGCTTTATTTTTTGTAAACTGTACAAAGTTAGGTATTATAAAAATATGGAATCATCGTATTTATCTATTAAAAAGATTAAAGTGTATCAATAAAAAAAACTATTTTTAAAGATTGAAATTTGAAAGGGTATTATTAAACCACTTCATAATTATTTATTTAACCAACCATATTTTATTTTCTGCCGTCTTTAATAAAATAGACAGAAATAGTAAATAAAAAGTTTGATACTTTTTTGTTATTTCATTTGAATCTTAAATAAAAATGATTATTTTTGAAGCTTAATAAAATTTTGTTAAATAGGATTATGTACTCATTTCAAAAAATAGTAATAGGATTATTAGGGTTGGGACTTCTGGCTTCTTGTGAGAAACCTTATGATATTGATGAACCATTAGAAAAACAACTGAGCCCTTCTATATTCATTGTAAATAATAATAATACCGTTATGGCTATTAATCCGGAGAACGGAGCTAAGAAATGGGAAACAAAAATAAGAAACGGGGCTACATCCACTCCTTTAATTTTTAAAGATAAATTAATAGTTGCTGATTTAGGGGGCTATATTTATAAAATAGACCGAATAACCGGAAAAATTGAACAAGAAGCTCCTTTAGGAAGTGCAGTTGTTGGAACTCCGGTTATATTAAATGATAATATTGCTGTACCAATTGGTAATGATGTCCGTTTGGTAGATGCCGTGAATAATTTTTCTTTTAAATGGCAATATAGTGCTACAGCACCTATTAATACTGCACTATCTAAAGGAAATATTCCTAATAATGATACTACTCAAATATTTTTTGTTTCTGGTCAGAGTGTATATGCTTTAAATGCTGAGACAGGTTTAGTTACTTGGAAGAAAGAAATATCCGGTGCCAGCACCTTTAATTCATCAGCTTTGGTGATTGATAAAAAATTTATTTATGCCGGAAATGATAATGGAGCATTATACTCTTTTGATATTAAAAATGGTAATGTAAATTGGTTTTATCCAACTGGAGCAGAAATAAACAGTGCTCCTATTAGTATTGGCGGTAATATCTTAGTAGGTAGTAATGATAGAAATCTTTATTCTGTGGATTCTGCTACCGGCAACCTACGCTGGAAAGCAGCTACAGGAGATAGAGTGCTGTCTTCCCCTTTCGTTTATGACCAAGATGTTTTCTTCGGCTCTAATGATAAAAATATGTATAGTGTCAATATTATTGATGGAACTTTAAAATGGAAAAAATTAACCTTTGGAACTGTAGTAGGTTCTCCAATGGCGTATAAAGATGTAGTCTATTTTAGTAGTCATGACAATAATTTGTATGCTTTAGATACTAAAACAGGTGCCCAAAAATGGGTGGTTAATACAGGGGGATATCTAACTTCTTCACCTATATATGATGACTTAGAACAAGTGATAATGCCATCAACGAGTAGAAATTAAATAAATAAAAAATATAAACCATATAAATTTTAATCACATGAAAAAGTTTTTTTCACTATTAATTGTAAGTAGTTTATTATTATTCTTTAGTAATAAATTATTTGCTACCCACGTGGCAGGGGGCCAAGTTACCTATAAGTTTATTTCTTCTGCAAGTACTACCTCGCATACTTATGAGGTTCAAATTATTTTATTTGCGGATTGTAGCGGTGCTGCTTTTAGCTCATTGGCAACTTCCACATATGCCGGATTAGATGTTTTTTTTAATAGTGGACTGCAATCTACCCAACAAATACCTAGAATTTATCCGGAGAGTGATATTTTGATTTCACCCGTATGTGCTACCTCTGTAAACTCCACCACTTGCACCTCCGGAGGGACTTTGCCAGGAATAAAAAAATTTACTTATCGAGGCAATATTACCTTGAATGGTAATGGAAACTGGCGTTTTGCCTTTAATGGTAATCATGGTTCTGGTTCTGCAGGGCGTAGTGGCTTGGCAAATAATGCCAATAGCTTAGGTACCATGATGGTGGCTGCAACATTAAATAATACTAATGGACAAAATACTTCTCCTACTTTTACCTCTGATCCAACTCCATTTTTCTGTAATAATCAGCCTTCTTCTTTTAGCTTAGGTGCTGTAGAACCGGATGGTGATAATATGACTTATAGCCTAGAAAGAGCAGAAACCAATACTGCCGGTACTTCTTTTGTAAACTACATCAACCCTTATACATATACTACTCCTTTAAATGCCCAAACAGGTACCTTTAACTTTGGTGCTGCTACCGGTGTGACCGAATTTACTCCTGTTATTCCGGGATCTGGTAATTATTGGTATGGTATAGTGGTCAATAAAGTTACCGAGAAAAGAAATGGTGTAGAGGTAGGTACGGCTGCTCGTGAAATGTTGTTTGTTTATATTAATAACTGTCAAAATACTCCACCATCATCACCTATAGGAACAGTTACTAATGGGGAATTGATGCTGAGTTCAACTGCCAATAGTTATGAATTTAAAGCCTGTGAAGCCCAACAAGTAAACTTCCAATATACGGTATCACCTGTCGATGCCAATGGTGATAATATTACTATTTCAAGTGTCAATATCCCTACGGGTGCTACTTTGAATATTACCGGAAATGGTACACAAACCCCATCACTTAATTTTAATTGGAATTTGGCAACAGTTCCTGCAGGTACTTACCAGTTCTTTATTACTTATAAAGATGATGGCTGTCCAATGTCTAGCGTAAAAACGGTAACTTATACTATATATGTACAAGCCTTCAATGGCAATTTCCTTACTAACTCCCAACCGCCTTGTAAAAATGAAATGAATGGTAAAGCTTGGATTAATAGAGATACCGCTGATACTGCTTTGTATAAATATACCTGGATGGATCCGGCTTTTAATGTATTGCAACAAACTGCCGGTTTGCAAAGTCAAGGCGATACGCTTTCTGGTCTTTTACCAGGAGCCTATTTAGTGGAGGCAGAAAACTATAGAGGCTGTAAGAGAAGATTTACAGTAATAGTGGATACTCCTGACTACCAAGCTTATTTTGAATCAGACAGCTTTGCTTGTATCAATACGATGGTAGCCTTTAATCCAAATTTTAATAATGCAGATTTTGTAGAATGGAATTGGGACTATGGTAATGGCACTACCTCAACTAATCAGGTGCCTGCGGTTTCTTATACAACTCCTGGGATTTATACAATTACCTTTGTAGGTACAACCGCTATCGGATGTAAAGATACGTTCTCAAGAAATATTACGGTTTTTGATAATCAACATCCGGAATTTGAATTAGATAAAAATAGTATTTGTGTAGGTGAAGGAGTTAATATTACCACTTCATTAGGAGATCAACCTAGAGGAATCAAATGGAATTTTGGAGATGGTGGAAGTTTATCTACTGGTAATGTTTCTAACATGAATTACGCTTTCCCTAAAGCCGGTACTTATACTGTTGGGATGACTGTAAGCTATATTAAATGTCCAGATGTTACTTTCAATAGAACAGTAGTGGTAAATGATTATCCTAAAGTAAACTTAGGAGATGATGATAAATTATGCTATCAAGGAGAACCAATATTATTGAAGAACCTTGAAACTAATCAAAATAATGACCGTTTCTTATGGAATACAGGAGAAAAAACTTCAACTATCTTGGCTAAGCATGATGGTCAATACAGTTTGACATTAACAAGAAATGAATGTTCAACTACTGATACCGTTAATATTGCAAAAGATTGTTATGTAGATTTCCCTAATGCATTTGTTCCAGGAAGTGGTGATGTTACAGGATATTTCTTCCCACGTCAATTATTATCACAAGGAGCATCTAAGTTTGAAATGACTGTCTTTAACCGTTGGGGACAAGTGGTGTTTAAAACCAATAAAACTGATGGTAGAGGATGGGATGGTACCCTAAATGGTAAAGCTCAGCCGGCTGGTGTTTATGTTTACCAAATTGATATTACTTTCAATAATGGCAAATCTGAAAAGTATCAAGGAAATGTTACTTTGATGAGGTAAATACTTAATTTTAAAAAAAAAGTGTCGTTTAATAATTAAAACGGCACTTTTTTTAATTCAACCCTTAGAAATAGTTTTAGGGTTTGGGGTTAAAGCAACTGCAAGTACTAAATTTGGATTTATTTTTCCCAACTGTATTTATAAATTGAGATTCTTAGTTTGGGATTAAGAATATTTTGAAATTCAAATGAATTCTCTTAACTTCATACTTTATAATCTTATTTTAAATAATGGAACAAATAAGTAAAAAGACCTTGGTCATAGGTGCATCTGAAAATCCGGATAGATATAGTAATAAAGCAATAAGAATGTTACAAAATTTTGGGCATGAAGTTGTAGCAATTGGAGTAAAAAATGGGAAAGTAGAAGATGTTGAATTTGGTAAAGAACATCTGCCTTTTGAAAATATAGATACTGTTACCTTATACATCAATCCAAAACTTCAAGTGGACTATTATCAATATATTCTTTCCTTAAAACCCAGAAGAATTATTTTTAATCCGGGTACAGAAAATGATGATTTTGCCGGGCTTGCCTTGCTGAAAGGTATAGAACCTGTTGAAGCCTGCACTTTAGTTTTATTGAGCACCCATCAATATTGAGCCCTTACTGATTATTTTCCCATAATAAACTACCGTCTCCATAACTTAGAAATCGGTATTGGTTATCTAAAGCATGTTGATATATTTTTTGCCAATCTTTCCCGATTAATGCTGCCACTAGAAGCAATAAAGTACTTTGAGGTTGATGGAAATTGGTAATGAGTCCATTTATTATCTTGAAACTATAGCCAGGAGCAATAATAATTTGGGTTTTTACTATTAATTGCTTTTGTTGGTTTTGTTTTAGAAAATTAATTATTGAAGCGATGGACTCTTCAGCAGTTATTAGTTTATAATTATGCTCATAAGGTAACCATTGAGGCACTGCTTGCGAACCGTTTTCTATTTTTACTCCATTCTTGATTTGTAAACCTATCCAATAAAGGCTTTCTAGCGTTCTGCAACTTGTTGTGCCTACGGCTACTATTTTTTCATTAGATTGTAATTGTGCTTTAATAGTTTCTAATTGGGTAGTGCTTACTTCTATCCATTCCGAATGCATCAAATGGTCTTCCATGGTTTCACTATTGACCGGCTTAAATGTTCCGGCTCCTACATGCAAAATGACAGGGCTAAAGTTGATATTATTTTGTTGTAATGATTGTATTAATGACTTGGAAAAATGGAGCGATGCGGTAGGAGCTGCTACGCTTCCTTCCTCTTTTGCAAAGACAGATTGGTAGTCTGCCTTGTCGTTTTCTTCTGTGTCTCTTTTTATATAGGGTGGAAGAGGAACTTTGCCCAGTTGTTCTAAAACCTCTGCAAAGCTTAAAGTTTTATCATTCCATTCTAACTTTAAAATCCAAGCACCTTCGGTTTGTTTTACTCTTTCTGCTTTTAATATTAATTTATCATTTTTGATAAGTAGTTCTTGATGCTCTTTCCATTTGGCGCCGCCCCCCAAAAGGCATTTCCAAAGTACTTCGCCTTTACTTGCCATAGCTGTTGGAATATCGGAATAGCTTTCGTCTGGCTCTAAACAGAATACTTCCACTTTTCCACCGGTTTCCTTATGCATCAATAAACGGGCATATACTACTTTTGTTTCGTTTATTATCAAAAGTGTTTTGGGGGTTAAAGCTTGTTGAATTTCCTTAAAAATTAAATCTTGGATTTTGCCATTCTTGTAAACCAATAATTTCGCATCTGTTCTCTGAATAGTAGGGAATTTTGCAATTTTTTCTTCAGGCAATATATATGTAAAGTCTTCTATTTGGATATCTTTCGGATGCATAATATTTGGATAAAATAATCTTGAAATTTATTAGCAGTTTTAAGGTTTTTAAAAGATTTAATCAGCTGTTAAATTTCTTGAATTTTTCAATTTATTGCTCATTTTGAGCATTGCAAAACTAAGGCATTATTTGTTTTTTTATAATGCTTTTTTATAGCTTTTGATTAATTTTATGTTTTGATTATGTAAACCTTGGATGATATTTCTTTAGTGTTTCTTTTAAAAACTTGCGGTCTAGATGTGTGTAAATTTCGGTAGTGGTGATACTGCTATGTCCCAACATTTCTTGAACGGCTCTCAAGTCGGCACCATTTTCTACTAAGTGTGTGGCAAAGCTGTGTCTAAAAGTGTGTGGGTAAATATTCTTTTTGATATTGGCTAGCTGAGCCAACTTTTTTATTATCATAAAAACCATCACTCTGCTTATGCCTTTTCCAAATTTGTTTAGAAATAAAATATCCTCCTGACCTTTAATGATGGGTAAATGCACTCTGCCATTTTCTTTATAGATTTTTATGTATTTTGTGGCTTCATCACCAATGGGGATAAGCCTTTCCTTATTTCCTTTTCCTAAGACTCTAATGTAACCAACATCTAAAAATAAATTTGATATTTTTAGCTTTATTAATTCTGAAACCCGTAATCCACAACTGTAAAGGGTTTCAAGCATGGCGAGGTTTCTATGTCCATCTGCTTTGCTGAGGTCTATGCAATTTAATATATTTTCAATTTCTTCAAAAGAGAGCACATCCGGGAGCTTTCGTTGCAGTTTTGGTGTTTCTAGAAATAAAGTTGGGTCAATGGATATTTCTTGTTCCTGAATTAAAAAACTGAAGAAAGATTTTAATGAAGAAATGGCCCTGGCTTGTGATGCTGCAGCATATTCTTCCATATTAACATATTCAAGAAAAGAAAGAAAATGTTGCAACTCAATGTTGTTTAGGTTTAAATTAGGTTGGGTTTTGGTTAAATACTCATCAAAAAGATTCAAATCTTGGAGGTAGGCCTTGATAGTGTTGTCAGCAAGATTTCTTTCTAGTTTTAAATGAGCTTTAAAGGCACCGGTAAAATTTTCTAACATAAATCGGTCTTCTGAAGAGGATGAAATTACAAATTTAATACATCAAAATTATAGAATTCAAAATAATCACTTAATTTTGGTTGTATGGTAGTAAAATCATTGTTTGAAAAGGCAAAAAATCATGTGGATGTATTCGTTCGTGCGGGCATAGGCTTTGCAGATGATCGTGCTACAAAAATGAGTGCAGCCTTGGCTTTTACCACTATTTTTTCGTTGCCGCCCATGTTGTTGTTAATTATTATTGCCGGGGGCACTTTTTTGGGTGATCAAGCAGTTTCCGGCGAACTTTTTGGGCAGTTGAGAGGTTTTGTAGGCGATGATTCTGCCCTGCAGATTCAGAGTGCTATATCCAAAATAAATTTTCATAAGAACAATACTATTGCCACTATTATCAGTGCTGTTGTTTTGGTTATTGGTGCTACCAGTATTTTTGTAGAAATTCAGGATTCTTTAAATATGATTTGGGGAGTGAGAGCAAAAGCAAAAAAAGGATTTATTAAGATTCTTTTAAGCAGGCTTTTATCGTTTACCATGATATTGATAATTGGTTTTTTGCTATTAGTTTCCTTATTATTAAATACCATTATTCTTACGCTAAGTAATTTTATCATCAGTAAATTTCCATTTGTCCCTGTAGATTTAATTGATATGCTTAACAGTATCTTTGTCTTTGTTGTTTTAGTGTCTTTGTTTATGTTATTGTTCAAACTTTTACCTGATGTAAAAATTAAGTGGGGGCAGGTTTTACCCGGTTCATTAGTTACCACTTTATTGTTTTTGTTGGGTAAATATTTGATAGGATTGTATATTGGTAGCAGTACAATTTCAACTCTTTATGGAGCTGCAGGATCGGTTATTATCTTATTGCTTTGGATTTATTATTCTTCTTTTATTTTGTATTATGGTGCAGAATATACAAAAGCTTATTTGGAGGTTTTTAATAAAGGAGAAATATTGCCAAATTCTATTTCCGAATTTGCAGATAAAGCACTAATAAAACAATATGATAAAGAAAAAAAGAATGGGGTCAGGTAATGAATTGGTTTTATTTAGATAGATGTTGCAGCTATTTTTCGGAGTAATTGAAAAGAACAGAATGAGAACAATAAAAAGTTGGTGTAAATTAATTCGTCTTGGGAATTTGGTAATAATTTTTTTAAGTCAAATAATAGTTTGGGCTTGTTTGCTAAAACCATTTGAAACGATATTAAATATCACCTTGTTTCTTAACTTAAAAAATGCGATTTCTATTGCTATTGGCACTACACTTATTGCAGCTGCAGGTTATATAATAAATGATTATTATGATGTAGCAATTGATGCTGTTAATCGCCCCGGCAAAGCCTTTATTGGTAAACAGCTGAGTAAAAAGCTGGCATTCATTTTATATGTCCTATTAAATGTAATAGCTTTAGTGATTTTTGGAGTATTTGCGTTTTACTTAGGAAAGCTTATTTTATTGATAGTGCCGGTCTTCTGTGTGCTTTTATTATGGCTTTATTCCTATAGATTTAAAAGGCAGTTTGTAATTGGGAATATTGTAGTAGCCAGCTTGACCGCCTTGGCATTATTGATATTAGTATCCTTTGAACCTTCTGTTTGGGCTTGGATTAGTTCTTCTGAAATTAAGGATAGTAAAGGGTTTGGTAGAATAAACCCATTGTGGATTTTAGCTGTATATGCAATTTTTGCTTTCTTGCTCAACTGGATTAGGGAAATTATTAAAGATATGGAAGATTTAAAAGGAGACGCTGAAGGGGGGTGTAAGACTATGCCTATTAAAATAGGAATTCCGGCAACTATTTCTTTTGTAAAAGGTCTTGTTCTTGTTACCGTTTTATTGTTAATTACTTCAAGTATTGGTTTATTCTTTTTAAAAGAATATTTATTGACCTGTATAGTGGTTTTAATGCTTGTGATTCCTTTGTTGTTAGTATTTAAAGGAATAGGAGAGTCCTATCAAGTGGAATGTTTTTCTAAATACAGTAAATTTATAAAGCTAATTATGCTTTTAGGAATAATAACATTGATAATTTTTTATTTTTCCCAATATCATTAAAATAATATTATGAGATTAATTTTGGCTTCACAGTCGCCCAGGAGGAAACAATTGTTGAAAGATGCTGCTTTAGATTTTGAGGTAAGCATCGCCGATACAGATGAAAGTTTTCCTAAGGATATGGATTATCACACCGTGCCGGAATATATAGCTAAGGGGAAGGCTGAAGCTGTAGTAGCAAAACTTATGATAAGCACGGAATGGGTTGAAAATGTTGTGGTATTGGCAGCAGACACAATTGTGGTTTTAGAGGGTCAAATAATTGGAAAACCAAAGGATGAAGAAGATGCAAGGCAGATACTTTTAAATCTTTCCGGGAAAAGCCATGAGGTGATTACCGGAGTTTATGTAAAAACATATGAGAAGGATTTTTCATTTCATAGTCTGACTAAAGTGCAATTTAATACACTCAATAGGCAGCAAATTGATTATTATATTCAAAACTATAAACCTTTTGACAAGGCTGGAGCTTATGCCATTCAGGAGTGGATAGGGATGGTAGGTATTGCATCTATAAGCGGAGATTTTTATAATGTTATTGGATTGCCTATAAACAAAGTGGCAAAATTGCTCAATAAAATTAAAGGTTAGACCAATGTCTAACCTTTAATTTTATGTTTGAATTCATTTTAATAATCATCGTCATCATCGAAATCGTCAAAGTTGTCATTTAAAAAACCGAGGTCTTCAAACTCATCAAACTCGTCGTCATCCGATTTTTTAGATTTTCCTTTACCTGTTGATTTTTTAGATTTAGGCATATCAAACTCTTCAAAATCCGGGTCGTCAAACTCGTCTTTGTAAAAGTCGTCATCACTGTCATCACTGTCATCAAAATCGTCGTCATCATCGTCGTCATCAGACTTTTTCTTTGATGCTTTTTTTGTTGGTTTTTTTAATGCTAATGTTTCAAGTTCTTCATCATCCAATTCATCATCATCCTCTTCTTTTTTTGCTTTAGAGGTTGATTTTTTTGTTGCTGTCTTTTTAGGAGCAGTCTCTTTTTTCTCGGATCCTTTCTTGCTGGATTTAGGATTATTAGTAGCCATTATTACAAACTATTTTACTGTCAAATACAAAATTCTAAATTTTCTTTCAATTTTCAAAAGCAAATTTTAATAGTTTCTCATAATTTTCCAAACAAAAAATGGTAATTTTTTTTTACTAATAAATTTTTTATTTATTCAATCAGAATAAATCTTGAAAAATATATGAAAAGCCCTTGAAAGGGAAACAAAAATACAAATTGTTTTAAGATTTCTTTGGTTTTTTTATTGAAAATTTGGGTGTTTAATTTTGGTGTTTAATTTCGTTGTTGAAAATATTTTGAGCTGCTATTTTGAAATGTTCAGTATTGAATTTAAATTTTGAAAAAAAGGATAGAAAGAATAATGTTTTAATTTGTTTAAGTATAAAAAAACTTATCTTTGCCGATAGTGTTTTTTTGTAAACCCAAATTAATAAAACAAATAATATATGAATTTTCAATTTACTGAAGAGCAGTTGATGATACAAAAGGCTGCCCGTGATTTCGCTCAGAACGAATTGTTACCAGGAGTAATCGAAAGAGACGAAAAGCAAATCGTTCCTTTGGAGCAAATAAAAAAGTTAGGGGAGCTTGGATTTATGGGTATGATGGTGGATCCTAAATATGGTGGAGCCGGTATGGATACTGTATCCTACGTGTTGGCTATGGAAGAGATTTCAAAAGTTGATGCTTCTGCCTCTGTGGTGATGAGTGTAAACAACTCTTTAGTTTGTTGGGGAATAGAAACATTTGGTAGCGAAGCGCAAAAGCAAAAATATTTAGTTCCTTTGGCTTCCGGACAAGCTGTAGGTGCTTTCTTGTTAAGTGAGCCTGAAGCCGGTTCTGATGCTACATCACAAAGAACTACCGCTTTTGAAGATGGTGATGATTATGTGTTGAATGGTATTAAAAACTGGATTACTAACGGTAGCACTGCCGATTATTATGTTGTAATTGCTCAAACTCATGTGGAGAAAGGACATAAAGGTATTAATGCCTTCATCGTGGAAAAAAACTCTCCGGGAATTACAGTAGGTGCCAAAGAAAACAAAATGGGTATCCGTGGTTCTGATACTCATTCCATCTCTTTTCAAGATGTTAGAGTGCCTAAAGAAAACAGAATAGGTGAAGATGGTTTTGGATTTAGTTTTGCAATGAAAGTATTGAGTGGTGGTCGTATCGGTATTGCTTCCCAAGCTTTGGGTATCGCAAGTGGTGCTTTAGAATTAGCTACCAAATATTCTAAAGAACGTAAGGCATTTGGTAAAGAAATTATGCACCATCAAGCTATCGCTTTCAAATTGGCAGATATGGCTACTGACGTAGAAGCAGCACGATTATTATGCTTGAAAGCTGCTTGGCTAAAAGACCAACATGAAAATATAGATGTAGCCTCGGCAAAAGCAAAATTATTTGCTTCTCAAATTGCTCAGACCGTTACCAATGAAGCTGTGCAAATCCACGGTGGATACGGTTATGTGAAAGAATTCCACGTAGAGCGTTTAATGCGTGATGCTAAGATTACACAAATTTATGAAGGTACTAGTGAGGTTCAAAAAATTGTTATCAGCAGAGCATTGTTGAAATAATAGCATTAAGCATTAGAAATTACGAATAATCAATAAAAAAGTGGAGCATGATTTTTATTAATCGACTCCACTTTTTTTATTTTTAGAAGAATGCTTTCTTCTTCTTTCATTCAATTACCAACTGCCGCCACCGCCGCCGCCGGCACCGCCACCGGAAGAACCACCTCCACTAGAAGAGCTGCCTCCCAGAGCACTCACCATAGAAGAATTTGCTGCAGACATACTTCCGGCAAAAGATTTGGCAAAGCCTCCGGAGCTGCCAAAACTGTTCATTGTTCCACCACTGTACCAGCTCGGTTCTTTATGGTTTAAAGCCTCAAATTGTGCAGCCCATTTTTCTAACATCCCAAAGGCTAGGGCATAACTCATTGTTTTTTCAAAATATTGAGGGTCTTCTATTAATAATACTTTGATTCTCTCAATATCTGCTAATTTAATAAATTGTTTAAAGCCTTTTAGCTCCTCCAAAATAGCACTGCCTTCTGTGTTCTTTTTTCGGATAGAAATAATAAAAAATAAGGATATAAAACCTAAGATACCACTAACAATTGCTGCTACTGGATTAAAAAAATAGATAAAACATATAGTCATTGCCAGCCATGTGAAAAATACCCATAGCGTTGCCCACGAAATAGCATTCTTGGTTTTCAGATCGTAATACTTTTCGGCTGATTGGCTTAATGCACTTTTTGCGGTATTCATTACCTTGTAAAAACTGTTTTTTAAATCTTTTGTTTCTACTTCAGTTTTAGATTCAAAATTATTATTTTGAAAAATTTTGGTAATTTGCTGTTCGATACTTTCATTGTTTTTAAAAAAATCAAAGGAAAGTTCTTTCATTAGTGTTTTACCCATCCCTTCAAAATCAGAAAACAAACCGGTAAAGAAAATCTTCTCATAAAGAGGTACAGTTTTAGGGAGCTCCTTTAGTTTTATGATTTTGATATTGGGACTGGAAAAAAATGATTTTTCGTGAAGCACTTCCATGCGTATCAAGCCTTCGTTTCCCCATTTGGGTAATAAAGAGATGAGGTCCATTTGGTCGCCACTATCATCAATTAAATAGCCGGCTGTAGGGGCATCAATACCTTTAGGAGGATAATAACTGGTAATAGCCAAAGTCTTTTTGGGTTTGTATTTCATTCTAATCCGCATTACCCATAAAAAGAAAATGAATAAAATTCCTATCCAGCCATAATTTCTTATTTTAATACTTGTTAAATTAGGTTGTTGAATAGAGGCTTGTGGCATTTTTACCAAGATAGTAACGCTTTCACCTATAATTGAAGTAAAACCACTAACACTTTTTGCCGAATAAATATTATTGCTAAAGCTGTAATTAAAATTATTGGAGATGTTGGTGTTGCCTCTAAAACCTGAATAGGTAAAGCAATTTGCTGTGCTTAGTGTAATGCCTTCGGGAACATGAATGTTAAAATTGATACTGTTAAACACGGTAATCCAGTCTGGAGGTTTAATGTTCCAATACAATTGCACCTGGTTATCGGTGAAAAACAATGCATTGGTTACCCGGTATTTTATTTCGTAATGGCGGTCGCCTATAATGGTTTTATTGGCATCTCCAATTTTTATTTGAACCTGGTCTGTTAACAAATCATCACCTTTACTCACCTTAAATTTATTATCAGGAACCTCAACATTGGAAATGTAAATACGTCTTTTTTCTGTAACTCCCTTCTCGTTTTTATAATCAAATTTTGTGATAATATCTCTCAGAATCCCGTGTTTCGGTTTCTGAAAGTGAATATCATATTTTTCTACCACATCAAAATAACCTTCTTGATGCACATAAATATCAGCGGAGAAACTATTGACAATAAAATCTTGTGAATAACTAAAACCCTTACTGCCAAAGAAGAGTAGAATAAGGAGGAGTAATTTTTTCATGTTGATGGGAATTTGGTTTTAAGAAGTAAAGTTATAAAAAATACATTAAAATAGTGCTATTGTAAAGGGGAACGAAATGTGTAATTATTATTTGGATAATCTTAGAACAGATTTTGAAATATCACAAAATCCAAATACTTTTACACAAAATATTTAAAATACATGACGAAAAAAATTTTATTATTTGCTCCACTTTTAATAATAACATGAATCCACCTTATAATAATTAAGGGATTTAATAATAAAATTTCAATATTATTTTTTACTTCTCTTTAGAATCCATAACTATGGTTACGGGACCATCATTCACCAAACTGATTTGCATATCTGCACCAAAAACACCTTTTTTAACGGAGCGGCCTGAGTGTTCTGTCACTAATTTGCAAAATTTTTCATACAATGGAATAGCATGTTCCGGACGGGCTGCTTCTATAAACGATGGTCTGTTGCCCTTGCGGATTTGAGCTAATAAGGTAAACTGACTAATGATAAGAAATGAACCATTGTCTATGTCTTTTATCGATAAATTCATCTGCCCCGATTCATCTGAAAACACTCGAAGTTGTACCAGTTTTTTGGCGATGTATTCTATATCTGCATCGGTATCATCATGGGCTATCCCGGTTAAGACTAAAAAGCCATTTTCTATGGCATTATGAACTTGCCCTCCAATACTCACAGAGGCTTCTGTTACTCTTTGAATAACTACTTTCATTTACTCCAATAATTTTTAGGTAGTGGCAACATTGGTTCTGCTCTTGATAAGGTAGGCCTGTAAAACCAAACTCAACATTAAAAACATGGCTACCAGCTGATGCAGTTCTGCTACGGTTTCAAAAGCCTTCCACTGATTGGCAATAATGGTTTTACTGTTTAGGAGTACAAAAATACCTAAACCTACCTGTATCAAAACTAATGCAACCGGTAGGTATTTAAAACGGTTAAAAGTGCTAGAAACCTTTATTTTAGAGGCTTTTAAGGTGTACCAAAGAATAAGTAAGGTTAATAAATAAGCTAACCCTCTATGTATAAAATGTATGGTAATTCTGTTTTCCAGCATATAATGCCCGGAGCTGGATTCTGTCATTCCATTAGGTATCCACATGCCATTAATTGTGGGCCAAGTAGAAGCGGCTGTTGCTGCACGATGTCCTGCCATTAAAGCACCGTAAACAAATTGTAATCCTACTAAAATAAGAATGAAAAAGACCATGTTTTTTAAAGAAGGAGAAAGTACTTTTTTAGTTTCCGGAATTAATAATTTTAAAGCAAACCAAAACACATAAGCTCCCAAAATCATGGCAAGAACAAAGTGCATGGCTAATTTTGTAGGTCTTACATAAATGGCATCTCCTTCTAATCCACTTGCCACCATTATCCATCCAATGGCTCCTTGTAATGCTCCTAAGAGAAACATGCCGGCAATAGGTATAACCATTTCTTTAGAAAAATATTTTTTTGCAATAAAATAAATAAATGGAATAGCAAACACAAAGCCCAGAAGTCTTGCCCATAGGCGGTGAAACCATTCCCAAAAGAAAATAAATTTGAAATTGGATAGGGTAAAGTCGTTATTTAAAAATTTGAACTGTGGAGATTGCTGATATTTAGCAAACTCTTCTAACCATTGCTCGTGGTTTAATGGCGGTAGTGTGCCTGTAACAATATTCCATTCTGTTATTGAAAGCCCCGACCCGGAAAGCCGGGTGATGCCTCCGATAAGGGTTTGAACGATGACCATGCCTACACCTATTAATAACCAGATGGCAACAATTTTATCTTTTCTCTTTTGTGCGTTATAATCAGCAATCATTTTTTTGAGCTAAAAATTTTGGGCAAAGGTAAGCCTGAAAAAGTTTCTTTTCAGTTAATGGTCAAATAAAAATAAATATATTCAAAAAAGTACGAAGAACATTAACTTTGCATTTCAAAATAAATTGAAATTTTAGAAAATGGAATTAATTACCAGGAAAATTGTAATGACAAAAGACATCGGTATTCACGGAAACCTTTTTGGTGGAATTATGATGTCTTGGATAGATGAGGCTGCCGGATCATTTGCTACTGAATATTGCCAAACCCCTAATGTAGTTACCTTGAGGGTAGGGGAATTGTTATTTAAAAAACCTTTAAAAGCCGGGAATCATGTCCGCCTTTATGCAGAGGTGACTCATGTAGGTAATACTTCTATCACCATGACCATTGAAGCTAGAAAATATAGTGTTTATAATGCTCAGGAAGAAGTGGCTTGCACTACTTCAACTACATTTGTAAGGATAGATGAAGAAGGAAAACCAAGGCCTTTGGAAGAAAAGATAAAAAACAAATTTAAAATTAGTAACTTAGCCTAATTATTTTTTAAAACATTTTATATCATGCCACATTATATAAAAATGGGGAGAATTCCTCAAAAAAGACATACCCAATTCCGTAAAGATGATGGTGAATTGTTTGCAGAGCAATTGTTTAGCACAGAAGGGTTTTCGTCAAATTTTTCTTTGTTATACCATCACAATTTACCCACAGTAATTATCAAAACAGAAGAGCCTTATGATGTTGCCCCCAAAGCAGCTACCGGCAATTTGTTGAAACCACGGAGCTTTGAGGGTTTTAATATTAAACCTGAAGAAGATTTTATGGCTTCCAGAAAAGTGGTGATGTTTAATAATGATGTTCACATGGCATTGGCCGCACCTAAAAATGGACTTACCGGAAATACTTTTTTCAAAAATGCAGATGCCGACGAAGTGATTTTTGTTCATGTGGGAGAGGGCGTTTTAAAAACAATGTATGGTAATATTCCATTTGGATATGGTGATTATTTGGTAATTCCAAGAGGTTGTATTTATCAGATAGAATTTAAGACGGAAGAAAACAGATTGTTGATAATAGATTCCTTCAGTCCTATAAATTTCCCTAAAAGGTATATGAGCCGCTATGGACAATTGTTGGAGCATGCCCCTTTTTCTGAAAGAGATATTCGAGTGCCAGAATTTGTAGAACCAATAGTGGAAAAAGGAGAATTTTTAATCAATACCAAAAAGAAAGGTATGATGTACCCGATTTGGTATGGCTATCATCCTTTTGATGTTGAGGGTTGGGATGGATGTGAATATCCTTATGCCATGAGTGTTCATGATTTTGAACCTATTACCGGTCGTGTACATTTGCCACCACCAACTCACCAGCATTTTGAAGGTCATAATTTTGTGATATGCTCTTTCTGCCCTAGATTATATGATTATCACCCATTGGCTATTCCGGCTCCTTATCACCATAGCAATATTGATAGTGACGAATTATTATATTATGTGGATGGTCAGTTTATGAGCCGTAAGAATGTGACCAAAGGTATGATTACCCTGCATCCTGCCGGCATTGTCCACGGGCCACAACCCGGAATGACAGAGAAGAGTGTTGGAGAGAAAGAGACAGCAGAATTGGCGGTAATGTTAGATACCTTCCAACCTTTACAATTGACCCAAGAAGCATTAGGAATAGAAAATGAAGGTTATGCTTTAAGTTGGAGTGAAAACAGTTAATCATAAAATAAATCATAAAATAAAATGTCAAGAGAAGTAATTAATTCCCCTAATGCACCGGCACCAATCGGTCCTTATAGTCATTCTGTAAAGTTTGGAAATATGCTTTTTGTTTCCGGACAAATCCCGTTTAATGTGGAACGCAATGAGTTGGTAACGTCCGGTATCGAAGATGAAACCCGCCAGTGTATGGAAAACCTTAAAGCTATTTTAGATACTGCCGGTTATAGTTTTAATGATGTGTTGAAATCCACCATTTTTATTACCGATATGCAGCAGTTTGGTCAGATTAATGAAGTGTATGGTAGTTATTTTGCAGAAAATCCCCCGGCTCGTGAAACTGTTCAGGTAGCAGCATTACCAAGAGGTGTTCATGTAGAAATTTCTGTTATTGCTGCTAAGTAATATGAAATTTTTTAATACAAACAGGCTATTTCTCAAAAATAGCCTGTTTGGTTTTTATTTAGTTTGAATGAATTTCCAATAATTTATTATCGGAATTCTGTCTTTTGAGGACATTAAGCCTATTGATGAGAAGACAAACATAAGGAGATTTCTTGGATACACTTCGTTTCGCTCTCAATTACGGCTTCTTCTTTGGTTGGTGTCCTACCAACCACATCTATTTTTAGGTTTTTGAGGTCACTAAGCCTATGGAGAAATGCGAATGCCGTGAATAATTATACTGAATTACAAAAAAGTGAAAAAATTTTGATAATTTGCAAGTTTAAATCATCATTCTTATAGAAAATGGTAGGATTAATAGGTAATGGATCTTGGGCAACAGCATTAGCAAAATTGTTGACAGGCAATGGCAATCAAATTAATTGGTGGATGCGAAAACAGGAGGCTGTTGATGCTTTATTAAAAAGCCATCATAATTTGGAATATTTGCCTTCCGTGCATTTCAATACCCTGCTTATCCATCCTTCTACTGACATTAATGAAATTGTAAAAGAAAGCGAGATTATTTTGTTTTGTACTCCGTCTGCTTATTTATTAGATATCCTTAAACCTTTGTCAAAGGATGCATTAAAGGGCAAAACCATTATCTCTGCGATTAAAGGAATATTGCCGGAGCATTACCAATTGTTACAAGATTATTTAATAGAACATTTTGGAATTACTATTAACCAATACTTTTCCATTACTGGTCCTTGCCATGCCGAAGAGGTAGCACAGGAACGACTTTCTTATTTGACTTTTTCTGGAGTGAACCAGTCAGAAACACAAAAAATAGCACAATTTTTTGCATCTGATTATCTTAAAACTACCTGTAATAATGACCTCTGGGGGTCTCAATATGCAGCCGTAATGAAAAATATTTACGCTGTAGGTGCTGGAATTGCTCATGGTTTGGGTTATGGTGATAATTTTTTGAGTGTTTATATTACTAATTGCTATCGGGAGTTAAGCCTATTTCTGCATCATCATTTCATAGAAAATAACCCTGAAGAAAAACTTCCCGATTTTCATACCTCTGCCTACTTAGGAGATTTATTGGTGACCTGCTATTCTATGCACAGCCGTAATAGGACTTTCGGTACTTTTTTAGGAAAAGGTTATAGAATTAGTGATGCCAAATTGGAAATGAATATGGTAGCTGAGGGCTATTATGCCGCTTTGGGTATGAAGCATATCTTAATGCCAGTGCCGATTTCGATGCCAATAGTAAAACATATTTATGAAATACTTTGGGAACAGAAAAATGCAGCTTTGCACTTTAAGCAATTGGAGGACTTATTTTCCTAAAAAGGAATATTAGGATATTTTCTGTCTTGATACCAATATCGAAGAAAGACCGTGCATAATACCATCTTTTGCCGCCAGTGGATAATCACATACTGTCCTACGGACAGGCTGTTTTAGAAGTTGTAGGTTTTATCCCACCGGCAAACGCCAGTGGATAATCACATACTGTCCTACGGACAGGCTGTTGTAGAAGTTGTAGGTTTTATCCCACCGGCTGCCGCCAGTGGATAATCACATGCTGTCCTACGGACAGGCTGTTTTAGGCTTTATCCCACTGGCTAACGCCAGTGGAT